>NZ_JBEPLM010000009.1:0-292326 GCF_040545255.1 Mesorhizobium shonense
AGGATAGGCTCGACGAGCAACCCTCGCTTCAACACTGCCAGTGTAGGGCGAACCACCTCACAGCCGGCAACCAGAAAGGACATAAGGTCTTACCAAGCGACAGCGGCAGGGCGAAGACCTGGGCCAGTTCGGGCTGCCCGGCGAGCTTGCGGGTAATGTCGCGGATCACCGCGCCGAGCATGGTGCGCAGCCGCTTGAGCGCCCGGTTGGCGCGCTTGAACTGCTTGGCATGGGCATAACGCTGATGCTTGATCAGCGCGAACTTGCCGACCCGCGCATAGGACTGGCGCAGGCCGATGCCGTGTTTTTTGGCCAGCGTCACCAGCCGCTCGCGGGCCCGATGCATCAGCTTGGCGTCGGTCGGGAAGGTGATGGCCTTCCCCTGCACGGTGGTGTCGACGATCACCGCACGGAAGTCGGCCGGTTTGGCCGCCCCCAGCCGCGTCGCTGCCGCAAGGCTCTCCTGGAGCAAGGCCATCAGCCGCTCCTCGCCCATGCGCAGACGCCAGCGCGTCAGCGAACTGCGGTCGAAGGGCAGGCGGTGCTGGAAGAACTCCTCGCCGCAGAACAGCTGGTAATAGGGGTTCTCAAGCCAGCGCTCGCACAGCGCCTCGTCGGACAGGTTGTGCATCGACTTGAGGATGGCCAGGCCCGCCATCAACCGGGTCGGCAGCGGCGGCCGGCCGGGATCGTCGTCATAGACCGCGCCAAGCCGTTGTTCGAGGAAACGCCAGTCGATCGACCGGGCCAGTTTCACCAGCGCATGATCCATGTTGAGGATCTGGTCGAGCCGGGATCGCAACAGGTCGGTCTGTCCGCTTTCGCGCCGTTCCTTCGGCCGCATCGCTCGCTCCCTCGCAGCTTCGCCACAACCGTCGAATCACGCGTACGGGCACGCTTTCAATTTGCCGGAAACCGCCGCTCAAAGCCACGATTTTCGGCAAAATCAAACGCAAAGCTGGAGCAGAATCCTAAATTGAATCAAAGCCTTCCGAGTTCTTCACGGACGACTTGTTACGGCAGCCAATCCTGTAAAGCTGCCAAGGGACGGCTGGGCGCGGTGAAAGACGGTCACGACTGCGGAACCGGAGACGTGATCCTGTGCTTTTGCCAGCAATCATAGGTCTAGGGTAAGACTTTGCCGCGTAGCCCGAGACACGCAGGGGAGGATTGTATCCTGCCGCGCCTTCTCGTCTTCCGTAAGAAAACAATCGCGATGCTCGATCTCGCCCGCTAGAACCCGGGTCTTGCAAGTGCCGCAGAAACCTTCCTCGCAAGACGTAGTAATAACGACTCCGTGCTCGGCCAGGCCCTCGACGATGCTTTCTTGGGCACCAATCTCGATCGACTGACCGCTGCGGGCGAGATACACCATGAACGATCGATTTCGGCTCTTGTCGGTCAAGCCTGGCGCGACTTGGAAACGCTCGACATGGGCTTGGGGCAATCCTCTTGAGGAGAGTACCTCCTGAACTGCCATCAGCAACGGCTCGGGGCCGCAGCAATACACACGGCATCCCTCGGGCAGAGAATCAGCAAGCTTCGTCACGGGAATGAGGCCAAACCTGTCTTGGGGCAGAATGACTACACGGGAGTTAGGGTCTCTGAGTTTCTCGACAAACGCCATACTGGCTAAGTCGCGGCCGCCGTAGATTAACTGCCAAGGCACACCGGCTTGTTCGACGGATTCGATCATCGGCAGCATGGGCGTAATGCCGATCCCACCGGCGATGAAAAGATAGCGATTTGCCGGCAGCAAAGCAAAATTGTTGCGAGGTCCACTGGCGGCAAATATCTCACCAGGTTTCAGGCTCTCGTGGATGTGACGTGATGCTCCACGACCGTCTTTCTGCAACAGGACGGCAATTTGCCAATAAGCCGCGGTCAGAGGGCCGCAGAGCGAGTACTGCGCACTGCGGCCACTTGGGACTATAATGCCGATGTGGGAGCCTGGCTCCCAGGACGGCAAAGCAGATCCGTCAGCATTGACGAGGGTGAGGCTTATAACATCCTCCGCTTCGCGGGTTACTGATTCCACGCGAAGCGTCAATTCGTGCTGTATCGCAGTCACGCTTCTCACGCCTAGGAACGTTATGCCATAACGCTGCGCAACGTGCTGCCCGCCTTCTTAGTCTGCGGGTCGAGATGCGCTCGACCCTGGGCACAATACCAATCGACAAAATTTAAGGCGTACAACTCGGCCTCTTGCGAGTACGGACCCGGAAGGTATCCTTTCCCATTCACGCCGCGCTGGTTCATTTCGGCAAGGTCCCGATCTTCGAAGTTTGTCTTGTCCCAAAGTGGAGTTAGGCTGTCTAGAGTGTAATCAGCGCCCTCTTGCGCGTCCTTATGCACGTAGATCTTCCACGTAACCGCTGTCTCTTGCACTCCTATCGGCATTGCAGTGAACGTGGCCGTGTAGTCGCAGAGGGCATGAGCATAAGCACTTGAATGTAGGGACCACCGCATCCAGCCAATATTGTCGGTGAACAGCTTCCTGACGGAGGGCTTACCATCCATTGTCAGGGAGACGCAGCCCTCCTTGAGCGGAAAACGGAAAGCTGTGAACCATTCGCCGTCAACTTGACCACTCGGCACGCCAGCAGCTGTCATGCGGCTGGTGAATTCATCGCAAGCCATATTCCAGCGGTCGAGATCTCGGCGCGTTGCGAGCGGGTAGGCCGAAGCGGTAAGGCTCGGATGGCCCACGGCGCAATGGTAGCATTCGCTCGCATTTTCCATAGCGAGTTTCCAGTTCGCACGCTCGATGACGGTTTTTTCATAAACAAGCTTGGCATCTATGAGGCGGCTGGGAGCCAGCAGGGGTTCGACCTCACTCCTGAACTTCTCAAAAGGCGGCGGCTCGTCCGCAAGGCAGACATACACAGTCCCGGCGACAGTCTCGACATGAATGGGCAAAAGATGAATGCCAGCAGGATCGAAGCTCTCGTGCATTCTGGGCGTCCCTTGCAGTGAGCCGTCGAGTCGGTAGCTCCACTGATGATACGGACAGACAAGCACGGGCTTGCAGCCATGGCCAGTCTCACAAATTTGGGCGCCACGATGTCGACAGGTGTTGTAAAAGCCTCGCAACGTCCCATCACGATCACGCACTACGACGATCGGACTGCGGCCGATCGTCGTTGCCAAGTAACTACCGGCCGAGGGAATCTCCGCTTCTAACCCGATAAAAATCCAAGAGCGCGCGTGGATGGCTTCCAAGTCGAATTCGAAGATCTCGGGATCGGTATAGAATTCTTGCGGCAAGCTGTAGCCGGGAAACCGAGCATCGAAAAGCTCCCTGACCCGCCCCAGATCGATCATTGTTCGCTCCCTTCGGAAGTTAGATTTTCGACAAGATGCTCACGTGCTGTCATTCTGTCAACCGTGAAACTGCCCCTGAATGCCTGCATTTTTCTGGGTCATTGGCGGCGTTCTTATCGTGTGAAGATGGTCGTCTGTTTTGCCATAGTCCGGCCGTGGCGGCTGCGGAGGCAGGGCAGACGTCAAGCTGTGCGTGCGAAGCCGGCGAACGCGAAATTTCAGCGGTGGAACGTCTTTCAGCATCGCGAGACCGGATCGAGGTGTTCGCTGGCGTCAAGTCGTTCGTCGCGCCAAACAAGCTGGCTGGGCATCATGTATTACAAATAGCAAGGGAGGACATCACACGTGAAAACGAGCTACCGCATTCTCGATCTTATCCGGCGGAATCGTACGCCGCTTGAAAACCACCTCATAGATGGTCTTGTCGACGGCCGCGTCAGCCGCCGCGACTTCGTGCGTCACGGTAGCCTGCTCGGCCTGTCGCTGCCGCTGCTCGGCCGCATCGGCATGGCCGCGGGTTTCGGCGCCGCGCCATCGCTTGCCCGGGCGCAGGGCGCGCCAGGCGCCACGATCCGCGTTGCCTGCTACGCGCCTGCAGGGGCCATCGACCCGGTCACCAATGCAGACGGCGGTGGCTACTTGATGGTTCAACAGGTGGGAGAGTTCCTCTGTATCGATGGCCCCGACCTCGTGCTGCGGCCCGTCCTGGCCGAAAGTTGGAAGCCGAATGACAAAGGCACCGTATGGACCTTCAAGCTGCGCAAGGGGGTTAAATTCCACAGCGGCAATGAGATGAAGGCGGACGACGTGGTAGCTACCTTCGACCGGCTCGCCGATCCGGCCGGCTCGTCCAATGCGCTGTCGGTCTTCAAGGGCGTTCTGCAGAAGGGCGCGACCAAGAAAATCGACGATTACACAGTCGAGTTCCACCTCGAGGCGCCGAACGGCAACTTCCCCTATATGGTGTCGTCGGACAATTACAACGCCATCATTCTGCCGGCCAGCTACAAGGGCGACTACGAAAAAAGCTTCGATGGTACCGGGCCGTTCAAGCGGGAAAACTACACGCCCAAGGTCGGCGCTTCCTTTGTTCGCAACGAGGACTACTGGGGCGAGAAGGCGTTACCTGATCGCACCGAGTTCACTTTCTTCGCTGACATTCAACCGCAGATCCTGGGACTGCAGGGCGGCCAGGTAGACATCATCAATCAGCTGTCGGGTCTGACCAGCATTGGCCTGCTCAACGATCCGAACGTAGAAATCATCAGTCTGAAGGCGACGACGAACCGGCAAGTGCACATGCGCTGCGATTCCGACCCGTTCAAGGACCCGCGCGTGCGTCGCGCGATTGCGCTCTCAATCGATCGCGACAAGGTGGTGGCAGGCCTGTTGAAGGGTCGCGCCTCGCTGGGCAATGACAGCCCGTTCGCGCCTGTCTTTCCGTCAACCGATACGAGCGTGCCGCAGCGTAAGCGGGACATCGCCCAGGCCAAGCAGCTGATGGAAGCTGCCGGCGCCGGCAAGGGCTTCAAGGTGACGCTGACCGCCATGAGCTTTCAGGAAATCCCCGCATACGCCCAGCTCATCCAGAACTGGGTCAAAGAAATCGGCATCGAACTCGATCTCAACATCCTCGATGAAGGCGCCTATTACGGAGACGCAGTGTTCGGTAAATCGCCCTGGCTGGATTCGGTGATGGGCATCACTGGCTACGGTCATCGCGGGGTGCCGAATGTATTTCTTGCAGCACCCCTGAAGAGCGACGGCACCTGGAACTCCGCGCACTTCAAGAACGAGAAATACGACATGCTGGTTGACAGCTATATCGCGGCGCTTGACCTTGAGGCGCAGAAGGCCACGGCCGGCAAGATCCAGGAGCTGTTGCTCGAGGAAACGCCTATCCTGTTCACCTATTTCGCCGATTACCTGACAGGGACGGCGAAGGGCGTGACTGGGGTGCAGCCGTCCGCCATGGGGCAGTTGTTCCTCGAAAAGGCATCGAAGGCCTAAGCGAGAAGCGAAAGCCATACTCTAACAGCCAGTCCCCACGTGGGGGCTGGCTCCATAAGGAGTCATAGCCATTCTCTCCTTCTTTGCCCAGCGTCTCTCGCTATCGCTCGTCACATTGTTCCTGCTTAGCATCATGGTGTTTCTGGGTAGTCAGGTGCTGCCCGGCAATGTTGGGCGCGCTATCCTTGGACCGTTCGCCGATCAGCGCGCAGTCGAGGCGCTCAACCGTTCGCTCGGCGTCGACCGGCCGTTGCTTGTGCAGTACGGCAGCTGGATCTGGAACTTCCTCCATGGCGACATGGGCACGTCCTACATCTTCCGCGCGCCGGTGGCGCCCTTCGTCATCGACGCCTTGGGCAATTCGATGAAGCTGGCGCTGGTCGCCTTCGTTCTGGTGGTGCCGATCGGCATCTTCGGCGGCGTCGTCGCCGCGCTCAATCTCAACCGGCCGCTCGACCGCATCATCAGCCTCGGCGGCCTGTCGGTCACTGTGCTGCCGGAATTCGTCACGGGCATCATCCTGATCCTGATCTTCGGGGTGTGGCTGCGCTGGCTGCCAATCGCCGCCGCCTGGCCGAAAGGCGCCGGCTTCTTCACCCAGATCTATTACCTTATCCTGCCCTCGCTTCCGCTGTTCCTGGTGCTGTTCGGCTACATTGCCCGCATGGCGCGGTCCGGCATGATCGAGGCGCTCGATTCCGACTATACGCGCACCGCGGTGATGAAGGGCCTGCCGTGGCGTACAGTGATCTGGCGGCATGTGCTGCGCAACGCGCTGTTGCCGACCATCACCGTGATTGCGACGCAGACCGGCTACCTCATCGGCGGCCTGGTCGTGACCGAGACGCTGTTCCGCTACCAGGGCATCGGCGCGCTGATCTTCACCGCGGCGCGCGGCAAGGACTTTCCGATGCTGGAGGCCGGCGTCCTCACCATCGGCATCGTCTATGCCGTGGCGACATTGGTTGCTGACTTCCTCTATTCCGTGCTCAATCCGCGCATCCGGCTGGGAGCAGAGCAATGAGCGCAACAGACACCGCGAAGCTCCCCGCCTCCGCACCCGACGGCCCCTGGGGCGAGGTGCTGCACTCGCTGTTGCGGTCCGGCACCTTCCTGACTGGCCTCGGCATCGTTCTGTTCTGGATCATCTGCGCGCTGTTTGGCGATCACTTCGTGCCCTACGATCCGCTTGCTGAAAACGTGATCAACGCGCTGGCGCCGCCGTCGGCCGAGTACTGGTTCGGCACCGACCAGCTCGGCCGCGACGTGTTCTCGCGCGTCATCGTCGGCTCGCGCGACATCCTGACGGTGGCGCCTTTGGCCACCATTTTGGCGACCATCGCCGGCACAGCGCTCGGCCTGCTGATCGGCTACTTCCGCGGCATCGTCGACGACATCGTCAGCCGTGTGCTCGAAGCCTTCATGGCGATCCCGGTGGTGATCATCGCGCTGCTCGCCATCGTCGCGCTCGGCACGTCGAAGATCACCGTCATCGTCGTCATCGGCCTGAGCTTCGCGCCGATCATCGCCCGCACGGTGCGCTCGGCGGTGCTGGCCGAACGCGAGCTCGACTATGTGGCCGCGGCAAAGCTGCGCCACGAAGGCGCGCTGCATACGATGTTCGTCGAGATCCTGCCCAACGTCATCCCGCCGATCCTGGTCGAGACGACGGTGCGGCTGGGCTACGCCATTTTCGCCGTGGCCACGCTTTCCTTCATGGGCTTCGGCATCCAACCGCCCTCCCCCGACTGGGGCCTGTCGATCTCCTCCAATTACGGCATGATCGGCGGCGGCTTCTGGTGGACGGTGCTGTTCGATGCTTTGGCCATCGCCTCGCTGGTGATCGGCGTCAATCTGGTTGCCGACGGCGTGCATGGAGCGTTCAATGACTGACCCCAGGCAAGCACCCAACGCCCTTGAGCTGAAGGACCTTTCGGTCGCCTATCGCGTCGGCCGCCGCAACCGCGCGGTGCTGCGCAATGTCAACCTGACCATCAGGGCCGGCGAGGCCTACGGCCTAGTCGGGGAATCCGGCTGCGGCAAATCCACTGTGGCGCTGTCTGTGGTGCGCTATCTGCCGCGCAACGGCTCCATCACCGGCGGCTCGATCGCCCTCGACGGCAAGAACGTCATGAAGCTCGACGCCGAAGCACTAAGGCGTGCCCGCGCCGACAGCGTGTCGATGGTCTATCAGGACCCCGGCAAGGCGCTGAACCCGTCCCTGCGCATCGGTCGCCAGCTGACCGAGATCTTCGAGCTTGCCGGCATCACCGGACAGGCGGCCGAGGACAAGGCGCTCGCCATGCTCAACCGGGTGCGCATCTCCGATCCGGCAAGCGTCATGCAGCGCTATCCGCATCAGCTTTCCGGCGGCATGCAGCAGCGCGTGGCGATCGCCATGGCGTTGGCCAACGATCCCTCGATGCTGATCCTCGACGAACCGACGACCGGGCTAGACGCCACGGTGGAGGCCGAGGTGCTCGACCTGATCGGGCAATTGCGGCGCGAACTGTCGGCCTCGATCCTGTTCATAAGCCACAACCTCGCCGTGGTCGCCAACATGTGCGACCGCGTCGGCGTGCTCTATGCCGGCATGCTGGTCGAGGAAGGCTCGACCGCGGACGTCTTCAACGACCCGCGCCATCCCTATACGGTGGCGCTGCTGCGCTGCCTGCCGCGCGGCGGCCAGCGCAAGGACCAGGGCCGGCTCGACACCATTCCCGGCTTCTTGCCCGGCATCGGCGCCAATATCGTCGGCTGCGCCTTCGCCGACCGTTGTGCGCTGGCCACCGAACGCTGCCGCGCCGAGCCGCCGCCGCTCTACGATCTCGGCGACGGCCGCCTGTCGCGCTGCCATTATCACGACAAGGCGCAGTCGCTGCCGCGCGCCACGCCCGCCGAGATCGCTGCCGTCCAGCCGAAGCAGGCGCCGCCGGTGCTGCAGGTCGAAGGGCTCAACAAGACCTATGGCAGCCTGAGGGCCGTCAAGGATGTCTCGCTGAGCCTGAGGCCCGGCGAGACGCTCGGCTTGGTCGGCGAATCCGGCAGCGGCAAGACCACTTTCGCGAGGCTTTTGCTCGGCCTCGTGCCGCCGGACGAAGGCGGCAGCATCGAGCTCGAAGGCAAGCAATTGGCGCCGCGGCTTGCCAGCCGCTCCGAAGACCAGGTCAAGGCGGTGCAGATCGTCTTCCAGAACCCGGACTCGGCGCTCAACCGTTCGCATTCGATCCGGCATATCCTGAGCCGCGCCTTGAAGCGGCTGGGCGGGCTGACCGGCAAGACGCTGGACACGCGGCTTGAAGAGCTCGTCCGCTCGGTGCGGCTCACCGACCGGCATCTCGCGGTCAAGCCGCGCCAGCTTTCTGGCGGGCTGAAGCAGCGCGTGGCGATCGCGCGCGCCTTCGCCGGCGATCCGCGCATCGTCGTCTGCGACGAGCCCACCTCGGCGCTCGACGTCTCGGTGCAGGCGGCGATCCTCAACCTTTTGGCCGATCTGCAGTCGAAGCAGGACGTCAGCTACATCTTCATCTCGCACGACCTCGGCGTGGTGCGTTACCTCTCCGACAAGATCGCGGTGCTCTATCTCGGCCGCATCATGGAGTTCGGACCGTCGGAAGCGGTCTTCTCAGGCCCGCACCACCCCTATACGGAAGCGCTGCTGTCGGCCGTGCCGAAACTCGACCGGACGGAGAGCGCGCGCATCCGCCTCGACGGCGAGATCCCGAGCGCCGCCAATCCGCCGACGGGCTGCGTCTTCCACACAAGATGTCCGCGCAAGATCGGAGCGATCTGCGAGACGCAGGAGCCGGAACTCATCGAGGCCGAGCCCGGGCACACGATCCGCTGCCATATCCCCTATGACGAACTGGCAAGGCTGCAAAGCTTGGAGTGGACACTGGAAGTGAAGAATGATCACTGCAAAAGAAGACGAAGTGAACAAGTCGGCGGCCGACAGTTGGACCATGCTAGATAGTTGGACGCGAGCTTTTTCGTAGCAGGCAGCTTGGCAGGATCGCTATGTTGGGTGTGGCGTCATTATCCTGAATATGCTCGCGAATGCAGTCGTCTAAGCGGCGGAGCACGTGAGTCGCACCGGTTTCGTTAGCGAAAAAAGTTGTCGACAAAACAGATTTACACGGTATTGCGCTGACAGAATGTCTCCCACAAACTCACATCAGCTCTTAGCTGTCGGCAAGCGGAGCGATGGTCCATAACGAAAACTTGGCCGATTGGTAGCTCGGCGGAAAATTGTCATAGCGCGCAGTGATTTCTTGAACCAAGACCGAAAGTGGCTTGTATGCTCTTTGAGGAAAAGCAAGAGGAGTGGCCACACTTATGAACGTTGGCAGAAACAGAGAAGGACCGGAGTGTATCGAGTTCTTGTTGCTCGATTTGTTTTCCATGATGTCTGTGACTTCCGCGATTGAGCCGCTGAGGGCAGCCAATCGACTGCTCGGGTCCGAGGCCTATAGCTGGCGCTTCTCTTCCGAAGATGGCTTATCGGCCCGTGCCTCCAACGGCATCTCCGTAAATGTGAACGAGCGCTTCGGCACTTCCAAGACACCCGATTACCTCTTCGTCTGCGCAGGCATGACGTTCGTCGCTAAAGATCAGACCCGATTGAATGTCACGTTAAACAGGTGGGCTCGGGAAGGATGCCATATGGGCGCGCTATCCATGGGCACCGTCTTCCTTGCCCGCGCAGGGCTGTTGTCCGATGCGCGGTGCACCCTGCACTGGGAAGGGCAGCCGGCTTTTCGCGAGGAGTTTCCGTTTATTGAACTGAGCAATCAGCTCTACGTGATTGACAGAAACCGGTACACTTGCGCTGGTGGAACCTCCTCTCTCGACATGATATTGCACATCATCACGGAAGCACACGGCGCGGTACTGGCGCGATCCATTGCCAACCAGTTTCAGGTTGAGCGTATCAGGACCGGCAACGTCGAACAGCGGTCAGGCAGTTTGGTCAGGCTCGACACGCTGCCTCTGCAACTGGCGCAAGCCGTTGGATTGATGATGCGCAACTTCGAGAAACCCTTGAGCACCGGTTCGGTCGCCCGCACCTTCGGATTGAGCGTTAGAAATCTCGAGCGTCTCTTTCACCGGCACACGGGGTGCCCTCCCGCCCGCTACTACAAGATACTTCGGCTCGAACACGCTCGGAACCTGCTACTGCACACTAATCTCGCAAACATTGACATCGCCATTGCGACCGGCTTCTGCTCAAGTTCCTACTTTTCAGCCTCCTACACGGAGCATTTTGGACACACGCCGTCTCAAGAACGTCAATGAAATTCCAAACCAAACGCACAATAGGGAAATTGCTACCATTCCTGGCGTAATTCCGGCATTCAGGACTTAGTCGTTAGGTCTGCAATGTCTGGTCGACAGCGGGATTCCTCTTTTGGACCTTAGATACGATGGGCAGTGTCGAACATACTCAAGATCGATGGTGGATGGGACCTTACCTCTCGATTCGAAGAAGCGTTCGTCAAGGTAGCGTTGGCAACCGCTGCGAATGTGGGTGCTGCCGTTGCCGGCGCACGCCGCTGCCGGGAGTTGCATCGTCAAAAGTCGAGCAGCGGGAGGAACCTGTCGGATGGATATAGTCTCAACTTCGTCAAACGACGCGACGATAGACTGGTGGTTGCTATCTCACGGGAGTTCCATGCGGCTTGGATCTGCAACGCTGCTTGATGAATATGCATAAGGATAGCGCTATCGGGCCTCCATACTTCGCCCCGTCCGTCATAATAGGCCGCGCTGACCAAAATTCGGTGGGCATTCAAGATGCGGCTGAAAGCAGGTTCGACATACTCCTTCTGCCAGGATTTTCCCAAGTCAGTTTCTCTTCATTTGTGGAACCATTGCATCAAGCAAACATCAATGCCGGCCGAAGAGTTTTTTATTGGAGGATTGTTGGCTGCGCCGGAGAAAGAGTTGTTAGTTCAAGCGGGGTTCAGATCCATGTAGATATTGATGTTGCGAATTATTCGGGGATCTGCAAGACCGACGGATTTGTAATCATCGGCAGCGAACGTCTAGGAGAAGTCCGTTCGGAACACGTCTACTCATTGTTGCGAGCGTTGCAGCGTCGGAAAACGGCGCTCTACGCCATCGGAACGGCAACTTGGCTGCTGGCCGAAGCCGGGATCCTGCGGAGGGGTACGAAATGCACAATCCATTGGCGACAATTGGCCGCCCTCGCGGAAAGATTCCCGAACCTCGTTCCAGAAGATTGCCTATTCCTCAATGACGGGTCCGTGACGACTTCCGCAGGTGAGTTTGCTGCCTTCGATCTCGCGGCCGAGATCGTCCAAACCGTGTGTGGGCAGGGGCTTGCTCGCCGCGTTTGCGGACATTTGATCGCTGACGGGTTTCGTTCTGGCGCGCACTGTCAATCGATCCCGCCTGGGCTCCGCTACGCTGGGACGGTGGAGAAACTCCTCAGAGTCACGAAGCACATGGAGCGCCACATCGAGGAGACCACGTCGCTCGGCGAAATAGCCCGAGCAGTCTCCCTGTCACGGCGCCAGATCGAACGACTTTTTCGCAAGCACATCCAGATCAGCCCAATGCAATACTATTCGCGGTTGAGGCTGGAACGGGCAAGGCAATTGCTGGAGATGACCGACATGCCCGTAATCGAGGTAGCGGTCGCCTGCGGTTTTATCTCTTCTTCGCATTTTACGAAATCGTTCAAGGATCATTTTGGCGTGCTGCCCAGCCACGCGCGCCGATGGGGAACCGCCTGCAGCCCGCGATCCCATGCTCCTAAATGCGATTAGCTTATCTGGCGTGGCCTCTCTTCGTACCACGGGCCAGATCTTGACAGTACCGCACAAGCACCTGAGTGTCCACAGCGCCCGACGAGATCGCCGCCGCGGCTGCGGCCCTGAGCGCCCGACCGGAGAAAAACCTGCGTGCTGGAACCACCTCGCAGCCAGCAACCGTGCGCACACGACGACGGCCGCGTGATTGGCACAGCGCGCGTGGGTGCCAATCACGCGGCCGTCGTCGTGTGCGCACCCTGCAGCTCCCTGTTTGCGTGTTCGCTAAATCCCGGACAGTGGTCACGCTGAGCGACTGGACTGTACTTCGACCGCTGCTGTGGTGGCCAGATCAAATAACAACTTTGCGCCTGAACCATCGCCTAGCCTTTCCACGGCTTGATCGATAGCGAATGCGCGCAGGGCTCCAAGTCGCGCGTCAGCGTATCTATGAAATTTAGCGCGGATTTGCTCCGTCGACACCGGCACCTCGGGATCCCCCGGAGCTTCGGTTGGGCCCGAGTAGAGAACGCGTCCGCCCTTCAATTGCAGTTCCACGGAAGAGAAGCGGCGGGAGGGGAATGCGCTGTTAAACTCAGCGCTTTCAGTGATCGTCATGCCTTCGGCCAGCCGTCGGATCTCCGGATTTCCGAAAGAGGCTTCCGAAACATGTTCGGGCTCCACGGTGCCATGGACAAGGCCGACAGCAACTGGAAAAGCGGTCGAATACTGTGCTTGCTCGGTCGTTTTCGGAGATCGAACGGCGAGGCGTTTCGATTCATGAAACGTTGTGAGATTAACGGCTTCGACCATGTCGGAGTTTAGATCATGTCTCGCCCGCAGCGTGAGCACCGCATGGAGCGCGGGCTGAGCCCAGCGGCAAATAGGAAAAGGCTTGAAATACTGCTCTGAGATGCGCCACTTGCTTCCTAAATCAGACCACAGGTCGGTCACGTCCGAAGCTTCGACGATCAACGCTGGCGCGCCGGTAAAGCCGTCGGCAGCCAAATACGCCGCTGAAACGCCCGCCATTGCACCCCAGCCCGAGCCATCTTTTACCATCGTTGGGGCGTCTATGCAGCGCATCATCTGGCTTCTAGGTCCGTGGTACTCGGCAATCCCCATTGCCTCACGCGTATGAGCCTTGCCGAGCCGCAACACTCGAGCGCCCAGAGCGGCCGCGGCCACGGCGACCCAAGCGCCCGACGTGTGGTAGTCGCTGGCTGTTCGATGCAAAGCAATGCCTGCGCGCGTTCCAACCTCGTAGCCAATGACTAATCCAGAGAGAAAGGCGCGATCGTCCAATTCCCCCTCAGCCTCGCACATCGCCATAAGGGCGGGCAGCACCCCGCACCCCACATGACCCTTAGTAAGCTTGTGACCGTCGTGCGCGTCTAGCGCGTCGATCGTAATACCGCCGGCAAGCGCTGCCCCAACCGGGCTTGCGAGACGGCCGTCAAACAAAAGTCGTGCAGGCTTTTGAGCGGCCCCAAAATGCCGAATAACGTGGTTGCGGGCGATTTGAGACATAGGAATCGATGTTCCTCCGACAGCTACTCCCAGGAGGTCGAGCAGCCAGCGGCGGCCTAGAGACAGCACCTCGGGCGGTATCGAATTCACACTGCTGTCATGGAGAAAGTCGTGTATGGCTGTTGCCATCGTGGTTAGCCTTGAGCGGGTTGTTTGAGCGGAGCTAAATCATATTGCGCGATCAGTTCACGCTTGAGTACCTTGCCGCTAGGATTAGTCGGAAGGGCATCCAGGAACTGATAGCGCTTAGGGCGCTTGTACGATGCAAGATCTCGACTCTCGCGGGCGTGGGCATCAAGTGTCGCCGCATCGAGATTTGGATCAGAACGGACTACAAAGGCGGCCACGATTTGACCCCATTTTGCGTCGCTTAAGCCGATGACCGCAGCCTGCTGTACCCCGGGACAGCGATAGAGTATATCCTCAACCTCTCGCGGATAGATATTCTCGCCCCCTGATATGATCAGGTCGTCGGACCGTCCGTGGAAATAATAGAACCCATCCTGGTCCTGGCTAAACAGATCCTCAGTGTACACCCAACCTGCTTTGAGTTTCTTTTGCGTCTCGAAGGGTTTGTTCCAATAACCGATCATCGCTTGAGGCCCGCGCACTATTAGCTGTCCGATCGACCCCCGGCGAACCTGCTCATCTGGCGGGACCTCGCGGCTCGGATCGTTGGTGATGATGCGGCATTCCGAAATCAAGGTTGACTTCCCGCAAGAGCCGAGTTTGCGCAGCGCATCTTCCGGATGCAGCATCAGCGTCAGTGAAGCTTCCGTCATTCCGTAGCCATTGAATATGCTGGGGCAGAATTCCGCCATGACGCGTTCCATGGTACTTGAAGAAATTGCCGCCCCGCCGGTTGTAACAAGCCGCAACGAGGACACGTTGAATTTTGCGAAATCCGCATGAAATAGCATTTCCTGGATTTGGGTCGGCACGGCAAAAAGCGTCGTAATGCGCTCGGCGGCGATGGTCTGAAGAGTGCGTGCCGCTTCATAGCGCCCGATCACCACGTTGGTACCGCCTACCAAGAGATGCGGAATGAAGTAGGCTTGCATTCCGCCGACGTGATAGAGCGGCGCTATGTGGAGTGCGCGATCGTCGTGTCGTAACGAGTATTCCATTACGCAGTTCATCGCGATTGCGATGTCATTTGCATGGGTGTGAATCACACCTTTTGGTCGTCCTGTAGTGCCTGACGTATACACGAGGGATGAGATCGCATCTCCAGTCGGTACCGGGCGGGGCTCACCCCGATCTGGCGACTGCTCGATCAGCCCGTCGAAGTGATGATGGCCCTGTGGGATGTTTTTCCGATCATATGCGCAACCTATGAAATCGTGAACGGAATGAACCTCCTCAGCGATTGCGAGCGCGTTAGGGGTCAGTGCTCTGCCGTAAACCAGGACACGTGCGCCCGAGTCCTTCAGGATATAGGCTGCCTCCCCTGGAGACAGACGAAAGTTCATCGGGACAGCCACAGCGCCCAGAAACTGACAGGCGAAAAAGGTCGTCACCGAGTTTTCCGAGGTGGAGACGTAGAAAGCGACCCGATCACCTGGCCGTACTCCAAGATCTGATAGGGCTTGCGCAAACCGTCGAACTCGATCGAGCCACTCTCGATAGGTCCAGCGTCGTTCCTCGTAGATCAATGCTTCATGGCCGGGGAAACGGTCAGCAGATGCTTCGAGGATGCGGGCAATGTGCATTGCGCTTGACCTGGACTAGAGGTTGAGCCGGATAGATGGCATCTCTCGCGCTGCGATGAGATACTTGCACATCTCGGAGGTGCCGCCGACGATGGGCAACGTTCTTGCATCACGGTATAACTGTTCGGCTTTGCCGTACTGGCGGGTCACGCCATCGCCGCCGAGAATTTGAACCATGCGATCCGTGCAGAAAACAGCTGTTTCAGTGGCAACTAGTTTGGCTTGACTTGCCTCGCGCATGAGATCTTTACCGCCGATCCCCGCGTCATACATTTTGGCCGCTCGACAAGTAAGCAGTTCGGCCGCGTCGATTTTCCAGCTCATCTGCGCAATCATGTCCCAAATCAGCTGCTTCTGACCTAGCTTTTGGCCGAAACTGACCCGCGACTGCGCGTGCTGAGACGCAATTTCGAAGGCGGCCCGCGCCACACCTAGTCCCGAGCCGCCAAGGATCACCCGTTCGAAATTGAAGGCGGTGAGCATGATATTGAAACCGCCATTCACCTCCCCCAATAAGTTCTCTTCGGGCACGCGTACCTCATCCATCGAGACTTCGCCGACGATTGATCCGCGTCGTCCCATGAAGTCGTACAGCCTTGGGAAACTCAAACCCTTGGCGTGTGCCGGAATCAGAACCGCCGTCAAGCCTTTCTGAGGCGGTACGTCGGGGTCGGTAACACCCCAGACGATATAGACGTCTGCCTTTGATGCGTTGGAAATGTAACGCTTAAGTCCGGATAGTACCCATTCACGGGATCCCTCGTCGAAACGGATCCTGGTCTCCATGCCCGCACTATCCGAGCCAACACTGAGCTCGGTCATGCAAATTGATCCCAAGGATCGACCCTCGAGAATTGGCAACAGGTAGCGCTCGCGCAAGGAATCTCGGGCAAATCGGTGGATGGGATACGCGCAGGACAACGCGGTGGCAATCGTTGTCTCGAAGGCATAGTTCAGGTAGGCTGCCTCCTCAGAAACGATTACTGCATGGGTAAGGCCCGGTTTCGGCAATGCCCCACGATAAAGAGCGGGGAACATTAGCTTTAAATAACCAGCCTGTCCCAAGGCGCGCACGATTGCCAATTGCGCGCTAAAATCCTGATCGCGCTCAATCAAATCGACGTTCGGAGCGAGCTCGCGTGACAAGAAGGCACGAACTTCTGTGCGAAATGCGCGATCCTCATGCGTTAGAAAGAAGTCACGCATCCGATTACATTTCTCAACAAAAAATGAAACATTAGATGACGACTGCCAGGAATATACCGGTTGGACAAAGCGGCGTCAGTGCTGTGGCATTACAAGGAGAATACTGGGTACCACATCCAACTTCGCCTCTGACCGATCAGGTGTTACTATTTCTTGTGCCTGCGACGCAATAATTAGCCCGAGCAGTGGCAATGTAATTAGAAATACGACTATTTCTCTGCAAAAATCCTCTGAAAGGCGGGTCTCAAGTAAGCTTGCCAATTTGCGGATCATTGTCAGCCCGATCGAAAAAATACCTAGCACTGCGCGACGGTCTCTCATCCTCGCCACTGACAGCCGTCGAAAGTGCCATCTTTACCGCAGAATACTCATGATAAATGGGCCTTACGTTGATACCTGTCCAACAATCTTTTGGTATGAGGTGATGCCGTGGGGAGATCGCTGAGAATGAAATCCTGCATTCGCTTCTTCCCCTTGATCGCAGATCGCCGCCTTTTTGGCCAAAGCCGGTCAAGAGCTGCAGGTGCCAAGTTGCAATCGATGTCGAACTCCTGGGGTGGCCGCCATCCTCCCCCTTTCGTGCCGTGCAGGGACAATCTCGATTTCCGAGCTATGTTTGCTGAAACGGGCCATACTGCAGTTTTCTCCGTACTACGATACGCATCAAGTGTTTCTCCTCACGTGGGTGAGAACTACCGGACGTAGGATCGGTTAGGGACAAAGGGTCTCAGGTCGACGGCTGGCGCTCGCCCCGAAACTAGGTCCGCAACTATTTGCCCGGTTACAGGTCCCAGAGTGAGCCCAATGTGATTATGACCGAACGCCAAGATGACATTGGGATGTCCTGGCGCAGGCCCAAGAACGGGCAGGGAATCAGGCAGCGATGGACGCAAGCCCAGCCATTCGCTTTGGTGTTTGCCGGGAAGTGAGGGTAGCATTGTCCGCGCATAACCGAGAAGCCGATAGGGGAGACTATAATCGGGTGGCGCGTCTCGGCCGGCATATTCCACGCCGATCGTCATCCGTAGACCTTCTTCCATTGGGGACAGGTTGATGTAATGCTCCGCCCAGAGGGTGGGTCGGCGCAACGATTGGTCGGGCTGTGGTAGCACGAGATGGTAGCCTCGTTCGGACTCAAGAGGCACCGAAAAGCCTAGGCTTCGGCACAGCGGCTCGGACCAAGCGCCGCACGCAACCACCACCCAATCGAAATGATGGGACCCGTCGTTAGTTATGACCGTGCAGCTCGTACTCCTGCTTTCGATGCTCGCCACCGCGATTTGGCGCATTTCACCGCCATGCGCTAGCACATGCTCTACACAAGTCTCGATCAGCCGCCTGGGATTGCTGACAAAGCGAGAATGCGGCTGCAGAACACCTCTGGAAAACATTGGTGCAAGATGCGGCTCAAGATCGTAGATCCCGTCCCGGTCAAGTACATCCACCGCCATGCCTTTTTCTACGGTAAATCGTCGTGAAGTTGCGCCAGCCTGGAAGGCGGCCTCGGTGGAATAGACTGTCAATTTGCCGACGTCGTGGATGACGTCTGCAACCGGCACTATTTCAAGAAGGCGATCGTACGCCAACAGCGCATTCCGGCTAAGTGAAAGCAGCGCCTGCGCCGTCCTTTCAATCTTGCTCCAACGGGTCGCCAGCACCAGCCTAACCAACCATGGGAGCGCGGAAGGAAAATAGCTCGGGCGGATGGTGACCGGCCCATTCCTGCTTAAAAGCATGGAAGGGATTTCCCGCAGGATGCCTGGTGTGGCGATCGGCAAGCAACTCGTGGCAACAACGATGCCAGCATTGCCGTAGGATGCTCCGCCTGCCGGGCCTCGGGGATCCCACAGGGTGACCTTGTGCCCCTCGTTCTGGAGAAAGACCGCGGCGGAGACCCCCACGATCCCTGCTCCAATGACCGCTACCGAACGTGCTGGTCCACGAGAGATAGGGGCACTTTCTCGATCGGCCTGTTGTGACGACAAATCCGGCATTAATACCCCTCGGCACGAACGGCCGCGTCGAGACTTTCGACCAATGTCCGTCCTATCAGTTCGACCTCCGCGTCAGACACGACATACGGTGGACTTATGCCCAAGATGGGTCCAATGACCCTAAAAAGAACGCCACGCCGTTCTGCTTCGTCTGCTACTCGACGGGCGAGCTTCGTTGCAGGGTCGCGTCCATCGACTAACTCTACACCTGCCATCAGCCCGATCACCCGCACATTGCCTACCCTTGGGTTAGCTTTTATCGGCGCCAGCGCCGCATTAAGCGCATTCGAGCGGTCAGCCACGTGGTTGGGCAGGTCCATCTCCTCGTAGATGCGAACTGCCTCCAGTGCCACCGCAGCGCCGACGGGATGCCCGCCGTAAGTAAAGCCATGACCCAGCGTGCCAAGTTCATGCGCATGCTTCTCAATCACCTCGGCAACGTTGGACTCGAGAGCCAGCGCAGACATCGGAAAATAGGCACCAGTCATCTGCTTGGCCATCGTGAGCATTGCGGGCCGCAAACCGTATCGCTGTGAGGCAAACCATGAGCCGGTTCTACCGAAACCGGTGATGACCTCATCGGCAATCAGTAGCACGTCATGACGAGCGAGCACTTCCTGGACCGCCTCCCAGTAGCCATCTGGAGGCGGGACAACTCCGCCGGAGCCCATTACCGGCTCGCCAATGAACGCCGCGACAGACTCCGGTCCAGCCTCAACGATAAGCGCGTCAAGTTCGCGTGCTCGCCTGCGTGAAAACGCGGTTTCGCTTTCCCCGGGTTCAGCGTCACCGAAGTAGTGAGGCCGCCCTGTACGCAAAACCATTGCACCAGGCAAATCGAAGCCAATGTGACAGTAATCTAACCCCGTAAGGCCGGCGCTAAGCGCGCCTGATCCATGGTAGGCGCCCTGGCGGGCAACGACCCTTTTCTTCTCCGGTTTGCCGCGAGCGTTCTGGTAGAAATGGGTGAGCTTGACTGCCGTATCGACCGCCTCCGAGCCAGAAGATCCAAAAAAGATTTTCGTCATGCCAACTGGAAGCTTCTCAGTGAGTTTACGCGCCAGCGCATCGGTGACGGCAGCGGTACGGCCGAGAAAGCTGTGATAGTAAGGAAGCGTGCTGAGCTGCTTGGAAGCAGCCTCCACCAACCGCTCGTTACTGAACCCCAACGACGCGCACCAAAGACCCGCAACCGCATCGAGATACTCGTTGCCCTCAGTGTCCGTCACATGGCACCCGCGCCCGGATACCATGGTCTTCGGGTTTCGTCCCTCAGCGGAGCGGGGGTCGGTAAAGGGCAACATATGTGACATGATATTTCCTCGACTGACGATCGAAAATCATGTTGATGCATTCCCTCTATTCTGACAAATTCCATTTCCTCCCGTTTAGCGATAGTTTTAGGAATGCCAGATCCACGACGACTTCCTCCGCTAAACGCGGTGCGCGCCTTCGAGGCTGCTGCGCGTTTGGAGAGCTTCTCTCAAGCGGCGAGTGAGCTTGGTGTCACACAGTCGGCGATCAGCAAACAGGTGGCCGCGCTCGAGCAGCATATCGGGCGAACGTTGTTTTCGCGATTTCACAGGCGCGTTGAGCTGACGCAGGATGGTGTGATCGCGGCCCGCGTGGCGACGGCGAGTTTCGCCACGCTGAGTTCGGGCCTCGCCGACATGCGCGAACGCCGCCCTGAGCAAATCGAACTTGTGGCGGACGCGGACTTCACACATTGCTGGCTTTTTCCCCGCTTGCCCCAGTTCGAGCGTCGCAATCCTGATGTCCGCATTACCCTTCGCGCGGAAACTAGCCTGTTGGCGGCACCCGACGATTGTGACTGCGCGATACTTTGGGGTCGCGGGGAATGGACCGGCCAAAGGTTTGAACCTCTGTTCGCCAATTCGGTCTTTCCCGTCGCCACGCCCAGTTTCTTCGGAAATCTGGGTCGGAAGCCGCGGCTGAGTGATCTGCGCAACCAGTTGCTGATCCACGACCGTAACACGAAATGGTGGGCTACAATTCTGGCGAGTGAAGGGATTACCGAGATCGATCCCCATCTCGGACGGACATACAACCAGACGTCGCTATGTTTGATGGCGGCGGCCAGGGGTGATGGGGTAACTGTAGGGGACGAGGTGACGGCACGTTCCTATCTGGAATCGGGTCAACTGGTCATTCCATTTTCAATCCGCATCCCATCTCCAGAGGCATACTATCTCGTACGGCCGCTAGGAGCGCCTGAAAGCAGAACCTATCACCTGTTCCGAGAATGGCTTCTGGAGGAGATAAGGGAGCACGTGCAGTGGTTCGCGCGTTTCTGGGATGTCTGACTCCTATTCAACGTTTGTGGGCTGGACCTGCAGATGCGATGAACGGCAGTTCCTAGCACGCATGCGATTGCCATCTCGTTCGAGACGATGACATCTGCGATTGGGGCGGCGACGGTATTTGTGAGTGCGGCAGTAGCCGAGGACCACCACCAATGTCTCTTGCTCTGGCAACACGCGTGAAATCACCATAATGTAAGAAAATCGCACTTCCGGAACACAGCGATCCGAGATCGCTCCGTCGATTGCTGCATAGCGAAAAAGGCAATTCGGCGTAAGCTCTTCGAAATTTTACTGAGGTCGTCGAAGGCATCGGCCCCGCCGAGCTAAAAACAAGATGGGCCCCACCGGATGATGGTTCCACAGCGTGAGGTGCCGATGTCATTTTCTCATCGGGCTATATCAATTCGTTGTTGGACAGGCATCGCACGGTGCGCCAAAACCAATCAACAGCCATAAAGCCACACACGATGGGGAACGATGATGAGCGATGAAATGCGTTTTCTCAATGAAGTAATTGCGACAGGCAAGTTGTCTCGGCGTGAGTTTTTGGGCCGTGCGGCCGCGATCGGTGTCAGCACCGCATTCGCCAACACTCTGCTTGCGTCCTCGGCTCTCGCCGAGGGCCCAGTCAAGGGCGGCGTGCTGAAGGCTGGCATGCAGGGTGGGGCGGCCACCGATAGTTTGGATCCCGCGATCTTCGAGAGCCAGGTCGCCTATTTCTTTGGCCGCCAGTGGGGCGAGCAGCTGGTGCAGATCGACGCCAAGCGCGAACTTCAGCCCGCGCTCGCCGAAGAGTGGGGAGCGTCAAAGGATGCGAAGATCTGGACCTTCAAAATCCGCAAGGGGGTTCAGTTTCACAACGGTAAGGAAATGACGCCGGCGGACGTCCTCGCCACCATGGAGCGCCATTCGGACGAGAAGTCAAAGTCGGGCGCACTTGGCATTATGCAGGGCATCGACAAGATTGCCGTGGACGGCCAGAACGTGGTCTTCACGCTGAAGGAACCCAATGCTGACCTTCCATTCCTGATGGATGATTACCATCTTCTGATCCAGCCTAACGGAGGCAAGGACAATCCGAGCGAAGGCATCGGCACCGGCCCTTATAAGGTCACCGTCAATCAAGCCGGCGTCCGCCTTGGCGGCGAAAAATTCGCCAACTACTGGCGCAACGACCGCGGCTTTGCGGACCAGATCGAGATCGTCGTCATTAACGACGCAACTGCCCGGATGTCTGCACTGCAGGGCGGCCAGGTGCATATGATCAACCGCGTCGAGCCGAAAGTGGTAGAACTTATTAAGCGTGTCCCGGGGATTACGATCCGCAACGTGAGTGGCCATGGGCATTACTTATTCCTTGCTCACTGCAACACAGCCCCTTTCGACAACAACGACTTGCGGTTCGCGCTGAAACTCGCGGTCGACCGGGACGAGCTCGTACAGAAGATCCTGAAGGGCTATGGCTCCGTCGGCAATGACACGCCGATCAACAAGTCCTATCCTCTCTTCACGGAGATGGAGCAACGCAAGTACGATCCGGACAAGGCCAAGTTCCACTACAAGAAGTCGGGCCATGACGGCACCGTGCTGCTCAGGACCTCCGACGTCGCGTTCCCCGGTGCCGTCGACGCCGCCCAACTGTACCAGCAGAGCGCCGCCAAGGCCGGCATCAAGATTGAAATCAAGCGCGAACCAGGTGATGGCTACTGGTCCGAAGTATGGAACAAGCAACCCTTCTGTGCGTCTTATTGGGGGGGTCGTCCAACGCAGGACCAGATGTATTCCACTGCATACTATTCCAAGGCTCAGTGGAACGATACGCGCTTCTTCAATGAGAAGTTCGATAAGATGCTTCTCGAGGCACGTGCGGAGCTAGACGCGAACAAGCGCAAGAAGATTTATGCCGATATGGGCCAGATCGTCCGTGACGAAGGCGGTGCCATCGTCCCGATGTTCAACGACTTCATCGACGCCACTGGGCCGAAGGTCGGCGGGTGGTACGAAGACGGCAACCAGGAGATGATGGGGGGCTACGCGCTTTCGAAGTGCTGGCTGAAGACCTGAACTACGCCGGGTACTTATGTCTCCTTCAATCGTGGTACTGATCGCCCAGCGCAATGCGCTGGGCATCTTGTTGGTGCTGGCCGTCTCGGTCCTGATTTTCGCCGGCACGCAGATCCTGCCCGGCGACGTCGCGCAAGCCATTCTCGGACAATCGGCGACACCGGAGTCGCTCGCCAATTTGCGCGAGCAACTCGGGCTCAACCAACCTGCCTATATCCGCTACTTCCACTGGCTGGGCGGCGTGCTGACCGGCGATCTCGGCACCGCGATGTCGAGCGGGCAGGACATCGCGACATCGATCAAGGGACGGCTGTGGAACACGCTGTTCCTCGCCCTCTGGGCGGCGATCGTGGCCATTCCGCTGGCGATCACGCTCGGGCTGATCGCGGTGCGCTACCGCAACGGCTGGGTCGACAAGCTGATCTCCGGCGTGGCGCTGGCCTCGACCTCTTTCCCCGAGTTCTTCATCGGCTACCTGCTGGTGTATTTCTTCGCCGTGAAATGGCAGATCTTCCCGGCCATCTCGACGGTCTATGACGAGATGTCGTTTGGCGAGCGCATGCAGGCGATTGTCCTGCCGGCAACGGCGCTGACGCTGGTGGTGCTCGCGCACATGATGCGCATGACACGCGCGGCGATCCTCAACGTCATGCAGTCAGCCTATGTCGAGACGGCCGAGCTTAAAGGATTGTCGGCCTTCGCGGTCATTCGCAAGCACGCCTTCCCGAACGCGATCGCGCCGATCATCAACGTCGTCATGCTCAACCTTGCCTACCTCGTCGTCGGCGTCGTCGTGGTCGAGGTGATCTTTGTCTATCCGGGCATGGGGCAGTATCTCGTCGACCATGTCACCAAGCGCGACGTTCCCGTGGTGCAGGCTGTCGGCCTGATCTTCGCGGCCGTCTACATCAGCCTTAACATCATCGCGGACATTGCGGCGATCGTCGCCAATCCGCGGCTCAGGCATCCGAAGTAAGGGGGCGGTGGACATGCTTATCAGACGCATCCCCATCGCATCACTGACAGGCATCGTGCTGACGACCCTGTTCGTGCTGCTGGCCGTGTTCGCGCCGTTGATCGCGCCGTACGGCAATGCCGAGATCGTCGGCGATGTCTGGGAGCCGATGTCGTCGGCCCACTGGCTGGGTACCGACAATCTCGGCCGGGATCTCTTGTCACGCATGATCTACGGCGCGCGCATAACGCTTTTCATCGCGGTGCTGGCGACGGCTCTGTCCTTCTCGCTGGGCGCCATTCTCGGCTTCTCGGCGGCTGTATTCGGCGGCTGGTACGACACGTTGCTCTCACGACTCGTCGATCTCCTGATGTCGATCCCGACGCTGATCATGGGCTTGGTTGTGCTTTCGGTGCTGCCGTCGAACCTGGTGACGCTGATCCTGGTCATGGGCATCCTCGACTCGACTCGCGTCTACCGCCTGTCGCGCGCGGTCGCCGTCGACATCAACGTTATGGACTATGTCGAAGCCGCCAAGCTGCGCGGCGAAGGCAGCGGCTGGATCATCTTCCGCGAGATCCTGCCCAACGCGCTGTCGCCGCTGGTCTCGGAGCTCGGCCTGCGCTTCATCTATGCGGTTCTCTTCCTTTCGACACTGTCCTTCCTCGGCCTCGGCGTGCAGCCGCCGGACGCCGACTGGGGCGGCATGGTGAAGGAAAACAAGGACGGCATCGTCTTCGGCATTCCGGCGGCGCTAATCCCGGCCGCGGCGATCGCAGCACTTGCGATCTCGGTCAATCTCGTCGCCGACTGGGTGCTCAACCGCACGACCAGCCTGAAGGGAGGGCGGGGCTGATGGCTGACGGCAAAGCAAAGTCGGGCCTGCTCCTCGACATCCGCAATTTGCGGATCGAGGCGACAGTCTATCCGCCGGGCGAAGCGCCGAGGACCATCACCCTTGTCCACGACGTCTCGTTGACGCTCGAGAAGGGCAAGGTGCTCGGCCTGATCGGCGAGTCCGGCGCCGGCAAGTCGACCATCGGCCTGTCGTCCATGGGCTATGGCCGCGGCGGCGTGCGCATCACCGGCGGCGAAATCATTCTCAACGGCCGCGACATACTGAAGGGCGGCAAGGAAGGCTTCCGCAAGCTGCGCGGGCGCGAGGTCTGCTATGTCGCGCAATCGGCGGCCGCCGCCTTCAATCCGGCGCACCGGCTGATGGACCAAGTGGTGGAAGCGGCGCTTCTGCACGGCACCGCGACGCGGGCCGAAGCGGAGAAGCGTGCCGTGGCCCTCTTCAAGAAGCTCAGCCTGCCCAATCCCGAAACCATCGGCCAGCGGTTTCCACATCAGGTCTCCGGCGGCCAGCTGCAGCGCGTGATGACGGCGATGGCGCTGTGCTCGGAGCCCGACCTGATCGTCTTCGACGAGCCGACCACAGCGCTCGACGTCACGACGCAGATCGACGTGCTGGCGGCGATCAAGGACGCCATCCGCGACACGCATGTGGCGGCTCTGTACATCACTCACGACCTTGCCGTCGTCGCCCAGGTATCGGACGAGATCATGGTGCTGCGCCACGGCCGGCTGGTCGAATGGGGCGGCACCAGGCAGATCATCAAGGAACCGCGCCAGGAATACACCAACGCGCTGGTTTCGGTGCACGAGATCGAGCACGACGAGCAGCAGCCGGGCAACGCGCCGATGCTGTCGGTGAAGAACGTGACGGCTGCCTATGGCGGCGGCCACATCAAGGTGCTGAAGAACATTTCCGTCGATATCTTTCCCGGCCAGACGCTGGCGGTGGTCGGCGAATCCGGCTCAGGCAAGTCGACGCTGGCGCGCGCCATAACCGGCCTGTTGCCGCCCGAGCAGGGCAGCGTCGTCTTCGACGGCCGCACGCTCGGCAACAGGCTTTCCGACCGGCCCAAGGAAGATCTGCGCCAGCTGCAGATGATCTACCAGATGGCCGACGTGGCGATGAATCCGCGCCAAACGGTGGGCACCATCATCGGCCGGCCGCTGGAGTTCTATTTCGGCATGAAGGGGCGCGAGCGCGACAAGCGCGTCGCCGAGTTGCTCGACGAGATCGAGATGGGCAAGGGCTTCATCGACCGCTACCCGGCAGAGTTGTCCGGCGGCCAGAAGCAGCGCGTCTGCATTGCCCGCTCGCTGGCGGCCAAGCCCAAGCTGATCATCTGCGACGAGGTGACGTCGGCGCTCGACCCGCTGGTGGCCAACGGCATCCTCAAGCTTCTGCTCAGCCTGCAGGCGATCGAGAAGGTGGCTTACCTGTTCATCACCCACGATCTGGCGACGGTGAAGACGATCGCCGACTCCATCGCGGTGATGTATCGCGGCGAGGTGGTCCGCTACGGCGCCAAGAGCAAGGTGCTGACGCCGCCCTTTGACGCCTATACCGACCTGCTCTTGGCCTCCGTTCCGGAGATGGAGATCGGCTGGCTGGAGAAGGCAATCTCGGGGCGGCGCATGGAAAGCGGTGGAAATTGAGAACGACTATTTCCAGCCTGTTGAACTGCCAGAGACAAAATGGCTCAGGCTCCGGGCGATGGCTCTCGGTCTGACAAGTTGTCTAGACCAGAAATAGTGTAGCCCCGTGACGCCGATGGCGGGCATGTTAGTGCCCTGGGAATCGGTCGGCTGATGCTCGCGCCGGTCAGCGAGGACCATGAGTTGGGATAAGATCTGCGCGGCTGCAGTGCGGGACCGGCTGTCGTCAGGTCATTACGCAGCCTTGACAATTTCGTAGTCACCGTCAGTGAACCTGGAGGACTTGAACTTGCTCAAATCGAGAGACGGCGCGCCATCGACGATCCACTTGCTCATCTGTTTACCTACTACAGGACCTAGGGCAAAGCCGTGACCGCTAAACCCGCACAAAGCGTATACGTTGTCGTAGCCGTGAAGACGGTCGATGATGGGAATGAGGTCTGGTGTGGTGTCGATCCGTCCGGCCCAGCTGTTCGCCAAAGTCAGGTCTCTGACATGTGGGAACAGGACACGAAACTCGGCTAGGTTCTGTTTCACCTTGGCGATATTCGTGGCAGGCTCCGAGAGCGGACTGTGCTTGCCTTTTCCTGGCAGCAGATCCGTCAAGCTCCTGATAGTGTCACGTCCGAATCCGATGCGTAGCAGGCCTTTGTTCTGCTTTAGAGCGGGCAGGAAATACCGAAGGTTTGTGAAGGCCTGGAGCGTCAAGTCGTAGTCAGTTCCGGCATTCCGATAACCGTTTCCGATGATGAAGGACCCATCTGGCCTGGGGCGGTAGGCCGCAGTCGGCGCCCACATGGCAATTTGAGTGAATGGAGTGGTTGCCGTCGTGAGGCCCACTGATGATCGGATGTTCTGTACCGGGAGGTTGTAGCTGAGTTTCGCAAGGAGCCTCCTCGACCCTATACCACTGGCGACGACTACCTTGGCGCATTGATAAGTGTTCCGCAGCGTGCGGATGCCTGTCACGCGACCGCTGGTTCTCGTAAAGTCAATAACGACCTCGTCGTTGAAGAACTCGGCACCAGCCGCCTTCGCCGCGCGGGCTAGCGTGTGCGTCGACAACTTGGGATCGCCGTGACCGTCATCTCGCGTGAAGAGCGCGCAGCGCCAGCTTCCAGCGAGTTCGGGAAGCTTTGCCTTGAGCGCTTTCGCATCCAGTATTTCCGAAGTCAGCCGATGCGTCTGCGCATCGCGATAGCTCGTTTCCACGACCTCTTCATCTTCTGGCGTTTCCGCAGGCATGAGTATACCTGACTTCACGCGCTGGGTGGATTCGAATCCGAACTCATCGGTGATCTCATCCCAAAGGACAGAAGCCTCGGCCGCCAAAGGGATTTCAGCCGGATGGCGGCCTTGCTTTCGGATGAAGCCCCACGCGCGGCTTGACTGCTCTCCCGCGACCGGGCCGCGATCGAAAACCGCAACGCGCACGCCTTGGCGGGCCAGGTAATAAGCGGTCGAACACCCAGTGATGCCTGCCCCGATGATGCCGACGTCGTAAGTCTTGGGAGTGGCGGTCATCGCCATGAAAGCCTGGTCCTCAGTCGGTCGTCTACCTGCGCTAGGATTGTCAGAAGCGGGCAGCACCTCTTCGACTACGGCCAGACCGCCCCGTTTGAGACGCCGTCGGCTGCCGGCTCCGGATGCCTATTCCCAGTTCGCGGCTGCTACTCGCATGAAGTTGCCGCCGAGAATTCCGCTGATGACATTGTTGCTGTAGCCCTTGGCCGACAGGGCGGCGGTCAGCTGCGGAAACACCTCGATGTCCACGAATTCGAGGCTCGCCGCGCCTTGGTAGTGTTCAAGCGGCCAGTAGTCTGTAGCGTTCTCGAACCGAGTAGCAAGCGCGTTCGTGATCTCCGAAAAATCGGTGCCAATGCCCACATGCTGCGGGCCAACCAATTCGCAGTAATGATCAATGTTACGGACTAAGAGATCGAGATTGGATGCCGCGTCACCCGGTTTAGCCAAGAAAAGGCGGATTCCCGTGACGCCGATAACACCTCCGGTGTGCGCACAGGCGATAGCCTGCTCGTTCCAGATGTTGCGTGGGTGGTCGTGCAAAACGCGGCTATTCGAATGGCTGATGACGATGGGCTTCGACGAGGTCTCCGCCATGTCAATCGACATCTGCGGGCTACAGTGAGTCCCGTCCACGAGCATGCCGACGCGGTTCATCTCCCTGACAACCTCTCGGCCGAACTGGGTTATCCCGCTATCGGAGCCGTGGCAGCCGCTGCCCCCGGCATTGTCCTTGTTGTAGACGAAGGAAATCTGACGAACGCCCAGACGATGGTAGGTTTCAACGAGTTCGATCTTGCCGTCGAGTGCAGAGACACCCTCGATATCCATGGATACCGCGAGCTTTCCTTCCCGCTTGGCCGCGAGCACATCTGCGACGCTGGAAACGAGAATGTACTTGTCCCTGTTGTCGCTCAGGAACTTGCGGTAGCCGGCTATGACGGGAAATGTATCATGCCAAGGCAATACGTCGTAACCAACGTTGGTGCTGACGAACGTGAACCCGGCCTTCCGGATACGCTCCAACGAGTTGACGTCGATCGGGACCTGAGGGTCCATTCCGCAATGGGCATCCCAAACGATGCTCTTCTGGAATAGTTCGTCCACATTGAACTGCGTCACGTCCATAGCAATCACGCCTTTGAAATTTGGGTAACAGCACCATTCGCGGAGCCGGCTATGCCTGTCCAACAGCAAATTGATATAGCGTGATGAGAAAGTGAGATCGGTGAGCCCTGAGCAGGATAGATCAGGGACATTGATCAAGTGCTAGGCGGTTGAGCGAATGCACGCAGCGGGTCGAGTGCCAATCAACGTCCAGTATCGCGTCCTGAGACAATATCGATGAAGTTTCGTAAGACTGGTGCCGTATTGTCCTTCCGCCAAGCCGCGTAAAGGTGGAACGGCTCTGGGTTTTCACGAACAGCTACCGTGGCGACGCGGTTTGAGTAGGTGGCAGCCACCGAGCTCGCGATTAAGACGACCCCAATGTTTTCTTCGACGAGAGCGAACGCACTCTCGTTGTCCTGCATCATGATGGAGGGCCGCGGGAGAAAACCAGCCTGGCGGCAGATGTTGTTGATGCGACGCGTGTAAATCTGCCAAGGCTCTGTCGACCACAGCAAAATATGTTCGTCTTTAAGTTCAGAGGCCGAGATCGACTCCCGCTGCGCCAATCTATGGGTCTTAGCGACCGCGAGAGCGACGTGATCTTCGAAAAGATGTATGGCCTCGAGTTCATCGTCCAAGACAGGTCCGACAACGAACCCGATGTCGACCTCGCCACGGCTGATTGTCCCCGCAGCGTTTTCAGGGATCATTTCCGATGTCGCCTGGCTGATTAGGCGCAGATCCACATTCGGATACTGCCTGTGGAACTTGGCCAGTATCTTAGGCAAAAAAGTGCGGATCGAGATTTCGTTGTAGCCGATCCTCAACTGCCCCACTTCACCACGAATCGCGGAAAGCGCCTTGATCGAGATTTCATCCAGGCCTCCGACAATCGCACGGGCGTATTGAAGGAGATTGTTTCCGACAGAATTCGGCTTCACGCCTCGCGCGCTGCGCTCGAATACCGGAACGCCCAACTCGGCCTCCAGTGTCTGGATAGTACGGCTGATGGCCGACTGCGAAGTGTTCAATCGTTCGGCAGCGCGCCGGAACCCTCCTTCGTCGTATACCGCCAGCAATGCGCGGAGCTGCTGCAGATTGATCCGCGGTGATCTCACCAAGGCATCACCTCATACCAAAGCGCTATTAGACAGGTATCGTTTATCACCGCATTGGTGGGTCCGTCTAATGCGTGTAACCTGCCGCACGAAAACTTTCCGGAAGGCGATCCCAAAGCGTTCCAACCACCAACCCTGTCCCGATCTCTTGACGAGACTGGTGATGTAGGCGACACGATGAATCTCCTCGAAGTGCGCAACAAAAGCTGGATGAACTTCGTCAGCGGCGAGTGGTTGCCTTCGACCGAGTTCATTGACGTCGAGAACCCGGCTACAGGGCAGGTCATCGCTTCAGTCGCTGCTGCGAGCGAAGTCGAGGTTTCGAGAGCGGTCGCCGCAGCGAGAGCCTGCGTTGCGACCGGCGCGCTTACCAGGTGCCGGCCAGCGGTCCGCGCGGAAATGATGATGCGGATCGCGTCGGAGATTCGGGACCGGGTTGCAGACGGTGCCTACGTAGGTTGCCTGGAGAGCGGAAAGCCGCTCAAGGCTGCAAGAGCCGAGTTTGAAGAGGCCGCAAGATATTTCGAGTACTACGCGGGGATGGCCGACAAGATTGAAGGCACTGCGATCCCGTTGGGGGACGCTTACCTGGATTATACGATCCGAGAGCCCTACGGAATCTCGGTCCAGGTCGTTCCGTGGAACTTCGCACCTTCCATCTGCGCCCGCTCGCTGGCACCAGCATTGGCCGCTGGGAACGCAGTCATCGTCAAGTCGCCAGAGCTGACTCCGTTGGCGACGATTATCCTCTTTGAGGCCATCGAACGGGCAGGGGTGCCCAAGGGTGCCGTGAACCTCCTGTGCGGGCTTGGGAAGACAACAGGTGCGGCTTTGGTCAGCCATCCTGATATTGATCAGATTGTTTTCACGGGCTCCGTACAGACGGGCGTGTCAATCATGAAGGCGGCCTCTGAGCGATCGGTGCCGTGCGTCATGGAACTCGGAGGCAAGTCCGCGGGCATCGTTTTCGCCGACGCCAATCTCGACCAAGTGGTCGAGAGTGTGCGGTCGGGCACCTTCTACAACGCTGGCCAAGTCTGTTCAGCGTTGTCCCGTCTGGTCGTCCACGCCTCTATCTATGACGTGGTCGTCGAGAAGGTGTCGGCTATGGCCCGAACCTTGAAGGTCGGAGACGGTTTGGTAGGCGCAGATATGGGCCCTGTGGTGTCTGAACATCAGCTCAGGAAAATCGAGAGTGTATGCGACCGCGCCAAGACCGCTGGAGCAAGGCTGGTCACCGGAGGGCAACGCCTGCAGGACAAAGCAGGGTGGTTCATGCAGCCCACCGTCTTTGCAGATGTCGACCCGAACATGGAAATAGCCCAGGAAGAGATCTTCGGTCCAGTTCTGTCAATTATTAAGTTCAACAAAGACGATGAGGCCTTTGACATCGCGAACGGCACGCGGTTCGGCCTCGTCTCCGGCGTCTTCACACAACGGCTCAACACCGCTCTCAAGGCACCACCTCGGCTGAATGCAGGGCAGGTCTTCGTCAACGAGTGGTTCGCTGGCGGGATCGAGACCCCTTTTGGGGGAAATAGGATGTCTGGGCATGGGCGGGAGAAGGGGCAGGAGGCCATCGACAGCTACGTCCGCACCAAGAATGTGGCAATCTCCTTGGCTGTTTAAATCGAGAGACCGGCGGGGCCGAATACGGCTTGTTAAGCCCAACCGGTCCAAGTTGAAACCGGTAGCTCCTTCAGGTCAGGCGGCGCAGAAGGAGAGGCTTAGGCTTGATAAGCAAAGGCGCATTTGACCCTGGCTGTCGAGACGGTGCCCGCAATCTATCGTAGAGTTCGCCATTTGATCGCTTTGTGGTTGGCGATGAGCGAGGCGATGCTCTTGCAGTTCAGGCCACCAATCTCGACAGGCCGATACGGCTTCGGCCCGATTGCGATCGATGTCGCGAAACAGGCGTAGGATGCCCAGACATGTTCGAAAGCCCTGCTCGGGATGCGGACGGTTGGCGAGGATTGCGACGACCAGGCCTTCCGTCTGCGGCCCGATGGACGCGGCCCAGCGTCGAAAGCGCTCCGGTGTCCACTCGGCATAGCGCCGGTGCGAACTGGGCATGTGGTCCGGATCGGTTCCATGGCGAAGACCTCCGTATCGGCGGTGATGCACCGCGACGCGCTTGCCGCGATGGAAAATCTCGATGGTCCGCGCGGTCGCTCTCAGATCGACCTGCTGACGAATGAGGGCGTGGGGCACCGAATAGAAAAAGGTCATGAACTCGACGTTGGTAATCCGTCGAGACGCGGGCCAAGCGCCATTCCGCAAACTCGTAATCTTCCGGTGGAAGACTGGCCAAAGCCGGGCGCTCGACGGTCTCGAAGAGCTGCCGGCGACTGAGGCCCAGCCGGCGCATGACGTGGTCATTGATGCGGTCGAGTGCCTGGGCGATGGCGGCATTGGCCTCAGCCAGCGAGAAGAAAATCTGATTGCGCAGGCGCCCCAGGATGCGCGGGAGCAAAAAAGCGATCGAAGGCATCAAGGTTCGTCGATCCTTACTGCCGGGTTCTAAGGCCGAGATCGGACTGGCTACTATGCCCTTCTCCCGCATCGCACGAGCTAGGCCCATCTGTGCTAGGCCATGATGAATTGGAGAGCCGCAATGAACTGGAGAGACGCTAAGCAGCCGGACAATGAGCTGAGCTATGGCACTATCTGGCCGGCGACCCTTCGCCCGAGTTCCTCACGCGAAGTGGTGGACAATTTCACGGGTCTGTATTAGGCAATACCGTGGACTGATCGATCTCCCCATCGCCGCCGCGCCTGGTACGAGCCCTTTGGATGCAAGGTCCGCCCATACCAAAGTTCAGGCCACAAAGAAATCGTTTACCCGACTATGCCTCCCTGACAAAAGACACGTTGAGCCAAGATTGAGAATATCGCCAGCGCCTACGGTGGAACCGGCATCGCTTCTATGACGTCGCTCAGTGGGCGATACGGCAAGCTCTTCTTCTCCGCCGACAGCACGTGGGTCAAGTGACCCCCGTAGCAGCAGACTGCGTTGCGCAAGACTTCATCTTCAGCGATAGCTCGCAAAGATTTGAGACTGGCTATCTTACAGATATAAGAAAATGTACGCCCTGTGAGTAGCCGAGTCGCGGTGTTAGCTACCAATGACGGAATATGATCGCAATTGTAATGCACAACGTTTTCTTCCAAATACGAGTGGTAGAGCGAGGCAGAAGATGTGCACGTTTCGACAAAATCACGATCGCATGCAGTACAATCGCACAATATGCTTCCTCGTTGCAAGGATCTGACCATTCCTCTGTCGATCAAATACTCCATTTTCCACTTCGGAAGATCGGAACGGCGCACCGCACAATTGAGGACTATGTCGATCTCCGGCAGTGCCGCTGCGATCGTGTCCTGAGTGCGCGAAGGATCCTTGTTGTTCATGACGATCAGTTTAGTCCCGGTTGCACCAATGTAGTCGACGCCTTCGGTTTCGAATCGCACGTTGGCTCTGCTATTGAAATCCTCCCGGCCTTGAGTGACGACGACGGTCAAGTCAAGCCCGAGGTCCGACAAGTACTTGAATGCGGACAGACCGATATTGCCGCATCCGATTATCAGAGCCCGCCCTCCGGGAAGAAAGTTCTCATTTCGTGGGCAGAACAGCCCCTTTTCCTTGGAGCACAACTCTAATGCTCGCTGAGCGAAGAGATAACCAGTCAGTCGGCTCATGGGCTCAAGCAGTGGCCGCTGGCCGCCTCTCCCCACCCACTCATAGGCAATTCCAAGAAACCCTCTTCTGATGAGCTCAGAGATATCCCGCGGGTCGATGTTTTCATCGAAATGCAAATATGTAAAGAGAATGTGGCGCGAAGTATAGTCAGAATATTCTGAGCGCAATGGTGCCTTCACCTTGAGAAGGAGCTGCGCCTGAGCGAGGACCTCGTCTTTCATCACCACCTTGCCCCCGTGGGCCTGATAATCCGCATCCGAGTATCCAGCACCTTCCCCGGCGCTGATTTCAACATAGACATTGTGGCCAAGACGCGTAAGAGCCTGCGCTTGGATCGGCTGAAGTGCGACACGCCGCTCGTCTTCTTTGATTTCCTTCAAGACACCGATGTCCACCGTTGAAACTCCCTTTCAGTCTTCTTCACTCTGCCCGCAAGGCCGTTCCGGTTCTTTTGCATTTCCCATTAATTTGGCTGTCGTAGCTGTCGCTCCGTTGGCGCGTTGGGTTATGGCACAATCCGGAAAACCCAGTAGTTAGCCGGTTCGTCCGCGATGTATCTGCCGTCACTCAGACATTGGGCCGGCACAACGACGCCCCCTTGTTGAAGCCGCCGCACCTCGTCTTCAAAGGATGTGGCCTCAAGATAGAGCCTGCTTGTGCTTGCAATTACGAACCCGTTAGGACGTGTGACGCGAGCTAGTTCGCGTAGCCCTTCCGGCCGGACTTGCCCCAGCCCGAAGACGCCGCAGCAGACGGTAATGTCGTAGGTCGCGTTTGGATATTCGGGGAGGGCTATGTTAAGATCAGCGTTGACTTGAATATTGCGGTAGACGCCGGTTCTCCGCGCCTCTCCGGCCATCTCTTCCGTGAGGTCGAACCCATCGATCAATTGGAAGCCCAGGCGTGCAAGTTGCACACCGACCAGACCTGTTCCGCAGCCAGCGTCCAGGACTCTGATGGCTCCTCGCTCGCTCGCCAGATAAGCGGTCTGCACCACGGCCGCCAGTTCCGCCACGGCTATCGGCCCATAGTATTTCTCGCCGCCAACATCCCGATTGTACGAACTGGCCCATTCTCGATAGAATAGTGCCAAGCGACCGGCGTCGCATCCGAGGTGGGAAATCTTGGCGCGCTTTCGTGCGGCTTGGTCCGGTGCCGACTCTCGTTCGGGAATGTTCATTGATAATTCCTTCGGGGTTGATGGCACTTCGCACAGCCGCGCGCTTGAACCATTAAGCTGTTCGTTGCGGAGCATTAGGTGAGGCACAAGCCGCTCGGTAAGAACTTGCCTAGGGGGCACAGAGCCGGTCATAGAGCGAGCGATTTCGACTAGGCGATGATGTCCGTCGAATCCCTGCAATTGACTGAACCCATGATCGGCTGAAGTCACCGCCTCTTCTTCGAAAAACCCATACGGCTTCGAAGTTTCGAAGATCACTCATCGAATGATCGGCCGATAAAAGTTCACGGACTACAGGCTAGTTCGTTCGGCGGTAAACGGAGATATGACGATTGCTGCCTTCGGCGAAAGCACTTCTCGCCCAATCTCCCCAGCGTTCTGCGAGCTCCAGTCCGACGCACTCGGCCATGGTGTCGAGTTCTTGATGATAAACGTAACGGGCGCGATGTGGCAACCGTCTGACCGACGTACCAGAAAACCAGAGAAGGCTTGAAACCAAGTTCTGGTTCAGTGGATCGTGGACATGTGTATTGAGAATTGTGTTCTCATTATCAACGAAAAGCGTTGTCGTTTTCTGGCCATTCACGAAGCCTTGCAAGGCCGGCACGTCTAGCTCGATCACCAAAATGCCCTGAACATCTAGCACCTGCGCAACAGATCGGAGGCATGCCAATTGAGCTTCGCGCGTGAAGAGAGCCTTGAACGTGTTATAGACACAATATACCAAGCTGTAGCGTTGCTCCGATTTGAAATCGGCAATGTTTCCCCTCCAGGCTTTCACCAGATCAGTGCGCTTGGCGAGAACTTCCAACATGCTGTCCGAATTGTCTATACCTTCGACCCGGACTCCACGCTCACTCAACGGTATCGCCACGCGTCCGTCCCCAATACCAAGTTCGAGAGCACTCCCTCCGCTAGAGTACCCCTCAAGGAAATCGACGGTCTCGACTATATCAACCATTCTACCGTGCGCACGGGCAAAGTCGCTGTAATTTGCGGCCCAGTTCTTATCGTAAATAAAGTCGACGTCCATTGTCTGGTTCTCCTATCAAACCGTCGAGGGTGTTTTTGCTGCGGTGCTTAGAGTTAAGCCATGGTTGATCAGATGGACATTGACTGGACCGATTGCTAGAAGTGTGCCACACGGCTTCAGGCATGTGAACAAAGTGTTCACGGTACCCAGCACTAGGCCTCGTGAATTTGAAGTCGGCCGATCGTCTCCGGTCGGCGACCCGGCACAGTTGTCGGTTGGTGCAAATCTGAACTGCTTCCTGTTCATCTCGTCAATCACGGTAGTCCCGCCAGAATGGATACCTGTTCGCAACTCTCGAAGGAGGTAGTGCGAATACCGTGCCAACTGCATAAGATAAGTCTCACAAGGGATCGCGGTGAGGCAGATAATCAAATTGGGCAAGCCCGGGTCGCAACCGCGACAAATCCGACACGGGTGTCGGCTGTCCGACGTCTTCTTCGTTAGAGGTCGCAAATTGAGTAGCTCAGCCATTCAACGTTCGTCCTCAAAAGTCGACCGAAAGGGCTGGTGACACGGATCTTGAAAAGATCCGCCGTGGTCGCCTATGCCGGGCCTGTGGCGGTGATGTTGCGCCTGACGACAGGGCTGCACAGAGCATTGCATGTTAGCTGGCGGCGCCAGCAGATCTTCACTTGTGATGGCTGCAGCCCAGCCTACCGCGCGATCCTGGCGTCAGTCTCCACCCGCGCGCGTCAGGCGCAACATCTCCGCCACATCGCCCGGCGTCTTCATCACCTGCCGCGTGGAATCACTCCACGACGGGCTTTCCGTGGTTCGATGCCCGTTCATTTCTTTCCTCAGCTATCAATGAGGGCAATTCCTCGTGGCGCCGAGGGGGAAATTTTGCGCGCTGACCTTGGCCACCTAGCCTTGACGGGCCACTGTGCGAGCGTCCTTCGCGGGACGATGGATGTGATGAGTTCGTGAGGGTTTGGATCTACTCAGCGGGACACGACCAGGGTTACCAGGGTTTGCAGTGCCGGTCGCATACAACGATCAGGACGCTTCAGAGATTGTTCCGCCCAATTCTTCTGATCGGCCGAGGGCCGATCCCGCAGAGAAGCATGCCCCGCGAAAGACGTCACGCGCCGGCGAAGCGGAAAGCTCGACAAGCGCTTGACCTCAACCTGACGAATGGAGAATAACCTTCGTCTTTAAGGCCACCGATCTCCGGCTCGGGACATGGGCGTCTAGCATCCTCCGCCCTTAGCCACAAATGCTCACTTCCACACTTGGTTCGCAACACGGAGAAAATTTTCACCCATTATCCCGTGCACGTCTCTGTCCGAGTATCCGCGCATACTTAGAGTATCAGCGATCCGTGGAAATGCTTCTGGATCCATGAACCCGAGACTTGGCCCATTTGGATATTGCGAAGTCGGCCAGTAAACAGGGTTCCATGTGGATGCCAACCCGCCACTGTCTGGAAAGTAATCGAGGCCAATACCGACGGACATGGGACCAACCAAGTCTACCTTGTGATCAATGTGTCTGACCAACTCGTCAACACTGGCGTGACTCGTTCCCAAAAAGATACCTAGACCGGTGACACCGCTCACTCCACCCTTTGCGGCGCAGGCGATTATCTGCTCATCGCAGATGTTGCGCTCATGACCGTAAATCGACTTACAATTGGAGTGCGAGAATACGACTGGATTCTCTGATAACTGGATTGCCTCCATCGATGATGTGAAAGAAACATGAGAGCAGTCGATCATAATTCCCAGGCGGTCCATCTTATGAACAATATCTCTACCGAACTTCGTGAGGCCTTGGTCTTCGTCGTGACACCCGGCAGCGGCTGCGTTGTTCCTATTGTAGGTGAGAGTCATCTGCCGAACCCCGAGATCATAGTATAGGTCCAACATTTCTAAGGAGCCATTGAGGGCGCTCATCCCTTCAATGTCGAACACAATAGCTAACTTGCCGTCTGTTTTGGCCTGCCGAATATCCTTTTCATTGTGGACAATGACGCATTGGTTTGGTCGGGCTGCAACGGCCGCTCTGTAGACTGACAAATTGTGTATAATGCTGGACCACGGACTTACATCGGAGCCGACATTGAGGGTCAACAATGTCACACCAGAATCAATGTATCTTTGCAGATACGTTGGCTCGACAGTATCATCAAATAGTATGCCGGAATGACCGTCCCATATCACGCCTTCGAAGCGCGGGCCTTCTCTGCTCACAAGAGTGCTCCCTGCAAAGTGGTCACAATCAGAACAAAACCCCTGCCAAGCAGAAAGGTCGTGGAAACTTTTCGACGCCGTGAAGCGGCCCCCCATTGCCACATCCTGGCAACATGCCCGAGACCCTACTCACATATCGAGCCGATCGCAGGGAGTGCACTGTGGTCGCTTCTACTGCAAAGCCGCTTCTCGAAACGTCGCTATCGAACGTTGAGCGATCTGCTCGACGGCCCGCCGGGCGATCCTGCCTACTGCTTCCCTGGCCCGCATAAGTCGTCGTGGGCCTGACGTACATAGCGTCGAGATGAAACTTTCGGCGGGCATCGATTTTCAGCACTTCGGGCCTGAAACTGACATCGGCATCCCAGCGGTCACCGCATGCCGGCGCGCGAGCGGACAGATGACTGATGGCATAGGGGATAGCCAGCGCCCTGCGTGGCTGCCGTGCGAACATTACAGCGCGAATCTGCATAGGGGTTAGATTTCTTGACATTTGCGGATGCTGCGTCGCACTGATCGTGCCAAAGACAAAAGCTCTCAAATGCAACGTGGTGAGACCACTGAGCTAGTCTCACCTGCGACATTCGTAGGGGACCTGACACATTGATGTCGCGCTGCGCGTCAAGATCCGCGACGAGGGCCCTGGTCCGCAACAAGGCCGTGCATGTTGCGCTGGGCGTGCGCGCCGACGGCGCCAAGGAGATCCTCGGGCTCTGGATCGAGCAGAATGAAGGCGCCAAGTTCTGGCTGCGGGTGATGAACGAGCTGAAGAACCGCGGCGTCGAAGACATCCTGCTGGCGGCCGAGCCGATGCGCCCGACGTCCGCCCTCTAGACCGAGGACAGCTCCGAAACGAAGTCACGGAAGGCCGGTACCCAACCCGCGGATGAGAGTCTCATCAACCGTCGTCGCTGAGCGCCACCCCCAGCCCAATGCAGCTTCAGCCGATCCGACTGCATGGCGAACCTGCCAACCAGGTGAGCCTTCTTGCCTTCAACATTGACAAGGAACATGAGAGCTAGGCGCTTGTTTGTTGGCCGCCTCCGGCTTCGGGCCGGAGCGACTGGAGGCGCGCGGCCCTTAACTTGCGATCGAGCGTCAGAAGAGTTCACGGGCGCGTTCTTGGGCAGTGATCATCACCGTGCGCAGCGATTTCAGACCCTAGCTGATCCCCCTGGGTAGGTCGGCCCGAAAATGACGTGCGACCGCCGAGTTTATTGGCCTTCCTCTGATCAGCGCGACCGTCGCCTAGCAAAGCGTCTCGCAAGCCACGCCGTCTCCGTCCCGATCAAGCTTGCGGCCCCATGAGCAGTTGTGCAGATACCATTGGGCTTCGTCGCACTAGCTGATTTGCGAGCAGTATCGTCGCGGCTCGCACGAATAGCCGCCACTTTGCGAGATAAGTTTGCGGCCGACGGTATCGAGCGGCCGGCTCGATGGCGCGTCCAGGCTAGAATGCAATGTGCGCCAATCCCAAGGTGCTTCGAAGTTCCCGACCCACAGCCCGACCTTTGCCGCCTCTGCTTTTGCCTGCTGCGCTGCATAAGCGCCATGGTTGTAGCGCGGCCAATCGAGGGCTTGGCCATGCTCGACCATCCACGCCGCCACGCTGACGCCGTCGGCACGTCGGCAGTCGCCAACGAAGCGGTGATAGCCATCCCAGGTCACGAATGTGCATTGAACTGGCTTCGAGGCGGCGAGGAAGCTATCCAGCGCCTCCGCAGATCGGCGTCCGCAAGGATATTCGAAGCCCTTGGCGTCTTCGCAGTATTGCTTGCTCTCCGGGGCGTCGATGCCGTTGAAACGGATCCTCTGCCCATGGACTTCGATCGTGTCGCCGTCGATGACGGACGCGACGCCGGTGATCGGCTGCGGCTTCGGCCCAACCCAGTTCGACGCATTGATTTCCGGCAAGCTGTCGCTGTGCTGCATGGCCGTTTGGGCGGCAAGCGCGCCAGCCGCGGCGACAGTCACGAAAATCAGGCGCCCCGGCACGCTTATCCAACGTCGAGCGCGGGAGCGCCTAGCGCCGCGCTTCAGCCATTGGTCAGATCGATTGTAGTGTCGAGATTTGTCCAACCCATTCCCCCACCCAGGGAGGATGCCCTTAAGGACGATTGAAGTCCAGCGGCGCTCTTAGCGCAACTTGTTGCGCAGCGCTGCAAATGCACCGAAAGATTATAACGGGTCGCGGCCGTTTCGCATTAGGGCTGGAGAAGTGCGCCACCGTATTGCGCCCAAAGGTGTTCGCAGTCCCACACCCTCAAGCTCGGCGTTCCTGGTTCCCCATATACGACCATTGCACCACGAACATCGTAGCCAAGCACCGATGCATTGGCGACGAACTGGATAGCGCGCCCTAGGCTGATGGCGCCGATCCTTGTTTCAACTTTGCTGGTGAGATCGATCACGCCGAAGATTTCGGCGCCTCCGCCTCTGCCGGCCAAAACAGCCGTCGATACCGCGTCATTCACAGCAAGCAGCATCGCATTTGTCCCTGTAAGCAGCGCCTGCTAACTTCGAGGTGCGAATTTCGTTCCGCGTCCCAAGAAACAATCTCGGATACCGTATCCGGTCAAGCGGTTCGTGCTTCGCGGTGCCAGAGATTTACCGGAAACGGGGCCGGCCGACGGCTATCGGTATTTCTTGCAATCGTTGAAGGTTCGGGAGTGCGCCGACAAGTCGGCAGTTGGTGATTGTCGGCAAACTTTTCTCACCCGCACAACTTCCTGGCCTCCGGTCCCAAGGTTTTGCGGTCATTGCCGTGTTTGCCGATCAGTTCCCGAACCTGCTCGGGCGTAAGCCGGTGCTGCTTGGCGAAATAGCGCACCTCATAGTCCTCATCGGCTGAGACGCGATCGCGGTCCCGGAAATCACGCTTGGTTTTGTCATCGGCCATGGCGGTTTCTCCTGAGAGAAAGAAGAACAGCGGCCAGGCGCGATTGTTCCTATTCGCTTTTCAGCAATCGCTAACGGAACGCTTGCGGCCGTGCCATATTGAATCAAATTCGGTATCGCGCGTGGTTTTCGATGCGTAAGCCTGCCGGTCGCGTCCCGCTATCCTTCATTCGTCCGATGGAGCCGGAGCTCGTCGAGCAGCCGCCTAAAGGCGAAGGCTGGAGCCACGAGGTCAAATTCGACGGCTACCGCACCCAGGTCGTCAAGGATGCCGGCGGAATTCGCTTCTTCACGAAATCCGGGATCGACTGGACCGCGAAATACCAGCCGCTCGCCAAGGAGGCCGCCTCGATTGGGGGCGAGAGTTTCATCCTCGACTGCGAGGTGATCGTGACAAACGAAGCCGGGATTTCCGACTTCCACGCGCTGCGCTCGGCAATTACCAGGCGCCCCCAAGACCTCTATCTGGTTGTGTTCGATCTGATGCACCTGAATGGCCACGATCTGCGCGACATGGCGCTGAGCGACCGACGCGAGATCCTACAGGCGCTTATTCCGGCCGGCGGGCACATCCAATTCAGCGAGTCTCTGCCAGGCACCGGTGACGCTTTCTACTACCTGGCTTGCGAAGCGGGGTGGGAGGGTATCGTGTCGAAGCGGCTGGACAGTGTCTACCGCAGCGGATCGACGATGAACTGGCGTAAGATCAAGTGCCACATCGAGAAAGTTATGGACGTCATCGGCGTGAAGCGCGAGAAGGGCAAACCGGCGATGGTGCTGCTGGCGAAGAACGGCCGCTACATGGGTGCCGCATTCGTGACGTTCAAAGCCGACAAGCGACAGCGATTTTGGGAACGCGTTCAGGCCAAGGCCGGCGCTCCTCCGCCGCAGGGACTGGTGAAAGAGAAAGCTGAATGGCTGAAGCCGGGTCTGGTGGGCCGGGTGAAGTGCCTCAAGGGCGAGGAGAAGCTTCGCCACGCCTCAATGATGGACTTTTGGGACGAATAGACCTGGTCTGTTCGGTCGGCTTTGAAAGCCGCTCAAAATTGACCCTGACCCTGCGGCCCACAGGCTTAAGTGCGGCCGTGACGGCTTCTTCTAATGCATCGCCGTTTACGAGCGAAGGGCTTCGACCCGATAAAATCTCCGGCCAGAACCGTAGAGCTGAACTGACGATACCCGCTTGCGCAGCCGCCGCTCCTTGGGCAAATGCTATTGTCTTCTCTGTCACCGCCAATATTGCCTCGGCCCCTTTCGGGGCCTTGCTACTTGCATCTAAAGCAATGATGGGAAGGCGCATAGCCACGACCGCTGGTGCCAACAGCAAGTCGCCGTAAGGAAAGGCTGCCTTTCGGATGCGACTTCTTTTGCGAACTGCCATCAGCCGCCCCGTTCGGCCGGCGCCGAGACCTTAATGCCAATACGCGCAAAGGGAGGCTTTGTTCCTGTTGGCGAAAACCCAGATCGTACTTCGTACGACAAGCGACGTGCCGGACATCAGGTCGTGGCAGATCAGAGTTGAACCCGGTGCGCCGATAATGTGAGTGGCGAGACCGAAAAGCCCCAGCGCCGAGGGGGGATCAGCGCTGGGGCCGTAGCCATGTACGCGGTACTCAGCATGTCCGCTCATTAGCCTAATCTAATATCCTGAACGAATGGTGAATCGGCGGGTGGAGCTGTCAAAAATATAATCGCCTTTTTCGAAGCCTTTTCGGGGTTTCGCCTTAAATGGTTGAAGGGCAGGCCTCACAAATCGTCACGAGTGGATAAACCTCGAGCACCGAGGAGCCCCCCGGACGGCTGCAATCTCAATATCGCAGCCGGGACGGAGGCTGATCACGCTTGGCGCGAACGTAGGATATTCCAGCCAGCGTCGCTGATTTCCATGTGCTGGTTACGAGCGGCATCGCGCCACATGCGGATCATCTTGGCGCTACAAAGCGCATTCATGTCTCGGGTAACGGCCCCGTGCCACCAAGATGTGCTGGCAAGACGAACTTGGGCGATCGGCCCTTGCCCCTGCGCGATCTGGCGCAGGAGCGTGAGTTGTCGATCAGGCAGGGTGCCCATCAGCACCACCCCTCTTCGCCACGCCGTTCGAGTTCATCGGCGATCATTTCAAGGCCGACGTCACCGTCCGGCAACTCATCGTAGAGGCGCTTCAGCCACCAGGAGCCCACCAAATGGATGCTCAGGTATTCGCTGCGGTCCGTGCTGGGGATGCCTTCTTCGCCAAACATTGCCGTGCCTCCATTTTCTTTAGGTCTGCCGAACCTTCGAACGACGAAACGTGATCTACGGTCGCGAGACGATCACGGTTGAAGCCGAGTCTATCGAACCCAAGTTCCTGTCCGGCATATTCCAAGACCTTGGGAAGTCGGACGATCGGCCGACGCGTCGGATCATAAAGACACCCACCGCGGCGGGCCTGTCCGTTGCAATCCACCTGCTTCTCCGCGGGCACAGTGCTACGCGCGGCACGCGTCAGAGATCCAAAACAGGCCTCCATCGCGTAGCAACGGTTGATCACGCCGTGTTGCCAGGAACGATGGAGGGTTTCAGATCGTGCTTGGTTTCATGCTGGATGCTTGGTCGGCTTGATCATCCGTTGCCTTCCACCGCGCTATCTTCGTCCAGCGCACGCGGCACCGGCAGATAGGCATTGGCGACAAGCCACTCGCTCACGATCATTTCCACCAAGGCCGGCTTCGGCTTGCCCATCTCGGCGGCCAGGCCTCTCAATACCTCGTCGGTGTAAGGATCGAGGCTAAGCCCGCCCACATTTCTGAGCATCAGCGCGGCCCTCCGCAGCATAATCTGCAGATCGGCCCGCGACGCGTCCGCGATATGGTTGGCAGCGCTTTCCAGTTCATAGACGAATTGATGGCGGGACATTACTCATGCTCCTACAGCAATATCTCCCCCTGGCCGCGAGGCTTGAAGCTTGAAGCGCGGCGCGCTCGCTTCGGCTTGGAGAGGACACCCAGCCGCCGTCATTGATGAGAGCCCGTCATGCTCGCAAGCCGCCCGCACAACGGCATGTCCGTCACTCGGACCTGGGAGTTTCTTCGCTCATGGACAATTGTGAACAAAATGAGAACGAAAAGTCAAGCAGGCCCTTGACCGGAAAGGAATATGTTCTCAATTCCAATCCATGCCCGAGCAACCGGAAAAGTGGCCAAGAGGCGCAGCCTGGACCCTGTCGCATGCCCACGATGCCGGGCAAGTGGCTGGAATCCGCTGCGCCCGGTGCAACGTCACGCGCTACTACAAGCCGGCCGAGCTGCGGGAGGTTATCGGCAACGTTACGATCGATCAGGTGCGGAACAGCGTCCGGTGCCAGCAATGTGGAAGCCGGGAGTGGATGACCGCCCAGCTATTCCACCCGACCGGCGAGCAGGCCCACACCATCCGCTTCCGGCGGCTGGTGCAGATCGGTTGGGAAAAGCGTGTGATTTGGCGCGATGAGTAAACGAACAAGAGTTGCTGCGGCCCAGCCTAGGATCGCCACCGGTCGGTGCTGAAGCCGCTGCAAAAATGGCCGGGCGAGCAAACTGCGACCTCCGCGCAGTCTGACCTACCAGCCTGACAAACGGTTAAGCTCGCGCCTTCCGCTTCGCAGATGCTTTGGCGGCCGGCTTGGCCGCAGCCTTGCGGCCGAGACCGCTGGCTTTCGCCAACTGCGATCGCGAGGCCGAATAGTTCGGCGCGACCATCGGATAGTCCGCGGCCAGCCCCCACTTCGACCTGTATTCGTTGGGGGTCAGTCCATAATGGACGTCGAGATGGCGCTTCAGCGATTTGAACTTCTTCCCGTCCTCAAGACAGACGATGTGGTCCGGAAATATCGACCGTTTCGGATTGACAGCTGGAGTCTGGACCGGTTTCTCGGGTTCCGACGGCTGCCCGATTTTCGAAAGCGATTGATTTACACTGTGAATAAGGTCCGGCAGAGCCGAAATCGGCAAGGCATTCTTGCTCACATAAGCCGACACAATGTCAGTGGTCAGCCCGATCAGGTTGGTCATTTCATCAGCCAAAATAGCTTCTCCTTTTTAGCACATCCTCCTTACTAACTTGCGAATAAAGATTAATCAATGCCAGAAATGGCCTGTGTATTTGTAAATCAGTGTGTAGCATCTGGTGTAAGGAGCCTATTTCATGCAACTGACGATGGAAACATTCGGTGTCGGAAGGCGGGTCTGCATTCCTCCAGAATAACGTATGCCTCCGAGCGTCATCAGCGCGACAACGCCAAATCTCGCTCCACTTTAGTGGGGGCGGGCTTGACAAGCTATCCAATCGATACGGCTGATTGCGGTTCGGTTTCTGGAAGAAACGCTCCATGACAATGTCTCATCTCTTACGTCCTGCATTGCAAATGCACTATTCACCTCGGACGGCGCCATGGGTGCAAGCGGGCCGGCCGTTGAGAATGGATCGGTGAACTATTGTTCACCGGTACGTCGCTATGCCAATGGCTTTTCTCGTGCAAATAGTGTGCCGTACAAATTTTCATCGTCACATCTACCCCCATCCTGGGACATTGAATATCTCACCGAGATGCCCTGGCAATTAAGTCACTACTCATGGAATAACTGGATCGGGCTCGCCTTGAGCCTGGCCGCCGGACTTGTGGGTAATTGAAAGCCAGTGAGACGAACAGACTGCTTTTGTCGTGATGGTGGATTTGTGCCAATTCCACGGCAAGAATTCAGCCGGCCTGCAACAGATGCACCCTGCACTCTGATCGCATTGAAGCATAGACCGGCGGTTCTGGATGCATGGCATCGGTTTTCGCTTGTGGGCAAAATTTGTGTTTCACGCGTCAGAGCTTTGTGCGAGCGACATTCCCGGGGCGCTCGGCTCGCGACGCCGCTATGCCCGGTGCCTCCGACAGAGTTGCGCGATCCGACTTAGCTTTCCTCTGCCAACGGGTCGCGCGCCTTCTTGGCATATTCCTCAAGATAGAGACGCGACGTTTGGTCCGCCATTCTTTCCGATAACTTTTGCACCATCAGTTCAACGTCGGCGTTCAAGTCGGTGACCTCCACCTCGCTGGCCGCATTCACACCATCGAAAATCATCTGATTAAAGGCCTCGGCGTCGGAATCGAATGCCTCGCGGACCTCCTGGCGCAGAAGCACCGGTGAACGTGCGACCTGAATGCCGGGCTCATCTTCACGCGCCAGACGCCGATCTCTCTCAGGATCCTTCTTTTTAAGGATGCCCGCGTATTTGTTCTGCTCGAGCTTCTCCAGATCGACCTCGAGGGAGTCATCATCGCCCTGGTCGATGGCGCGCTGCGCTATGGCCGCCCCACGGCGCTCGCCGGCAATCTCGTCGTTCAGAGGGCGCCGTTTCCGGCTCGTGCGCGTATCGCTCTCCCCATCGTCGGCTTTAGGGCGCTCGTTGCCATGACTGAGTGATGCCGAATTGACGTTCGCGATGTGCTGAGGCGGTCGTTCCTTCTGCCGGTCTTTCCTCAAATCGTCTTCAGTCACTCCCGCGGCCCGTTTCTCGTCCAGGTCAAGACGCTGGCGCAGTTCATCGAGGGATGAGATGAACACCAGCCGGACACCGTCCTTCACCTTAAACCGAACATCTTGCGCATGCTTGGGGCGCTGAGCCCCTCCTCTACCGGCCCTAACCGCTTGGCCACCGCCATTGTGGCCGTTATCCAACGAGCCCTTCGGGTTCGGCCGCGCTGCATTGAATTTTTCAGTGTCAGCGACGGTCCACTCGATCGGTTCCATACGTGGTTTGGGTAAGGCCTTGAACTTGCGAACCTTCGAGAACATGCGCTCCCCACCGGAATCCAGCTTCATGATGCGCATGAGCGGCATGCCGGTCACTTGCAGGATCGCTTCTTCGGGCTTCATCATCATCAGCGTGTTGACAGGAAGAAGGTCAACAGACACCGGAACTTTTGAAACCGAGCGATCCCGGCGACCATGACGGTGGGTGTAAGACGACTGCTCGATCCATTCCGTCGTCTTACCAGCCGCCATGGACACCGCCGAGGCGTCTTCCTGGTTCTGGAAATTCATGAAAAGCTTGATGGTGGAAGACCCCATGAGGATCTTCTGTCCGGACTTCTGGTAAAGCCGCTCAAGTTGGGCACCGTCCTGTAGAATGAAGACGAAGCGCACACCGTTTTTTCGGATCAGCGGCGCCAACGTCAGAACCGTGTCGATGCGACCACTATTTCCGAACTCGTCGAGCATCATCAGGACTTCGTGTTCGCCATCCCGCAACTTGCCCATCTGGACCAGCTTGTCTGCCATCTGCTGGATGAAAATCGAGATCAGCCGCTCATAGATCTGGATGGCGTTCCAGTCGGCCTGCACGTAGATCACCATCTTGCGCTTGCGGATCAGGTCAACCGGGATCGTCGTTATCGAGGTCAGTGCCTCCACGAGAGGGTTCTGCAGGAAATTGAGCTTGGCAACAATCTCGGCCGCGATACCTTCGCCAAGCTTTTCATGTCGTCCTGCGAATTTGGTCAGCTGCATGCGGGTCTGGTCAGAAAGAACGCTTTCATAGTTCTCGAGCAGCTGCACGATAGCCTTGCGCTCGTCCGACATCGAGTTGAGGATTCGATAGAGCTCGCTCAATGATTTCCGCGTATCCGGGCATTCGAGAACGAAACCCAACATCGCCGTCATCAGGATACGAGCACTTTCCTCCCAAAAGTCGGATGAATCGGAGCGAAGGCGCTCCGGAAGCAGCATCTGCGTCAGCTTCTGAAGATCGGTGATCCGCTGATTGGGGTCTTTGCTGATAAGATCGAGGGGATTATAGCCGTCGGTTTCCTTCGAGCCCGGCGCCAGCAGAAAGACTTCGTACCCCTTGTCTTTCATGTAGCCGGAGGTCTCCTCGAACAACTCGCCACTCAAATCGAGGACGAACTGCGAGCCCTGAAAACTCATCATGGTCGGGATCACGAAGCTGCGCGACTTGCCCTGCCCTGGCGAACCGATGACCATGACATGTTGGTCACCGTCATTGCGCAAAAGCAGCCCCTGCTTCAGTCCGAGCACGATCCCGTGCTTGTCACGCAGCCGGAAATCAGACGCATCTTTCAGCGTCGCCAACCGGGCCTTCCCCATAATCATGCGCTGACGCTTTTGGATCGCTGCACCGATCGGAAATCCGACCAAAAGCCCAGCAACCGCAACGCCTGCTAAAGCTGCCAGAACCGTCTGGCGCGCCGGTCGCTGAAAGACGCCTGCTGCGTCGATCGCACCGAAGGGGGCCTGATACATCGCAAAAAGATGATTGCCGTAATACCCAGCCGCGGCGGCGTTGTTGCCAAATTTCGTCGCTACCAGATAGAAAGCGATACCGTAAGCAACCGCGCCAACATAGGCACCCGCAAAAATAACGCCGGTGTTTGCGATCAGGCTGAACGTTGATCGCACATGCAAGAGATAGAGAATCTTGCGCGAGAACGCTCTTCCTCCCTTCAGCATCCACAAGCAAAGCCACGCGAAGAGGAACGGCGCGGCCAGAACGAACGCTAGGACGGACAGACCGAAGGTGTTGCGGATACCAATGATCGACCAGAGGTAGCCAACGCCATCGCGAAACGGGGCTTGTGAGAGGTAGTTGAAGAGCGAGGCCGTGCCGAATGACGTCACATAGAGATCGTAGATGAACGTGAAGAAGGCAAGCCACATCACAATCGCGGCAATAAGCGCCACCGGGAAGGTGCAGAAGGATACTTTCTGAAGGCCCGTCCACTTCGGGCGGTCAATCTCCTCGTCCGTGTATACGCTTGCCATCTTCGTCTACCTCATCGGCGAAATAAATTTCGCTGACGCCGCGACCGCCGGCGGCATCACTCTTCTTCAACTGAACCACAATCGGAATGATCGACCGGATGTAGCGAACGATATCGTCACGCTCCATGCGAACATTGCTGTTCAGGACGAGCGTCGACAGCCGGTTAAAAGCGTGATGTGGCGAGTTGGCGTGAATGGTCGACATCGATCCCGGGTGGCCGGTGTTGATCGCATTCAAAAAGTCGAACGCCTCGTCGCCACGCAACTCGCCCATGAAAATCCGGTCCGGGCGCAAACGCAGCGCGGTGGCCAGAAGATCAGTCATGGTCACGCGCGCTTCTCCCTGCCCGCCTTTTGATACGAGCAGCGAGACGACATTTTCCTGGCGCGGCTCGAGCTCGGCCGTGTCCTGCATCAAGACAAAACGCTCATTGTCTGGAATTGCGGTCAGCATCGTGTTGAGAAACGTCGTCTTGCCCGTCGACGTGCCACCGGAGATCAACATGCTTCGATGATTTTTGGCCGCAATCTCGAGAAAGTCTCTCACTTTCCCCGCGCGCAACAGCTTGGACAACTCGACGTCCACGTCGTCGATGTAGTCGTCCCCTGTTCGCTTTGTGAACCGAAAAGCCCCCGCTTTCTCATAATCGTTCAGGTCGAAGCGACGGATGAACTGCTTTCTGATCGAGAAGGCGTGCCCGGTTGCAGAGGTGGGGCTCAAGACAAACTGGACGCGTTCGCCATTTTCAAGCGTGGCCGACAAAAGCGGACTTTCAGCGTTGATGTTTTGCTTGGTGAAGGATGCAGCGCGGGAAGCCATATGGCGTATGGCCTCTTGCTCCAGACCCTGCACGCTCACTTTTTCCATGGCGAGCCTGCCGATCCGCTCCAGCCACACTTCGTTGCTCCGCTGGCATGAAATCTCCACGATGCCAGGATCATCGAGAAATTGCCTTATCGGCTCCAGCGCCTCGGAGAGAAAGTGTTGCTCTGGCGATATCGTCGGGCGTGCATTCATTTATAGACGAGCCCGCCTGAATGAGGGGCAGCGTAGCCTGGCGGCGGGGCTGCACTTGGCCGCTGTCTCCTGTTATGCAGAAGCCGCTCGAACTCTTCACGAACGGGATCCGGGTAGAGATCCGAGAAATCGAGATCGCGAGTGACGAAAACCGTGATGTCGGAGCCTTGGGCAATATGGATGGTGGGCCGAACGTTTCGGGTGTCCTGGAAGGCTTCAGTAGCCATCTGCTGGATACCGGAAGCGATCGTTTCGGCCGCAATCTGTCGCGCACGGTCCTGAGAATTGTTGCCGTTATCCTGCGGAACCCGTGTGACCGATCCGTCCGAGTTGACGATGGTAATGTACTGTGTGTCCTTCTGACCGAGCGACGCGACATATTGAGCCGCACCCCCGATCATCGTCATCAGCGCTGGCGGCCCAAAACGTTCCCAGTATTTCTTGTCCACCTTGCCGGTCATGCCCGACCGGCCGAGACGGTCAGTGCCATATGAACCCAATTGCACCGATACGCCGTCCCCACGGATCATTCGGGTCCACACGATGAACACACGTTCCTGCCCGCGCTCGACACCAGACTTATAGTCCCCGATCAAGGACGAGCCGGCCGGGATCAGAATTCGGCGACCATCGAACGAATAAACGTCCTCCCGCACGCTTCCCTTCACCATGCCCGCAAGATCGGAGTTTATGGCAGTTTCAAGCGAACCTCGGATCATCGTTCCTTGCGGGATCCACGCATCGGTCCTGCGATTTTGGGTCGCCGTCGAGACTTCTACCCCCTGTGCGCCCATGGCCTTGAGAAACGCTCGATCACTATCCACGGCGCCAGCGTCACCTGGAGCCTGCTCTCCAGTTGCAGAAGGATCGCCGCCGCCAATCATGCCGCCGCCGGCTTGATCATTTGCCGTCGCCTGTGCAGCTCTGTTGGTTTGATCCGACTGATCAAACACCATGGAACTCGAACGCACCCGCTCGAGCAGCTTGGCTTGCCGAGCAACTTCAACGCACTTCGGATGTTCCGGGTTGTTACCGTTTGAGCAATCGACATCAACGGGTGGAGCTGCCGGCGTCGCTGCCGGAATCGCAGCGGCCGGAGGTGGTGGCGGTGGCGGCGGTGGAGCCTCTGGCACCTGCACCGTTGGCAAAGGTGGCGGTGCCGGTGCGGTGAAGCCTTCATTGCTTGGCGCTGACACCGGCCGGAACTCTTCGCGAGGTGTAGTGTCCACGGCGGGGGCTTCTTCGCCACCAGACAACAGGAAATAGAGCACGACGCCGACACCAGCTATTGCGGCCGCAACGGCGACCGGACGCATGATGCCGACGCCCGCCTTCCTGACCTGTCCACCGATCGCTATGTCGCCTTCGATTGGGTGATAGTGAGAATCTGACATATCGCCCTTACCTTGATCAATTTTCGGATTGGATGAGGCTGTTACGGGCTCGGCCCGAACCTATTCTCTTCGGGCCGACTACGCCCTCGATCGGCGCTGGCGCATCGGCCGGAGCGGTTCTTAAATTGAAGAGGCACGTCTCCTCCTCCGTGCCGTAGCGCAGTGTCCATTGCCGGGAGACCGTATCAATCACGATATAGTCCTCTTCCCGGCGATAATTGACGAGACTTTCCCGCCGCTTCCGGTCAACGATGAAAATCGCAGGTGTGTCACGGGTGAACTTCATGAAGGTTTTCAGCCCGTCGTCAAACACCCACAAAGGCTTGGCTGAATCATCACCCTTGAAACCATAGTCGTAGTTGACCTTGTCCCGGCGGATGTTCTTGATATTAGGATTTTTTTGAGCGTCCTGGGCCTGCTTCCACAGCTCTGCCGTGCCCTTCAAGCCCGCGTCCTCTGGATAAGTGAAGCGCAGCTTATAGGTCTGATTTTGCATCGAGCGGCTGTCATTGACGCGGAGATCGAAGGAGTAGGTCCGTTTCGTCGTCACGACCGACAAGTTCGTCGGCGCATCCTTCTCCATTGGCTTCAAGGTCAGCGACCGCCGATCGGCAGATGTGAGAATCTGCCATGACACTGTGTCGCCCGCGACGACCTGCGTGATTTCCTCATCGGCACCGAACAGAATGGTCGTCACCATCCCGTAGGTTCCCGTCACCAAAAAGACTTGTTCCGACGAATAGGGCAATGTCCGCACGCGCGGATCAAAACGGCCAGCCCGTGCAACCAGTTCTGCGTGGGCCATTGTCGTCGTTAGAAGCAGGCTCAAGAGGATAGCCGTAGATCTCGTCATTGAACCAACCCGGTCGGCATATTTTCCGGCACCTTCACATACTCGGTCACGACAAAGCCGAGCGGGTTGAAGAGCCGCACCCTATTGCTTGCCGGCAAGTTGATCTGCTTGTACCGCACGGTCGCAGACCATCTGTTCACCACCTCGCCACCGCGTTGCCGTTCCCTTGTCTCGAAGCGCACTGACATAGTGGTCGCGTTAAGGGGATTGACCGAAAGGATTAGCGGGCGAATTTCGCCGGTTGATCCAAGTGTCTTGACCGGCCCCAGCGGATTCGACGGGTTCATCGAGTCCTCGTAGTCCTTAAAGGCCTTCGAGTCCGGTTCGGACCAAACCGCGATCATGTCGAAATTGTCGGAGAGATAGCGTGGATCGTAGGTCTCGCGACGAATGACATAATTACCCACGAAAGCGGCGCGAACCGCCTGCATTTCGGCGACGTTCGTCCGATCCTTCTCAAGCGTCGTCACCGTCTCCATGTAGCCGGTATGCTTGTCCACTATCAAAGGGACAACCTCGGTACGCACCAGTGGAAACAACTGCGCCACAGAGAAGGACAAGATGCCCGCGACAGCCCATCCAGCGATAGCGAAGAACAACAAGATCAATCCGATCAGCGTCCTCAAGGACCTGTTCTTTTCGCCCCATGAAAGATGCTGCTTATATGTCTCTTGCGGACCTGGTACCTGACTGCTTGGCCCTTCTAAATGTCGCGTTTTAGGAAATGCCACCTGCCAACCTCATAGGTTCTAAACTCGACGCAAACTTTATCGCGTGTGAATCAATCACATGCATCCTGGATTATACTCCAGTGTAAGAAAAGGGATTTTTGATGCCCAATGGCAACCGCAGCAGTTAGCCGCCGCCGCTACGCCGTCTTTTCGTCAACATGCGCCCTAACGCACCGGCGCCAGCGCCGACGCCTTGGCCAATAGCACCACCCGTAGCCATCGTTGCCAAAAGTGCCCCTTTCGGTCCACCGGCCATGGCAAGCGCCGCCCCTGCGGTCTGTGCAGCTCTGTTGCCCCGTGAAAGTCTGTGCTGAATACCTTGAGAGATTTCCGGCACATACCCGCCCCCGGATACTCCTTGCATCGCCGCACCGAATGCAAAGGATTTAGCGAAGTCGGGCACCTGCAGAATGAAATATGAAATAATAGCAAGATAGAGAACGATGGCGATGGCGATCGCGAGTGCGTTCTCCTGAGTTGCCATGCTATCATTCACGGTCTCCATCATTCCGGCAAGGAAGCCAAAAGCCAGCCCTGCCATGATGTACGTGAACAGGAGCATAAACATCCCGTAGGCGATCCCCCTTACCCAAGCGCCAAAGACAAAATTCGTGATCCGAAAAAAATAGGAAAGGATAGCAATCGGGCCGACTGCGAGCATTATGGCCGTAATCATCTTCGCAAAGAGGGTCACTCCTGTCAGTATCAGGAGCATGGGCAACAGGCCGAAGCAGAACACAATGAAGACAATAACCGAGCCTGTCACATTTGGCATGATTCCGGACTCGAATGACTTGAATAACGTCATTGTGAAGTTGTAAATCTTCAGGCACATACTGGCGACTTGCTTCGCCAAATTCTCGCCTGCTACATCGCCGCCCATGGCGGACGATATTGCCGCTCCCAACTCCTGCGGCGAGTTCAAAACAAACTGTGCGATATTATCATAAAAAAGAGCCCAAGACATAATGAGCGCATAGGCAAGAGTAATCTTGAACCCGGTAACAGCCATGTCCTGTAAGGTCACGCTGGAAAAACCCAGGGCTCCCCACAAAAAATACAGAATTAAAAACAATGCCAGGATCGCTGAGATCAAGTGACCGTGCTCAGCAAAGAGTCCCCACGCGCGTTCCAAAGACGCGACATTGATCTTATCGAAATAGCTTAGCGCGTCGCCATAAAAATTGACTGCATAGCTGACCGCGTCCATCGGCCTCCCCCTAAAATGGATTCGCCGGCCTCATGGGACCACAATCCTCTTTCACAAACTCTGTCGACATGGCCCTGGCACTGATGCCACTGCGGTCCTGACCATAGCCCAAAGCAGGGGCTGGGTTTTCGTCATCAGAGCATTTCGCCAACAGCTCATATTTTCTGTTGCCTGCACAACCACTGAGGACTGAGCAGGCAACGATTGCTACTACAACCAATTTCACTGACTCTGATCCTCGAAAGCCTTCAGTTGATCGCGTACAGATGACCCCTCCGGCTGTTTACCTCCGCTCCGGATAACGCTCTCGGGTAGAGGTGCAAAGACCCTCATATTCTGAGACGACGTTGCCAGCCCGGCCTTGTACTGCTGGTTAAGGAGCATCACTTGGTTGTTCAACGAACCGACTGCTTCATTGGCGGTCTGATTGCCCTGCAGCACCATTTGCGTGTTCTGCTCGAGCGCACCTTTGAGGTCTTTTGCCGTTCCGATCTGCTGTGTAGCCTGCTGGAATGAATTCTGACGATCCTTCGACGCAGCATTCATCGCATCCGTTAAGGCAGTCATCGTTGTGAGTGCGCTAATCCCCTGCGAATAGGCTTGATTGGCCCCTGACAGGTTTCCCCCATTGACGCTGTCGGTGACCATCTTCACCAGATTCAGCCCATTGATGAGCTTCGCGGCGGCATTCTGAAACTGCCCACCGATCCCACCGAAGACAGCTGAATTGCCCGACAGGATGCTGTCGAAACCCGGCGCCTGGCCCATGCTGAACCCATTGCCGGTTGCGAGCGAAGCAAACTGGCCGGCGTCTTGGCTACGATCACCGGTAATTGCCTGCAGGGTCTTCGTCGTGTTGTCCTTGACGACAGAAGTATCTTGTTGGATCTGCGCCGACAGACGCTGGATCTCCTGGTTGATCTTGATGTTTGCAGCGTCTGTAACAGGGACCTGTGCATATGCCGACGACATCGCCAGAACGCTCAATGCGCCCGCTATGATGAGCTTCTTCATTTGCCTATCCTTTTTTCCAACTTTTACTGGGCGATCGGTCTATTATCGACCACTGTTATGAGGCCCAACGCAGGATCCTCCATTGCTGAGAACGTCGCCAATTGCCCCTTCAAGCGCGCTTGCTCCTGCAGGCTCGACAACCAACCTTGAATGTCTTTCGTCGACGCGGTCGATGGGACGGCATAGCAGGCCGTCCCTCCCGTATTGAAAACTGACGGTGGACACTGGACCTGCGCCATCACCAGCGATCCATCACCAAATCCCTTGTCATTGCCCGCGCCACTTGATCGCAATCCCGCCGACGCAGCCATCAGGCCAGCCTGCAAACGCTGAAGATATTGTTGGTTAGAGGCTGCCGATTTCCCAACGATTTCGTTCCACACCTTGGCCCGCTCAAGCTGAGCTTCGGTATTGCGATCAAGGGCCTTCTTCAGTTGCTCGCCGCATCCTTGATTGTAGCCGACCGTTTCCGGCGGTGGCGTGTTCGCAGGCGTCTGATCGCCATTCTGCGATTTGTTACGATTGTAATAGCCAGAGACCTTCTTCACATAATCTTGCGTCTCCGGAATCTGCGGAACTTGGCCATTGGCGAGCGACTGCCGGTATGGGCCGGCGTTGTAGCCTGCGGCCACGAGATCATAGCGATCGCCGAACATGCCTTGCAGCTTTTTGATGTATTTCACACCGCCCCGGATGTTATCCCGGGTATCGTACGGATTGACCTCCAACTCTCCTGCTGTGCCAGGCATAAGCTGCATGACGCCAACAGCGCCAACACCGGATCGTGCGGACTGCCGAAATCGGGATTCCTGCTCGGCAATGGCCATTGCGAAATTCGGATCGACGCCCTGCCGGATCGCCTCCTCTCGGACCATGTTGGCGATTTCTTGCTGGCTATGTGTTTGTTTCGACGCTGGCGCCTGGGCAGTGCCTCCCGACATCCCTTCGGCGGAGCAATCCAGCGGCGACCCCGATCCCTGCCCCGGCGCAACACTGTCAGTCGTTCCGCCTGTTGCCCCTTTCACCTTCCTGGTTTCAGCTTCATAGGTCGTATACCAACCCATCGTCTGCGTCTGGATGTTCACGCGTGCCCCGTCAATAACCGGGATCTGCGCCAGTGCGGCCGAGGACGACAGTGCGATTGCCATTGCCACGGCTGCCGACAAGGGCTTCCCGGGGGACATTGCTCTAATCATCCCCTTCTCCACGGTTCCAGTCACAGAATTTCGAGAGCCAGTTCTTCGGATCCTCGCCATGCTCGTCGCGAAGCATCTCAGCCTCGCGTACGGTTTCTTCACGACCCGACAGAACCTTGATGAATTGCGGCATATGGGACATATCCACGCGGGCGATGACGCTGTCCTTCGCATGCTTGATCAGCATGAAACGCGACTTCGGATCGCCGTTCTTCACCCAATCGAATTCGGCCTGTGAAAGACCGAAGTGGTCCATGTAGGAGTTTTCATCAGCCTTGGGATTGGCGAAGAAAATGTTGGTGGAGGTCTGCTCGATGATGGTTCGGCTTACACTCGATTGCACCACGTCGTCAGCTGACTGCGTTCCGAAAATCACAAGGCCGTTACGCTTACGAATGGTCTTGAAGTAATCCTTCATGGTGCGCTTGAATTCGTCGTCGTCGAGCAGCTTCCACGCCTCGTCCATCAGATTGATGATTGGCGATTTGCCGTCGTAAATGCCATCCAGCCGGTGGAACATGTACAGAAGCGCCGCCGTGCGAACAGTCGGATCGTCGAGGATCGATGTCATATCGAAACCGATCATCGGCTTCGTAACGTCCAGATTGTCTTCGGCATTGTCGAAGAGCCAGGCATACGGGCCTTGATCGACCCACTTGTCCAGCCGGGCGATGAGGCTGCCTTCAGTGCGCTCGCTGCCAGCCAGCAACGCACGCAACGACGAAAGACGCCGATACGATTTATCCTTGGTTTTCAGGACAGACTTGATCGCATTGCGGATGATGGCCTCTTCCTGGGGCGTCAGGTTCTCGCCTTCCTTGGCCGGCCTGAGCATGAAGCTCAGCAGGCGGTAGAGGAACACGCGGTTCTCTTCCGTATCCTCGAGAAGGAGCGGATTCCAACCCGACGGTTCACCCGGCTCCAGCGTCATATACGTTCCGCCAGCCGCCCGGACCATGATGTCGAGACCACGATCCTTGTCGAACACAACGGTCTTGAGCCGCGGACTGACGCGATAGGCTTGCAGGATCATGAAGGCCATGATCACGGTCTTACCGGAACCGGTCGGGCCAAAAACGGTCGTATGCCCGACGTCGCCCTGGTGGAAGTTGAAGAAGAACGGCGTCCCTGACGTCGTTTCAAAAATGGTAATTGCCGGCCCCCAATGATTCCCGTCCGGCTTGCCGTAGGGGTAGGCGTGGAAGCTGCTCAATCCAGCAAAATTCAGCGTAGAAATTAACGCCCGACGCGCGATATAGGCCTGATTGCCGGGCAATTGCGCCCAATAGGCAGGCTCAGCATTCAGATCCTCACGCACATATGATGCGCCAAGGGCGCCCAATTCGTTGCCGACAAGGGCCACAGCATCGTCCAGCTGCATGGTGTTCTTCCCGATCGGCATAACTGTCAGATGATGCTCAGCAAAAGCCACGCGCTTTCGCGCCAGTTCATCGCGGGCAATGTCGAGGTTCCCCTGTACACTCGAGCCACCCTCGTCCGCTTTGGAGAGTTGCCGATCCAAACGCTCGATCCGGCTGCGGGCGGCAATGTCGTCGATGAAAGACATCGACTGCGTAACGACCATCTCAAAGGGGAGTTTCAAAACGTAATCGAGCATGCCCGCGCCGGTCTCCGGAGGGTACTCCTTAAGCGAGACCATGGCTGCAAAGCGGTCTTCGTCGGTCGTGTCGCCCTGCAGATGAATAATGCGATTGCCGATCGAAGTTCGCCGCGCTGGCAGCAACACGTCAATTGGAATGTTGCCCAGTCGGATAGGCCGTACACGTCCCCCGTTCAGCAGCGTGTAGAGGAACTCGCACTGCTCCGAGAACCACACCTTCCGCGCATCCTCTTCGAGGACCATATCCTCGGAGATATCGCGATAAATCCGCTTGCCGTTGCCAAGATCGACCTCGACGCGTTGCACGTCGCGCAGCACTTTCGGCCCATAGGCCTCCAAGGACTTTTCCAGCGCCCTGGTCGCCTCGACGAGCTTGTCGCGCATAACGCGAAACTGCTCTTTGCGGACAACATTTCCGCCGATACCCATAATGCGCGAGAGCGCAGATCCCTTCTTGAAGAAGGGCCGAACGACAAGCGACACATAGGTGTCGTTCACGAACATTTCGTTCTTCGAAATGTTCGCCTGATAGACGTCGTCCATCTTTCGCATGAAAGGATCGGCAAAATTCGATGGCAACGATGGCGCCACCTTGTGCCGAATGACATGTGTGTAGAATGAGAAATTTCCGATCGACGAGATCGCGCGGAACGCCGAATTGCGTTGCCGCTGAAGCATGTTGATTGTTTCGATGTCCGCGGTCTCAAAGGAAAAACCGTTCAGTCGGAGCGTGCTGACGAGGCAGTCATTTTTCAGCCGAATGATGCCGTTCTCCGTTGGCACGTAGAAGGGAACGTGGCTGGAGATGCTCTTGTCGGCAAAAATCTCCCAACCTTTTGTCAAGGATCCCTTCAAGGAACGCGCCATCGTATTCATTCGATCAAACCCCGTACGTCCGAACCCCGCCTCCAAGCTTGCGGCCCAGCGGGTTCACTCCGCACTTGCTGAGACACCCCACGATGTCAAAAAACCAAAGATCGAGCTTCACCGTCAGCACATACAAGATACTGTGGCAGACAACGAAAGAAATCGGGAACCAAAGAATGGAACCAAGGACCATAAAAAGCATCAGAGAGATGAAACATTCCGCAAGAAAGTAAGTGTAGGGAATGCCCATCACTGTTGGCGGTCGGGTCAAGGCCAGTATGACGGGGTAAGATTCGATATATTCGTCTTCCCCGCCATGGCTGGTGCTTCCAGCCGACATGGATCAATTTCCGCCGCCGGCCAGGAAATCGACTAGTTCAGCAGCAGCGAACATGCCTGCAAGGCAGCCAGCAACACGAAGAAGAGCACCCCACGACCAGTAGCCGAACGCTGCAGCCAGGAACATACCAATGAACGCGATGGCGCCAACCGAACGGCCGAACCGGCCCGTAAAGAACTGCACGAGACGATCCGCCGCTTGCTGCAGAGCATCAAGGTTCTGCGCCGCGGCCGGTTCGTGTTGACTAATCAGCAGGATCATAGTGGATACGGCGAGCATCGCGCCGTGAACCATCCATTTGCGGCCTCTTGTCGAGTACCAGGCCGACCGGCCATGTACGGCAAGCGCCTGTAGCGTCCCCGCGAACATATTCATTGAAGCGCCTCCTCTTCCTTTCTGATCTTCACAGGGCCGCTGATGGGGACCTGCCCACTCTCCTGTTCCACACGGCCGCTCGCATCCGCCGTGCTTCCAATGGAAAAGACGAGCATGGCCGACTTCGCCCGATCAGCTCGACCCGATCGACCACTCGCTTTCCGCGCCGCCGGCGCAGTGCCGACACTCCTGCCGATCATGAAAACTTCGCCGGTTGAATTCGTGTTCGTATAAAGGCCAACCACGCGCGTTACGTAGTCGGCAGTTTCCCGGATCAATGGCAGAGAGCGGCGAACGTCTACCCGCGGTTCGCCTGCGTTATACGCCGAGGCGATCAGCACAGGATTTTTGTACTTGTCGACGAGCACGCGAAGAAACCGCGCGCCTGCTCGAATGTTTTGCGCCGGATCCGTGAGATCTATCGCCCCAAAAGCATGCCCTACCGTGGGCATGACCTGCATCAACCCAATCGCACCAGCAGGGCTTACGGCTTGCGGGTCGAACCCGGCGTTCTCTGCCTTCATGATCGACAGCATCAGGTTTGGATCGACGCCTTCTTCTGCGGCGATTAACGTCACCAGTTTTGCGTATTCGCCAGGAACGCCGCTGAGCAGGTCCGGCCTTGGTTCCGTTGATGACGCTATGGCCCCGGTCGGAGCGAAGGCTTCGGCATCCTGCACCGCACCATATGAAAACACGTCCATCGATGAGCGAACCGACTGATCACGCAGCCCAATCTCTGCTTCAGGCGAATAAGCGACAACGATCGGATTTTCCCTTGCCGGATCAGGATTAGCGGGAAAAGTATTGTCAACTATATCGAAGCCACCCCGGCTCTCACCAAACCGCTCATTGAACCGTTCTTTTTCAAGTGGCGGGGGGGCCGTCTTGGCCGTCAGCGCAACTTTCACGAGAGAGCTGAATGTCGTCTTCTCCGGTGAAACCTTCACGTTCACGGGGCGGTCGGCCAGCGTCATCACTGACTGAATGGCTCCATCGTCACGACGAGCTGCTATTGCGGAATCGGCAACATTTGAAACTGCGCCGAAGCTTGTCAGGACAAACATAGAGGTCCCTGCGGCGAGCTTAACGCTCCGCGAAGACCCCTTCCTCCAACCTTCTCCATGCACTAACAAGATGCGGCTCCATCGACTGCGCAACTGTGAGTTCTTTCACCGTAGTAGAATATTTTGAATCGCATTCCAAGCCAAAAATCAACCCTTCCCTTGGCTTTCCAGCGCTTAGAGCGATCAACCTCTAATTTTAAATCGTCTAATAAAATCAGCCACGTACCCGTGACCAGACGTCGCGTTTCCACCGATAGCGAAGCTGCTCATGATCACCAAGGACCTTAGAGAGACTTACGGCGGTGCCTCCTTTAATGAACACGGAACCCGCATTCGCTCCCGATCTTATGCCATGGATTTCGCACAAATAAATCGGCAACTGGTTCTGAACCCGCTGCATGGGCAGGCATGAGGAAACCTGGTACGGATAATCGGCCCGGCCGGCCACATAAGGTCTTGAATTTTGTTGGACGGGCCCCAGCCGTTCCCAACCGTATCCACTCCCATGTTCCAGCTGGCATTCAACGATGTTGCTGTCGTAGGCCTTGCAAGAATTCAATCGGAGATAGGTGTACGGTGCCGCTGGCACCGGTCGCATATGTTGCACTCTACCCGCACACGCCGTCAAAGCCAGTGCTACTCCGATTCCGCCAATAAATGTCAATTTAGTAATCAATGAAATATCACTCCCTATTCAGCTAATTGATATCCTGCACGGCTCAACGCCCCAAGAAATAGACTTCTGGCGACATCACAATATGGTGAGTCAGCTTGAGCAAGATGCAATTGTGTAAGAACAAGTCCTAGCGCGGTCACATCGCCGACGAGCTGCCCGAGATCATCGCTGAAGCCTCGCCGCAGCATCTCACGATCGCCGTGCCCCTTTAAAACCATGGCATAGTCGTTACGCTCGACGCTGTGCCAGATTTCGATCACGCCCGTGCGGCCATTTCCATCCTCGGCATCGCATAACAACAGGAGCGCATAGCCGCCGTCCTCGATCCCACTTTCCTGTATCCACGTACCGCCGTGAAACTGCGTCAGCACCACATTGGACGAGAAGATCATCAGCCCCTCATTTTTCAGGAGCCGCCGCTGTCCCAGGCGAACGAAACTGTCCATTGCAGCTAGCCGAATGAGCTCGCTCGGGAGGCTGTCACTGCAATGCTCGCACACAGCCTTCAGCCCATCATCCTGCATCGAGAAAGCGCTGTGATAGCGATTTGCCACAAAACGTTCGACATTCTCTGTCCGCCCTCCTAGCCTCTCGATCAGACCGAAGGCCTCCAACTGCTCCCACGGCTTTTGGAAGACATCGCTGTCCAGGTCGAAATCAGCGGCATTGGTCAAACCGGTTGGACCGACGATGATCCCGGCTGAACGCGTCTGCGCTCCACAACCGGCGCAATCGACCGAGACCGGGACTACGTACCACTCGTTCGTCAGTAATGACCGTTCATGCTTTGCCACAGATCCGTCCCCGCTGAGCTGATCGCTCGCCTTAGGCCCGCTGTCCTCTCGCTCCGGATAAACGCTCAGCGCGCCTCTCGTCATTCCGCCTGACGAGTGGAACCGACACGTCAACAGCCGTTCACGCATGACAACAACCGGCGGAAATCCCCTTGCTGACATTCAACCAAGCACTTGCCGCCTCCAGAATCTCTGGCACAACGCCCTGAGCGCTGATCTGCCAGATTGCCCCGGGCCATCTTCGGCTTCATATCCTTGTGAATGTCTGTCGTCCCGCGCTATCAAAACCGCTTGGCCAAAAAATATCACTGCAGTGTAAGTTTCTACTGGCGTATAATCCAAAACTCAAGCGGCAAACTTTTCAAAATCAGCGATAAGCCGGTTTGGCGAAGCAGTTTGGCTGCGAACACGTTCTATCTATCCAAGGCTGGTTGCTTTCCTATGCGCGCTGGTCGTCACAATTGTGCTGGAGCCGCGGTTCCTGACATAGTCCTCTATCAGCCTCTGGACGCATATCGTGATGGGAAGCCTGTTATCGATGGGTCCGCTTCGTGGCGGTTCTGGCCTATGAGGCAATCCCTACTTTCCCGCCCGATGTTGAGGCCCAATGAGAGGGGATCGGCTGCTGCGACACGAAGCGTGGTCGCTGTCGGCATAACTCGTACTATCTAGATCGGCCTCGCAAAAAAAGTCGCCCGCGATTACGCGGCGACTTGACCGTTTAGATGTTGGATGGCGCTTCCGAGCGTCGCCATGACTAATGCCTTGCAGGATTGATCGGCTAAGCTCTCACAATCTATCTGAAACAATTATCCAAATAGGCTGTTCTGCGCCTGAAGCCGGCTCAATTCCTGTGCTGCCTGTTGTTCCTCCCGTAATTGCTCTTGCTGGCGCGCTGCAATCAAATCGTCATTTTGCTTCCGACGCTGTTCCATCTCCTTCGTCCGTTGTTCTGGCGTGCGTTCATCCTTCAAATAGGCAAAGGGCAATGCCACGAGAAAAGTGAAAGGCGCGATCGTTGCAACTCTGAACCATAAATGGTCATGATAGAAGCCTGAAGACCACGCCCACATAGCTTGAGTCCATGCTTCCGGCAGGAACATGTAGGCGAGGGTCAGACCAATCCAATAGGCGAGAAATGCTCCGAGCCAAAGGCAGAGCACACAGCCGATCAGCGCCCAGGCAACCTTGAGGCTTATCCAGGCGATCCGGAACGGCAAAATCAGAAGACGGATCGCCTCATTTAAGGTGGGCATTTCGCTGTTCTCCTTCGTTTTTTGAGAGCACTCAGCCCAAAATATCACGATGGTAGAAGTTCCGACACTTGCACTGCAGTATAATTTCGTGCACTTTTCGCCGCAGTCGACACCTGACGATTGGGATCATGGGCTACACTCTCGGGCGGCCAGGCCGCCTCTGTTATCTGGCGCTTGTCAGCGGCTTCGCAATCCCGCCAGCCATCGCGCAGGACGATGCCGTCTCCAAATTCGTCTCCTACTATCAGAACGCCTATGCGCAAGGCCGGGATCTCATCCCTGGGCCACAAGTCGCACTGAACACGTCGTCCATCGCCACAAAGCTCAAGCTGGAAACAGTCAAACCCCTGAGCGCTCTCACCGGCAACGCGTTTCTCGATTCCAATAGTGCGGTCATCAAATTGGCGGGCGCTCAGGGCTGCCTTTCAACCGAGCTGGTCCAATTCATGGGCAATCGAGTGTCATGTGTGACTGTCTCTCTGGCAGGGCTCGCCTCCAGCCTTGATCAGGCCAAGGCCGACGCAGGCGATGCGTTTCCGTGTCATTTCGTGGGGCAAAATCCGGGAAGTCCGACCGTCCGCTTTGCCGAGTGCTTTTTCACCCAGGATGATACCGTTCGCTCTCTTTCGGAGGTCCTTATCAAGAAAGGGATTGCTTTTGCCGCACGCGATCGCAGCGGAAAACCCATTTTCCCTGAGTATGCGAGAGCCGAAGACGAGGCACGTCAGGCGAAAGCCGGGATTTGGGACAACGCTTATTTTAGGCACCCTTATGGGGAACGTTATCGAAGAAATTCCTCAACGAATTGATGCGGACAAAACTATATATGTTTATTGCCACTGTAGCGTTTTCCGGATTTTATGGTGCCATGTACCTCATGCCGGAGGTGATCGCTGAGAGATCAGCGAAAGCCCCGCTCAATGTGCCTCCTGTGGTTCAGGTACAGGCGGCACCAAAACAGACGCCACCGGCCTCGACGCAAAGTGGAACTCGTCAGCAGGCAGATTTTACTCCATTCCCGGCCACCGCTCAGTTCGAATCTGGCGACACGTGGATCTCCAACGGTCGCCGATATCGCCTATACGGACTGCAAACCTGTCTCCGCGGAACCAATGTCACCCTATCCGCTGGCGTCGTACGGGATTGCGGGGAACTCAATCTGATTATGGCCCAGGCTCTCATTCGCGATACCAAGCCGGTCTGCACCACTGTCAAGGATCTCGACGAGAACAACGCCGTCGTCGTCTGCCAGACTACGACCGGCGAGATAGCATACGACCTGGCCACCTATATGATTGCCCAAGGATGGGGTTTCGCCGCCGTCGACGGAGCGGGCCAGCTGATCGTTCCTGGCTATCGCGTGGCGGAAGAAACCGCACGAGCGGCGCGCACGGGTCTTTGGGCATATTCCGACATGCCGCATCCCATCTCAGTTCTGATGCAGCAACAGCAGGCGCAGCAGGGACAATGATACGCCCATCAGTCATACCTCTCGCCGTCCTTGCTGGCGTCCCAAATCTTTCATGGGCGCAGAGCCGACCGGCTGATGTTCCACGTCAAATCTACGGCAAAGTGCAAGTGATCGACGGTACGACACTTGACTTCAAGGACCGTAGTCAGATTGTCCGGCTTGCCGGGTATGAGGCACCTCGTCTCGAACAGACTGCAGTCAGTGATGGCGTCGAATGGCCAGCAGGGCAGGTTGCCAAGGCATGGATGATCCTCCGCACCCTTAAACGGGACGTCAACTGTGCGCCGGTCGCCCGGGACGCCAACAAAAATCTCATCGCTCATTGCTTCGTTGGCGAAACCAATTTGGCAGCAACGGCAATCGCTGAAGGCATTGGTTACGCCTTCAATTACAAGAACGAGCCACAGGTCCCAGCCTATTTCGACATTGAGAGGAAAGCTCGAGGCCTAGGCTTCGGTGTTTGGTCTTCGCAGGATCTCCTTCCGCCGTGGCTCTTTGTTGCGGTAACTGCGCAGGAAAAAAAGCCGGGAGGACAGGCACCTGACATTTTCGAACCCGGCCTCCCCTTACCGCCGCCGGTCGCTCCTGACGCCCGCGACCCGTCTAAAAAATCTAACGGAGGCTAAACATGAACCGTTGTCTCGCCTATGCTCTTGCCGCCGAAGCTCTATTCCACTTTGTCACTCCGGTCCCTGCTATGTCGCAGACTGCAACGCAGGACGGCGCCACGCAAAAGCAGATTGAAGAACGTGATCCCAACTACTGCGGTGCCGCTGGAGCAGGTTGCGACCCCCAGGAGGTTCAGCAATGGAAAGCGATTGGCAACAAGCTTGCCGATCTGTCGTCAGCTGACCTCAGCCAATATGCCTATGGATGCGTCAAGCATCCCGACTGGAAAAAGGATTGCGAAAAAAATCCCGTCATCATTCTGAAGCGGCTTGGCATTGAAGGATACTGAGGAAGCATCATGACCAATCCTTACGCTTCAGCAGGTATCGCCGCTGCCATCGCAACTCTTGTCGGTTTCGGAGCTGGCTACCAGGTCAATAGGATATCCACGAGCACAAAGGTCACCGAGCTCGAAGCGAAGATCACCGAACTTGAGACGAAAGCGGCTGAGGCGGAGAAACTTGAGGTTCCCACGGACGATGAGGCCACAGCGGCGCTTCAAAAAACGACGTTCAAAGGGAGTTCAATGCGGATTTCCGGATGCCAGAAGCATCCCATAATTCCTGGCGTGGTTTGTAACGGAACAGTCTCGGATCCCTCTGGCTGGTCCATGCCTAAGTCACTTCCATTCGCAAAGATTAATGGCACATGGGCGTACGCGAACTAATAGCCTTCAATTTTCAAGGAGAGAGGAAATGCAATGCTGTGGCTTGTTTTCCGCTGCGTTGATCGCAATCGGCACAATTTGGGCACCAGAGGCAGCTGAGGCGCAGGACGCCTCGTGGGGCTGCCAGGTTCTTTTGTGCGCTGCATCGCAAAACCCATCTTGGCACGCTGTATCCTATTGCGTTCCGCCGATGACAAAGCTGATTTCCGAAATGGCTAAACCCGGCTTCAACTGGCCTATCTGCAAGGAAGGCAAGGCGGGCAAGCCTGGCTTTGAGCGATACGAAAACTGCCCGGAGGGATTCACGCCGGCCAGCGACAATAACGATCGTCGCGGCGGCTTCAACGGTGTGGCCAACCGGTGCGAAAAGGTGGTCAATGTTTGCCGCAACCCACAAGGGCTGCAAACAGGGCTGAACTATCGGGACATGCAGTATCGACAGGTCGGCGGCGGAGATCATGGCAACACCTGCACTCAGGTCGTTTCCATTGCCCGTCCGATGCGCAAAAATCCATATTTTTTCGATATTTCCGGCGATCAGGGCGCGAAACAGCGCGTCTGGTTCAATCTCGACCGTTGATTTTTAACGAAGCCTGCCCGGGAAAATCCCCGGGCAGTGCTCGTTCATGCGCATTCGGGAAGACGACGTTCAGTCATCTTTTTTTTTGATCTTCGACGCCCACTCTCTTCTAGCAGAGGCCGCCGGAGGTCGTCTTCGGTGACATTAAACAGATCGGAGGTCGTGACGCGAAATTGCCTTGTCATCTTGTCGAGCATCGTCAACTTGACGTCCCGCTTTCCGCGGATCACCTGTGACATATACCCTTCCGTGACGCCAAGCATCGCTGCGAGATCCTTGTTCTTCAGGCCCCGCTCTGCCTTGATCCTTTCAAGGCCAATTACGAGTCGTTCCTGGTGCGTCAGTTCTGTCAAGTCTTTGATTGTTGTTTCGTCGCCCTTGTTCTTACCGGTAAACCGAGGCATGTACTGTCTTATTTCACCTTCTCGCGGGTTGTTTTGTTTGGCCCGTACGAATGATTTCGCACAGCTGTCTCTGTCTCCAATTTTGGAGGAATCATCAGTCCTGTCGTGGCATGCCTCGCCGCCACTTTGTTGTTACCCCACATGCAATTTGAAATTGCCCGACGCTTCCCGTCAGGCGCTTGTCCCAGTTCTGAACGGCTCGTTCCCCGCGAGCTGCTGTTTAAGTCCCTGCTCATATCATAGACTCCGAATGCCACGGACTTCAAGAGAGGGATCGCCTAGCTGATTGAAGTGGCTCAGCTTTTCGCAATGCCGATAAATATCGTCTAACTTATTAGGACTGTTGAATATTCTGGGAAAAGATGGATAGAGAGGTTGAATCTTTGACGTTTGCCATCAGACGCTGGATCAACCGGGTCGAGGACGCCGTCAGATTTCGAGTTCTGAGGGTGGAAGCAGCGGCGCCGGGCCAGCCGCGCACTCGGGACGATAGGCCACCGCCGACGAGGCACCGTTGCGAGAGCGGCTGCGAAGTCCACGTCCCAAAGAAGCCGCTTCCTGGCATCCAAGACAGCTCTCGTGGTCCCTACGTCGATCACCGTTGCTCCCGGCTGATCCAGTCTCTCTTGATCATTCAGGCCTGGCCCGCTGGTCGCCGCGATATCTGCCTGGGGGGACTCAACCAGGTGGACGCAATCACCGCCAAAGTCCTGCGGGCGGTGCTTCAATCTTTCATCACGCTGTTCGACCGCGGTGACATCAAGGATTGATCCAATCTATGGATGATGACAGTCGACATGATACACAAGACCGTCAAGACGGTGATGCTGTTTGAAATGCCAAGCAGGTGAGTGTGTTGAGGACCGCGCCGGCGTTCTGCATTAGCAAGGCCTCAAGGATCTCTTCCCTCGGCACGCACGTCCGATCCGACGGCTTAAAGGATCAGCTCAGCGATCCACGTGCAGTTTGAGAAGATGGATTGCCTGCGGGCTGGCGAACGCTTCCGTGCCGGCGACGCCATGGGGATCGCCTGACCCGGTGCCGGCTTGCGAGCCATGTCGACTTGCCGAATGGCGCTGTGGGGTTCGGCCGAATCCTACTATGCGACATGGTGTTGGGTTGTTACCTCACTCCGGCTGCCTCTCGCCTTCTTAGCTCAGCGCATCGTGAGGAATACAGCGAAAGTCTCGCCCGCCTTGCCGTGCTGCACTCCGACAGGCCAAACTTCGACAACGCCCGCTTATGCCACCGCCTTCGCCACCATGTCCGGATGCTGGCCGATCACTCGCACATAGGCGATGGCGAAATCAGGTGCGGTCGCCCGCGCCTGCTCCCAATCGCGCAGCGTACCGACCGGAACCCGGAAGCGGTTGGCGAACTCGGATTGCGACAGGCCAAGCCCGGTCCGCGTCGTGCGGATCAAGCGGGCACGCTGACCACGATCCAGCGCTTCGGCCGTCACATTGAAATCTTCGGCGTCGCCGAGGTCAGCAGGTAGCGTGATATGCTCTTTCTTCATCCTTGTTGCTCCTTCTCACCGAAATGAAGCGGGGCAGTTCGCCCCGCCAGACAAAAACGCCAGTGAACAACTTTGCCTCAACGATCCCGACCGCTCCTCGCCATCGGTCTCGCGGATGGAGGGGATAATCAGGTGATTGTCGTCCTCGAAAATCCGGTCGCCAAAAGCCAGCGGCAACTTGTGCTTCTCGCGGTTGGCCGCATCCTTGGCGGGGTCGAACCTGTCTTGCTTCATATCGTACAACTATACGGGGTTTCCGTATAGATCGCAAATCTCTCCGCCCGATATCTTCCCACTCGACAGCCCGAATACGGTCCGTCACACTGATGCCGGACGCGCGGCAAGCCAGCGCAGCGCCGCCCTCAGTCAGGCCACGTTGACCTCGACGGCGAATTGGCTACCATTCGAATCGGGCCGTGCAGCCCGCCGCTCGCTCCCTCGGGGGAATGGTGAATGCACAATCTTCATGGTTTGACCCTTGTGGGCGGCCGTCAGCAACGCGAGCACTGACATCGATCACGCCCTGGAAAGGGAAAGAACCATGGGCATTCTCGCTCGCTCAAAATCCATGGCCAACGCCTTGCGCAAAGCTCTGGCCGAACAGCATATCGAACTGCCGCATAGTGCCTGTCTTGAAATTGTCGCCCGCCAGTTCGGATTCTCCGGGTGGAACATTCTGAAGGCGGCAAGCGAGAACGAGACGTCGCTGAGCTTCACGCTCTTTGTCGAACATGGCCGGCAGCAGGAAGCGTTTCTGTTTTATCAAGCCGCATTCGGAGCGGTTCGAACGAAAGCTCATTACCTGCAAGAGAATGAGCTCATGACTGTGGAACTGGAACTTGGCGGTCGGCAGGTCGCCGTTTGCGGCTCGAATCCACGTCGCGAAGCCGAGCCGCAGCGTGGGGGCCCCTTTTTTCTGAAAGAGAAAGGCGCCGGGAGCACGGTTTTCCGTTTGGTCGTGAACGACGCGGCCGCTGTCTTAAAGGCAGCAGTCGCCGCTGGGGCCGCAGTCCGCGACAAGGTTGAGTTTGCCGATGATGGGTGGCGTGTCGCCACGATCTTCGATCCGTTTGGCCACATATGGGCCTTGCAGGAAAAGAAAGTAGCAACGACGCGACAAGTCGCATAGGTGACGCAGTCTTCACCTGGCGCGCCGGCTCTCGGCGCGCTGAAGACTTGTTACCACGATGTGAGCCCAAGCGACACTGCAGCGCACGCGGCGAGGAAAGGCCATTCGGATAATCGTCGGCCTTGGCCATTTCCCTGCCATGTAGCAGGTGCGGCGAGAAACCCCTTTCTGATTTGTCTCCGGCATCTCCGTCCTCACCGCCATTTATCTGGAGCGGCCGAATCTGGGCACCAGCGTGGGGTCTGAACCGCTTCCCTCCACAGCCAGAGGCTCTCATGAGCAGAGTGGCGCCTCAGCTCTCTCCTCTAAACTGCGTCGCGACCGCAACGAATAGGTCGTCTTCAGAACCTGGCATCCTCGACGGGAAAAGCCTTCCACGCCGAAGGTGACTGACCGTCAGTCATCTTGACTGACCGCTGGTCATTGGCTTATGCAGTGAAGATGAGCGACGTATTCAAGTTTGTGGTTGGCGGTCTCCGCCTGCCCAGTGGTCCGCCGGTCGCGGAGCCTGTCTGCGCCCATCGACGCGTGCGACTGGGAGAGAGGGAATTGCTGAAGAAGGCAAGTGAGCAATGAGTTCTGTTCAGATTGAAAAAATCCCGCATTCAGCAGGTCGTCAGGTGTCGGAGAAACCGCGGCTTCCGGGATTGGCGCCACTTGCACGGCTGCTAAGGCCGGTTCGCCTTCACCTTGCCATCTGCGCTGTATTATCAGCGGTCGCGGCCGGCGCCGGGCTGGTGCCGTATATCGCTGTAGCGCAATTGGCTCGCGCGGTTCTTCCGTCGAACAGCCCCGCGTCGGTTGCAAGCATCGCATGGACCTGGGTGGGAATCGGCGCTGCAGGCGCAGCACTGCGCCTGGTGCTTGTTTTTCTGTCCTCGCGTATCGGGCACTACGCAGACGCCGAAGTGCTGCATCACATCCGCAGCAGGCTCATCCGACATCTCGGTCAACTGCCGCTTGGCTGGTTTCGCGCTCAAGGATCGGGCGCCATCAAAAAGGCGATGACGGATGATCTTGAAGAGATGCATCAGCTTATCGCCCATGCGCTCGGAGAAATGATCGGCGCGTCGGTCGCGATCATCGCAGGTCTTGCGTATCTGGCCTTTGTTGACTGGCGAATGACGGTCGTTACGGCCGGAGTGCTAGCCTTGATGGTCGTCTTCTACCGCACCGCAATGCGATCGATGACCCACCACATACTCCGCCTGATCGCCGCGGAAGAGAAAATCAACGCGGCCAGCGTCGAATATGCCGACGGGATCAGCGTCGTGAAGACGTTCGGCACCAGCGGCAAGGTACTCGATCGATTTGCCGACGCGGTCCTCGAATACAAGCTCGCAATGCGCGATTGGGTGTTGGAGACGCGCTTCAGCTCTGCCGCTTCGCGGCTCCTCGCATCGGAAATGACGATCCTCGGCGCGGTAATGATGGTTGGCCTTCCCTTGATTGCCGCTGGCCAGCTGAACGCGAGCTCGCTTCTTCCATTCCTGATCGTCGGCATTGGTCTGCCGACGTCAATCACCCCTGCGGTCCAAGGTTCGCAAGGGCTGCGCAAGGGTCGCGTCTCCGCCGCTCATATCGAGAGCCTGCTGTCACGTGAGCCATTGCCGGAAGCTCTCGAACCGCTCCGGCCGGATGGCTACCGCATCGAGTTTGACGACGTTCGTTTCTCGTACGATGGGGAAACCGACGCAATCGCGGGGTTTTCGGCCGTTTGCGAGTCCGGCACGGTCACGGCGATCGTCGGTCCTTCCGGTGCCGGCAAGACGACGATCGCGAGCCTGCTGCCCCGCTTCTACGATGTGACCAGCGGAGCAATCCGGATCGGCGGCGTCGACCTGCGCTCGATCGATGCGGCGACGTTGCTGTCTTTGATGTCGCTGGTGTTCCAGGACGTCGTGCTCTTGCGCGACACCGTCACCGAAAACATCCGGATCGGTCGCCCGAGCGCTACTGATGACGAAGTCCGAGCGGCCGCCCGGTCGGCGCAGATAGAAGACGTTATCGAGCGATTGCCGCAGGGCTTCGACACGCTGCTGGGAGCGGAAGGCGCGGGCCTTTCCGGAGGTGAGCGGCAGCGCCTGACCATTGCGCGTGCCATTCTCTCCCGCGCTCCGATCGTCGTGCTCGATGAGGCGACGGCCTCCCTCGACCCGGACAGTGAGGTCGCGGTCCAGGAAGCGTTGGCCGACCTGACGCGCGGAAAGACCGTAATCGTCATCGCGCATCGGCTTCATACGATCATCGGCGCCGACCAGATCCTGGTCCTCGACCACGGCCGAGTGATCGAGCGCGGAACGCACGGAGCGCTTCTTGCCAAAGGCGGGCTTTACGCGCGCCTGTGGGCGGCCCAGAACTCGGGGGCGCAACAATGATCGGCAATCTCTACAGGCTTTGGCCGCATCCGAGGTTGCTGATCCGTCTCGTCGCGCTGACAAGCATTCAGGCCGTCTTGCAGGGACTTTTGTTGGGATGCCTTGTCCCAATACTGCGTGCCTTGCTCCAGCCGATGCCCGATTTTGCGCAAGTCACGCCTTGGCTGATCGCAGGCGCCGTCGGTCTTGCCGTCTACTGGGTCCTGAACGTCATCGCGACACCGGTCGGCTTTGCGGCCAGCATGGAACTCGCCGCGCAGCTCCGGCACCACCTCATGAGGCACGTCGCCACGTTGCCCCTGGGATGGTTTACGGGGGATCGCAAGGGACGGCTCGCACGCGCCATCACCGCCGATTGCGGTCACGCCGCCACCATGACGGTGACGATCGGCGCACCTGCAATCACCTGCACGCTGGTACCGGCGACCATTTTTGCCGTCACGCTGTTTGTCGACTGGCGAATGGCGCTGCTGTTCGCGCTTATCGCGCCCCTTTCGTTTTTTGCGCTTCGGCGTTCGAGCCGCATCGCTGCGGCAGCCGAGATCGAACTCGAGGCGGCGGCTACGGAGATTGCGGGGCGAGCGATCGAGTTGGGGCAGGCGCAGCCTGTCCTGCGCGCGGCGCGACAGAGCGCGGGAAGCGCCCGTATGCGTGCTGCCCTAGACGAGCATCGCGCGACCTACCGTCGAGGCCTTGGGCGCTCATTGGTTCCGGACCTCGCGTTTACAGGCGTCGTCATGGCCGGCTTTGTCGCGGTGCTGTGCCTCGGCGCCAAGCTGTTGCTCGACGGAGAAGTCCCCGTTGCGGAGAACGTCGCTCTTCTCGTGCTGGCGGTCCGGTTCCTCGAGCCCTTGGGCACGTTGAGCGAACTCGTCGGCGCACTGCGCGCCATGGACAATGCCGTCGCGCGTCTGCGGTCGATTCTTTCGACGCCTCCATTGCCGCAGGCAGAAGACGCAACACGCCAGATCGCGACCGCCGAGATTGAATTCGCCGATGTAAACTTCGCCTATTCCGAGACGCCGGCTCTACGCGCGGTCTCTTTCCGCTGCGAACCTGGAACAATGACTGCGCTCGTCGGTCCGTCGGGATCGGGCAAAACGACGGTCATTCGTCTGATCGCGCGCTTCTTCGACGTCGCTGATGGTGCTGTCCGTGTCGGAGGCATCGACGTCAGAGCGATCGACCAGGCCGCCTTGATGGACGACGTTGCGATCATCTTTCAGGATGTCTACCTCTTCGACGACACGATCGAGCAGAACCTTCGCCTGGCAAAACCGGATGCGACCGAAGATGAGCTTGCGGCGGCCGCCCAGGATGCGCGACTCGACGAGGTCATCCGCCGGCTTCCGGCCGGATGGGCGACCCGTGTCGGCGAAGGCGGAGCGCAGCTCTCCGGGGGCGAAAGGCAGCGGGTTTCGATCGCGCGTGCCTTCCTGAAGCGCGCCCGCATCGTGCTGATCGACGAAGCGAGTTCCTCTCTTGATCCGGAAAACGAAGCCGCGGTCAGCCAGGCCATCGCCCAGCTTGCATCGGATCCCAGGCGCACAGTGGTCGTGATCGCGCATCGTCCCGCGACCTTGGATCGTGCCGATCAGGCAATCGCGTTGCGCGATGGCGCGGTGGCCGAGATCGGTTCACCCGAACAGCTTCGACGGAGCGGTGGCGCCTTTGCCATGCTCTACCGGCAGTACGAGCAGGCCCGCGGCTGGCGCATTGGTTCTAACCGACCTGCGGCCGCGTCTTTCAATCCACTCAAACCCGAGGCCGATCAACCATGAGGGCAAGCATAATCAGGGGGAAAGGCCGTGGCGATGCGATCAAGCGCTCGCGCAGTACTCGGTTTGGTGACGGAGTGATGAATGTTCCGACCCTGACCGGTAACGTCGGCGCACAGAACCGCATCGGCGCGGATCGCTATTGCCTTGCAGGCGGCGAGCTCTATGCCAGTCCGATCCATCAACATGTTGGCGCGCGGCTTCTAGACCTTCAAAACCGCTTCGCTCTGAAGTGTTATGGGATCGTCAATAGCCGCGCCGGATGGCAGCGAGAAAAAGCGGACGTCTGCGCTTTCGCTCATAATCTCCCCGACGAGCGGTTTGAAGCTTACGGGGTCTGCTATGGCCCCGGCCCCAAGACCGTCCGGCCCGGGGCGGCGTCCAAGTTCTGAGGTGAGGAATGGAAGGCCTTCCCTCAGAATCTCGACCGCCCGCATCGTGGTCTCTTCTTCGCTCTCCGAGACTGATCTATGCCATCCTGGGACTGGCGCTGACGGCGTCTCTGCTGCTCGGCGTCTGCCTTGGGCAGTACTCGGTGGCGCCGGCAAAGGTATGGAGCATCCTAGCAAGCCCGATCGGGCTATCCATCTGCGACTGGACGATCATGGACGAGCGGGTCGTCACGCTCTTGCGAGGGCCGCGGGTGCTCCTGACGGCGATATCAGGCGCAGGCCTGGCGGTGTGCGGGGCGGCGCTGCAGGGGATCTTCCGTAATCCGCTTGCCTCGCCTGAGCTGCTTGGAGTTTCCTCCGGGGCAGGTTTTGGCGGCGCGATCGCGATATTGCTTGGAGCCTCCGGCTTCGTTCTGATCGCAGCGGCCTTCGCAGCAGGGATGCTGGCCCTGATCATCGTCGGTGGGATAGCGCGCGTCGGCGGACGATCCGACATCACGACCACGATTCTCGCAGGCGTCATTGTCGGGGCGCTCTTCACCGCGCTTGTCACTGCCGTGCAGCTTTTTGCCGATCCCCAGAATTCATTGCCTGCGATCGTCTTCTGGCTGATGGGGAGCTTTGCGACCTCATCATGGGATCGGGTGCTCATCGCCGCTCCGGCAATTGTCGCTGGTGCGCTTGTGCTTTTGGCGATGCGATTTCGCCTCAATGTCCTCTCATTAGGAGAGGAAGAAGCTCAGTCACTCGGCGTCCCGGTCGAGCGCGATCGGTGGTTGGTCTGCGCTGCCGCATCGCTGATTATCGGCGCTGCCGTCGCTGTCGCCGGCATTGTGGGCTGGGTCGGAATTGTGGTCCCCCATGCGGCACGCCTGTTGGTGGGGCATGACCACCGCAATGTTGTGCCAACGTCCTGCCTGCTCGGAGCCATCTACCTCAGCTTGATGGATACGTTGGCTCGCAGCCTGACCAATGCGGAGCTGCCATTGGGGGTGCTTACCGCGGTGATCGGCGCACCCATTGTCGCGCTGCTTCTCAGGCGCATGATCCGCGGCGGAGAGTAGGCATGATCCGATTTGCAAACGCCGGTATACGCTTCGGCGAGCGGTGGATCTTCCGCGAGTTGGACCTTTCTGTTGCTTCTGGAACGACTTTAGCGCTGCTCGGCCCGAACGGGCGGGGCAAGACGACGCTTGTCCGAGCGATCGTCGGGCTGCTTCCACTGAGCGAGGGAACAAGAGATGCGCCGAGCCTCGTTGGGTACGTGCCGCAGGCAACTGGCGAGCCGATCCGCTACAGCGTGCTGGATATGGTTGTGATGGGGCGGGCGCGCCAACTCGGCGTATTCGGCTCTCCGTCCGGCGAGGACTATCGTGCGGCACATCAAGCTTTGAGCACGGTCGGCCTCGCAGAGCTGAGCGAGCGTCCCTACAAGCGGACCTCCGGTGGCGAGCGCCAGCTCGTCATGCTGGCCCGAGCGCTTTCGACAGGCGCTCACACCATTGTCCTCGATGAACCGGCATCGGCCCTTGATCTAGCCAACCAAAGCCGGCTGTTGGGAATTTTGGGGGAACTGCAGAGCCACGGTACCTATACAATCGTGTTCAGCACGCATCTACCACAGCACGCATTACATCTCGCGGATGAGACGATGATGATGATGCCATCCGGTCGGCTCATTCGTGGCCGCTCGGCCGAGATTTTATCCGATCAAAATCTCGAGCAGCTTTATGGCGTTCCTATTCGGCGTGTGCCGATGTCAGGCAGCACTGACGCGATCGTTCCCCTGCTGGACTCGCCGAAGCACACATCACCTGCCGGCCACCACCGCGAAGATTGCAATCATGAACACTGACCATAGCAGGCGTAACTTTGTTTGTGCGCTTTGCGGAGGGCTTTGCCTGTCGGCCGCCGTTCCTTGGCTCGTTGGATCCCACGAGCGGTCCGATGGAGCATCCACGCGCGGCGAGATCAAGTTCAAGGACCTCACCGGTCGCGAAATCATCCTTGCCAGGCCAGCAGAACGCATAGTCGATACGATGGGTGCGACGGCGGCGATGGCCATAGCCGTCCATGGATCGCCGGCAAGGCTGGCGGGCATTCATCCGTTCACAAGGCCGATGTTCGAGAAAAGCTTCATCAGCCGCATCTTTCCCGAGGTGTTGCAGATCCCGAGCGATGTGGTGACCGGGAGCAGTTACACGCCAAACGTCGAGCGGATCGCCGGCCTCAATCCGGACGTCGTCGTCCATTGGGGCGACTATGGCGAGACAACGGCGACACCACTTCGCAACGCCGGCCTCACGGTCGCGACCTATCGCGCGCTCGCCGGCGGTGCGGAGGAGACGCTGTACGCTTTTGCGAAGATGTTGGGCGACATGATAGGGGACAATTCTCGCTCAACCTATCTGCGCGAACTCGGCGATGAGATCCGGACGCATCTCAGTGGCTTGCTGCGGGCAGTTCCGGAAGAGAAGCGCACGCGCGCGCTCATCGTGACCGTGACCGGAGCAGGTCTCTCAGCGTCTGGTGGTGACGCCAGCAGCACCTATTCATATCATCTCTACCGGGCCGGCGGCATCAACGTCGCCTCCGCCCTGCCGGACTTCAGCGCGGTCAGTTCCGAGCAAATTGCCAGTTGGAATCCAGATGTCGTGTTTGTCTTCAATTCGCCACGAGCCAGCCTCGATCGCATCTATGCCGACCCGGTACTGAGCGCGACCAAGGCTGCCCGGACCCGCCGCGTCTATGTCTTGCCGATCGGCAGTCATAGCTGGGGCTCCCTCGGGCCCGAGGATCCCCTTGTCCAGACATGGATGGCCGAGCTCTTCTATCCCCAGCGAATGGATAGGTCTCTGCGTCAACGGATGGGAAACGCATATGAGAAAATGTTCGGTCGGCGCTTTACTAATCAAGAGCTCGATGAGGTCCTGCTGATGAGCACAAACAGCCAGTCGGATGGCTATGAACGCTTCTTGCCGGCCTGAGCGCCTGTTACCAATCGTGCGGTTGAGGCACTTCGACTCCGCCTTCTGTCTGGCCTTGACCGCGCTGACGACCAGTTTTGCTTCCGACCCGTCGTAGCCCAGCTACGCTATCGTCCAATTCCGGTGGAATACGAATGATAGATTTGGAAATAGACTTTCGCGCACTCACAATTGCAGCCCGCGCAGTTGCCGATGAGCTGGTGTGTTCAGCGGATTGTAAAGCTGGCGGGGTTGGTGCTGCGTTAGTCTCGGCAACAGGCACTATTTACACTGGACTATGCATCGACACCGGCTCGAGTCTTGGATTTTGCGCAGAGCACGCGGCAGTTGCGGACATGCTCAAGCACCGCGAAACCCGGATCGCCGGGATCGTCGCCGTGACCTGCGAAGGAAACGTCTTGCCTCCCTGCGGCCGCTGCCGCGAATTGATCCGACAGGTTGATCCCGCCAACTGGCATACCCGCGTCCTCGTGGCTGAGAACGTCGTTGTCGCGCTTTCTGAACTCCTGCCCTATGGCCAGCCCAGTGAACCTTCGCAGCTTGGCACTTGAGCGCCAGGAGAGCGTTCATGTGTGCATCCCACACCTTTCTGACTTTGACGCCCGGAACAGCTGTTCACGGTCGGCATCTGAAGGCGTGACGGCAGCGAGCAGGACGGCTGAGACGTCTATAGGTAGCCCTTCGCCGACCAAAACCAGTCAAGCTTGACGCTCGTCATCCATTGGGATACGCTGCATCACAATGAGTGACAGAGGGAGGTTCGTAATGCCGATCGAAGACAAGACACAAATCTCGATTCGGATTCCCGTGGGAATGCTGGCCAATTTCGATCGTATCGCCCATGCGCTGGATCGTGACCGCACCTGGGTAATGCTGTGCGCGTTTAAGTCGTATCTCGACGGGGAAGGCGGGCATCTGCTTGAGGAGATTCAGGGCATCGAGGAACTTGATGCGGGCCGGACTGTCGATTTCGACGAGGTCTTGGATAAGGCGGACACGATCGTTGCGGCGGCCCGCAACAAGCGTCATGCCAAGGTCGACTGATGCCTGAGCGCATTGCGGGCATGGCGCGGCAGGCCGAAAAGCGCTTCCTGGAAGGCATTGCCTACATAGCCGAGCGCAATCCGTCAGCGGCGGAAAAGATCGTCAGAAACATGAGGGAACTGAGGGAGCGGCTGGTAGATTTCCCAAATATTGGCGTACGAGGCGAGATTCCGGGAACCAGAAGGGTGGTGCTGAGGCCATTTGTTCTGACGGTGCGCAAGGGCATGAACGGAGTGGAGATCGCTGCGGTTCGCCATGCCAAACAGAGGGACGCTTATGCACCGTCGGAGCTCCTAGACGAAGAGAGCGTCGAGGAGAAGCTTCCGTCTGGATCTACGCCGTGACCTTCCCTCAGTGCGTCGTGTAGACGAACGCGCTCAGCTCCGACACTGGCCCCTTGGCTAAAGGCCTGTCTTTCGCTTTTGAGGTCAGTGACAACGATACAGTCAGGGAGATATTTCGCAGTATGCCACGGAGACCGCCGACAACGCCGCGTCAAAAATCTCCGGAGGAACGCAGGGACGATCTCATGGATGCCGCCCAGAGGCTCTTTCTTGAGAATGGGCCGGCTTCGACCACCATCAATCAGATCACCTCGGCAGCCGATGTGGCGAAGGGCACCTTCTACTTATATTTTTCCTCGAAGGAGGATGTGCTGGCGGCCTTATCGGAACGCTTCATCGTCCAATACGCGGATATGTTGCGGGCTAAAATTTCAAAACGGCCGTCTCGTGATTGGAAGGGCCGAATCGCTGCTTGGGCGAAGTCGGGCGTCACCGGTTTGCTGGACGCGGGCCCTCTCGCAGAAATCTTGTTTCACGCCCATCAGCAGCCGGTGGACTGGAGTAAGCAGAACACCCTGGTGGCTCCATTGGAGGAGTTGCTTCGAGCCGGTTCATCCAAAGGCGCCTGGTCGATAGACGACCCACATTTCACCGCCATGTTTCTGTTCTCAGGCCTTCATGGGGTGGTGGATGATGCTCTGTTTGGCGCCGTGCCGATTAACCGTAGCAAGCTTGTCCGGAAGGTGCTTCTTCTTGCTTTGCGTGTTGTGGCGCTTGATGAGGAATAGCGTATAAGCTGCCCGAAGAGACCCCGTGCGAATTGGCCCTGTCGGCGCGAATATGCGATTTCGTGGACCCTCTCACGCAGCGGCTTGATATCACCGAAGTTACCTCGCTCAAGCCTTTCCCAAAGACGATCCCGACAACCGGCTGTCCTGACTGACTCATCCTTCCCCTCATAGGCTTTCACAGCCCGCTCAACCTGTTTCCGGCTCTGGCTTGCGAGGTTCCCCAAGGATTGATGACAGGCACGCCCATTCCGCTGAAATCCTTCGTGTTGCGGGAAACGAGCGTCAACCGTCGCACAAAAGCTGTCGCCGCTATATCATTGATCGGCTTCGGATCGGGAACATGCCATTCTGCCGCCTTGGTTGCGGCCGCTTCGTCCAGCGGCAGGATGCGACCGAAAACGCCGGGATGACAACCTCTTTAAGCCAGTGGCGAAGCACTTTGCCGGCCATAGCGTCCGAACGCACGACGCTCCGGACGCCAATTTCCAGTTCATGAACGACTACTGTCGAAATGAACGTTTCGGCCGGATCAACAGTCTCGTTGAATGCGATGACATTGGGATGCGCCTTGCCGCTTGATACTTTGCGCAGTTCGGACCCGACATGGGTTTCGAGCAAGAACATCAGGAAAGGTCCACCGGTTTGGCCCGCTCCACGCGCGCAGGCAACGGCAAGTCGATATCCTGCGCGCCGGGTGCGGCCAGCATGTCGCCAAGCGTCCGCATTTTGCCTGTGAGACGCCTGTATTCCTCAAAGGATAACAGGACGTGGGCGGGCCTGCCGCGATCCGTGATAATGACAGGACCGTCTTTGGCCGCACGCTTGGCACGGCCAAGGTCCTGATTAAGCTCTCGGCCTGAAAGGGTCGTAATCGTCATTGCAGCCTCCTGGTGTGGTTACGTGACTACATTGGGGGCGCGCTACGCAAGGCAAATAGCCGGTCAGACCCCCCTGCCCGATCTGGCGGGGCTTTGCCTGCTGCGCGTGGTCCGGCCCAGGGGGGTCGCTTTTGACGTCGCCTGCGCCGCCTCTGCCGGCCCAGACCTCCCGCAAGTTGTGGGCAAGCTACCAGCAACGCGCCTCTCGACACAGGCTCACGGGAGCCGGGATGCGGCCGAAACCGATGTAGAGGAGGTGACCACGCCGGGCCGCATGATCATCATGTGCCTCGACCCGAGCCTCCATCTCGGACCCATTTCATGCCGCCATCACGCGCTTCCTCGATGGCTTTCTGCCTGGAACGCGCGAGGAGTTCCACAGATAGCGAGGAAAATGAGCGACAATATCGACCCGTCGAAAGCGGAAAGTCGGTCTACACTAATGTCGACAAGGCCCGCCATGCGGTCTGCATTTTTATAGGGTTGTAATTTCCCTCATCGCTGTGGTGTCATAACGGAAGATGAACCGAATGGAGAAGGAGAAGATGCACGCAGGCTTCGAAAATGGAGGAGGGGAATATGTTCACCTGCACGAGCGCGTGCTTCTCGACATTATGATGATGGCGGAGACGCGGTTTCCTCAACTTAATCGCGTCTTCGGTGCGAAACCTGAGGATGTTCCTGATTATCTGCTCAAGATTGAGCAACTGGGGCAGGTGCGGGATTTTTTCCAACCAGTTGCCAAGGACGAGGAGCCCGGGCAGTTGGTTGGCGTAATGGCGGCGCTTTGTGAGGCGGTACGCGCGGAAGCGCTGGGCGCCGACACTCCGATTGGAACATATTCGCAAGAAGTGGCCGCGATGAACCGGCAAATCGATGACCAGTAGGCACGAGAGCGTGGCCGTCCCGACGGGCCGCATTCCATACTTGCGTGGTCGTCAACCGAACGGGCCGAGACAATCGGCGCCCGGTTTTAGCGAGCTTGCGACCGGCTCAGGATAAGCCGGGCGGCCCCCTTAGCGGAGCTTACCAGATGGTGACAATTGGCTCGCTCGCGGGCGATAGGGCACCGGCCGCTGGCAACCCAGCGGACAAAGCGCGTGTCACGAGACTTTCCTTCTGGAGTCCACGCGGCCTTGTTGAGGTCTGTCTAACGATTGCAATTGCGGCCGCCCTCCCCTTCATCGGTCTTGGCTGATGGGCTGTTGAGATCCGATGCATATCGTTGTCCGCAAAAGCCCATCTCACCGTCTCGCCTTCCTCACCGAACGCGAAGCGATGGCGCTTCGCGCCTGGTACGGCAATTCCAGCAACAAGGACGATGATCGCATCGCTCTTACCGTCATCAAACGCGCAAAAACAATGGACGGGTGGATCGAATGCGACTGCATCGCCGGCAAGCACAAGCCGTTGCTCGCGCCGATCCAGCAGGAAAAGACGTTCGCGCTGCGCCGCCTCACACATCACGGAGATCCGCATCAACATGAGGACAGGCCGAACCACGCAGACACCTGCCCCTTTCATGTCGATCGAGACGACACGCCCGCCCTCTTCGACCGCGGCTATCACATCAGACCTCTTCCAAGAAGCGAGCGCCCCTATATCGATGCGTTGCCGGCCATCCCCGACCAGCTAGCCGATCGAGAAACGCCGGCGGCCGCGCGCTCGGTCGAACGAAACGATCGGCCATCGAAACTTGGTGTGATCCTGTGGCGGCTGATCGATAAGGCAGGCGAGAATGTTATCCCGCCCTTGCAGGACCAGCCGAATTTTGGCCTCAACGACCAAATCTCGAAACTGCGGCACGCAGCGCGCGATCTGAAGGTCTTGCGCACCTGGTCACTCGGTTCGCTTATGTCGACCTGGGCGGCTGACTACTGGACGCCGGATTGCCGATGGCAGCGACTGCTCGACAAATCGCGACCCGATTGGCCCGAAACGCTGCGCCGTACCGGTTTCATGCTGCTTTTTTCGACCAGCGCTTCCGCCAAGGCGATCTCGCCCGCCTCGAACCCGCGCAAGATCGAAGTCCAGTCGAAAGTTCGTCAACCGCTGCGCGGCGATCCATCCAGCCGCGGTCCCTTTCTCACCATCCTAAATGCCGATTTTCAGGAGAACGACCAAGGCCCGATCCGGGCGATCCAGGCCTATGCGCAACCAGTCTATAACGGCGATACACTTTTCCCCGTCGAATCCGGCTTCGAACGCGATGTTTCGCATCTGCTATTCTGGCTGCAGGCCTCCCTCTTCGAGGCAGCCCCACAGTTGCGCATCAGGATATCGAAGCCGCTCTTCGCATGGGAAACTCCGTCGGGACTTTGCCGGCCTGATTTCGTGCTCGAGACGACTTATGGCAACCGCGAACCCGTCTCACTCATCGTCGAGGCTCTGGGCATGGACACCGACGAGTATGTGGCGGAAAAGGAGAAGACGCTGCCTCGAATGCGCGAAATCGGCCCCGTCTTCGAAATCCGGCCCGCCGATCTGGCGCAGGCCACCGCCGAGGAAACCGGCAAACAACTCCAGCATTGGGTGCTCGAACACTCCCGGCACTCGCGTTCTTCATCGCAATTTCCAAGACCAACCCATGCGACTTCGCATGGCACTTGAATGAAGGTTGGTTCCGCTCGCTCAAGCCATGGAAGAATGGCGGCCAGGAAATCCACTTTGATAATGCCCATCAGCGGTTGCAACTGGCCGGCTGACCCCCACATGCGGGCTTTCAGGAAAGCGCGTGAGCAGGTTCGTTTCGGCCGTGATCTGTTCGATTGGTCGCCCAAATGGGCGATAGAGCCGCAATAGAAGCCTTCCGCTCCTTCCCGGACTCGGTAGGTCCGGTTCACACCGCCAACGACTAAAGCAACATCGGTAAAGCGCCGTCCGTATCGCGAAGAAAGAAGATCTTATCAATGTCGCCCATGATGGAAACCAAACCAATGGAGCCGTCGCAATTCTCCCCGAACCCCGCGACGGCTTGAGCGCCTAACGCCACCCCGGATAGGAGACCCGGCTGAGCTCATATGGAGGTCCGCCAGGATGGACATGCCGGAAAATGTCTCGATCAGCCGATTCAAGTTTTGTAAGCGCGCTCGTCAATGTCACGGAAAATAGCGCTGCGCTTTAAGGTCTGTTTCGACAATTTCACCTTCTGACAATAATCCCTATCAGTACGAGTCAATGAAAGATGCTGGGTGCTGCTGTGTCGGATTCTTTCAAAACGCCCTATCTTTTGTTCGGTATTTCGGCTGACCTTTTCTATGTCATCTTCACCGCTTCCCTCGTCCCGTTCATCCTCAATCCAACGCGGTGATCGGTGTGTGGCTACTGATTTTTGTTCCTCTATCCAATGTTGCTCGCTTTTGAGCCATGGGCGAGCACTCTAAAGAGGGCGATTGCTTCGATGAGGAACTCGCAAACGGGCGGCCGCCACCGGGAGCGCATCATAATCTCAGCATGAGCGATCCTCCTGCTGAACGTTGGCCGGTGCACTCGAAGGATTGCCGATATCCGTAAGCCAAGGCGCTCCCCCGTCGGCACTCGGGCGGGGGAGATATCGTCCCCGAGGCTCATCAATGACCCGCAGATCACCGATCAGGCGATGAGGTCAGTTTGTGAGCACAGCTGCCTTGGCTGCAGCATAACCGTCCTTGCCGTCGAACGTCTTCACACCATCCAACCATGCGGTCAGCATGTCGGGGTGCTGCTTTATCAATTTGCGCGCTGCGTCTATCGGCTCGACGCTGTTGGTCATGATCTCGTTCATGCCGACGTTTTCATAGTCGATGTCGAAGTGCAGGTTTTCAAGGAACTTGGTCACGTTCGGGCATTCCTGGCGGTAGCCCTTGCGCGTCAGTGTCCGAACAGTCGCCCCACCAAAGTTGGGACCATATTCCTTGTCGCCGCCACTCAGGTAAGTCAGGTCGAAATTGAGGTTCATGGGATGTGGCGCCCAAGCCAGGAAAACGATCCATTCCTTTCCCTTGGTCATCTTGTCGACCTGTGTCAGCATAGCGGCCTCGCTGGACTCCACGACATTCCAGTCCTTGAGACCGTGCCTTCCGGCGGAAATCATGTCGAGCAGCGGCTGGTTGGAGCCCGCTTCAATACCGTAGATCGTTGAGTTGAATTTGTCAGAGAATTTCGAAAGATCATCATACGAGGTCACCCCCGCCTTCGCGACATAGGTCGGCACGGCCAGCGTGAACTTGGCGCCCGTCAGATTGGTCGTGATGACATCGACATCACCGTTGTTGACGTATGATTTGAATTCCTGTTCCTGGACGGGAAGCCAGTTCCCCAGGAAAACGTCGATGTCCTTGTTTTTCAAGCTTTCGAAGGTCACCGGCAGACCCAGAATGGTCTGTTCGGGTTCGTAGCCCAAGGCAGTCAGGATGACGGACGCCGTCGCATTCGTCAGCGAAAGGTCCGTCCAGCTCAGGTCGGAGAATTTCACCTTCCGGCAGCTCTCGGGATCGGCGTGCGCAGGTGCAGCGGCCATGAAGATGGTGAGCGCGGCGCTTGCGTAAAGGGCAAAGGCTTTCATCGGAGTTCCCCTGTTTTTGTTGTACGCTCCAACAATCATATCTTTTTTGTTGGCGTGTGCAATAAAAAAATGCAAGATGCGCTCGCGACCAGGAGGGACACGATGCCAAAAGTGGGAATGCAACCTATTCGACAGAAGCAGATCATTGAGGCTGCCATCGATACCATTCACGAGCTTGGCATCGAGCAGAGCTCGATCCGCCAGATCGGCATGAAGGCGGGAATTTCGCCGAGCCTCATCACCCACTATTTCGGCAGCCGGGACGAGCTTTACACGCTTGTCCTGCGTCATCTGAACCGTGAGTTGTCGCGAGCCACGATCGCCAAACTACGGACGGCTTCGACGCCGATGGAGCGCCTTCTGGCCATCGCTTCGGCGCAATTCGATGCCGAGCAGTTTCAGCCGGCGGTCGCAACGGCGTGGTTCGCCCTTTGGGCGTCCCTGCGCGGCAATCACGAGATGATGCGCTATCAAGCGATCTACGAAAAGCGCCTGGCGAGCAATATCGCCTACTGCCTGCGCTCGCTTATTCCCGAAAATCAGGTGGACTTTGCCGTCAACTGTCTCCTGGCAATGATCGACGGGCTCTGGGTCAAAGCGGCCCAACCGACCAGCCGAGTGACCACCGAGAACGCCTTGGCCATTTTCCAGAACTACGTCGTCCAGCTGGTCAGCCAGTTGGCGCGAGGGAGCGCCGAATGAATGTTTCGGACTATGTCGCTCGAGACGGCGTCGGTTTGGCGCGTCTGATCGAACGGAAAGAGGTTTCCCGGCGCGAGGTGATCGAGGCTGCGATCAGCGTCATTGAAAGCAGGGATGCCGCTCTCAATGCAGTGATCATGCGCAATTTCGACGCGAGCTGTTCGCGGTCCGATACCGGTGCTGCCAGTGCATTGCGCGGTGTGCCCTTCCTTCTAAAGGACGTGAACCTCTATTCGTCGGACATGCCGACGACCTTCGGTTCGGCGTTCTTCAAGGGTGCGCCAGCAAAGCCTGACAGCATCATGGTCGATCGGTGGCGCCGCGCTGGCCTCGCTATCTTGGGCAAGACAAACACGCCGGAATTTGCTGCCGAGTTTGTCACCGAGCCTCGGGCGTATGGCACCACGCGCAACCCACGGGACCTCAATCTGACGGTCGGAGGTAGCAGCGGGGGGGCGGCCGCTGCCGTTGCGGCGGGAATGGTGCCGATTGCCCACGCAACAGACCTTGGTGGCTCGATCAGAATACCGGCTGCGTGCTGCGGCGTGTTCGGGTTCAAGCCGACTGCGGGTTTCAATCCCACAAGACCGTACTTTGATGAGATTGCAGGTGGGCTGAACTCCGATCACGTTATCACGCGCACCGTGCGCGACAGCGCGGCATCGCTCGACATCACCGCCGATTTCTCTCCACAGCGCCATTCCTATCTCGAAGGCCTCGATAGACCTGTACGGCAGATAACAGTCGGGGTCTGCTGCACTGACCCGGCAGGCAGACCTTGTGGTCCGGACCAGCAGGAGGCAGTGAACCGGGCGGCTCAGGTTCTGGAATCGTTCGGGCACCGCATCATTGAATATCGCTATCCAGAGGGTCTCGATGCGTCCAACTGGTTCGATTACCTGTGGATTTTCGACCTCGTGCGCCTAGTCGAGGAACGCTCACGCGAGCTCGGCAGCGCCCCGGCAGCCGGGGAGCTTGAGCCGTTGACGTGGCATCTCCTGGAAAAGGCCAAGGCGGGGGGGAATGGCGCCCATGAGCGGGCACGCTCCGCCCGCGAGATCTATACCTCACGCTATCTGGGTTCGATGGAATCGATCCATGTCTGCTTGACGCCGGCACTGGCGACCAACCCGCCAAACGTCGGGTCTCTGAGCTTTACTGCATTTGGAGATGTCGAGGCCTGGAACGCGGTCGGGTACAGGTTCGCTCCCTACTCCATTCCATCGAACATTTCAGGACAGCCGTCCGCGTCGTGTCCGTTTTTCAAAAACAGCTCAGGGCTCTCGGTCGGCGTGCAAATCAGCGGCAAGCCGGGCGATGATCTCCTCGTCTTGCAACTGTGTGCCCAGCTGGAGCTGTTTCACGCGGCATGAAGGTTTCCGCCGGGCCGCACTTGGATTGCCGCTTCGAGCGTAAATTGCCATGGCAGGTCGAATGTCCGCAAGGGGTCGAGAGAGTCGTTCCTACCAGATGCTCGCCCCTTCAACAGGCGGTCAACCACGTCGCCATCGCTCGTTAATCAACGTACCACAACGTCAGCCGACAACGTCGCAACTCCAGCCCACGATAGAAACCATGCGTACTGATCCCGACCCCGTACCGCCCCACAAGACCGCGGCCGAAGCGATGATGGCGAAAACGACAAAGCAGGACGTGCTATTTCCTGTCGGCCATACGTCGTTTCTCACAAATGAGGCGGAACATCTCCGTCTTGAAAAGCAGCTTTTCTCAATCAAGGATGATTTCCTTTACGCCTGCATCACCTATGGCGAGGGCTTGGAGGACAAGCCTTTCAGCGGCTTCACAAGGACCAAGGGTTTGGGCTATGCCTTCCTGGCATTCTTCGCTCAAAGGGCTTTCGGTGTTCACCGCTTTCCTTTTTTCCCCGACAGGAACGCTTGCGATTCTCTGACCGACAGGCAGAGGAAAACTGTCATTGACTGCGTCCAAATGCTCTCAGCCGAGAGGGTGAATGCGATTTGCAACGAGCTGATCGACATTCATCAACATGCCCTAAACCTGCTCCAGGAAAAGGGTGTCGATGAAGTCCACCTCACTCGAAAGATCCGTGATGGCGGCGATTGTCCCGTTTCGGGCGAAAATTATGCCCAGACCATCATGACCCTCAAAAAAGCTGCCCAAGTCATGGGTCTCGACACGATTCAGCTGGAAATGGACGTTCTGAATTCCTGGGGAGATGACACCGGATATTCGTTCTTCCCGATCCTTCTGCGCCAAAGCATACCGGCGAAGGACGTGCTTTACTTCAGCAACATGATCGCGAACCGCGATGCGCCTGTTGGTGGCCATCGCATGGCAGTCGAGCAGGCCGAATGGGTCGTTCTCAATCGCTCTCCTACCGGCGTGATGGCGTGCGCCATCGACGATATCGTCTTTGATGAGAGCCTTTACGAGCAATCGAAAACATGGAGCAGGCACCAATATGCCAGATTCCTCGAAAACCACACACCATTCGCTTTCCGAAACGCTCACCGGATAGATGAACGTTACGCTTCCAGGACTTTGGGATGGCGTCTCACGCGGGCGGGGCGGCTCAAATACCTGTTTGCGGCGCTTTCCCCTTTTGGCTGCCTCCGCGATTGAAGCGGAGGCTGGGTCCGAAAAGCGCATAATTTCTGCTATCGCGGCCCGTTGTTAACGTCAAAGCCGCCGTGAGGTGTGGCACTAGCCGGACGAAGGTCGAGGACAGGCTCGGCACGAAGTGGGCCCTGCGTAGCTCCAGGCTGCGGCCGCAGGAGCCGATCACTATGGCGCGACGCCGACGCCGTAGCGTCCCGCAAGCCGCCAGAACCAGTCCTGATCGAGGTCGACCCGGCGCTCCGCTTCTTCTTGGGGGCGCGGCAATTGCCGCCAAGCCTCCGGTGGTTGCGCCACTGCCCTCGCCGCCACCGTTGACCGCAGGCGGAGCAAAACACTTTGAAACACCGTTTCCGGGAGTCGATCGGCAAGGAGAGCGTTCACGGAACGCTGCATGGCCCTCCCTTCCTTGGAGAATCCTGAGTTCATTTTTCAAAGAGCCTCAGTCTGCTCGGCCAGGCAATTCGCGCACGGACCGCTGAGTTCGAGGCTTGCCACTCCGATTTGAAAATTTTGCCGTCTCGACCACTCGCCCAACCTGAGATCGACGACATCGTCGCAAAACTTCGTGACCCGTCCGCATCGCTCGCAGGCTGCCAGGATCGCTGTTCCCCGGCAATGGGCATGCGGGCCGGCGCACAGCACCGGCGAGCGTACGCCATGCGGCTTGATATATCGAGGATGTCGTATGCGCTCACCGGCTTGCCGGGCTGGGAAATGGCCTCTAGCACCAGCTTCTGGTTCCTGGTGAGCTCCGGGAGTGCCATTGGCCAGCGAGCGTTGCGACGTGCCGCTTATCAGAAAGGCCGTGGCACCCAATGCTGCAATCCAGAAGCTCGTCGGCCAGTCGGTTAGGAAGGCGAGCCAGAGGCTGACCCATGCAATGACGATGGCAAGCGCGATCGAGACCCGGATGCCGGCGAGCACGCCGCGCGTCAGCCTCAGCGCAGTTGCCCCCGGGGCCACCATCACCGCGAAGACGAGCAGCGCGCCGACGATCTGCACCGCTTCGGCCGTGGCGACGGCGACGAGGATTATGAACAGGGTCGAGACGAGGTTGAGCGGCACGCAACTTTGCCTCGGCGAGTTCCGGCTGCAGGCTGGGCGAAGAGCAGCGGCCGGGCGATCGTCTCCAAGGCGGCAAGGAGCAAGGCGCCTCCATATTGCGCCCACAACGGTCGCAGTCCCATTCCTCAGGCTTGGCGTTCCTGGCTCCCCATAGAAGACCATTGCACCGCGAACGTCGTATCCAAGCACCGACCGGCTGGCCGCATGTGAACTGTAGAAGTGCTCCTGTTCGCGAGGAGGGTCGCGCCCATGTCGTCGCCCGGCGATGGGCGGGCCACGCCGTGCGCAAGGCCGCGTGTGGACCGTTCAAGACCGTGCTCGGACCGGGCAACGATGCCGAACACGCGCTACACTTTCACTTCGATCTAGAGCCACGCCGACATCGGCTCGACCTTCTGCCAATAGGCGACGGGGTTGCAGAACCTGGGCAAGTCGTTCCGAAAGCAAAAACCGCTCCTATGCGATCTGCTTGGCCGTCACGCGACGGGCTGCGTTGCTGCTATTGTCAGTCGTATTTTCCGCTTGCCGCGATGAGGCGCATAGGGATCACGCAGCTTGTGCGAGAACTTCCGGCGACGTGCTCTGGCGGAAGTCTGCACCCACTTCGTGCTAGCCGAGTGGCGTGAACAGAATGCGCCGCATCTCGGCGGTAGATGTAAGATTTGCCGTGCCCCGAAAGCAGCTCGAGATCGCGGTTGCGGAAAAAGCGGCCAGAAAAGCACTGGCGCTAACGCAGCTTCGCTCGGCTCACCCGCCAGATGACGTTACCGACATCGTCGGCGACGAGTAGTGCGCCGGTCCTGTCGACAGCAACGCCAACCGGACGGCCCATCGCCTGTAGGCGGGCCTGGAGCCGAAAATTGGTCACGTCGGCCGCTCATCTTCCTTCGTCGGAATGGGGAGTAAGCGCTCCTGGAACGATGTTGATGTTTTAAGTCAGTTATCCGCGTGGGCGGGAACTTTGTTTGCTACTTTTCCGCAAGATCCGGGCTTTGCGAAAGGAGCGAATTCGGATCATTACCGAGCATCTCTATAAGGTCGCGCGCTTCGGCTTCAGTAATGCCGGGGCAAGGAAGCCGCAGCGAGACCTGTCCGGATTTGTGTGGATAAGCCGTGCATCGCCCATTGGTCCTGCGCAGCATGCCGCGCACTCTCACGAAATGATGGCCGAGTACGTTGAACTGGTTTTGGTCGAGCAGTCCCTGTCCAGCATGAATTGGCCGTTTTTCGATCGAGTGGGTGACGTCGTGGAAAAAACGGATGGCTGTGTTTTGTTCGATATTCGCGTCGAGGGCGACACTCGCATGTTGAGGATGGCAGCTATCGGCTACAGCGCAAACGGCACTGTAGCAATCATGATGGATAAGAACGGACGACTTAGCTCCACGCCGTCAATGGAGACGACGACGCTCTCGTTGCCGAACTTAGCGCGTGGTATTCGCTTTCGATGGCCGAACAAGTTTGCGTTAGCTACCACGGCGCGGCCCCACAACTGCTTGCGAAGCTTCTCTAAATTAACCAGTGCCGGCGCGGCGCGGGTGCACTGCACCGCGCATCGCGAGACCTAGTCGCTGCGGGTTTATGGCTGGTGTGAGCACACTTCCCAAACTCGCCATCCAATTTCGATCCAACTTACTGAGAACCCTCATGTTGAGAAAAAGGCCGCCTCGATAGGCAGGCATTTCGAAGGGACGACACCGTCCTGAGAACCGGGCATGGCGCTCGAACCGCGAACGCGACGCCCTTGCTGGAGGTGCTCTGATCAGAGGCCTATCGCGGCCGCGGCGTGGCGTCCAAATTGCCGTGGCGTCCAAATCGCCGCGGGCGGGAAAACCATCTTCTCCTTCCTGGTGAGGGGTGTTAGCAAGGCACGAACTGGAGGGGATCGTGGTCAAGCGTGCCGCGACATCGCGTCTGGTGGCGGCACTGGTCCTCGCGCTGGTGCTGGTCACCCAATCCGTCGTCGGCGCCTTCGCGCTCGGCGCGGCTGGTGCTGGCCAGCAACTGGACGTTTTTGGCAATCCGCTATGCCTGAACGGTTCGGATCACGACAATTCCAGCGGCTCCGGCACGCCGGATCACTCCAAGACACCGTCCTGCTGCACCTTCGCCTGCTCGATGTTCTGGCCCGGCATCGCCGCGCCGGCCAATGCCGGCCAGGTCGAGCCCGGCCTGCGTATCGCCTTGCGCCTGGCCTTCACGCAACACAAGGCGATAGACCTGCGCGAACAGGGATATCGGCCTGGAAACCCGCGCGCTCCCCCGCCGCAAGCCTGATCGCTGACCGCCGCCTGCCGCAAGCAGGCGTCATCTCCGCAAGATCACAGGCTTCGGCTGCCGCCGTTTTGCGCAGCCGTTTGGGAGCAATCCAATGCAACATCCATTTCGCGCCTTTGCGCGCACTTTTTCGCGTACCCATCAATCAAGTCGCCTGCACTCGTTCGAAGAACGGCTGGGCATCGTCGTCTTCACGGTCGCGCTGCTCTTTGCCACGACCCACTCCCTGTGGGCGCATGAGTTCAAGGTGGGCGACATCGAGATCGTCCATCCGTGGTCGCAGGCCACGCCCGAAGGCGCCAAGGTCGCTGCCGGTTATCTTGTGCTGAAGAACCACGGCAGCTCACCCGACCGACTGGTCTCGGCCACCGGCGAGGTGGCCGGCATGACGCAGGTTCACGAGATGGCTGTCGACGCGAATGGCGTCATGACGATGAAGCAGCTTGCCGACGGGCTGGAGATCCCCGCCGGCGGTGAAGTAGCGCTCAAGCCCGGCTCGTTCCACATCATGTTCATGGACCTCAAGCAGCCGGTGAAGAAGGGCCAGTCCTTCAAGGGGACGCTGACCTTCGAGAAGGCTGGCACGGTCGAGGTCGAATATTGCGGTCGATGCCCTGGGAGGCGAGCATGACGACCACGCCAACTGACGCTCGCAAGCCTGCCAGGCGTGTCGGCACTTTCGTTGCGGTCGCCTGCATCGCCATCATGGTGCTGGGTGTCGCCGCGATGCTGGTTTGGCCACGGGCCGCTCAGACGACGGTCAACGCGGTCGCTCCGATCGGCGGGCCGTTCACTCTAACGACCCAGGCCGGCGCCAAGCTTTCCGACACCGATCTGAAAGGCAAGCCGTTCGCCGTGTTCTTCGGCTTCACCCATTGCCCGGAAGTTTGCCCGACAACGCTTTGGGAAATGACCGAGGCAATGAAGACGCTCGGGCCGGAGGCCGACAAGCTGAAGGTGTTGTTCATTTCGGTGGACCCGGCGCGGGACACGCCCGACTTCATGGCCGGGTATCTCGAGTCTTTTGATCCGCGCATCATCGGACTGACGGGTACGGAAGCCGAGGTTGCGGCGGTGGGTAAGGAATACCGCGTCTATTGGAAGAAGATCCCGACGGAAGACGGCGACTACACGATGGACCACACCGCTTCGATCTTCCTGATGGACGCCAATGGCGAGTTCGCCGGGACGATCTCCTATGGCGAAGAGATGAGCACGCGGCTCGCGAAATTGCGCAGACTGATTGCAGGCTCTGCATGAGGCCGGATCGCTTCGCCAAACGAGGCTGATTTTCCAAACGCGGCCGCATCCGAATGCGGCTGCTCCCTTCATCGATCAAAACAGCAGGCGGTCATGCGTGCCGCCTCATTGGAGAGGTTTACTCATGTCCACCGCAACGCTTGCAGCGCAGCCTGAAGCGCTCCTCAGCACCCGGCTCTACCGCGCCGTCTGGCGCTGGCATTTTTATGCCGGCCTTTATGTCATCCCATTCCTTCTCGTGCTCGCCTCCACCGGGCTGATTATGGTCTATGGCAACTCGATCGAGACCTTCCTTGGCGCCAAGCATTATGTGGCGCCAGGCGGCGAGCGCGCCTCCTATGAGGCGCAATCGCAGACGGCCATCGCCGCCATCCCCGGTGGCGCGCTGAAGTTGATGGTCGTGCCCAAAGAACCGGACCGCGCCACCGTCTTCATCGTGAATGGCAACGGCAAGGACAACGTCGTCGCCGTCGATCCGCACGGACCGAAGGCGCTCGACACGATCGCCAAGGACGACACCTGGTTCTATTGGGCCGACCATATCCACGGCACGCTCTTGCTGGGCGATGTCGGCGACCGGCTGATCGAGATCGCCGCCGGTCTCGGCATCGTGCTGGTGCTTACCGGTCTTTACATGTGGTGGCCGCGCACTGGCCGGGCGCTTGGCCGCGTCTTGGTCCCGAACCTGCGGACGCGGGGTCGCGCGCTGTGGAAGGAGCTGCATGTCTCGCTCGGCTTCTACATTTCGATCGTGCTGTTCTTCTTCCTGCTGTCGGGCCTCGCCTGGACAGGCGTGTGGGGAGCCAAGATCGTACAGGCTTGGAGCACCTTCCCGGCGGCGAAGTGGGACAATGTTCCGCTCTCGGACAAGACTCATGCCGGCATGAATCACGGCGCATTGAAGGAAGTGCCGTGGACGCTGGAGCAGACGCCAATGCCGATGTCGGGCTCGCAGGCGGGCGCGGCTGGCCTGCAAATGGGCTCCGTCAATCTCGACACGGTTGCCGCTTACGCTCGCGCCAACGATTTTACCGAGCAGTTCCGCATCAACGTGCCTCAGGAGGAGGGCGGGGTCTACACGATCTCGGCCGACTCCATGGATGCCGATACGCTCGACCCCTTTGGTGATCGCACCGTGCATATCGACCGCTACACTGGCAAGATCCTCGCCGACATTCGCTTCGCCGACTATGGTCTGGCCGGCAAGGCAATGGCGGTGGGCATTGCGCTCCACCAGGCCAATCTCGGTTGGTGGAACACCGCGCTCAACCTGCTGTTCTGCCTCGCGATCATCACGATGGCCCTGTCAGGCGCGGTGATGTGGTGGAAGCGCAGGCCGGCGGGGCAACTCGGGACACCGCTTTATCCGAAGAACTACCGGGTTCCGGCTGCCATCCTGGCGATCGCGCTCTGCGTCTCCGTGATCTTTCCATTGACCGGGCTGGCAATCGTTGCCTTCGCTGTGATCGATTTTCTGCTCCCCAGGCGCCTGAAGGAGGCAGGTTTCCAAGTGGCCGAGGCGTGAATTGGTAAGGCGGCCGACCTACGCGCAAGGGTCGGCCGCAACGCCGAAAAATCGCGGGCTGCTATCGGGGGGTCTGTGCATAGCGAAACCCACTATCGAGCAAGCGATCTTCCACTTTTAGCCCACCTCTCAAGCGGGCTGGCATATCACGAGTTCGCGAGGCTCGGGACGAGTGGCGATCCCAAAAGCGTTTATCCCTTACCGCCGGGCGCTCCCAAGACCCTGAGCGCCCCAAATCGAAAACGCTTTGGAGAATAAACCATGAAACATCTCCTCACGCCTATAGTGGCCGCCTTGTTCATAGCCTCCACTGGCGCGGCTTTCGCTGGTAATGTCCACACCGTGACCGGAACGACCGGTCAGCCCAACCAAACGATCGGTACCGCAGAGACCGGAGGTGCTACCCCCGGTAACGCCAGCACTGCTCCTGGCTCAGCGTTCAATCCTGATGGGGTTGCCGATGGAAAGTACGCAGGTACCCAGCCGCAGAACTCCAATAATCCCAAGAGCGTATCTCAGTACGACGTAGCGGGCTTCCAGCAATCCCATAACCACTGAGGCACGTGAATCATGGCCTTGAAGACCCGGCGAGCCGCTATGCGGCGACTGACCTGTTTCGTGGTGCGTGCGAGCCGAAGATCGACCAGGCAGCGGCGAAGAGCGCCGCCGCTGCCAGCGCAAGCACGGCAAGGCTGGGCAGGTGGAAGAAAACGCCCCGCCATTGCGGTTCGACGATCTCGCCGGTGCTGAAGCCCTCGGCGCTGAACTGGCACAGGATCCAGGAGGCGCCGCTGCGCACCATGTCGGCGTCGATGTCGGAAATCAGCGACTTGGCCTCGTTCTGGGCCGAGGGCATCTTCGCCATGTAGGCCAGCAGCGCCTTGGTGGTCGCCAGATACGCATGGCTGCATTCATTGAATGGGCTCTGCTCGTCAGCCAGGCTTCCCGGCATCAGGCCCCAGAGGCAGTACGTGTATTGCAGGGTGTCGTGATTGTAGAGCCGCCGGAAGGCGGGGTCGGTCTCGGTCTGCCGGAGGGCTAGATCGAGGATGGCGCCGCGATAGCGGGCGATCACCGCCATCTGGCCGTGGGTAAGGCTGGGAATCTGGATGCCAGGCGGCGGCGGCGTCGAGCGCGAGCCATGCGCTTCGGCCTCCGTCGCCGCGAGCAGGAACAACAGCGCGATGGCCGACCAGGCGAAAAACCGAGCTGGCCAGCGCATCGCGGATCAGGCGTAGCGGCGGGCGAGGCCGCTTTGGTCGCGGGCCGCGAGGTCTCGCTCGACGACCGCGCCGAAGGCAAGCCCCATGACGGTCCACATCACGAGCTGGATACCCAACGAAGCGACGCGGAACTGCCACAGCACCACCGCCGAGAATTGCTCCGGCACCTCGTTGATGTCGGGGAGCGCCGCCTTCACCAGCGCAAAGACGACGAGGAAGGCAAGGCCGGCAACGATCGTCGCATTCCAGGCGCCGAGCCTATTCCACAGCCGTTGCGCGAGGCCCACCGCGGCCACCATCGCCGCCAGGGAAACCACGATCATGATGAAGAACAGTTCGGTGCGGTAGGCGATGGTTTCGGGATTGCCGACCGAGGGCGGGTTCGCAGGATACTTCAGCCCCGGAACCACGATCACGGCGAGGAAGCCGAGCAGTGCCAGCAACGCGGAGGTGCCGCGCGGGCCGAGCGAGCCCAGCCTGCCATAAGCGAAGGAGACGACGAGCGAGAACAGCCCGCCGAGCGCAGCGCCATAGATCAGCACGCCGGTTGCGAGACCGATGCCGGCCTGCGTGGCCCGGCTGACGATCTCCGGCTCCGGCGCCTCTTCGGCGGCCTGCGCCTGCTGTTCCTCGAAGGCGATCGCCTTGTCGACCTGCGGCTCGCCATAAACACGTGCGAAGGCAAACGCCAAAATCCCCGCGACCAGCCCGACCAGCATGCCGCGCAGCAAAAGTTTTCCGACCATGTCAATCTTCCCTTCAAGCAATTCCAGGAAAAGTGCGTAGCGGTTTTCCGTCTGGAATTGCGTTATCCCAAACCCGGGGCGGTTCAGCGATTGCTGAACCGGTCTAGTGGCAGGGGAAGCCGAGCAGGTGGCGGCCGTCATGCACGAATTCGTGCACATACATGCCTCGGATCAGCGATGTCGCGCCTTCTTCCGCCCCGACAAAATAGATCGCCAGCATGAGCAGCAGGCCGCCGAAGATGGCCCATGGCAGAAGCTCACGGACCGGAATCGGAACCGGGCCATAGCCGGGTGCAAAAGTGGTGTCGGACATTTTCCTCTCCTGGGATACTGCGTCCCGTTGATCGAACTAATGCTACGGAAGAAGGCCTGACTTTCGGCTGGTGCCGATCACAGTGGCGCGACCGTGCCGGATTTACACCGGCTTCCAATCCCGTATCGTCGCCGACACTATTCAGCGCTTCGTTCGCCGTCAATGTATCGTCAATAAGCGACGTGAGATCGTGACACGCAATTTGGACCGGGCCACAGAGGCGGTTTTGGATGATCGTACGCCTGACGATGATCGCAAGCGGGGCAACGCTTGCCGCGCGCAAGGGGCGCTTTCCGCTAGATGAGCCGCTGGAGCCGCAGGCGATTGCCCGCGCGGGCGCGACCGGCCAGGGGTTGCGCCGCGCTGATCGAATCTGGACAAGCCCGGCGCTGCGGGCGCGGCAGACCGCTGAGGCACTGGGCCACCAGGCTTCGATCGAGCCTCTGCTCGCTGACCAGGATTTTGCACATTGGGCAGGCAAGGGTTTCGAGGAACTGCAGGTCGAAGATCCGGAAGGCTTTGCAACCTGGTTTTCCGATCCAGACGCGGCACCCCACGGCGGCGAATCGCTGGCCGATGTCGCCCGGCGCGGCTCGGCTCTGATGGAGCGCCTGCTTGCCGAGCGCGGCCACACCATTGTGGTCACCCACCCTGGGGTCATCCGCGCGGCGATCGTGCATGTACTCGGTGCCCCGCTGACTTCGTTCAGCAAGATCGATGTCGAGCCGCTTTGCCTCACCGATTTTCGTAGTGATGGCACTCGATGGGTGTTGCGCGCTCATGGTTCGCTGCCGAAAGGGCAGCGCGGTGTCGACTAACTCTTTAGGAGTTCGGGTCTAGCATGCCGAAAATCGAAACGAGTAGGATCGCGGTGAGCGCGAGCACGATCTCGATGGCGGTGCCAATTCGGATCGCGTGGAGCGCCGACTCGCTCGCCCGACCGATACGCGGCACGAACCAGTAGCGGTTGGCTGTCGCCATCGCAATCATGGCCAGGACAACGGCAATCTTCGCCGACAGCAACAGGCGATAGGGCGACGACAACCCGAACGGCCAGCCGACTATGAAGACGCTATTCGCAATTCCAGACAGGATGGCCAAGGTTGCGACGACATGGCCTGCGTTCGAGAAGCGGCGCAGCGCTGTCGCGGCATCGGCATCAAAAGGCATCTTGCCGACCCCCGCCAGGATGAGCAGCAACGGCAACAGCGCACCGACCCAGGCACCTGCCGACAGGACGTGCAGGGCGTCGTTCAGCGGATGTACGATGCCCTGCCAGCCGTCGTTCATCATTGCATGGCCGCTGAGCGCAAGGCCGGCGAGGCCAAGTCCGGATGCGATCGCGGTCGCCGCCAGCCTGAGGCGCGATGCGAGCATTTGTGCCGCGACGAGCAGGACGCCGGCCAGAGCCTGAGCCAACCACGCCGTGCCGATATTGGTCGAGGCAAGAACGTCCCATAGCATCGGGCCGTTCACGGCATCGGGCCAGCCGTCGCCGATCATCGACGTTTGCGTTGGCAGGGCGACAATCGTCGACACAAAGGCAAGAACCACGGCAATCAGGCGAAGGGCGGTCAGCCTGGCCGCGATCCGCTCGGCGAGAGCGCTCGGCACCAGCGCCAGCAGATAGACAGAGGCGCCCCATAGCGCCATCAGCGCGGCATCGTGCACGAAGCGGCAAGCCACAAGCAGGTTGTCCGGCGTCATCCGTCCACCGGCGGGTGCGTGAAAAGGACTTTGCTCATCCGACTGAACGGGGACGGGAGCGCGGAGCGCGCCCCCGCCTTTCCGATCTTAGGGTTTCACTGTGAATTTGTATTCGCCATGGGTCTTGTGGCCGTCCTGCGACAGGGCGTGCCATTCAACCTTGTAGGGGCCGGCCGCAAGGCCCTTAGGCAACGAGACCATGAAGGTCTTGTCGCCATCCATCAGCATGGCGTCATCAGTCTTGACTTCCTGTTTGTCGGGTCCGGTGACCTTCACGCCGGTGAACTTCAGATTGAGTTCCTCGCTGAACTTGAGGTCGAGTTCGGTCGGTGCCTCCTTGACCGTGCCGCCGATCGGTGGCTGTGCCGCCTCGAGCTTGGCATGGGCATAGGCAGAGCCCGAAAGCGTTACCGAAGTGAGGAGCGTAAAAGCAGCTGCAAGCAAGATGTTGCGCATGGATATGTTTCCTTGATGTAGGGCGACCTGGTCGACCCGAAGCTAGACAATGATTGAAGCTCTTGGGAAGGCAGCCTTCAAGTCTCCATCCGCCCCGGGGCGGAACGGCGAAGAGATTGCCATTGTTCAGGCCGGAGGGCCGCGAGAGCTGAGCGGCTGAAGTTCTTGCCGCCGGATCGCGGCTTTCGACGCCGGTTTGCCGTCGGAAGTGATCGCGAACGCCAGCCGCTCCTGCCCGATCTCGCCCGCTTCTGGAAGCACAGCGGCACCGCTATCGCAGCCGAAAAGACAGCAGCCGGAGTCGTAGTCGTCCTTTTGCTGCCCGCCCTTGGAATGGTCGCCAGCATGGGACGTACAGATTATGTTGCCAAAAGCATCGAACTGAGCCGCCGAGGCTTGGAAACCGATCCAGCTTCCGCTCAGAAACGCTTGAACGACAAGAAAAAGCGCGGCGAGCAATGTGACTGGAACAGGCAATCGTTCGGGGAGCATCATCTTCCAGCCAAACCGGAGCGGCTGAGCTATAGCATGCGCGCTCGCGCGTTGGCCATGGGAGCAGCCTTTGACCGGCGGTCGGAGGGGTGATTTCGCCTTCTCCGTCCCATCAGTCGGCGATTTCGGGTTGGGTTCGCGCGCGACGCGGAGCGCTCCATACTCGGAGCGTCGCGGGCGAACGGGCCACATCGTGTCAGGCCAACTCCGAATACTACCCGGAACCGCTTGCCGGGGCAGTCGGTCCCGGTTTCCGCCCTTCGGGCGGCGCTATGCTACCTGCGGCTGCCCATTTAACCGGCCAAGCGGTGCGCGAACTGGCTCCGGCCGCTGCGCTGCCTTCGCTTGTACGCTCATTGTTTGTTTCGAGGGGAAAGGGAGCGCTGCCCCCTCTCCCCAGCAAGGAGAAAATCGGTCTCCCCATCCTTCCTCCGCTTGGGGCCTTCGGCCCGCGCGGCGGCGGACGCCCTGTCCGTGACAGACGAGAGCTTGTCGGCAAACCCGGCTTGACCTTAGAGTCTCAGAGTCTCCGCCGCTTGGAAATGGCCCGCAATAGATCGGCTTCGCCCGTGATCCCGTCGTCGAAAACGCGGATGACTTCAGCCGCCAATTGCTCGCGCTGTTCCCGGTCCTTCTTGGCCAGACGGCGCTCATCACACAGCCGATCAAATACCCGCTGGAGCAAGTCCAGATCAGCGGGTCCATAGACACCTCCGTAACGCGACATGGGCATGCCGCCGCCCTCAACACGGGAGCGCCCCGGCAGGCTGGCGGGGTAGGCAGCAGACGCCGGGCCTAACCGGCGGGGGTCGGAATCCAAACACGGCACCGGCTGACGGTAAATATACGCCATTGGCAAAATGCAGGTTACGCATCCATAAGGACGAAGCCGGGTTAGCCCCCAAGCGCCGCTGGGGTCTCGAAGGAAGCATCAGTGTCTCTAATTCCCACGCGACCTGGCTCTTGGTGCTGGAAAGCTTTCACAGGGAGTTGCGGCCAATCTGGCGGTTTGCGGCGCGCCGCCGGGTGCCGCGCGTCTTTTTCGATTATGCCGAGGCCGGCTCCTTTGAAAAACTCATAAGTCGGATGAACCTTTTGCGCCGCTCCGCACTTATTAGCCCATGCCTCGATTCAACTTCGATCTCTCCCATAGCGGGGCCTGTTGCATAATTCCGAAGGCGCAAAATCGCCTACAGAAGCGCGGAACAGATTTCCAGAAAGCGCCTCTGACGGCGAATGGGGCGCATAAAATTTCTCGCCAGGCTGGCCCCCTGCTCGCCATGGCGCCTCGCCGCCTCCAACACAAGCTCGAGATTGCCGGACTTCAAAAGATCGATCGGCCTGCGTTTGTTTAGCCGTTCATCGGGGTGCGAAAGGAAGTTGAGGACCATCCAAGGATTGCTCGTCTGCAACGCCTCGCGAACAGCCTTCAACCCCGGCACGACACTGCCGTCGCGACTGAACTGCAGCGTCGGATAGCTGCGCCGATTGCTCGGCCCTGGAACCGCAAGCAAAGAACCTTCCTGCACCCGCTTGTCGACGGCCTGGCGGGATACTCCTCGCATCAACGTACGAACCTCGTCGAGATCATAGGCCCCGCCCGCTTGTCGAAGATCCTCCTCGGCGATGCGGACTCCTTCGAGGAGCGCGCGGCCGCGCGCATCAGGTTCGAAGGCGGTTTTGTCGACAAATGGCTTGCGATGAACCCGGGCGCGGACCGGTCCGCGCTCGATCCCTTCCCTAATCCGGTCAACGTGTCCGCCGACTGTCCGCTTGATTTCTCGAACCGATTCCGGCTTCGACGATACGATCGCCACTTCGGCGCCGGCAGGCAGTTTTTTGAGTCGCGACAACGCCCTTCATCGTGAACATGGTCACGATCCCTTCGCGGGCCCGTGACCGCGATCTGACGGAACGAGTTGGTGCCCTTGGGTGCTCTTCCAGCCATGACTTGTCTCCTTCGCTTCGAATCTAGAAAGCAAGGCAACTTTGTCAGCCAGAGCAACTTCGCCAACCTTACCAGGATGGTCGCGGCAAGTCGCTGCGCGACCGCGCTCAAGCTCCGCTAAGGCTCGGCTTCCGCTTTGCGGAAGCGCCCAAAGCTCCGTCGAGCCCCGACAAGCGGGTCTCGCCCCATCCGGGCTATGATCGCTCTTGCGACGCCGGCGCTGCGGCAAACCTGAAACCACCAACCAGGCCCTGCCGTCCAGTTCGGCCAGTAAAAGGCGGACAGGCAGCCAATATTCTAGAGAGCGAGAGAAAGCGCCGGCCCGGTCGAACGGGCCTGAGTGGGAGAGAGAGGCTTTCCCCGGTCCGTTGACCGGAGAAAGCATCATGACCAGCAAACCCGCCAAGCGTTCCGCCAACACCCGGCGTCCCGACAAGGACGTCTATCAGCGCATCACCGACAAGATCGTGGAGCAACTCGAAAAAGGTGTGCGGCCCTGGCATCAGCCATGGGGCGCAAACGGCACGCCGACGCGCCCCTTGCGCCACAACGGCGTCCCCTATCGCGGCATCAATACCGTGCTTCTTTGGATGGAGGCTACCGCCAACGGCTACGCCTCGCCCTACTGGATGACCTATCGACAGGCCCAGGAACTCGGCGGCCAGGTCAGAAAGGGCCAGACCTCCACCCTCGTCGTCTATGCCGGCGCAATCGAAAAGACCGGGGAAGCTGAAAACGGCGAGGAAATCGAGCAGCGCATCCCTTTCCTCAAAGGTTACCCTGTCTTCAACTGCGACCAGATCGATAACCTGCCGGCGCAGTTCTGCCCCACTGCGATCGAGCCCCGCTCGCCCATGGAGCGCTTTGTCGCCGCCGATGCGTTCTTTGCCAATACCGGCGCGGACATCCGCTTCGGCGGCAACAAGGCATTCTATAGCCCTGCCGGCGACTTCATCGCATGCCCCATCTTCGAGGCGTTCGAATCGCCTGAATCGTTCGTGTCTGTAGTCGCGCACGAAGTGTCTCATTGGACAAAGCATCCAACACGCCTCGATCGCGATTTTGGCCGCAAGACATGGGGCGATGAAGGATACGCGATCGAGGAAATTGTTGTGGAAATTTCTGCATGTATGATCTGCGCGGACCTCGGCATCGAGGCCGAGCCGCGCGAGGATCACGCCGCCTATATCGCCAGCTGGCTAAAGGTCCTGAAGAACGATAAGCGCGCCATTTTCCAGGCCGCCGCGCATGCCGAACGCGCCGCCGCTTACCTGCACAGCCTGCAGCCCGGCGCCGCCGCAAAAGAGGACGCGCCGCTAGCCGCCGCCTGACACCTCATCACCCGGCCATCGCGCCGGGCTTTCCATTTCTGGAGCAAACGATCATGCCATACATCACCCAGCACCGGCCCGCCGAACTATTCATGGAACATGCAGGCGTCGAAATCTACCACGTCTACAAGGACAACGAATTCGACCAGGGCGCTCGCACTTACTGGTTCGCCCATCCATGATGACGGTGACGACGACGCCCGACATGCAGCAGACGGCGTATTCGACGTGCGCTGCCTTCCAACTCCCGCATCGCCGCCTCGACTTGACGGACATCCGTCCTTTGTCGGCGCCGACCACGGCCGCGAGGCGGGTTTCGCCAGCTATGACGACTGGAAGCGCAGTCCCGAATATGCGCGCCGTCGCGCCCTGTGGGGTCTCTGGCACGCGTCCGGCGAAACCGCGGCGATCCAGAACACCATCCGGCATGCGATCGATATTGGCCTGATCACGGCGAACGCCGTGCTGATGGAGGGAGCCGACATGAGCGGCATCCCATCCTGACGTGTCCTCTCCCCCTCTCCTCAATCGCGAAAGGCAACAAGCATGGCCAACCATGTCTGGACCCGCATCATCATCGGTGGCGATAGCTGCGTCTTGCCCATTTTAGCTAACTTCCCTAAAATGGGGTCAAGTGAATTTCAGGAGCTTGCATCATGCGCAGCTTTTCCCTCACCGACCTTAGCAACAAATCCGGCGAAGTCGTCGAAGCCGCCTACGTCGCGCCAGTCGACATCACCCGCCGCGGAAAAAGAAAGTTCGTCCTCATGACCGCAGAACAATATGATCGCCTCCGCCGAGCCGGCGATCCTCGTCGAGTCTATGGCGCCGGCGAAACCCCCGACGATCTGGCTGATGCGTTCGCCGCCGATCTTGAGCGACTGGCGGCGGGGGAAGGCTATGAGGAATAATGCCGACCTGATGAAACACGGCAACATCTTCTATTATGACTATGTCTTTAAATGGCAGCTCGAATTGGGCCGGAAGGACGGCGAGAAGCCTCGGCCGGTCTGTGTCCTCACGGTCCTCAAAAGTGCCAACGGCCTGACACATGTCGGCCTTCTAGCCGTCTCTGCGACTCCTCCCAAAGCCGACCAGGTTGCCATCGAACTTCCTCAGATTGAGTGCCGCCGCGGCGGGCTCAAGGAATGGAAAGGTGGGTGGATCATCGTCAGCGAATACAATTACGACATCGTGGAGCGATCCTATTCTCTCGATGTAAATCAGGATCCGATTGGCCGCTTCAGCAAGCAATTCATGCAACGCCTGGCCGAGGAAGCATTGCCGCTTTTCCGTCAACGCAGCGCCCGCATCGATCGCACCAAAGCGTAAGCCCAAACATGGCTGAAAGGTCCATCTTCGCTCAGATCGACGAGATCAAGGAGGTACTGGAACAGCGCCGCCGCGAGCACCTTCGTTCACACGGGCGCCATGAACGCGCCGCGGCCGAGCACGTCCTTCGCCTCGAATGTGTGCTGAAAACCCTGGAATGGGTTCGCGACAATCAGGACGACCTCAAAGCCTACGCGCGAAATCGCCGCCAGGAAGCAGAGCGCGGCTCCCCCAAATAGCTGTCCCTCCAACATCACGCTCACAAGAGGAAGCGACAGGGAAAGCCCCGGTGCCGGGCTTCCCAACGGGAGAGAGAGTTTCTCCCACCCGGCTCTCGAAAAGGAGCCGCCCATATCGTTACCCATCCTCCCTTCCATTCCTGACGATTTACCGGCGGCAAGCCGCCTTCTTGTGCTCGCATGTTCGGCGACAAAATTGCCGAGGCGAGACAGCTTCGTCCGGGGCGACTTCATTGCTCGCTCAAGCCGCAATCCCCCGGCCTGTCGGAAGCGAAGATCGATAAACTCCAACCAAGGACTGACTTAATGACCTACTCATGCTGTGACTTCACCGAAAGCATCCTTGAAATCCTGGGCATCCATGTGCCGGACGAATTATCGGACGACCCGCCTGAACAGGCCGAGGCAGCAACGCACGCAATCCGTGCTCTGCAGCGGGATCGAGCCAGGCTGATCGAGCTCGGCCATGAACCCGCCGACGGTAGCTACGCGTGGCCGCCGGTGGAGAAGGAGGTAGAAGAAGAGGCTAATTGTTCGCAGCCCCGGCCAGGTCGGGCTCTCGCGACGTTGATAGGGAGTTCTGGAATGACCGTAAACCAAGGACCACCCCGCCCTTTCGAGCTAGGTGACACCATCATCGACCAGGAAGGCGAGCATTCGGTGCTCGTTGATTATTCCGAAACCGGCTATTTCGGCTTCTTCAAATATACCTACAACGGCAGGTCGGTGACCCATAAACTCCCGATAGCCGGCTTGAAAAAGGCTCCCGTCAACGCGCGGAGATAGCTTGGCACTTAGTCTTGACCCAGGCGTTGGACGCACCGCTCTTATAGGAGCTGTTCCGACGCTTCGAGACCCAGGCCCATCTGTCGACGGCGTCGTAGAATTCGGCGCCGCCGCCCTCGACATGTGTCGAATACTGGATGACGCCCTCGGCCGGCTTCACCAGCGCCCAAAGCTTGGCCTTCCGCTCGATCACCGGCAACGCTCGCAGATCCTGTCTGTCCAGCTACATCATGTCGAAGGCAACATAACTCAACATTCCAGGTCATGAAGTTCGGCCGGCCGTCAGGCGCTTCGGTCGCATTCCCTTCGCGATGTCGCTCTTGTCGGTGGCCACCTCTATCGATGTCATGCGCGCCTTCCACAAGGAATTCATCCGCGTGAATGCGTGGTCGCTGGAGCCTATCGCACCTCCCTGCCCCGGCTTTCGCTGGCAAGAGCAGGATCTGAAACGCCCCATCCTGCACCCCGCGGTAAGAGGAAGAGGCAGGGGAGCCCGGTTGTCCGGGCTCCGAAAGCGGAGAGAGTTCTCCCGCCCGGCTCAACAGGAGCCATACCATGACCAACCCCATCATCGCCATGATACCGCTCAACAAGCTGTCCCGCAGCCAGCTCAATGTTCGCAAGACAACAGTCAGCGAAGAAGAGGACAATGAGCTCTATGCCAGCATCAAGGCCAACGGCATCAAGCAGAACCTGCTCGTCCACAAATCCGGCAAAGGTTACCATGTCCATGCCGGCGGTCGCCGTCTCACGATGCTCGAACGCCTGTCAGCTGAAGGTGAAATCCCTGCCGAAAAAGATATTCCCTGCATCGTCGAAACCAAAAAGCAGGCGGAAGAAACCTCTCTCATTGAAAATTTCGTCCGGGCCGACATGCATCCGGCAGACGAATTCGAGGCTTTCAATGCCCTTGAGAAGAAGGGTTGGTCACGCGAGGAAATCGCCAACCGCTTCGGCGTCACGCTGAATTTCGTCGATCGCCGCATGAAGCTGGCGCGCGTTTCCCCCCTCATTATCGAGGCGTTCCGTGCCAACAAGATGACACTGGAATGCGTGCAAGCTTTCTCGATCACCGACGATCACGCTCGGCAGAACGAGGTCTGGGAAGAACTCGCCGCCAACCCGTACGTTCCCTACCCGCAAAATATCAAATCGGCTCTGACCCGGCGCACCTACCACGGCAACTCCAAGCTTGGGCGCTTCGTCGGCGTAGACGCCTACCAGGCCGCCGGCGGCACCGTGCTGCGCGACCTCTTTTCCGATAATGACAGCGTTCATCTCGCCGACAGCGAGCTAGTTGAAAAACTTGCCCGCGAAAAGCTTCAATTGACGGCTGACGATCTCGCCAAGGAGTGGAAATGGGTCACAGTCGAGCTCGAAGTCGCTTATGACGCTTTCCGCCGCTTCGGTCGGGTCTATCCCGAGCCGGTCGAACCAAGTGCGGCGATCGTCAACGAGGTCGAGGAACTGGAATCCCGTATCGAGGCATTTTCGAGCCAATACGACGAGGAAACCTGGACCGATGAACAGCAGGCCGAGGAAGACGCAGCTGCCGAGCGCCTGGAGGAACTGCGCAAGATCATTGCCAACAGCGCGGTCTTCATGGATGAGCAAAAGGCCATTGCAGGTGCCGTCGTCACTGTCGACTATGACGGCGATCTGCGCATAGAAGCCGGTCTCGTGCGCCCTGAAGACCTTCTCGAAAAGAAGGCTGTGTCAGACAATGACGAGGGCGACACCGCCGCTCCCGACATTGAGATGCCGGTCTCGCGCCGCGGCGTCGCCAAAGACCCCGTGGCCGAAGCACGCAAAGAACAGGGCGTCTCCGCTTTGCTCGCGGATGATCTGCGCGCAGCACGCCATCAGGTGCTGAAGGCGCACCTGGCGGCCGATTTCGCAACGGCCTTCGACGTCATGCTCTACTCCATGTGTTTGCGTGTTCTCACCGACAACACCTATCGGCCCACGCCGATCAATGTTGTGGTCTCGCCCGCGGAGACCTACCGGAGCCGTGACGCCATCAAGGATACGATTGCGCAACGCATGCTGCAGGCCACCGAGGAAGGTCTCAATGTCGAATGGGAGTCCCTGCCCAGTCCGCAGGACTTCCAGGCGATGTGCGCGCTGCCCGACAACGACAAGCAGGCGCTCTTTGCCTGGTGCGTCGCCCATGGCGTCATCCCGCAGCTTGCAACCGACAATCGCGCGCATCCCGTGGTCGAGATGATTGGCCAGCGCATGTCCGTCGACACAGCAGCTTGCTGGAGGCCGACGGCTGAAAACTACTGGAGCCGCGTCAAGAAAGACCATGCCATCAAGGTCGCACGCGAGCTGATCGATGACCGCTGGGCCGACGACAAGGCCAAGGACAAGAAGCCGATCATCGCCGCCAGCATGGAACAGGCCTTCAGAGAGGATCCACGCGCCGCAGCCGGTCTCAGTGCGGAAACGGCGCAAAAGACCTCGACCTGGTTGCCAGACGGCATGGCTTTCACCGGTTCCATTGCCGAACAAGCTGCGGCGCCGGATTATTCGTCACAAGACTATGACGAAGATGACGATCAGGTCCCCGAGGACACCGAGGAAGGGGATGCGGGTCCCGATGATGACGACGTTGATCCCGAAGCCGCGCTTCAGGACGACGAACAGGAAATCGATGAGGACGACGATATCCCCGCCTTCCTGAAAGACAACGCGGCCTGACCGCTTTCTCTCCAACCAGTCGACACGACGGCCCGGCTCACAACCGGGCCGTTTTCACATCAAAAGCTACGGAGCAATGTTATGCGACTGACTTTCCGCGCCGACAAAATACGCGAACTCTTCGCAGCCGCCGAATCCAGATGGCCTCTCGGCCTGCGACGCCGTTTCCGCGTCAAGGATCCCGCCGGGTTCTGGCTGGTCGGTGATCAGGGCGTCTATCTCATGCACAATGGCAAAGCGACCAAGCACAAGCAACTCGTCTATGCCCAGGAGTGCAATCCCGAAACCATGCCGTTCGATCAATGGTGGGCCGCCAAGCGGGATTCCTTCGGCGACGACGACGGCCGCGAATTCATCGATGCCGGTCTCGTGCGCGATGCGGTCGCCGCTAACAGCCCGCTGATCTTCGAATTCACCGAAACCACCATATCGGTCTTCATCGAAAAATGCGCGCATTGAGAGGCTTGCGAGGAGCACCACCATGAAACAACAATTCACTGTCGTCGAGAACGCCGGCTACATTGGCGAGGCCGATATCAGATCGTTCCCGACATCGGGCAAAGCCATCGCCTGGCGCAACCGGCACTATGAGCCTGACGAACTGGAATCGCTGCATGTCCAGATCGCCTGCGACCTGCCCGACGGATCGAGAACCTATGAATATTGAGATTGGAGACAAGATGAGCCGCCACACCCTCACTGTCAGCAAAAGGCAGAAGACTGATCCGGACGCTGTTATCGGCTACGACCCGCCCTTGCGCACCTTTTTTATTCAAGCCTTTGCAGACGCCGACACAGAAATGCATGAGCTATGGCTCGGAACGGCCCTCGAAGAATATCCATCGCTGGAGAGCATCGTCAGCGCAGCACGAACGCGCGGCTATGATCTTTCCAACCTCTCCCGCGAGGCCATCGTTGCCATGATCAAGGAATCGAGCACGCCGACCCCTCCAAGCATTGGCGAGCAACTCGGCATCGTCCGATAGGCTTAATCGCTCCGGTCGTGAACCTCAAAGGGCCGCCCCCTCTGATCAAAGGGTGGCCCTTTTGCCCGTGACGGGTTCTGCAGACCGCGTGACAGGCACGCGGCCGCCCGTCACGGAACTCACCCCGATGACTGACTATACATCCTATATCGAAAAAGCTTTGGCCACCGAAGGCGGTCACCTATCGGTCGGCCGCGGCGGCTTCTCCCTCCACTACGGCCACGGTTGGCTCAGTGGCTACGACTGCGAAACCATCAAGGCCGAAGCAATCGCTGCAGGCCTGCCCGTCTACGACAGCCGCAAGCTCGACTTCTTGGTTGTCGCGAAGCTGGCATGTAGCGGCCCTATGATCGCCGTCGGCCGCGCCCCGGATCCGCAGCCCTGGAACAGCCTCTCCTTCGTCCCGCTTTACCATGTGATGGATGCCTACCGGCGCGCAGGCGCCGAAATCCATCATATGCCTCCCGCGCCTACCAATTCCGGCCCCGGCACACAGGGAGGCGATCATGGCCAACGGCTACGCCTTAACGAGATCGGCCGCCGTTTCGGCTAGGCATTCCAGAAAAGAGTGAGAGGCAGGCCGGGAAAGGCAAGCCTTCCCGCGGCCAAAGAGAGCCGCCGGGAGACTTTCCTTGAAACCCGGAGGCCTTCATGAACATGCCCGTCAGCCCTAGCGGCGCTCTTTCCCATGCCCCTCGTCCCGCCGCCGTCTCGCTCATGGAGGCGGCGCGCGCTCTCCTTAACTTGCTCGAAACCGGAAAATCGATTTCGACGGTCATGCTGCGCCACGCCGTCGAATCCGCCTATGGCGACACAGATGCCAATGGCGCATGGGTCTGGAAGGATGCCTATGAAGCGCTCGAATGCGCTCAAATCCTGTTCATGCTCAAATATGGTCCCCGCATTCGCCGGCAGGCGGCCGATCCGGCCGCAGAACTGGCGATGATCGAGCGGATCTCCGCGCTCGTACCAACACAGACCCGCCGTTCCGAAGAATCGCAGCGCTTGCAGCAATTCTCAACGCCACTGCCGCTCGCTTTCGTTGCTGCCCATGCGGCCGGTATTTGCGCCGACGATACTGTGCTCGAACCATCCGCCGGCACCGGTATGATGGCCTGCTATCCCCGCATCGCCGGCGCCGACCTCCTGCTCAACGAGCTCGCCGCCGATCGCGCACAGCTCCTCGGCGACCTTTTCGGCACAACGGTCACACGCCACGATGCTGCCACCATCCACGATCGTCTGGATGCCGCCCTTTTACCCTCAATCGTGCTGATGAACCCGCCATTCTCGGTCGCACCGAATGTCGAAGGCCGGTTCCGCGCCGCGACCATGCAGCATGTCCGCTCTGCGCTGGCTCGCCTCGCACCTGGCGGTCGTCTTGTCATGATCTCGGGCTCGAATTTCGCTCCCGGCTCCAGCCAGTCGGGCGACTTCTTTCGCTCGATCGAAGACCGTGCCGCTATACGCTTCAGCTCCGCGATTTCGGGTCAGGTCTATGCCAGCCACGGCACCAGCTTCGAAACCCGTTTCACCGTAATCGACAAAGAGACCGGTTCCCTAACGGCTCCTGCGCTGCACACGCAGGCGGCCGCCTCATGCGCCGAGCTTCTCTCGCGCGTGATCGTCGGTGTGCCCGCTCGCAACGGCGTCACCTCCCCCGCCGTCTGTCTCAAGACTGCAAAGCCGGCGCACAGCATCATGGCCTTACGCGACAAGGCCCGTGCACAGGCCCGCGCCGATGCAGCACAAGCGGCGCGGCACCCGCTCGACAAAGCCGATTTCGCTGAAATCGACTATGAACCCCGCACGGAAAATGCCGAAACCTCGGCGCAGCCCGCCGGCCTTTACGAGCCCTATCGCGTCCAGGCCATCAACATAATCGGCGCCCTCTCACATCCGACTGCTCTCGTTCAATCAGCCGCAATGGCGTCGATCGCGCCTCCCCTCCCCTCCTATCGGCCGACCTTGCCGAACTCCCTCATTTCGACCGGCGCGCTTTCCGATGCGCAGATCGAAAGCGTGATTTATGCCGGCGAGGCGCACAATTCGCATCTGTCCGGCACTTACACGGTCAATGACAGCTATGACCAGCTAACGGCCGCGCCCGAAGATGCCGAAAATTCCTTCAGGCTACGTCGTGGCTGGTATCTCGGTGACGGTACCGGTTGCGGCAAGGGCCGACAGGTCGCTGGCGTCATCATGGACAATTTTCTCAAGGGCCGTCGCAGGGCCGTGTGGGTCTCGAAATCCGAGACCTTGCACTCGGATTCTGTGCGAGACTGGACCGCACTTGGCGGCGCGGCTTCCGACGTCGTGCCGCTCGCCCGTTTCCGCCAGGGGGCACCCATCAAGTTCGAGCAGGGCATCCTGTTCGTCACCTACGCCACGTTACGCACAGCCGAGAGACAGGATGGCGATGGCAATCTGAAGGCAAGCCGTCTCCAGCAACTGATCAACTGGCTGGGCCAAGATTTTGACGGCGTCATCGCCTTCGACGAGGCCCACGCCATGGCCAATGCCGCCGGAGACAAAGGCGAGCGCGGCGAAAAGAAGCCCTCAGAACAAGGGCTCGCCGGTCTTCGCCTGCAAAATGCAGTCCCTGACGCGCGCATCCTTTATGTTTCGGCCACCGGCGCGACGACTGTCGCCAATCTCGCTTATGCCAGCCGTCTCGGCCTGTGGGCCACAGGCGACTTCCCCTTCGCTTCGCGTGCCGATTTCGTCGGCGCCATGGAATCTGGCGGTATCGCCGCCATGGAAGTGATCTCGCGCGATTTGAAGGCCCTCGGCCTCTACATGGCGCGTTCGATCTCGTTCCAAGGCGTCGAATACGAAATGCTCGTCCACGAGCTCACCGATGCACAACGCGCCATCTACGATGAGTACGCGCGCGGGTACCAGGTGATTCATCAAAATCTCGAACAGGCGCTTCTGGCCTCCGGCATCACTTCGGAGGAAGGGACCCTCAACGGGCAGGCGAAGTCGGCGGCGCGCAGTTCTTTCGAGAGCTCGAAACAGCGTTTCTTTAGCCATCTAATTACGGCCATGAAATGCCCTTCGCTGATCAAGGCCATCGAAGGCGACATCGCCGCCGGTCATTCCGCCGTCATCCAGATCGTCTCGACGAGCGAAGCCCTGCTTGATCGGCTTCTTGCTGAAATCCCCGCGTCGGAATGGAACGATCTGACGTGCGACACATCGCCTAAGGAATATGTCATTTCGTACCTCCAGCACGCGTTCCCGACACAGCTGTTCGAGCCGTACACCGACGAGGAGGGCAATCTTCGTTCAAGGCCGGCGCGTGACGCAGACGGAAACCCGATCCAGTGCCGTGAAGCCCTTGAGCGACGCGACCGTATGATCGAGCATCTTTGCGCTCTTCCCGCTGTCCACGGCGCGCTCGACCAGCTGCTTTGGCATTTCGGGAAAGACCACGTTGCCGAGGTGACCGGCCGCTCTCGACGCATAGTTCGTACATCCGATGGACGGCTTTGTGTTGAACGCCGCCCAGGTTCCTCGAACCTCAGTGATGCGCATGCTTACTTGAATGATGACAAACGCGTGCTGATCTTTTCCGACGCCGGCGGCACTGGCCGTTCCTATCATGCCGACCTCACCGTCAAAAATCAGCGTCTGCGCGTCCACTATCTCCTCGAACCCGGCTGGCGCGCCGACAATGCCATCCAGGGTCTCGGTCGCACGCATCGCACCAATCAGGCACAACCGCCGCTGTTCCGGCCATGCGCCACGAACGTGAAGGGCGAAAAGCGCTTCCTTTCGACGATTGCCCGGCGGCTCGATACCCTTGGCGCGATCACCAAGGGGCAGCGCCAGACTGGTGGCCAAGGTATGTTCCGCCCCGAGGACAATCTAGAAAGCCCATACGCGCGCGCAGCGCTGCGCCAGTTCTTTTCCAATCTTGTCCGCGGCAAGGTCGATGCCTGCTCTCTCGCTCAATTCGTCGACATGACGGGTCTCCACATCACCGATTCTGCCGGTTCTCTGCTCGACCAGTTGCCGCCGATCTCGCAATTCCTCAATCGCTGTCTAGCACTCACCATCGACATGCAGAACGCCATCTTCGAGACGTTCGAAATGTTGCTGGGCAAGATCATCGATGATGCGCTACGCGCAGGCACGCTCGATATCGGGCTCGAAACGCTCACGGCAGAGCGCTTCGATGTCATCGAAAGGCGCGTCATCCATGAGCATGCCGCCAGCGGCGCGAGGACGCTGGCCCTGACCATCAATGAGACGACGCGCAACAAGCCGCTCTCGCTCGAGATGGTCCGCCAGATCGCGGCATCAGATCGTTCGGCAAGTTTGCTGGTCAATGCAAAGTCCGGTCGCGCCGCGTTGATGCAATCGGCCCCGAGCGTGATGGATGAGGACGGCGCGCCCGTCCGACGCGTGCAACTCACCCGGCCGATGCACCGCGAGAAGGTATTTGAGCCGGAACTGGGTCTCACCCATTGGAATGCGGCTACAGGTGCCGAATTCGAGCAGGCCTGGTCCGACGAGGTGTCGCAGGTTCCGGAGTTTTCGACACGTCGCCTGACCTTGATCTGCGGCCTTTTGCTGCCGATCTGGAACAAGCTTCCAAGTGACAACTGCCGAGTCTATCGGCTCGAAACCAACGACGGTGAACGCGTACTCGGCCGCCTCGTGACCACAGACCAGCTTTCAACGGTGTATCGCGCCCTTGGTATCGACGCCGCTGTGGACATGACGGCCGCCGAAATGCTCGAAGCGGTGATGGAACGCGGCGCAAGCGTCGATGTTTCCGGCGGTCTCACCCTGAAACGCTCCCGTGTCATGGGTGAGTTCCGCCTTGAAATCGTCGGCCATTCTGCGTCCGATCTGCCGGCCTTGAAGGCACTCGGTTGTTTCACCGAAATCATTTCATGGTCCACGCGGCTTTTCGTGCCGGCCAACAATCTGGACGTGCTCGACCGACTGCTTGAGCGCCACCGGATGATCGCTCATTCGGAGGCAGCGTGATGAACAACGCCTCCGAAATCTCAAGAGCCCTTGCTGAACAGGCGGAAGCGTTTTGCCGTTCATGGCTCCCTGCCGGTCGAAAAATCGGCAATTACTGGATCGTCGGCAACAAGCACGGCGATCCCGGGAGAAGCCTGGCCGTGCGTCTGAAACAATCGGCCGGACGCAAACCCGGAAAATGGGTGGATCACGCTAGCGCAGAGCATGGCGATCTGCTCGACATCATCGCGGAGCAATTGCCCTCCCCAACATGGCAAGCCGTCTTCTCCGAGGCTCGTCGTTTTCTCGGCCAGCCTGGCCTGCGGTCCATTCAAAACACCGTCGAGCAAAACGGCGGCACCACGAACCCGGACCGTTCGGCCACCGCTCGACGATTGCTCGCCATCGGCCGGCCCATCCAGGCCACGCTCGCGGAGCGCTATTTGCGCAATCGCGGCATCACCCGTTTCGGGCCGGCGCTTCGTTACCATCACGGCGTCTATTTCCGCGACGAAACCGGCCAGCGGCGCCAACTCCCTGCTCTGCTCGCCGCGATTACCGACAATGCGGGCAACGTCACCGGTTGCAATCGAACATGGCTGGACCCTTCACGATCGTGCGTCGCGTCGATCACGGAGCCCAAGCGCGTGATCGGCAACCTGGCCGGAAACGCGGTGCGGTTTCAACACGGTTCCGGTTCCGACGATCTTATTGCCGGGGAAGGCTTGGAGACGGTGCTTTCCATCGGCACCGTATTTCCATTGCTGGACCTCGCCGCCTGTTTGACGGCAAACCATCTCGGGCAGTTCATTCCGCCGGAACATACCAAACGCCTCTGGATAGCCCGCGATAATGATGACGCCGGCGCAACGGCCGCGCAGCTGCTGCGTCAGCGCGCCGAAGATCTTGGGATCGCTGTTTTCGACCTGATGCCGGTGCGCAACGACTTCAACGACGATCTTCGCGAGGATGGTGACATCGCTCTTCGCGCCCGGCTGCAGAGCGATATCGAGAACGCCCTTACGGTTCAACAGGCGAAGGCCTGAAAGCAGGAGCAGCGCAGCAAGAACCGCTCGGCCAGGCCTGTGGGGTCCCGCACGACCCGGATGAGTTCGCGATATACCCTGCGGGTCGGGCGCAGTGGCGCCCTCGACCACCCCGCAACGCCGTCACTTGAAAAAATTCCCCGCCGGCCGAGCCGGCTCCTCGCGCAACAATTTTTTCCGTGACCGCGCCCTTCGCTGCGCTGCGGCCCTTTGGGTGCGTGCCGGTCTCCGCAGGGTTGATATCGCCTCATCCCGGGCCGAGCAGGCCACAAGTCAAGAGGACCGAACCATGTCGCAGCACTTTGCACCCACCTCCAGCCCGACCGCCGCCCTTCTCGACGAACTCGCGATCTACAGCGTCCGTCCCAACTCCGACGAACCCGATTTCCGTCCCCTTCCCGATGCTGAAGCCGTTGAAGGCAGCGTTGCGACCGTGGTCGAAGCGATCCAGTCGATATTCTCCGGAACCCGCCTCGAGGACGAAGCCGAAGAAGTGCTCTGGTCCCTCGTCAACATCTTCCATCGCCGCCTCTCCCACACGCAAAAGCGCCTCGACGACAATGAAGGCCGTCAACGCTCCGCTCTTACCGAACAGGATGGCTCCGAGGTCAGAAGCGTCGAACTGGAAAGGCTGGTGGCCGAAGGCTTCTCGCTCACCGAAACCCGCAACGCCTTTGAGGCGATGCGCGACGTCGCCGCCGAACATTACCGTGTCGAAACCGGCTCCGCGTGGCTGCCTCGGACAGGTTCCAAAGTCTCACACCGGGCACTCACCGCCGCCGTCATTGACAGCCGCAACTTCATCTCAGCCAAGCGCCGCTCCGAGATCGAAACCCATTGCCCGGCCGGAACCCGCATCGCCTTCACCGGCGGCGACTATCAGGACTATGACGCCATCTGGCAGGTGCTCGATCAGACGCACGAAAAATACCCGGACATGATCCTGCTGCACGGCGGTACGCCCTCGGGCGCGGAACTCATCGCAGCCAAATGGGCCGATTCCCGCGGCGTGACCCAAGTGGCCTTCAGGCCTGACTGGAAGGCGCATCGCAAGGCCGCTCCTTTCAAGCGCAACGACGCCCTGCTCGACACAATGCCGATCGGCGTCATCGCCTGCCCGGGTACCGGCATCACCGAGAACCTTGTCGACAAGGCGCGCGGCCTCGGTATCCCGGTTAAGCGCATTGGCAACAGGAAGGCGTCGTGATCGACGCCTTCCTTCCCGCGCTTTTTTTAGCGGCTAGCTTCGCCTACTGCCGTCACTCTGGGCTCGAGATTGTAACGAAGCCGGACACTGACTGCTTGCTTCCAGAAATCTGCGTCCTCACAGTACACCTGACTTCTGCGTTGTTGCAGGGGATGTTGATGGCGCCCGCTTCGGCTGCGCACTCGGGATCGAGGCGCACTGCACAGGCGACATGCGTTCCACCGCCCCAGCATTCGCGGCAGAGGCTACTCGGGAACAAGCCGCTGGCCGATGCGGATAACATCATCGAGTGCCGATCGTATCTGCGGCCAGGGAAATTCGGCACCGTCTTCATAGACCTCTCCTTCCGTAAGCGCAGCTTCAAGCTTCGCTGCCACACCGGCAAGGGAGACGGCGGGGGTTTTGGATAACGCCTCAAGAAGGTCCTCCACCCGGTCGGCGGCGTCGCGTTCTGCCCGCAACGTCGCCGAGTAGCCAATTTCCCTGTCGGCGGCATCCCAGCGCGCCTGATGATCCGCAAAATCGCCTTCCGCCTTCGCGCGGGTTGCCTCATCCTCCGGACCAAGGTCGAGCACATCGCCAATCGCGCTGAGGGAATGCAGTGTCACACTCCGGCCGTCGCGCAGCCGGATGGTCGCGCAAGGAAAACCAACCGTTTCGGCGAGTTTTCGCTCCAGGCCCTGCTGCTGACGGCACAGCCGTTCAGTCTGTTGATGGGCCGCGTGCCATTTGCGCCAGACCTCCACCGCAGGATCTTCGGGTTGGCCTTTCTCCAAATCGTTGCGGGCAAACGCGTTTCGTTGCAATCCCACAACTGCAATTGCCGTTCCTGCAAATAGCCTCCTGCGGGTGACGAAAGGCAAAGTCGTGGTATGGTTGGAAGTAGCCAAGATCTGAGCTCCCGAAAGCTTGAGAATGGTTAGGCCGATCGGAGTGTTCCCGCACTCTGATCGGTCGATGCACGTGCAATGCACGTGCTTTTCTTATGTGCTTTTTCAACACCAAGTTCAAGCCGCACCGCCAAAAATGACAAAAAAGCCTTTCACAACGCGTTTTGATCCATCTGTGCTGGCACTGGCTCAACAGCTCGCAACGACTGAACGTCGCTCGATCACCGCTGTCATTGAGCTTGCATTGATCGAATATGCAGAACGTCGCGGTATGAAGGCACCGGACGTGGAGGATGACCGATAGTTTGGGTCGGATCCGGCCTTCGGCGCAGAATTCATCTTAGCAGGGAGCCCAGGGTTGCGACCCCCGGGGGCACTCGCCGCCTCTCGCGGGAGTTTTCTGGTCGAGCGGCTCGTGCCCGTCCGTGCCCGAATCTGTTGGGAACTACCTTCTTGCCGCACGAGCCAACCGATGATGTCGGGCTGGATGCCGATCACTCCTCCGAAGACACGATCCCGGTCCTTGGTGGCGCTTTTCTTTGCCTTGCCGCCGCCGCCGGTGGCCGACACCGGACCAGAAATGCCTGTGCCGACGTCATTCCCGCCGTGCTCGGCGGTGTATTGCGGCAAGCCGGCCAGCGCCATAGCTCGAAGCAAGAGGTGCAATATGGCTCGTTAAAATGACTGCTTCCAACCGACCTCTGCATTCGCGCCAGCGTATCAGGACCACAGGTGGTCGAGCTCCATTTCCGCCGTTCTTCTCGTCTTGACTCGCAATTGCCGACCGCCTACTCACACGCCGTGTTAGCACTCGGCTTACGTGAGTGCTAACCGATGTCCGGCGGCCTCGCCGGATGGAGGAACAGTTCTCACCGTTCTCATTCGAGGAAGACAACATGGCAAAGTCCAAATTCCGCCCGCTTCATGACCGCGTGGTCGTTCGCCGGGTCGAATCCGAATCCAAGACCGCCGGCGGGATCATCATCCCGGATACGGCGAAGGAGAAGCCGCAGGAAGGCGAGATCATCGCCGTCGGTTCCGGTGCTCGCGACGAAAGCGGCAAGCTCGTGCCGCTCGACGTCAAGGCCGGCGATCGCGTCCTGTTCGGCAAATGGTCGGGCACTGAAGTCAAGCTCAATGGTGAAGACCTTCTGATCATGAAGGAATCCGACATCATGGGCATCATCGGCTGAACATCGGTCACACCATCAACTGAATCTTGAATCTGTGGGTTCGACCCGAGCCCCTGCCAGGAGATTACAATGGCTGCAAAAGACGTAAAATTCTCCCGCGACGCCCGTGAGCGCATGCTGCGCGGTGTCAACATCCTCGCCGACGCGGTGAAGGTCACCCTCGGTCCTAAGGGCCGCAACGTCGTCATCGACAAGTCGTTCGGCGCTCCCCGCATCACCAAGGACGGCGTCACCGTCGCCAAGGAGATCGAGCTCGAGGACAAGTTCGAGAACATGGGCGCGCAGATGGTGCGCGAGGTTGCTTCGAAGACCAACGACATCGCCGGCGACGGCACGACGACCGCGACCGTTCTCGCCCAGGCCATCGTCCAGGAAGGCAACAAGGCGGTTGCCGCCGGCATGAACCCGATGGACCTCAAGCGCGGCATCGACCTCGCCGTCAGTGAAGTCGTCGCCGCTCTCGGCAAGGCCGCCAAGAAGATCAAGACCTCCGAGGAAGTCGCCCAGGTCGGCACGATCTCGGCCAATGGCGACGAGTCGGTCGGCAAGATGATCGCGGAAGCGATGCAGAAGGTCGGCAACGAAGGCGTCATCACCGTCGAGGAAGCCAAGACCGCCGAGACCGAGTTGGAAGTCGTCGAAGGCATGCAGTTCGACCGCGGCTATCTCTCGCCCTACTTCGTCACCAACGCCGACAAGATGGTCGCCGATCTGGAAGACGCCTACATCCTGCTGCACGAGAAGAAGCTCTCCAACCTGCAGGCCATGCTGCCGGTCCTGGAAGCTGTCGTTCAGACCTCGAAGCCGCTGCTCATCATCTCGGAAGACGTCGAAGGCGAGGCCCTGGCCACGCTGGTCGTCAACAAGCTGCGCGGCGGCCTGAAGATCGCCGCCGTCAAGGCGCCGGGCTTCGGTGACCGCCGCAAGGCCATGCTGGAAGACATCGCCATCCTCACCGGTGGCCAGGTCATCTCGGAAGACCTCGGCATCAAGCTCGAGAATGTCGGCCTCAACATGCTCGGCCGCGCCAAGAAGGTGTCGATCTCCAAGGAGAACACCACCATCGTCGACGGCGCCGGCAAGAAGGCCGAGATCCAGGGCCGCGTCGCCCAGATCAAGCAGCAGATCGAGGAGACCACCTCGGACTACGACAAGGAGAAGCTGCAGGAGCGTCTGGCGAAGCTCGCCGGCGGCGTCGCGGTGATCCGCGTCGGCGGCGCGACCGAAGTGGAAGTCAAGGAAAAGAAGGACCGCGTTGATGACGCGCTCAACGCGACCCGCGCGGCCGTTGAAGAAGGCATCGTCGCCGGCGGCGGCGTGGCCCTGCTGCGTGCCTCGGACAACGTCAAGGCCACTGGCGTCAACGCCGACCAGGACGCGGGCATCGCCATCGTTCGCCGCGCGCTGCAGGCTCCGGCCCGCCAGATCGCGGCCAACGCTGGTGCCGAAGCCTCGATCGTTGCCGGCAAGATCCTCGAGAACAAGGCCAATACCTTCGGCTTCAACGCCCAGACGGGCGACTATGGCGACATGATCGCCATGGGCATCGTCGACCCGGTCAAGGTCGTTCGCACCGCTCTCCAGGACGCCGCCTCGATCGCCGGCCTGCTCGTCACCACCGAAGCCATGATCGCCGAGGCTCCGAAGAAGGAAGCTGCCGGCGGTATGCCGGGCGGCATGCCCGGCGGCGGCATGGGTGGAATGGGCGGCATGGGCGGCTTCTAACGGCACCCCCGATTATCTTCGAAAGGGCGGCAGCAATGCCGCCCTTTTCCGTTAGCCGATGGGGCATTTGCTTGCCTCGCTGGCGCCATGGCTTGCCATGCCTTTGCTGGCGGCGCTCGGGAACATATCTCGGGTCTTCCCCAATCCCGCATCGTGACCAGAGATCTTGCAACGGACGATCAGCAAGCAATGATCTTTGCTGGCCAATAAACCTGGAGCATCAAACTGTCCCTCACCAGACGCTGGATTGCCGTGCAAAAAAACTGCAAGCCGCTCACTACCCTTGGCCTCAGCACCGTATATCCGAGGCTGAGAGGCTGCTCGACGCCGCGACGCGGCCGCCTTCGCGTATCGTCGCCAATCGGCGAGCATATCTTCGCCATGCCGATCAATGTGCTACCATGCTTCATGGCCATTGGTTCGAATTCGCGTCCTCGGCACCTGCCCAAAAAGAACTTTCCAGCCTACGCGTACTTACCGGGCAGTCAGCCACATCCAATTCGCGATCCCGCTGGACATAGCTATCTCATCGAGCCGATGCTGGTCTCCACAGATACCGCGATTGGCTCAGATCCATTCCTCTGGGGTCTCGATCTCTTCAATTATGGGTATTACTGGGAAGCCCATGAGGCGTGGGAAAGTCTTTGGCAAGTTGCGGAGCGAGGCAGCCCTTCTCGCGCGTTCTTTAAGGCATTGATCCTTTTGTCGGCAGCAGGCGTGAAGATACGTGAGGGCAAAACGGCTGCAGCGTTGCGCCACTCGCGGCGAGCCGCAATGCTGTTTCGACTGTTGGCCGGCTCGCCGGAAGCCATTGCTGAAGAGGCGCTTGGCCTCCCGCCAGCAATTCTCGCCGACTATGCCGAGGCAGCAACGACGGCCCGGGTTGCGTTGCCGGCCGTGCCACTCGGTTGGCCTCAACCCGTGTTTGATTTTGTCCTTATTGCGCCGGCCGCGGCTTTCGCCACCATATCCGCTGGCGAATAGCGGCAGGATGAGCGGGAAGATGCCAATGAATGGCCGGGTTCCGTTACTCTCAATGTTGGGATTGAGGTCCCCTCTTGCGAGAGCACGCACCGAATAGGCGATTGGTCTATTCTGGTGGCTCGGAGACCGACTTTCCGAAGATATCAAGAACGTCCGCCACTGTCCTCAGGATTTGCGACAAGGGAAGGGTTTCCCGGGCGGATAATCGCACGTTCGCTCGCTGGAATAGCGAAAGGCAGATTTCACTGGAATCGTGCCGCGACTGATAAGCCAGTCCGTCTGGCTGATCCTTGTGATCCCACAGCGCGTCGGACCAGAGACCGCAGGGCTCGTACGGGCCGGTCGAGATTGCGTTGTCTGTGCCCACCATTTGAAGACCTGCGCCATGGAGGCGTACAACACGCAACGGCCGAACGGAGATCAGGCTCGTCGCAGATCGGCTTACGATATCCGTCGAAGCAACCATGAGGCGTTGCGGGTTTCGCAAGAGTGTTTCGGCCAGCGCACCACGAAGGCTCAGCGCGCAATAGAGAACGCCGAAGCGGCCGCTTGCACTGTCGAAGCGGCTTGTTGGCGGCACATCTGGACCAGGACCGAAGAAGATCGGATCGAACGACGATCGGTGAATGCGGTGGAAGATCTGTCCCGCCTTTATTTCCTCGATTGGTAGCGAAATTCCTCCGAGCCAATCAGGGGGTGGAGGCGCCACACCGGATGGGCCGCGCCGTGCGGTCCGCTTCCGAGACTTCATGCAAAGCCGTCCTGCGCCTCGCTCCGCAGCAGGCGCAGGACTGCTTCCCGATTGCCAGCCTTCAAAGCCTCGATTGGAGCGCGTCCTTCAAGGGCAGAATCGGGCGCGAGCAGGAAGTCCAGCGTCACCCACGGCCCAGACGAAGCATAGGCCCGCACCACGTCTGCAATGCCGGCGGCCACATCCGTGTTATCGAATTGGCACGTCGGATAACGCCAATCGCTCCCCTCCCGGATGGCGAGCAAAGCCTCCGCCCGCCGACGCTTATCGACTGCCTGCCGTGAGATGCCTATCAGGCGTCCAGCGTCTTCGGCGGACACGGTGCCACCCGCGCGCTCGATCAAAAGCTTGCGATGTTCGATATTCCTGGCAAAGGCTGGAACGAGCGGATCGAGTTCCATGACCGCCGATCCGACAACATCCAATTGGCTCAGAAGACGCGCGAGCGACCCGGCGTCGGTCGGAGCGGCGAGTGCTTCGGAGAGGGTCTTTCGCGACGCGTTTGCTGTCATGCGCTCAAGCGCTGACGTGGCACGTCGGAGAAAGGCGGCCTGCAGGGTATCGGATTTTCGAGCACCCGTGTTTGGCGCCGTGCGAGCCATAATTATCTCTTTGGTTGACCTAGGGAATATATGCAGGTGTTCGACTGACGTCAACCTGGTGATCACTGGGGGTCGCAATCAAGTTTCTCGAAACTGACATCGCCCCCTGCGACAGGGTATCAGCAGAGGCATGTCCTCGCGCCGAAGACGGTCGGAATAGATCTACAGGGGCTTTCTGTCCTGGAATGTCCTCGCGTCTCCGAACCGTGACGCATGCGGAAACGAATGCTGGAATATCGAACAGTGCGTGGCTTTTGGATTCACCAATTCGCAAAGGCGCTGCGTTCTCTTCGACCAGCCGGGAGAGTATTTCAGCAGCCGGGGCACCGATAGCGGCGCGAAACGTCAGAACTGATTGTCTATTCCGAAAGTGAGGGACGAGGCGAGTCCTGACATTCTCAGCTCGGATTGCAGCACTGCAATTCTGCAGGGGGGCAACCTTAGCAGTTAGGCGTAGTCAAATGGAAGTTGGCGTTCCATGTTGCAAACAGGTCAGGGACTTGATCGACCCGGAAGTATCGTTCCGCAGCGGTTTTACTGGTTGCTTTATCACGTCGCGCCAGCCGCTCGGCCTCTTGCCGTGGGACAACGTAGATTGCGCGAGCCTTGAACTCATCGGACGGTAACAGGACAATCGCCAACCAATCGAATTGGTCATAGTCGTTGTAGCCGACATGGCAGCACCACGTTTAAATGTCCTCGATTTCACCGAAACACGTTGTGCTGGCCGATCGAACGGTTGCGCGATCACGTCATAGCCTGGCCAGTTGTCGGGAACTTTTAAGGCGGGGATACCAGCCAGGGTGAGTTCCGCGGCCACGATCATTTCACAAGCATCACCCATTTGCTTGGTCGTGTATCGCCGCGGTGCAGTCGTCCCCATGCCGATCGGATTGGCCCCCGCTGGAGCTTTTAGCATTTGAGAAAATCCTCGTTGCCGGTAGCCTAACCCAAACGGAGCCGCTGCCCTGACTTTAGGATAAATGTGCTCGGCAGGTCAGGTCTGACTTCCGCGCCGAACAGACCTGCGAAAGTCGCGAAATCGTCAAGCCACATTCGGCCTGGGGAGAACGAGTGGACAATCATCGCTGCCTCATCGGTTTTGAACCGCTGAGCCTCGATCAGCGCGGAAGCCGTCCGGTGCATCAGCTGGTAACGGACATGGGCTGGTGGCATCCCATCGAAGCCGAGCAAACCGCATAGCTGGCGCATACGGTCTCGCTTTCCCCGCGACGGTTCGGCATACCACTCGCCCACCGTCGGGCCGAATGGCTCGCTTACCTTGCCTTCGATGGTTGCAGCACAAGTCTGCTCGCCGAACCGAATGAGCGCAAACACATCGTTTTGGCTGTCACGGTTGCCACCGTCGAGTGGCACTTTGTGTTCAGGCAAGGCCAGTAATAACTTGGCCGGGTCGTCGAACATCTGCGCGATCTCATGCGGTAAGCCATCGGCACTCTCCCAGCAGTGAGCGAGCGTCTTTGCCGAGCAGCCGGTTCGCCATTGTCTAACAGGCTCCGCGAGAAATCCCTGCCAACTCGCCGGGCCTTGGCTGGGGATATAAACCCTTGTTCGATTGATCTTTCGTAGCATGTGGCTAGCCATCGTCACCTTCCTTTTCGACGCTTCGTTGACGCTGGCTTTGATCGGATACGGAGCCGCCCGCCTTCGGGCTGATCAATCTCAAACGCACCAGTCTCGCGAACGAGATCGCTGAGCTTCCGAAAGCCGAATGTTCGCGGGTCGAAATCTGACGCTAGGTTGGCAAGTTGAGCGCCCACGCCACTGAGCGGCACCCAACCGTCCTCATCCCCTTCCATTTGGGCTAGCGCCTTCTCTATTGCGGCGGCGGCGACGCTGGGAGACTGCAAAGCCCTCGTTGGGGCCGCGTGTGGACGGTTGCCTGCTGCCGTTGCTCCCAGGTTCTCTGTGTAAACAAAACGACGGCAGGCTTGTCGGAAGCTCTCGGGCGTTTTCTGTTCCCCGAACCCGTATACATCGATTCCCTGTTCTCGGATCCGGGCAGCAAGGCGCGTGAAGTCACTGTCTGAGGAGACCAAACAAAACCCATCAAACCTGCCGCTGTGAAGCAAATCCATCGCGTCGATGACGAGCGTGATGTCAGAGGCGTTCTTACCTGTGGTGTAGGCGAACTGCTGCTGGGGAATGATTGCGTGCCGGGCAAGCACGTCAGCCCACCCTTTGGACCGAGTGCCTGAGAAGTCGCCATAGATGCGCCGGACACTCGCTTCTCCGATCTTGGCGACTTCCTCGAACAGACCATCAGCGATCTTGGCAGAGGCGTTGTCCGCATCAATCAGCACAGCAAGGCGCGGAGATCGTATGTCTGTGGCCATGGGCGCCTACCTTCCCTTTGGGATCAGCCTTACAGCCGGAGCATGGCCGGTAAGACCTTGGTCTCCTGCATCAACGTTGGTATTGCTGACCAGAGGGCCTCTTGGCTGTCAATGTCCGACTTTGTGCCACCACAAGGTATATCACTCGCATGTCCTCCGGGTTTGGCTGGCAAGCGCAGCGAATCTTCCCGCAAAATCGCATCTTGGCTTGTCATCAAGGAAGTTTTGACAGGCGATAAGGCAATGCTGTCGCTGCACTGGGCGAGAGAGGCCGGGGAACACGACATTCTTGTAGGCAAGAAATAGGGGAGAGGTATGTTTCGTTATCTGGCGCGTCGTCATGATCGCAAGTACATCTTGAGAACCTTACAACGGCAGAGGCGTACCGATCACAGGTCCATAGGGTTTGGTTATGATGCTTCCTTGGCGTTTGCAGTTAACGAGGCCGAGGACAGATATGCAAGCGGTGAACTGACGTTCACGGAGCTTTCCAAAGGAGAGCGGTTTTTCTCCCCGATTTTGCCCTCAGAACCATTAAACGAAAAAGGAAATATTGTTCTTTTCCAGTCCGATATCACATCCATAGATGACGACAACAATACATTTGAATGTAGGGTAACCGGTGGTGGATCGAAAGAGCATGCGCTTGTTGTGTTTCATCATTGGTACGCGCGGAACCGTTTCTCAAAATTCGCCAGGTTCTTTGCCGCAAGGGGCATAACAGTTGTTGAGGCTACCCTCCCATATCACTTTAGTCGTGGTTCCGACGATTATTCCGAGGAAAAATTTTTCAACGCGAATTTGGGACGCACCGTCCGATCGATGAGACAGGCGGTATTGGATGGCCGTAAGATTGTCCGTTGGCTTCATAGTCAGAGGTATCGAAAAATCTCGGTTGTAGGCATGTGCTTAGGTGGCACGGTTGCTGGTCTGATCGCTGCTCAGGAAGAGATGGTTGATAAAGCGGTTCTCATGGTATCGCCAATGAGCCCTGCTGATTTTGTTTGGACAGCGGAAACCATGAAGTCGTTGCGTGGTCGTATTGAACCAGCCATGTCACTCAAAGATTTGAGAACCGCTTGGGGACTCATTAGCCTCGAGATGCATACGTGGGGTCTGACGCGTCCTGGCCTGGATGTGATGTTCGTGCTTGGCAGGGACGACACGATCGCGCGTCCAGAAGCTTCGGATCGGGTGATAGAGGTATTGACGAAATGCAATCGTTCGCCTGAGGTCCTGCGTCTCAATTGCGGACATTCGTCTGTTGGGATTTTTCCCTACAACATGATCGCAGCCAGGAAGATGCTGCGATTTTTCAAAGAGTCTCCCACCTAGCGGAGATCTGGGGTTCGCGGGTTTAGCTACGAATTGAGCGCCCGCTCGACGTCGAGCCGCCACTGCTTGAGCGCCGCCTCGCCGTCGTTTTCCAGCCGCTCGGCCGCTTCGAGCGTGGCGGCCAGGCGCACCAGCTCGAGCACCTCCAGGAAGGCCTCGGCGATGGCGTCGCATCAAAGCTCGATGCGGCGATAGAACAATACCCGCCCGGCTGGAATGAGTTGGAGCAGATAGTCGAAGTCCGAGACGTTGGCAGTCAGGACAGAGAATCCGAGCTTCTGCGCCTGAAGAAACAGAACGCGTCCCTGCAAAGCGCGAAACCTTGCATCCTTCTGATAGCCCTGGAGCCGGCACAAGATACCTGATAGGTGCGCCGCACGCCCTAACACATCCGCATCGGGGGTAAAGACCCGATGTGCCGGCATGCCTGCGACGACCACCCCAATCTGTCTAACGACGCGCCTCGTACCGGAGTGAGCGGGATCGAGCACTCCGACCGAGTGCATGAGTTCCTGCACCGCAACCGTCGAGTGGTTGCTCCGTCGAATATTGACCAGATCGGCGACGGCATCTGGTGCTCGCCCCTGCAAGCCGTCGATGTAAACGCAGGTATCGAGCAGCAGCTCCTGGCCTGCCTCCGCCTGTTCGCTTATGAAGGGCAGGTCGGGCCGCCGAGACAATGTCCGCTGCGGATCAAACCGGGAGCCCACCGAACCGACGCGTCGAAACTGAATTCCGCCACGCTAGAAACCCAGTTTCAGCGACGGATCGACCGTGCCTCGAACCTCACTGAACGTCTTTCCGAAATCGTCGTCGAGCGCCACATTGGCCAGGGCAAATTCAATCAAATCGGTATCAGTTTGAATCCCAGTCTGCTTCTTTGCCTGCTCCAACAGCGCGGGACTGATGCAACCACCGATGCGCGCGCTTTTTTCACCGAGAAGGCCCGAGTGTTCCGCAGCCTTCATCACTGCCTCAAAGCGAGTTGCATCGACAACGACGAACTTTCCAGTCTTGGCGGAACGCCCGACCTTTGCCTTGAGAGACGTCACTGCCACCTCGCATGGCTAATCATCCGTGACCTGCTCTTTTCGTGAACCCTGGTTTTATCGCCTTCGCCATAGCCGTGTCCTCGCGTTGAACAGAATGCTGATTTGTTGAACATAGCATCGAACGGCAACGATTAAAGATGGCCAGGAATCACCGCTACGACTCATCTCTTGACTCTTCGGCACTCTTCGGCGCGAAAGTAGGGACGCGGGAAGTCCTCGACGAGTGCCCTCAAGGATTTCAATTTTCGGGAGGAGAGACCCGTGGTCTCCGGGAAGTCTCGGCGCAGGTCGGCAGCCAGGCAATCGATGATACGCGCCCCCCCAGCCAGCATCGCTTTGTCCGTTCAAGATGTCGTGGCCGATGCTCCAATAGAGGAGAAGCAGCTCTTGGTTGACGGAAAGAGCTGGCACTGAGGCGAGCTGTCCGGATGCGCTCCTTCAACTCGGCGAGCAATGAGGCGTAGCCTGTCTTTGCCTGAAGCTGGGAAGTTTTCGGTCATGAGTCGAATTAGCATGATGTGCCCGGGAGCATAGGAAGCAATGCTGCTCCAAGCGAAAACGTGCACGGGGCAGCGTGTTATGTTCCGCGAACTTTGCATTCTGTCGCTGGACGCTCGAGGCGCTCTGCAGCGGGCTGTCGAGATACCCATTGCAGAGGCCTGTTCGAGCCCTTTCTTTACTGAATCTGTTCATCATCCTGATCGCAAAACCGTGCTGTCGCTGGGGCTGATCGACGACCGCAACGCGTGGTGCGCCGACTTGCCCGCCATCCTGGACCGCATAAAGCCCGCAGTAGCCGGCTGGCCCTCGGATCGGATGTGTTGCTCCTGCTGCACGTGCCGATCGATCTCGACCTGGAGGACGCGCTGGAAGACACGAATGTCAAATCCTGGCTCGCATTCGCGGCGATGGACGAACTGGTCGTCCTGTCGCGCGCCTTGTCGGAGGGCAGGAACGCACGGTGCAGGTCGAATTAAAGGCCTCCGCCTCCGCCGCCGCGTCCCGGGCCGCACGACCCTTCTGGTCGACGGGCGGCTGGCCGCGGTCTGGACGCGTTCAGAAGCTTTCAGAAGCGGCAAAAAAACGTTTCCAACCGAGGGTTGCAAGTGATGCAGCAGAGCCCTAGCTTCTCATCGTACGAACAGCAGTGCTACTTGCACAACTGGAATGCGGAGAGACCTTATGTCAGCAACCGGCAAGGCACCTATCGCCACTGAAGTCCCCTGGTCGGACAGTCTCACGGCTTACGACAAAGAGCACTTCACGACCTACTTGCGATTTCTGGATGCCGCTGCCGACGATGGCACTTACGAAGAAATGGCCCAGAAGATCCTCGATATCGACCCGCAATGCGAACCTGAACGCGCCAGGAATGCCGCGCGCAGTCACCTCGACCGGGCGAACTGGATGATTACGACAGGCTATAAAGAACTGTTCGCAGGCTGAGCATGCCATTTTACGGCTGCCGACAAAGCCGAGGGTTGAAGCTGCGCCGATGCCGGGGAGCGGTTCGGCACTTCTTCGCGCTGACGTTCAACGGCGTCGGCGAAATCGGACGGGCTGCCTCGCCCCGCCCATTCTCCTTGCCCGCGAGCGCGAGCAAGGCTGCACCGATCGATCCAAGGTCCGCCGATAAGACGCCAGCAATGCCAATTCGACATTCTCCTCGGGACCGGGACGCAGGCCTTCCAGAAACGAAAGAGCTGGCCAACTGTCGACCGCGCCGCTCATTCGACATCCGTCAGATCATCGAGAAGCGTGCTGACCTGTCATCAGTAATGCAGAGGGCCCGGCCATGAACAGGCCATCAGGGCGCCCATCTTCCGATCGATATCGCAAGGCTCGCTTCAGAGAAATTGCACGTGAGATCGTCGCGAAAGATCGCTACAACCGGAAATACGGGATATCGGTCCATACCGCAGGCGCAATCGCCAATGCACTTGAAAGAGCGTACCGGGAGGGACTCCGTGACAGTGAACACGAAGCCGTTCCCGTAGCCGAGCAACCTAACAACGGACCGATGGTATGGGCGCTGATACCGCCTCGGCCGCGGGACGCGTTCTGGACCATTTGCCTGTTCACCCTGTCGCGTGGCGACCGACCTGCCCCCGGCGGACGTCTTGTTCCTGCGACCACCGAACGTGGAACGCCCGGATGGATGCTCGACTTGCAGGAGCGGACCTATGAGAAACTATTTGGTGACAGAACGATCGCACCGCTCTTGCGCCTCGGTCTTATCGAGGAAGCTTCCGATGATCCTACACACCGTGTTGTCTCGAAACAAGGAAGGGAAACCTGGAGCCAATTCCTCCAGAGGGGCGGTCAATATCCGAACGACCTCACCAACCTTTAGCCGCGATGAAGCTCGAGTTCGATTCGCGCTTAGGTGTTATCCCGTCCCGGAACCCTCATCGTTGCGCTCGGGTCAGAACGCAATCCATGCGCCCCGGCAGCTCCGAGGCGCCGCATCCGGCTTCCGCAGCATCCGAAATTGCGCATAGGAGGTATAGCTGCGCATAGTCTGGAAAATTGCGCGTGGGTGTGCTTAATTGCGCATAGCGGCGTTAGGCGCAACAAAGTAGCACGCATGGTAAGGCGTATTCTGGAAGAGGAATTGCGGGCGATCGGGGAGGTCGTGCGCCGCCAAGACCATGGTGCGACGGCGCAGCAGATCGCCGATTCGCTGAAAGAGCGGCCGCCGCGGCGCACGTTGCAATACCGCCTCAAGCACCTTCCTGCGTGATGACGTTCGTGCACGGCGCGCCCGGCTGTGGCGCGCGCGGGCCGGATGCGATGAAGCCAAAGGAGCGCAGATTGCCGATCAGGTCGCGGCTGATAAGCCGGTCCGTCTGGCTGGTCCCTCAGCGCGTCGGACCAGACACCGCAAGCCATTGCTGACGTCAACCGATTTGGTCTACGCACGCTCGAGCGTTCTGACGATGGCGGCGCAGGATCGCAGGTTTTGATCAGCTCTTGCTTTGCTCTTCCGGGTAGTTGGCGCTCACGTATTCGCTCGCCGCTTGCGAGGAACGGAACGTTGCCAACTGCCGTGGAGCTTCGTCCGGCCGCTGTGCCGCGCGGATCACCAAAACCTGATCGGAGTCGAGACACAGTGTGGGCCGCCCGCGAAACTTCAGCCATCCCGCTTGCTTCGCCTCGGCCAATGCACAGGCGGCATCGTAGTTGTCTGCGACACCAAGATGTGTCGAGCGGTCCCAAGCACCGCCGTTGAGACAACGGACCTCGATGCGGCCGTCCCCCAAAGTGATGCCGTAGGGACGATCCCACCATGCATCAAGCTGCGCCTTGGAACGCTTGTCGTTCGGCGTCGAATCGAAAGTCTTTGGCAATTTGGGGTCGAGCGGAATCCGGTTCGGCATGTGGTTCTCTTGCAAGGCTGCGGACGTCGCAGGATAACCCAAAACGGCATGATCGGAAATCTGTTCTACGACTATACGATTCGCGGCGCACAAGAACCGTTACTTCTCAGGTGCAATCCTTCGACGTTGATCCTGTGAGTGGAGCGCGATTTTTCTATTCGTCGATGGCAGCGTCTGCGGCATCAAAGCCAGCATCTACAAATCCCGGCATGATGTCCCCGGCGAGCAACTTCTCCTTGGAGAACAGGCCGGCGTCCTCGAGCCTCGAAATCCGGCAGCTGGCGAAGCGTGTCGAGCCCGAACTGCGACAGGAAGTTCTTGGTCGTCACATAGGTGTGCGCGCCGGGCTGCGGGCTGCGCGGCCCCGAAGCGATGAAGTCCTGCGCGCGCAGCACGCCGATCAGATCGCGCGACACCTCCTTGCCGAAGAAGGAAGACAGCTCGCCACGCGTGATCGGCTGGACATAGGCAATGCACATCAGCACCAGAGCCTCCGACTGCGACAGTTCTTTTGTTCCCTGCCCGGCGGGCGTGCCGAATGCGGCATGGATGACGTCGGCAAAGGCTTTTTTGGTCCGGTGCTGTCAGCCGCCGGCGACCACGACCAACTCATAGAGGGCGGCCGATGAACTCGGCGCGGATGTCGTCGATGAGCAGGTCGATATTGCAATTTCTTCCCACCACCCGCGCGAGGACACTACGTGTCACCGGCTCACTTGCGGCAAAGATCACCGCTTCGATGCGGCCCATCCACTCGCGCCAGCGCAGTTCTGGCGGTAGGTGTTCGAGCTCTTTGTCGAGCAGCGCTGGCTGATCGCTCGGCTTGCGGCGGGCGGAGGCTTCGCTCATCGCTAAAGCCCAAACAGCCGGAAGGTCGGCCGGCCCGACAGCTCGCGCACGGCCTCGAGCTGCTGCAGCCGCTCGAACAGCCGCCGCGCCGCAAAGCGCGACAGGTTCTTTGTCACCAGCGATCCGGCGACGGCATCTTCATTCAAGAGCAAAAAAATCACGTCGCCGGCGCCCTTGGCGCGCAGTTTTGGCGCCACCGCCAAAAGTTTTTCGGCGCGGCGCGACAGCTCCGCGGCCAGCCGGCAGGCCTCCGCCGCCGCCTGAACCAGCCTCAGGCACACCGCGCGCTCAAATCCGTCTCCCCCGGGTCGGACGCGCTTGCCGTCTTCGGCGCGGAATGCCCGCCCGAATCCCTAGGCTAGCCCAGGAAAAAGGTGTACCGAAAAGGCGAGTTCGTGCGAATACATAGATTCATGCTGCCAAACGAAGCGGCGAGGTGAACAACCCCCTTCGGGACAGTATCGGGTCGTTCCTTGAGACCGAGCGCCGTAGGCGGAAGCTTCGCCATCAACAGATGGCGGGACTTTTCAAGACGTCCCCTGGTCAAGGGCTCGCATACCGCACTTCCATTCGCACCGCCGAAAAGCGAAACAATGTGACGCTGCGAACGATCGAACAGATGGCCCAGGCGTTGCAGGTGTCGATCGCGACACTTCTGGTCGGCAGCGCCGAGGTGGAACCATCGGGGGCACGAGCTCACCGAAAAATCGATCCGCGCGCGCCTGGCCGTCATCATCAACAGCGAGCGTGGGCGCCGCAATCTGCTCCTCTATCAAATGGCGGAGCTCCTGGGTGTGTCGGAGATCACCCTCAACAAGTTCGCCGACGCGGACGGCAATGTCAGCGTCGATACGATCGCCGCTATCGGCAAAGCGCTCGGTCGCGATCCGGCGACCTTTTTGTTTGAGCAATCCGACAGCCAGCATCAACCGGCCTGATTTGGCACCGCCTATCTTTAAGGGCTGTCCTTCAACAAACTTTTGCTGATCTCTACAGTCTCGGTTCAGCGACGTCCTGTCGACGCCTCGTAGATGCCGAACGGCTTCAAGCCAGACCGAAGCCGCCCCGAGCCGGACACTCGATCGGCGCATTGTTGTTGGATGACGATCTTGCTCATCCCTGGGGCGAAGAGCGCCGCCCTGGTGCGTAGGTCGCCTTGTTGTGGCGCAAACAGTTGCTGGTTCTGGCAAACCCACTGCTCGGCCAACGCTACCGCGAACAATAGGGCGGCCCGTGGCCCGCCCATCAGTGACCAAATGCCTCTCGCAGAAAGTCGATGAACACCCGTACCTTCTCCGGCATATGGCGCCGCTGCGCGTAGAAGGCATAGATCGGTTGCTCGACGGGCTCAAGGTCAGGCAGGAGGCGTATCAGGCGGCCCTCGCGAATGTCCTTGGCCACCATGAAGTCTGGGAGCAAGGAATAGCCGTATCCGGTCAGACAGGCGTTCCTGACTGCGCGCGCCGAGTTCATGGTTAGATGTTGGGGAACGTCGAAATGGATGGTCGCACCGTGGTGATTGAACTGGTGCGTGCGGCCCCATTCTCCGCTGACCTGCGTGACCGACGGGCAATCCTTGATCTCGTCGATCGATAGCGGCGTGCCGAATTTCAGACAGAAGTCCGGCGAAGCGACGAACACGATCTGCTGCGTCGAAATCTTTTGAGCGATCAGGGATGAATCGCTGAGCGGCCCGACGCGGAGCGCCACATCATAGTGCTCGCCGATCAGGTCGACCAAACGGTTTCCGATATCGACCGAGACACTCAGCTGAGGGTACCGTTGCATGAAGTCAGGGATTGCAGGTGCCAGGCATTCGTTGCCAAAGGCGGTAACGCACGACACGCGCAACAGACCGCGCGGGGTGTCGTGGCGCTCGCGCACCATATTCCGCATATGGTCGAGTTCCTCCAAGAGGCCGGCACTTTTTTGCACGAATTCCAATCCGGCATCGGTCAGATTGAGTTGACGGGTCGTGCGGTTAAACAGCCGCGCACCAAGGTCCGCCTCAAGCTCGGCAATGATCCGGCTCACCGAGGGTGCGGAAATTCTGAGCTCGCGGCCTGCCAAGGTAAAGCTTCCGTGTCGCGCAACCTCGACAGCCACGCGCATGGCCTCAACCATGTCCATTGGTCATTCTTTCGCAATTCAAAACAATCTTTCTCGCGCAGCGCCCATTAACACGGAATGCAAATCTATGCATCACAGGGAGGCAGCCTTCCATTCATGGAGATCGTCATGGCAAGAAATCCCAGCTGGATCCTTCGGAGCCATCCCTCGGCAATGCCCACGACTGAGAACTGGGCACTTGAAGATCGCCCTGTTCCGGAAGCGTCAGACGGAGAGCTCCTGGTCAAAACTCTTTGGCTCTCAGTGGACCCTTACATGCGTGGCCGCATCAGCCCGGCGAAGAATTACGCCGCGGGATTCAAGCTGGGCGATCTGATGCTGGGAGGCGGCGTCGGGGAAGTGATTTCATCCGGATCATCTGACTTCAGCCCGGGTCAGATCGTGATGAGCGACTATTTCGGCTGGCAGCCCTTCACCGTCGTTCCGGCGTCATCGGCAAAGATCGTGACCACCACTGACGCTCCCATGCAGGCCGCCCTAAGCTACCTCGGAATGCCCGGTCTAACGGCCTATTTTTCTCTGCTCAAGACCGCCCGCCCCAAGCCGGGTGAAACGGTGCTGATTTCCGCGGCGTCCGGTGCCGTCGGCCAGATCGCGGGTCAGATCGCGCGTATCAAGGGCCTTGATCCGGTTGCCGTGGCCGGCACCGATGAGAAGCTCGAATGGTGCAAGGAGCTTGGCTACCGGACAGCCGTCAACCACCGTACTTCGGCCGATTTGGTTGCCGATGTCGCTGCGGCATGCCCGAATGGGGTGGACGTCTTCATCGACAACACCGCTGGCCCCATTCACGATGCAGCCATGCTGAACCTCAGCACGTTTGGCAGGGTGGTCGCCGTCGGGACGATTGCTTTGGCAGACCGGCTCGATCAACCGGATATCGGGCTCCGCCATCTCCGAAGGACGCTGATTGCGCGTGCCCGTATTGAGGGCTTCCTGCTCGACGACCACGCGAGCGAATATGAGCCCGCCCTTGCCGATCTTCTCTCTTGGTACAAGCAGGGGCTTCTTCAGACGAAGGAGGATATTGCGGAGGGTATCGAGTTGGTCCCTCATGCGTTCGTGCGCATGTTGAAGGGTGAAAATTTCGGCAAACAACTCGTCAAGCTCTGAACGAGTAGGGCGTTCCAGGTTTGGGCCGAGGAGCGTCGCGCGGACCACATCACCGATATGAGTCGATGCGGGTCGACCGATTCATAAGTGTCGTTGGACTGGACCACCAGTATCGACGATGCTGACATTATGATCTCGCAACCTTACAATCTCCATGTCGAACGCTCGGACCTCGAAGAACATGGCGCGCTACTATACCATGTCGATCGAAGCAAACCTGTTCGGAGATGTTTGCCTGCTTAGAAAGTGGGGCCGTATCGGAACCACAGGCCAGTCGATGGTCCATCATTTCGGGCGGGAAGAGGAAGCGGTACAGCTCTTTCTCGATCTGCTCCGTCAGAAACGCAAGCGCGGCTACCGTCCGCGCGCTTTAATGCCGCGATGAAAAGGCCCGCCGAAGCGGGCCGCGGATATCGCCTCGTCGGCGCCGGCTCCAGCCGGTCTCGAAAGATACTTCGATCTCGCCGAAGAACGGGATCTTGATCGCGAACTTCAAGCCGAGCTTGCCCTTGCGCAAGAAGTGGCTGATCACCTCACCGAAGGCGCGGAGCCGCTGCCTGGTGGCGATGAGGAAGCAAGCTGTTGCATGGTGCTCTCCTTTCGATTTGCGGATATCGCGGGGGGTAAGGCCGCAGACCGGCTCGAAGAGCCCAAATGGAGCAACGATGAGCTGACCGACGTCATGCTCGCCCACCCCATTCTCATCAACCGGCCGATCGTCGAGACGTCCACCAGGCTTTGCCGGCCTTCGGAGACGGTGCTGCCGCTCCTGGACAATCCGGTGCGCAAGTACCTGAAGGAAGACGGCGAGAAGGTCGCGTGCACGCCGCCGGCTTAGATGTTTAGGTGGGTATTCGGCTTTGCCCCACGTCTTGAACGGTTGTTTGAGGTGCTGCGCTTCGAGCTGATGATAAGACGTGGTCTGCGTAACAGCCACAAGCATCAGGAAAGGAAGCGCAGCATGAAGCATTATGCCGGACTGGACGTCTCCGTGAAAGAGACCTCCGTTTGCATCGTGGATGAAGGGGGCCGAATTTGCCGAGAGATGAAGGTTGCGAGCCATCCGGACGATCTTGCTGAGGCATTGAAGAACCCCGCCTGGAATCTGGCTCGGATCGGGCTTGAAGCTGGCCCCTTGTCACCATGGTTGTTCAGTGGCCTGGCGGAAGCTGGATTACCTGCAATCTGCATCGAAACCCGTCATGCGAAGGCGTTTCTCAAGGCACAGGTCAACAAGACCGACCGCAATGATGCACGCGGCATCGCGCAGATGATGCGGGTTAATTTGTTCCGGCCGGTACACGTCAAGACGCTGATGAGTCAGAAACACCGGGCGCTGTTGACAGCCCGCAAACTGCTGCAGGAAAAGGCCATCGCAATTGAGAACGACATTCGAGGCTTGTTGCGTAACTTCGGTCTCAAGGTTGGCGTTGTCGGCGCCGGCAAATTCGCGGATCGCATCCGGGACCTTTCCGGCGACATTCCGGAACTGCGCGACATCATGGAAGCGTTGCTCGCTCCCCGGCAGAAACTTCGCGAGCAGTTCACGGTGCTGCACGAAAGACTGCTGTCGATCGTGAAGGGCGACACGGTGTGCAGGTGGTTGATGACCGTGCCAGGTGTCGGCCCCTGTCGTTGCGCTGGCCTTCAACGCCACGGTCGACATTCCTGCTCGCTTCAAGAATTCGAAGGCCGTAGGGCCAACTCTCGGGTTGACGCTGCGTTTGCATCAAGTCAGGTGAGGACAATCGCGTCGGACGTGTTTCCCTGTGCGGTGACGCCATGATGCGGACGCTGCTTTATGAAGCCGCGCAAGTCTTGCTGACGGTGGTGAAAAAGTGGTCATGGCTGAAGGCTTGGGCGATGAACGTCGCCAAGCGCCGGGGCCGACAAAGAGCGACTGTTGCCCTTGCTCGCAGATTGGCTGTCATCATGCACAGAATGTGGTCTGACGGCAGTGAGTTCCGTTGGGCGCGAGAGGGAGCCGCAGCGGTGATATAGCCGGGTCCAGCTACGAAAGGGGGAAGGCCCGATAACGAGATCCGCCAGGGCGGATGAGTGTCCTTCGCGGGACGGAGGATGAAGAGAGGACGTGCCGGGACTCGTTTCCACCGCGGCAACATGGTGAGAACGCTGTTTAGATTGCCCCCTTCATTCCAACTGATCCCATGCTGGGAGGGCCAACGTGCCGATCCCGAAGAGAAGCGCCTCGCGAAAGACATCAAATGCCCGTGGCAGAGGAAGCTTGAAAGTGATTGACTTCAACACGCCGAATAGAGAAGTCCCGGCATTTGCGTGAGGCCGCCAAATCCGGACGGGTCGCCGCTGTGCCGTCGGCAGTTCCTAAGATCGCCGAGAGACTCCTCGATGGCGAGGCGCGATGCTGGTCGGCTTGCCGGCCACTGAGGTGCGGGAGATTGTGGACGTATCGAAAGAGTAGCGCCGTAGCGCAGCCTCCGCTTTCGATCAGGGCCAGGACAGCTGGTTGCGCGGCAGCCGGCCGCTGGGATCGATCACCTTGACCTGGTGAGGCGAATCCTCGCCCCAGGTCCACAGCACCAGGTTTTGATCGGCCGCGTCCGCCCCCGGCGCGAAGCTCGGCACGAGAATTCCGGCCGCCCCCTGTTTGACGAGCCGTTCGCGGATAGCCCAGGACGGCGGCCGCTTGCCGTCGGCCAGAAAATCCATCCAGGCGCAAGCCATGTCGTCATGGCGAATGCCGGCCGCCTCCTGGCCCTCCGCGTTTCTCAAATCTACAATATCCTCGCAGTCGACATCATAGGAACAGAGCACGCAGGGATCGATCCGGTGGGCAAAACCCTGGTTGGCCTCCTTTACCGCCGTCACGATGTTGAGTGCGAGGTAGAGGGTCGGAACTCCCTTCGGGTTAAAGCGCGCGCCCCGAATGGCCGCACCATCGCCTGAGATCGGCTTGAAGGCCCAACGCGGATCATGCGCGCGGTAGCACGTCCCTTCAAACCTCAAGCAAAGCCACCGACGGCAAGATGGTCGAGATAGTCACGAACCGCGCCGGCCTTGCCTTCCTTGACCAGCGCTTCGGCCGTCCTGCCGCCAAAGGCCGGGATTGGCTGGGCCCGGTACCAGGCCATGGCCTGCTCCTTGCCGCCAGCCCAATCCGTCACCCGGCCGATGATTTCAAGCATTTCCTTGATGCGGGTCTGGGTCTTCGGCGTGCGGTTCCGCGCCGCCTTGTAAAGCGACTCGCGGGCAAGCCCGACCGTTTCCGCCAATTGGGTCTTGGACATCCCGAAGCTATCCGCTACCCGCTCACTCGAGATCGCGCCGGACTTGTCCATGAACGTCAGGATCAACGTTTCATCATCCGGTTTTGCAGAGTGGCGACCTACCTTCGCCCTTTTTTTTATCAGCGTTTCCATTGCCTCACCCTGTGCCTCACTTATGAGGCACAATATAGGACAATTTTCGGTGTCTGCAAGGTTATGGCGCAACATTCGGCGTGTCCTCACCGGATCGGCCTCGCTCCGTCAGCAGGCTCTTCCGCATTTCTGACCGGGACGAATGTAGTGCTGTAGCAGGTGTCTTTGCCAGGTCGCTCAGGGCAGCGATCTAGCCTTCGTCCACGATCTCAGCCGACTGGGCCTCGTCGTCCGCGATATCCTCGCCAGCGGCAAGTGTCGGGATGTCGCCGGCGAGCAGTTTCTCCTTCGACAAGAGCCCGGAATCCTCGAGCGCCTCGAAATCCGGCAGCTGGCGCAGCGTGTCGAACCCGAACTGCGACAGGAAGTTTTTGGTCGTCACATAGGTATAAGGCGCGCCCGGCTGTGGGCTGCGTGGCCCCGACGCGATCAGGTCCTGCGTACGCAGCACACCGATCAGATCGCGCGACACTTCCTTGCCGAAGAAGCTCGACAGCTCGCCACGGGTGATCGGCTGGAAATAGGCTATGCACATCAGCACAAGAGCCTCGGACTGCGACAGCTCTTTTGATCCGGCGCCCTGCCCCGCGGCCGTGCCGAAGGCACCGCGGATGACGTCAGCAAACGCTTTTTTGGTCCGGTGCTGCCAACCACCGGCGACCGACACCAACTCGTAGGGCCGGCCGGCGAGCTCGGCGCGGATGTCGTCGATCACTAAATCAAGATTGCAGCTTTTGCCCACCACCCGCGCCAGCACGTCTCGCGGCACCGGCTCACTGGCGGCAAAGATCACCGCCTCCACGCGGCCCATCCATTCGCGCCAGCGCAGTTCGGCCGGAAGGTGCTCGAGATCGGTGTCCAGCAAGGCCGGCTGATCGTTTGCCCTGCGGCGGGCGGAGGCTTTGCTCATCGCTACAGCCCATAGAGCCGGAAGCTGGAACGGCTGGAGAGCTCGCGCACGGCCTCGAGCTGTTGCAGCCGCGCAAACAGGCGCCGCGCGGCAAAGCGCGACAGGCTTTTCGTCGTCAGCGATCCCGAAACGACATCTTCATTGAGCAGCAGAAAAATCACGTCGCCGGCGCCCTTGGCGCGCAGTTTCGGCGCCACCGCCAGGAGTTTTTCGGCGCGGCGCGACAGCTCGGCGGCCAGCCGGCAGGCATCGGCCGCAGCTTGGACCAGCGCCAGGCAAACCGCGCGTTCGAATCCTTCTTCGCCGGGTCGGATGCGCTTGCGGCCGCCGGCCTCGGCGCGGAAGGATGCGGCAAAAACCTGCGCCATCAACAGCGGCAGCGGTCGCGGCCAGCGCAGGCTTTGCGCCAGGACCAGGTCAGCCAGCCACCAGGCAAAAAGCTCGGAGTCGGGCCGCATGGCGACGACGTGAGCGGCGATAGCCGCCGCGGCGAACGGCGCCGGCCGCTGCGTCTCCGCCAGCTTTTCGATCTGCGTGCAAAGGGCGGCGAGCGCCGCGGCGTCCCAGTGGAGGCCAAGCTGGTCGACGATTTTTTCCAGCCGTTCGGCGTTGGCGACGGGCGGCTGCACGGCCAGCTGCCGCCAGGCGCCAAAAATGGCGCCGGCGGGGCCGGGATCGGCGCCGGCCGGGCGCAGGTACCAGGCGTCGCGTAGCGCAGCCGCATCCTCGGCGCGGCCGGCGAGCCGCATGCTGGCGGCGGCGCAGTTGAGCGCCAGCCGCTGCCGCCAGGCACCGGCCCAGGCGGGCTGCCCGCGGGCAAGTCCATCAAGCGCACCCACGGCGGCGCCGGCCTGGAAAGCGGCATCGGCGTCATGCAGCGCGCCGCCATCGGCTAGCGCCCAGGCTGGGACGGTCGGCGGCGCGGCGGGACTGGCGGGCAAGGGATTAGCGGTGAGGGGATCGAGGCGAATCATGATTTCGAGGGTAAAACACGGGTGCGCTTTATGCCACGGATTTCGGCTTGAAACGCACAGCCTGTCGGTAGCGCTTTATGTCCGATAAGGTTGCATTATCGGACGTATTGTGAATAGCCTCGCAAATCATGGAAGTCGCTCGTCCTGGATCGCTGGAAAAGCCTGTCAGCTGATCGGTAATCGTGAGATTCGCCGTCGATTTTGAATCGGTTTTCGTGAGACTACCTGCATCCCAGCGAACCCGCCTGTGGTCAAGTCGCTGCTTTTCTGAGGCTTTTCGATACCGGCCGCTGGCCACCTGAGTTTGTCACGTAGTCTCACGATTTCCGACTCGATGCAGGTAGTCTCACCAAATCCGCTCCACTGAGGGCGGGAAAGCCGGCCAAGTCGGGCCCTCGCACCACCTCCAGCGTGTCCCTGAACGCTGCGCAGGTCCTAAACGGCTCGATTTGCGTGCTTTCGACCATAAACGGCCGAGGACACGTTGCGGCAGCTTTTTCCGATCTCTGGAGCGTCCGACCGCTCAGATCTGGGGGCTCGATAAAACACGCCTGCAACTGGCCGGTTGATCGCTGCCGTCGGTATTGTACAAAACGCCCGTGAAACACCCCACGAAAGGCCGCCATGGCAAAGGCCCCTTCCTCTTCCCCTGCCCCGAGATCGCGCCACCTCATTCGCGCGGGTCTCGACGGAACACCAGGTCACCGATGCACAGGGGGACGAGCTCAAGCAAGCCGGCTGCGTCGCCATCCACCACGAACAGGGTTCTGTCGTCGGCGGGTGACAGCCGTCGCTTCGCGCCGCCAACGGACGGATGACCCCTCGTGCGCCACCGCCATTTGCCAGGCCGCATCATCTGCGGCAAGCTTGTTAGGCCTGCGGCCCATTCAGCTTCTCTCTCGTTTTCCTCCACTAAATCAGGCTAAGAATCCAGTTATTCAGAATGAATCCAGGAAACTAGGATGAGCGGTAAGTGTTAAGATTCAGCAACCTACCGTCTAGTGATTTAGGCAGAATGACACCCAGAATCGCGCTCTAGATGGCCGCCGGCGATATGCCGTACCGCTTCTCCCAGCCGCGAAAGCGGAAAAGAAAAAATGTCCGAAACCCCGATCCGCCTGCCCGACGCCGATACGGTCGACGCCGTGCTCACTAGTCTGAAGCCGGCCTCGGCCGACCGGGATCTGGCCCCTTCCCTCTCCGCCGCGTTCCCCGGCTTCGCGTTCTCGACGGCGCCGGTTGACGATTTTTACTGGCGCGGCGCCGACCGCGCGGTGATCGACGCCGACGGCGTCCGGACCGGAGAGCATGAGGCGTGGATCAAGAGCGAACTGGCCGCGCTCGGCGGCGATCTTGCCGCCTTCTGGGAGCGCCATCGCGACAGCGGGAAAAAATTCGCCGAATGGCGCGGCGCCGCCGTGTTCGCCGTCGCTCCGACGGGCCCGGGCGTCGCCGACTTCGTCCAGCTCTCGCTCGGCCGCGAGATCGAGGTATTGGCCGGCCCCGTCGTCGATCCCGGCTATCGGCCCTGGAGCGTCGGCGATCTGCTCGAGCCGTCCTGGGTCAAGCGCGAGCCGAGGACGGACGCGCCGGTGCTCGCAGGCCCGGTCTACCGGCTGCGGCGCCGCAGCGGCCTCGTCCATATGCGCAGCTTTCTTGCCACCTGCCGGCGCCGTGAACGCGAGCGGCGCGAGGCACGCAGGCCTGAGCTCGAACGGCGCGTCATCCACGAGGTCAGTCCCGACGGCGCGCGCGACACCGCCTTTCTCGACGCCAATTCTGGTTGGTTCGACTTCGTCCCACGCGAGAACCGGTTCTTCGCCGACTGGGAGCGGTCGAGCGCGTCGGCAGCACGGATTTTTGAGCACTGGGCCTTCGACATCACCGACTATGAGGAGCGCGGGGAGCGCCAGCTGAGCTTCATCCCGCGGCCGCTCAAGATGCCGGCCGACCGGCTGCTTGGCGACGACGGTGTGTCCGTGCACCGGCTGATGGAGCGCATCGAGGCGATCGACGTCGAGATCGGCCTACCCTTTGCCTGGTTTTTCCTGATGACGCATGGCCACTGGGTCGATCCCGACGTGGGTCACGCGATCGCGGAAGCCCTGCGCGCCGGGCGCGTACGCCTGCCCAACCAGGATGCGGCAGTGCTGCTCGCCTGGGCCGACAACAAATATCTGTTTTGAGCACAACGATAGACGGGCGTCCGCCCAAGCTCACCTCCGACGAAACGCTCCGCCGCGCCGCGGCTCTTCCGACGCCACCTGCCTATCGTCGCCTGTCCGACCTGACCGAACTGGCCCGTGTCGCGCATGGGCTTTTGTTTCGTCGTATCACCGGCCAGGGTAAGAACGTTGGTGCGCACCGCCTCAACGACCTGGAAGTCGCTCGCCTGGTGAAGCTCATAGCTTTGGTCGCCGGCGTGCGTGGCGATCTGTCCGAAGGCCAGCGCGGCCAGAAGTTTTCCGGGCATTCGCTTCGCGCCGGCCTCGCTTCCTCGGCTGAGGTCGATTAGCGCTGTGCGCAGAAGCAGCTCGGTCACGCCTCCGCAGAGATGACGCGCAAATACCGGCGCCGGCGCGATCGGTTTCGTATCAAATCGCACCAAGGCATCAGGCCTCTGAAAGTCCTCCTCCTCCCCTCGCCCGCTTCTCCGCTTGGGATAAAGCGGTCAGTTCTCAGGCGACGACAAGACCTCATCGAGGACCGCGAGCGCTGTATCCAGACTATCGGCGGCCCGACGCTTTTCAGTCAGGCATGATCCTCAACTGCGCTACGGCATGACCCACAGACTCCGGGTTTAGCTTTTCCAACTGATCCTTGGGCCGAGAAACCTGCTCCGGGGAGCCCGCGCAGGGCGTTGATCACGGGCTCCATTTGGGACGATGCTGCAGCGGCGATATCGAAAATGTTCACGCGGCTTAGCTTCCGATCCTCGGTAGTAGATCCTCTTAGCGACGATTTCGGGAATGGCGTCGAGCTGCACGGCCCTACCTCAACTTCGCGCATTTCGAACGGCATGGGTGTTAGGGCCCCGGCAAAAAAATCGATCTCGCCGATGTCCTCGAAGGCAAAGTTTTCTGAAACCGGAGTCGGTCACTCTGATAGTCCGAAGGCATCGGATCAAACCGCAGGCCACTGTGCGACGGATCGAGGAACCCCAGCAGTTGCGCGTCATCGAGGAAGATATCGATGTCGTGACTTTCGCGATGATCAATTTGAATCATCATGGCCGTGCCGCCGCCAAACGACCATTGGAAGTCGTAGCCGCCGGTATTCTCCCGAAGCTGATCAATCAGGTCGCCGGCGATGCGAAAAATCCGCCCCCACTCGGAAGGGCGCCGGTGATCTCGCTCGGCCATCACGCGGCGAGTGGATAGCTCTCGCCGGACCAGGCCAGAGAACGCAGCGGCGAAAGCCTTCAGGCCGGTGACCGGGATGTGGTGCGCCAGAGCGAATGCGATCTGCAGCTCGGGAGAAACATCACCGAAAATGCGCTTACGTGGCCGGGATGCTGTTTGGCCAACTCAAGATTCGAAAGGCAATGCGCCGACTGCGCGTCTTCCAGCTGCACGCAGTAGGGCGCGTTCACAGTCGTCAGGACGGATACGAAGTGCTTTCCCATAACGGTCGTAAACTAGTCGTTTCGGGCCGGCGGCATAAGTTTCCGCTTCTTCGCGATCGCCCGGTCCGAGAGAAGGACCAATCTGCGGCGGATCGATAACAGCTTCGCCGTCTGCTGGCGGGGCCGCTCGTTTTGTCAGCTCGTCGATCGAAGCGGGAATAGACTTCGCCGCACCGACCTTGAGCACCCGATCTAGTGAATGAATGATGTAGCCTTAACTGCCGAGCATTGTTGACAGCCGTGCAGATAGGCGGAATTTCGTTATGTTTCAATATCGTAGAACCAATTATGCGACTGTCTGAAGCCACGAGTGGCTCATGGTTCCTACCGTCTCGGGCTACATCTGAGCTGATTTAACCGTGCGGCTGGGCCGCCAGATGGCAGCGAGCGATTTGCCGTTAACTTCTTGTTAACTAAAAACTTGTTGCCGGGATGAGAGAATCGGGCATTAATCACGCTTGAAAAACAATTCGCTTGAGAAAAGCGTTATTCCCGGAAGTGGCGGCCATGAATTTGATGCTCGACCGTGAGTTGGAGTTTGAATTTGACGAGGAGATTCTCGAGCAAGGCGAACTGATCTCCGATAAATTGAACATGTTGCGCCTCGAGCAATACCCTCCGAACGCAACAAAAGGCTTGCGTCAATTTTCGTCTGTCGAGGTCGCAGAATATCTCGGCGTTACCCAAAATCACATCAAAAAGCTCCATCTCGAAGGCAAGGGACCGACCCCTTCAACAACCATATCTGGCAGGCGGACTTATACCGCTGAGCAGATGCTCGAGCTGCGGCAATATCTCGACAAGCACGGTCGGGCCGACTTCAAACGATACGTGCCCCATCGCCGCGGCACTGAGGCGCTTCAGATAATTTCCGTCGTAAATTTCAAAGGAGGGTCAGGTAAAACGACGACGGCCGCTCATCTCGCACAGCATCTGGCTCTCACTGGTCATCGGGTGCTTGCCATCGATCTTGATCCTCAGGCATCGCTGTCGGCGCTTCACGGCATCCAGCCCGAACTCGACAAGAATCCCTCGCTCTATGAAGCTCTCCGATACGACGAAGAGCGGAAATCGATCAAGGATGTTATTAGGCGCACGAATTTCCCTGGGTTGGATATCGTACCGGCGAACCTCGAGCTTCAGGAGTACGAGTACGAAACGCCGCTAGCGGCCTCCAATAAGAACAATCCTGAAGGGCGAATGTTCTTCACCAGGATGACGACAGCCCTCAAAGAGGTTGACGATCGCTATGACGTGGTTGTCGTTGATTGCCCGCCACAGCTCGGCTACCTGACTCTCACGGCGCTTACTGCCTCTACATCAGTGCTTATTACCGTTCACCCGCAGATGCTGGACATTATGTCGATGTCCCAGTTTCTGCTGATGTTAGGCGGTATTTTGCAATCCATCAAAGGTGCTGGAGCCGCGGTGAAATTGAAGTGGTTCCGGTATCTCGTAACCCGGTACGAACCCACCGATGGTCCACAGCTTCAGATGGTCGGTTTCCTTCAAGCTCTATTCAACAAACGTGTGCTGAAAAACCAGGTGGTAAAATCCACAGCGATCTCCGATGCGGGCATAACCAAACAGACGCTTTACGAAGTGGAGAAGAGCCAATTTACACGCTCGACCTATGAGCGAGCCATGGAAAGCCTGAACGCGGTCAATTCCGAGATCACATCACTCGTGCATAAAGCATGGGGACGGAAATGAACGATATATTGACAGCCGTGCAGAACGCTGAATTTTCATTCGAAATCAAGCTGATGATGTCATTGTGCGGAGGTGGCGATGGCTAGAAAACATCTCCTAGCGAGCGTAGCTGCGTCGTTGACGGAACCTGGGTCTGGCCACTCTGCTTCTGAAGCTCGGTCAGAATACGCCCGACGTGGCGCATCGAGGTCAATGATTCAGTCGCTAGATGAAATGGCCGAAAACTCGTTGCGTATGCTCGACGGCGAAACGATCGTCTCAATCGATCCAGCGCTGTTAGACAGTTCGTTTGTCGCGGATCGGATTGACGAAGACGACGAGGATTATCGAGACCTGAGAGAGGCTATTAGTCGTGCAGGGCAGTCCACACCGATATTAGTTCGACCACATCCTGATGTCCCCACACGCTACATGATCGTGTTCGGCCATCGACGCGCGAAGGTGGCGAAGGATCTAGGAATCAAAGTGCGGGCGATCATCAAACAGCTGCCCGATATCGAACACGTAGTCGCTCAAGGACAGGAGAATACTGCCCGGGCCAATCTCTCATTTATTGAAAAGGCGTTGTTTGCAAGAAAGCTGGTTGGCAGTGGCATGACCAAGGACACTGTCAAATCGGCGTTGACCGTTGACGACACGCTTTTGTCACGCATGCTCTCGGTCGCCGAAACCGTGCCGCAGGTTGTTCTGGACGCTGTGGGAGCCGCAAAAGGTATCGGGCGAGACCGATGGGAGGAACTCAAGAAACTCGTTCAGGTCCCTGCCAATGCAGCGAGGGCGGCCGAATTTGTCACGACTAGCGAATTCGGCGGGGGGGAGGGCGACGAGAGATTCAATCTGATCCTCAACACTCTGAAGGCGGCGAAGAAGCCTAAAAATCCGAAGGTAACGGCAAAGCCCAGGACTTGGGTCCCCACGGACAAGTCAGTTAGCGCTGCGATCCAGAAGAAGGGCAAAAAGGTAACCATTGCCTTTTCAGAGGCAAGCGGACCACGATTCGCTGAATTCATCGCTGGCCAATTGGACGCCCTCTACGAGGCGTTCAGCAAGTCGGAAAAGTAGAGAAACGGAGACCAAACCGCAAAAGAAAAAGGCCCCCGAACGATCTCTCGCGGAAGCCCTTCTCGTGTTGTAGCAAGCCGAGAATCCCATTTTCGCGAATCACTGTCAAGAGTTTTAAGCGTCGATTCGGCGAGCGGATTTCTTTTGCCCAATTGAGAGGGCGAAGAAATGAAGATGAGTATTGCAACGACGCCCTTTGGGCGGCGGCCGATGACGCTTGGGCACCTCGCAACCCAGCTCGCGGCCAGCGAAATCGATGAGGAAGCCCGAGCTTCCAAGTGGCAGGTCTTTCGGGACATTCGTGAAGCCAAGGAGGCGCTCGGCGCAACCGATCGTGCCTTGGCGATCTTGAATGCGCTTTTGTCGTTTCATCGCGCCGAAGAGCTGACGGCAGAGGCCAGCCTGATCGTATTTCCCTCGAATGAGCAACTCAGCCGCCGCGCCAACGGTATGCCCCAGTCAACCCTCAGGCGTCATCTGGCCAACCTGGTGACGACGGGGTTGGTCATCCGGCGTGACAGCCCAAATGGCAAGCGGTTCGCGCGAAAAGGGCAGGGCGGGGCGATCGACCAGGCCTACGGCTTCGATCTTTCGCCGATCCTTGCTCGGGCAGAGGAATTCAAGGCCCTGGCAGCGGCCGTCCAGGAGGAGCGCAAGGCCCTTCGCCTGGCCAAGGAGCGCCTCACGATCTGCCGTCGCGACGTCGTCAAGATGATCGAGGCGGGCATCAACGAAGGCGTGCCTGGGAATTGGCAAGGCTTTCTAGGCCGGTATGAAGCGATCGTCGCCCGCTTGCCCCGGACCGCCGCACGCCCGACCATCGAGGCTATTTGCAATGAGCTGGAAGATCTTTGGATCGACGTCCACCAGACATTGGAATCCTTCATCAATTCACAGAATCCGAACGCCAATGAGTCCCATTCTGAGCGCCATAAACATAATTCAAACCCAAATGTTTCTTCTACCGATGAATCTGAACACGGCTTAGAGGAAATAGATGAAGCAAGCGGCGTTGGCGCCAAAACCGACAACGTACGCGCCTTGCCAAGCCGGGATTTGCCCCTGGGCATGGTTGTGGATGCATGCCCAGAGCTGTTGACCCTGGCCCGGGACGGCCAAATCAGGACGTGGCGCGATTTTGTTGCGGCCGCTGAGCAGGCCAGGCCGTTCATGGGGATCAGCCCGAGCGCCTGGCAGGAAGCCGTCGAGGTGATGGGACCGGAAAAGGCAGCGGTCACGGTGGCGGCCATCCTGCAGCGATCGGACCGGATCGCGAGCCGCGGCGGCTATCTGCGCAATCTGACAGAGCGGGCTCGCGACGAGAAATTCTCAGTGTGGCCGATGATCATGGCCCTCTTGCGCGAAAAACTCGATGCGCAGGCCAAGGCAGTTGGCAGCAACCGAAAGGCTGGAGCAGATCCCGCCGAGGGCGATCGAGGTTCTACCGTGGAGATCAGTGCCGCCCTGCGCAAGAACATGAAGAAGAAGGGCTGGGAGCGGTGAGGCGCTCCACCGTGGAGCGAATCCAGGTAGGCCTCAGACGATTAGCCGGGCGGCCCGGCCGAGTTACCGTTCGGCGTCGCGCGTGACGCCCGCTGAAAGGATTTGTGCTGCGATTGCTGCATGGCCTCAGTTGGCGGAATGCTGCGCTGGTTTGGGCGAAGTAAGGTGTGAGATAGCTCTCCGATCTTGGGGGAAGGGGAGGGGAGGGGAGGGGAGGGGACCATTTTACAGCCCCGACGCCTTGGTGAGATTGGTGCGGAAGCGGTCGCGCCGCCGCTGGTATTTGCGCGTCATCTCGGCCGAGGCGTGACCGAGCTGCTTCTGTACGTAGCGCTCCTCGATGTCAGCCGAAGAGGCAAGGCCGGCGCGCAGCGAGTGCCCTGAAAATAGCCCCGCTCGTTCTCCTTCCGGTAAATCGGAACGGACGCCGGCGGCGAGCGCGGTCTGCTTGACCAGGCGGGCAACGTGCTTGTCGGAGAGCCGCGCGACGTCGACGGTCTTGTTGTCCTTGAAGATGCGCCGAAACAGCGGGCCTCTTGCGATCCGGCCCAACCGGATCCAGTTCTCGAGAGCGACAACGGGGCAGGTCTGGTCGGAAGCGCCGCGGCCGACCTCGACCTCGCGCCAGCCGGTCTTGCCGCGCAACGTCACCAGCACCCCCTGGCCGGGAAAGAACTCGATCCAGCCGGCGCCGTCGCTGTGCTCGTCACGAACAACGTCGAGACCAACGATCTCGGACCGGCGCAGGCCGCCGGCGAAGCCCAGCAGCAGGATGGCCCGGTCGCGCAGACCTCTCAGATCATGGCCGAGCGTGTTGATCATCGCCTTGACGTCGTCCCCAAGCACAGCCTCCTTCTGCCGTGGCGGCTTTGCGTGCTTGCGGCGAATGCCCGCGAGCACCGTCGCAATGTGCCGATCGGCGCGATCCATCGGCACGCCGCGCTGGGTGAAGTTCCAGGCCAGCCCGGAGAGGCGCCGCTCGATCGTCGCTACAGAGAGCGAGGCGATGCCGCGTTTCGGATCGCCGGCCGAGCAGGCACCGATATAGAGGCCGATGACCTGGCTAGAAGGCGGCATGGGCTCGAAGCCTTCGCGACGGCACCAGGAAGCGAAATGCCGCCAGTCCTTGGCGTAGGCGTCTCGCGTGTTCTCGGAGCTGGCGGCCTTGGCGTAGTCTGTCGCGGTCTCGACGAGGGCCTCGAGACGCGCCGGCGTGCCCGAACCCTGACCCATTTCCAAGACCAGACCGACGATGTCGGGCAGGTCTGCAGCCTCGTTGTCGATGGGTGGGGTTTCACAGGGGTTTTCCATGGTCGCTCGCGTCCTCTCAAGGCCGCATTTCATCTGGCGCGAATCATCTTCGAGGTTCATGGCCGGATTCTAGTCGAGTCAGCGGATCTTTCGTAACAGTCCAGCGGAAGAAGTTCACAGCGAGGCCGCTGGGTTGCGCCATTTCCGCTTCGCGCGCATCATCGGCGCGCTGCCGTGGGAATGAAGGTCAGCGCCTGCCGGACGGACACGTTCTATGGCCTCGGCGTGTCGCTCATTTCGGCCAGCCGGTCGGGTCAGCTTAGCACCAGTGCAGCGGGCCTGTTGACAACACGACAAACCCGCCGTGTGTGGCACCACGAGATTTGGTGATGATGTTCGGCAATTGATGTTCGTTCACAGGATCCAACTGGCCTAATTTGGGGGACGGGCCTTCTTGCCCTCAGAGCAGCGGATCCGGGCTTCCGGCGGAACGGGGAAGCAGTGCGGCCCTCACCAGAACGCTTCAGTTCCTGCGTAATCCGAATTGCGTCGCTGTGCGCTCCGCCTTGGCTGCATGCGATTCCAGCTCACCCGAAAAATGAGACCGGGACGGGCTCCGCTAACGAGAGCGACTCAGCTATGGTTTGAGCCCGAACAGGGGACGGGGGGAGGACGCTTTGACCGACGAAGTGACATCTGTCGGCCGCGCGATTGCCACGGCCCTTGACCGAGCAGAGCAATTGCGGCGCCTGCCGGATCGGCCTACGCGTGTGCGGATCATGACGGTCTTTGGCGACGATCGCTCCAGCCTCACCATCAACGCCAGCATCGCCGCGCGTTCGCCCGCGGAGCTCCGTGCGCAGGAAGGGCTTGGGACACGCCGTATTCCGTGGGCTGAACTCGACGCGCGCGCCGGCGAAATCGTCGGCCTGGTGGATGAAGTCGTCCGAGAGGTGACGCTTGCCGTGCGAGACGCACCTGCGACGCAGCGCCCGAGCCACTCGGAAACCGACGTTGAAATCGAGGGCTTCGACGAGCTGGTCGATGAGCTCCGCGTCACTCTGACGGGCGTGGCCATGGCCGTGCTGGAAAGCAGACGCAAGACCAACAGCCTTTCGCCGCCGTTGGGTAGCGAGGCGACCATGCTCGCAGCGCTAAAATTGGCTGCGTTGGCTGCCTGTACTGCGAATGTTGGGCTCAGCGACGCACAGGACGAACTGCGGAACGCGATCAACGACGTGCTGCGCAAAGCCGGTCCAGGTGAATACATGCAGCGACCCGTGTTGAATTCGTGAGCTGGGAGGGGATGCGCCGCCAGCGCTGCGGCTTTCCTCAGGGCGAGGCGCCGATAATCGAGACGATGATCTGGTTTGACGCCGCATGGGCGCGAAGCCTTCCCGATGGCCGCCAGGAGATTAAAGCGGCGCCTCGCATATCTTCTCCGAGTTGGCGATCCTGGCCTAGCGCGTCGCGGTTTCGAGGCGTCGGGACGCGCCAGTGCGCAGGTAACCTGCGCCCATTATGGGGCAAGTCTGTTAGGACCCTTGCATCGATTTTTGGATTTAGGCAGAGTTAGCAACATACGTCCGAGGGCAACATTATCGGACATAAAATACTATCGACAGGCTGTGCGGTTAGGCTGGCAACTGTGACGCAAAGCGCACCGCTAGTTTGCCCTCGAAAGGATTGTTCGCGTCGTCCTGACCCGTTCTCTAGCGCGTCTGCGCGACTGAGCTTGTGCCCGGCGGCGCGAAAAAGCACGTCCACCTGAACCTCTGATAGGCTTCGAACTTCATGTGGGGGGTGATCGTTCGGTAAAGCGTCATCAGACGCTCGCAAATATGATACCGATCATCCGGCGCGGGCTGGACGCGATCTCTAGGAATAAACCACTCAGCTTCTTGCGGCTCATTCAGGTAGGTGGGACGCGGCATCCTCACAAAATAACCTTCTTTAGTCATCCTGACGTTGCTGGAATCGATTGGGTGGCAATCCTTATTGCCGCAGCAGTCATAATGAAGAACGGGATCAGTCTTCCCGGTGTACCAATCGTGAGCGTTCGCATCGCTGGCTAAGACAAGCCACATCAATGCAGTAGTGGTTTGGAACTGCGCCATGAATTAGGCCTCGTATTTGCTTATCATATTAGTATGTGCTAATCTAGGAGGAAGTCGTATCGCCCAGCGCAGAAGTCCAAGGCCACCTTGGCGTGTCCGCGCGAAGGGTGCTGTGGCGGGTGACGACTTCGGTCACCGCTAGGGGGAGGCCCTTCGATGCATGTGGTTAGCACGCGACGACGCGCAGGGCTGGCGGACTTGATGGCCACAGCTGCGCCGCTGGAGAGTGGTTCTGCGTTAGCGCACAGCGCCGATTGGGCCACTGGACCTATCTATCAAATGCCCTCGGCCATCGCTGCATCTATCAGTCTGACTTTCTCAACCTGATTCGGGGATAAATCATGATCTGGCCATTTGGCGGGCGCGGCGGCGCCCTCGGGGGTTGGACGCTATCATCGCCGCAGCGTGTGCCTTCGGAGTGCCGACGGCATCGGCACATAGCTGGTACGTAAACAGTGCTGCGAGGACGAGCATTGCGAGCCGATGGCGGATGGCGCCGTCAGCGAAACAAGCAAGGGCTTCAAGGTGCCGTCCGGTGAGTTGCTGCCTTACGGGGACGGCAGGGTGCGTCAGTCACACGACATGCGTTACCATTGGTGCCATGATCAGAAAGCAACGGTAGAACGGCATCGTGAAATACCATTTGGCCCTGACAGTACGATCTGCCTGTACGTGCCGCCTAAGTCATCCTGACATTCAGTACAGCTAGCCCTGTCGCAAAACCCCGCTGCGATGAACTCGCATCAATCGGCCCGCGCCACCCGGTGATTGGATCTTGGACTGCCGCGTCAGGCCCGTGTAGCCTCACATCTCGAAGAACCGCCCACATTTTCGATCGCTCCATTGCTCAGCATATACGAAGAGGCCGTTGCGGCCGAGGGCGACAATCTCGTTGATGTGGATGAGGCCGTTGAGGAGTCGACGAGCGGCCCCTCTCTTGCCCTTTCTTGCCCTGCGCTGCCCGTCGCGGCATTGCGCCTGGAACTCATGCCGAGCTAGCCAATCTACACACTCACTGGACACTTGGTATCCGGATAAGGTTCCCTCCTTCCGACCTCGCCAACTGCTAGTTCTTAAGACGTGGGCTGCTGTCGAAGCAGAACTTGTTGGCCGGCGGGATCCCGGCACTTGCCGCGGGCGAGGATATCGCGGATGACGATGTTCGATAGAGGCTGAGATCGTGGACAGGTAGGTCCTGCCCTGAGCGGCTTGGCAAGGACACTTGTTATAGCAGCACTACGCCGCATTCGTCGCGGCCGGAACTTGAGGTCCCATGCGGAAGTCAAAATGCGTAGGCTGTGGCCGTCAGGTGCCGAGCTTCGAGATCGTGGAATACGGCTCGATGGAAGCAGGATTTAAACGGCTTTGCCGGCGCTGCTTCAATCGCGAGGCAGCCACGGCTGCTGGCCTGGACAACTTCGAGCATATCGAATTTGATCAGATCCGACTGAAAGACGCCGACGGGAAAATCCATGAATTCCACTTCACGACGTTCCTGTTTGGCACGGGCGTAGCCTTGGACGCGTTCGAACTCCGAAACGGCAACCCGGGCGGCTACCGGTTCCAGGTGATTGCGGAACCCAACGAAGATCCTCTCGCCATGCTCGGCCGCCTGATCGCGAAAATACGGCGCGCCCTGGCCGTAAAACATCTCGAGGACGGTGAGTACGGCTTACAGATCGGACAAGCCGGCGTCGTTCGGGGGCTGATCGATTGGGACGCAGCGCAAGATGGATATTTGCCCCTCCTTGTTATCGATGGGCGAGAGATTTCTTGGGATGACTTCGGCCGCTGCCTGATGACCTTCGAAGGAGCTCAATTCAAATTGGAGATTAGCGACATGAGCGAGGAACTCTGACGTTCCTATCGTGATCAGAATCGATGAGATGAAAGGGCGCAACGGGACTTTGATAAAGCCCGACCTCCAGCAAGATACTGTCCCCGAGCGTTCCCGTGGTTGGCGACGACATCGATCTGAGAAGTCCACGCGACAGGGCGATCATCCTGCTGTTGGCTTCGCTACGCGGCTTGCGGCGTTCCGAGATCGTCGGGCGCGTCCCTGCCGATCGGACCTGACCCGTTGTTGCTCGTGAGTGCTGGATCTGCTTGGCTGGATCGCGAGAGGCCTTCTCTTCCGGCGCATCTTGAAGCACAACAAGGGCCGTCCACGTCGAGCGTCTCTCCGACGAGGGCCTGGGAAGCAACCGCGCTTTGCTCCCAGCATCCATTCCGTGCGTACGATCAAACGATCGGCCAAATTCCCGTCCTGTTGTCAGGATTGCTTCGAACGATACAGTTTCTGCTGTTGAGGTGAGGAAACAGCGCAAATCCAGCCCTGCAAGCAGCAGTTCGAGCGGATCCATCACTAGATTCCATTGGTCCCAAATCGTGACATGGCATGCGTGGCGCCATGCACGCCTCAACGATCTGGGAGAGGCCGGGTCGCGGAAAGCACGGAAACGACCTTTGATCCTTTCCCCCAGCGCCGTGGGCGCCAGAGGGCGGCCACGATGTCAGACCCGAACGACCTGCAAACATCCCGATAGGACACCGGCGTATAATGCTGCCCTGCGTTTCAGCCGCGCAGCGGGCGCAAGCCAACGAAAACCGAGGACGATCCTGCCGCCCCGTGTCGTTGAGAGGCAGACATGAGGAACGGTGACATAGTTCTCCGTGTCTAACCCGAATTCATTCCCAGTGACGCCCCTTTATTCGAACCGCCGCCGTCGGCCCGGTCAACCCAAGCCTGACCCTTACGGGCAAGCCAGCGGTGGTTTCCCCATAATCGCGTCGCGATCACGGCGCGCAAGCGCGCCGCCCTTCGGGTGGGTGATCCCCCTCCACCGCTGGCACAAGCATGGGTCTGGCTCCGGGACAAATCCCGTCGTGACCGGTCCTCCGTCTGGCGCTTTTTCATGGGGCGTTCACGGGAATGATCCCGATCAGCTAAGGAGAACCGACATGTCCGCAACCATCGCTCGCCTCACCGCCAACGACAAAGGCTTCGCCGGCACCCTCGCTACCCTCTCGATCCGCTGCCCGATCTCGGTCGTCGAAAACGCGAAGCGCAGCGCAGACAGCCAGGAGCCCGACTACCGCGTGGTCGCAACCCGCAACGGCTTCGAGCTCGGTGCAGCCTGGGTCCGCACCTCGCAACGCACCGGAGCCGAGTACATCTCCGTCTCACTGCGCGCCCCCGAGTTCGGCACCCTCTACGCCAACATCGCGCCGGCACCGGGCGGCAACGAAGGCGAATACGTGATGATCTGGAACCCGCCGGCGAACTGACCGGCTCGCTTCGGAAAGCCCTGCCTGGCAAGGGCAGGGCTTTCTCCGTCAGTGCCCTCAAGCCAATGGAAAGGAGCGCTCGTCATGATCGTCAACAGCCTGCAAGACGTTGAAAATCGCGGCAGAAATGACTACCTTAACCGCTGCAAGCGAGGCGCTATGTTCAACAGCATTCCCGACGTTATCACCACTCGCGCGCAGGCCGATGCGGTGATTGAGGCGTTCTTCCAGTCTGGTGATCTGGATGTGTTTTCGCGGCATCGTCAGGCTATGATCGACGATGCGCATCGCGGTAGCCTTGCCATCATGCGCGGCTCCGGCAATGAGCTCGGGCCATTCGAAGAGTTCCTCTCTGCGCTCGAGAAACATGGCGTCGTTACCATGGACGAGGCTTTTACCATTGGCGATCGCTATATCGCCTACAAACGTTCAAAAGCGGCCTGATCGGCCGCTTTTTCATATCCAGGAACAATCCAGACAAATTCTCGCGTCGAGGTTGACCGCGGCGTTTATGGCAATTCAAATTCCAATTGTTCTATTTCGTTATTAGGTGACATGTCTTCTCAGGACCCTTATTGCTATCCTGGCACTTCGGTACTGATCAATAAGTTCGACGTGCGCGATCAGGAACAGCTCAATCTTCGTGAGCAGATGGCGACGGACAAAGCCATCCGCGATCTTGAGAAACACCCGGTCAAAGGCAGTTTCGACACTGCCCATCTCATGGAAGTGCATCGTCGGATATTCTCTGATGTGTATCCATGGGCCGGACAACAGCGCATCTACAACATGTCAAAGCCAGAAGCGGTCCTCGGCGGGCATTCCGTCGCCTATGGCGACCATGTCCAGATGAGGCAGTTGCTCGACCAAGACACGAAGGAATTCGGCAGGTTCCGATGGAACGACAACAATAGGGCGCAGTCGGCGGCACATTTCACCAAGCTGATCAGCAACCTTTGGCAGGCTCACGCCTTTCGCGAGGGCAATACCCGCACGATCGGCGTCTTCATGCACCAGTTCGCAAAGGAACGCGGCTTCGAGCTCGATCGTGAAACCATGTGGCCTGCTGCCAGTGAGACGCGCGATTTTTTTGCAAAAGCTACAGTGGGAGACGGCAAGGACTTCGCCAAGCGGGTGCTGCAGGCGCACCAGATCAACAAAGATCGCCATCATCCTCAGCTTGGCCGCGTCACCAGCATAACTGCCCAGGCGCTAAGAATGATGGGCAAGCCGGAAATTCAGTTCCCAAAGCAGGGCGACGAACTCAAGGGGCGCGTAGTGACTGTTAGCTACGGTACCGCGCTTGTCGCCAATGCTCGCGGGATTAACGCCGTCGACGTGAAAAACTTTGCAAAGACGCCTCAGTCCAATGATCGTGTGAGCGTCTCCATCGACCATGTCATCATAGCCAAGAGCAACTCAAATCGTGGCGATGAAAAAATTCGTAGCGATGGCAAAGCGGACCTTGTTCAAAACGATGTTCCAACCAGAACAGTCAAGCTCGCTCCCCCGAAAACTAACGATCGAGATCGTTCCCGCTGACACGCCCATACACCGAAATGACCCGTATTTGCCCAATGCCGACACCTGATCAGGACAGGTCGCATCCGCGTTCCGGCTGAAATCGACCTGACTTCGCCGAATATCGAGAGGCTATTGACGGGCCCTTTGTCGGCAATGGGAACGGATGAGGCGGAGTCGTTGTGGCGCTTGAATGACGTACCAAGTGAGACTATATTCGTTCTCAAGTGAACAAGGAGGTTCTGATGCTCGCGCTCGCGTCCGTTGCCGACGTCCTCGGCTTGCCGGGCAAGGCCGCGCCGATCTCAGCGATCGGGCTGGTCAAGCGCATCGAGGTTGGCTTGCCGATCGTCGCTCTCGACCGTGTTGCAAATCTCGTGGCCCCAAACGACAGCCAGTTTAAGTATCGGCTGGTGCCGCGGGCGACCTATGAACGCCGAAAGGGCCGAAAGGTTCTGTCTGCCGAGGAGGGAACCCGCCTCGCACGCTTGGCGCGTTTGTGGAGCCTTGCCATCGATGTCTGGGGCAGGGAGGACGATGCCCGTGACTTTCTGTTTCGCCCGCACCCAATGCTCGAGGACCGGCGCCCGGTCGACGTGGTTATCCAGAACGAGATTGGCGCCGAGCTCGTCTTCGACATCCTGCAAGGGCTCAAGTATGGCAGTGCTGCGTGACGGCGCAGATCCTCGACCAAACATTGACAGCCTTTCGCATCGGGGATCCGGCAGGAGACTTCCCGATCTTCGATGCGACCGGCTCGACAATCGCGTCTGGGCGCTGGAATGCGCCTGGAAGTCCGGTCATCTATGCATCCGAACACTTTTCTACGGCGCTTCTCGAAAAGCTCGTTCACGGCAGTGGTCGGCTACCGCCGAACCAGCACTATATCGAGATCACTATTCCGCGTGGGACAAGGTACGAGATCTTCTCGCCGCCGTCACTTCCGGGCTGGGATACGATGCCGGCGACTGTGAGCAAGGCGTTTGGGGAAAAATGGTGCATGGAGCGGCATAGCGCTATCCTGATCGTGCCGAGCGTCATTGCCCGTCTCGATAACAATATCCTGATCAATCCAGCCTGGCCTGAGTTTCACACCATCACAAGCAGCCTCCACAAGCCGGTCTACTGGGACCGACGGCTGTTTGGCGCCTGAGAAGGACCCCTCGCGCGGGTTCGAGCCGCTCGGGATTTCGAGCCGAGGTCGAGGCCGAACGTCGTCTCGGGCAGATGGACGACATCCTCACCTACTTCGACGAGCGACAGCTGGGAGCCGGGCTCTCCCGCCCGGCCGCGGCACGGATCGGCAGATCGCTCGACGGTGCTGCGGCTGAGCTGCAACCGCTTCCCGGCATGATTGCTGACCGTGCATCCTGTTGGCCGACGCGGCACGCTCCCTTCACGTCGGCGTGCTGGCCGATTGTTTCTTCGACACCGCCACCGCTGTCTGTCTCCGCCACGCCGCCTCAGGCGACCACGCCGCTCCGATGATCTCGTTGTGCGAACCGTCGCGATGCCCGAACGCCTGTATCTCTGTGCGCCATCGCCCCGCATGGGCGGGTGCTGCGGAGAACGCCAGGGCAATCCTCAAGGAGAAGAGGCTGACGGAACTGCAGCGGCTTGCCGTGGGCGAAGACCTGCGACGGATCGAGAAGATCTTGTCCGATATCGAGGTAGCGTGCGGCTGACCTCCTAGGAATACGGTCGCGCCCCCTGGTCGGGGTCGCGGGTTCTCTTCTTTCTGCCGTCCCATTCTACGGCTGCTCAGCCCGCGTCAAGGACGAGCGTGGGCCCCCGGTTTTATCTCTGCTCCGGTTCCCTTCGCTCCGACAAAACCGGCACCCCACTCGCCGGCGCTGCCGGTCGCGTTCCGCGATCCCTGACACGCGCTTCGTGCGCACGTGGCCTCGTTGACGTCATCAAAAGGAGACGATCAACATGACCACGATTGATCAAATCAACGAATTACGGGCCGAACTTTGCAGCTGCTATTTCACCAAGGAAGAACGCGCCGCGGCCGAAGCCGAACTGGCGGCCCTGATTGCGCAGGAGCAAGCTGCGGCCGAGCAGTTCGCGCGTGACATCCAAGCCTTCGCGGCTGAGCTCGAATGAGGTCGGCGACGAATCGAGAGGGCTAAGCCCTCTCGATTTTCCGCCACTGAGCGACTTTTCATTTGACTGTCAGGATAACGGGCCGAGCTTGCCGTCTGCATCCTCTCGCCCAACGAACGCGACGCCGCTCAAGCCGAGCTCGCAAAGCTTATCGCAGAGCAGGCCGCGATTGATCGCCAGTTCGACCCAATGCTCACCGAAAGGAGCCGCCCGAATGAGGGCCGCTTATCGTCTCAACAGGACACTTAACTGAGACGCAAGAGCGGTTCCCCAGATTTTCAGACCCCTACGGGTGCGCCACCAGAACATCGGCAAGTCTGACACCGTCGAAAAGGAGGGTGGCGGCTAGCTCGTTGCCTGCCTCGTTTTTGAACGAGCTGGCCGTGTGGGGGAAGAGACTTCCGCCTCTCCCCCCACACCCCTCTCTCCCAATTGCCGGCTTTCGCCGCCGGCCTTTCGGGCCGGTAGAAGGACGCTGCCGCGACTTCGAAAACGAAAGGGAGAGCGAGCCGGTTCTTCACTTCGTCCTCATCCTTCGGACTGCGTTTCGACAGCTCTTGCTCTCCTGCGGTGTGCTCGCCGTCTCTTCCTTCGCGCATTCTCGTGTCTCTTCCCTCCGGTCCGAGATACATCGCATGCACTCAGGAAGACGCCTCGCTTCTGCCTTTTTGCCCACGCGATACGACTACCGTGCTGATCCTGCGCCCCGGATCACATTCCAAATGTGATCGCTCTTGCTGCGTCGAGACTTGCAACAGCATCGGGAGCCTGGGCACGCTGTCCATATCGCTTGCTCAAAAAATGGCAGGATAGGCTAGGGGTATACCCCTAGCCTTTTCGCCCGAAGGGCGATCGCCGCTTCGCTCAACGTTGGTTAGTGGTGAAAGGTCTTTTGCCCCCGGCAGCTGGGGCCTCCGGCCTCTCCGCGTCGGTCGCTCGCGCTTCGGCTATGTGGAAGGCTCCGCGCCAGCGCCCGTCGAGCGCCAGCGGCTTCTTGCACAGCACATGCTTGCCGGCTTCACCCCCAGAAGGGCGCAACTCACGCTGCAAACTTCAAAATTGGGCAAGGTCAAGATAGACCTCGCCGTTTGGGCGCTTCGCACGCGACATCAATGGCGGAAGCTGGGCACCGGTTCTGCGTTAATAAGCGGATGATTGAATCGGCGACTAGGTAGATAAAAAAAGCACCGAAACGCACAAATGACGAAACACTGAAACCCCGATTAGGCGCAAAGGCGACTGAGCGAACTCCGATTTCAGCGAATGAGTGTTTTGGGAATTGCTTGGTTGGCCGAATAACCTATTATATGAATCGGCAAATGGGTGGGCCGCTCGATCGTTGTGACCGAAGGAACCAAATCATGGCTGCCAAACCGCTCTCTCTCGCAATATCAACTTTCAAGGGCGGCGCCGGGAAATCCACTCTCAACGTCAATCTCGCAGCGGAATTCGCGCAACAGGGCCATAGGACGCTCATCATAGACTGCGACGAACAGGAATCGTCGACCCGTTGGTATGAGGTATCGAAGGCGAGGGGACTTCTTCCCGCGGATGGAACCTTGCTGCATCTCCGGATCAGTCCAGACGATTCATTTCGAGAGAGCCTAGACAAGGCTCCGGATGCCGACATCCGCATCTATGATGTAGGGGGCTACATTCATAAGCGGGCAGTCCAGGTCTATCAGGAGTGCGATGCCATCCTGATCCCAATCGTTGCTGAGCCGACGGCCGCGACATCGGCCATCAAGGTTGCAGCGATCCTGCAAGAAATTTCGAAACAGCGTGGGACCCCAATTCCTTATGCCGCCTTCTGGAATAACATCGACATGATCGCCCTGCGGCACAATCGATCATTGCCCGAGGTTCACGCCATTCTGACCAAGGGCAAAATTCCTATCGTCGACACACTTGTAAAGAAGAGCAATCACTTCAGCGATGTCGGCGCGGGCTTCGGTTCTCTCTATTCGAAGCTGCAAACGATAGAAGCCAATTCATCGCTTCGTCCATCAGCTCGCCGTCGCGCGGCCGATAGTGTCTTGGATGCGATCGACTCGATTAAAAAGCTCAACAATGAGTTTATCGGCCTGCTATCGAGAGAGGTGAAGAGTGAGCAAGTCGCCTAAACAGATCACCCCTATTGCGGGCAACATCCTTAGCATCGCTCGCTCGAAGGAAGAGCAGGCCAAGGCGGTCGCCGAATCCGCCACCTCCTACATGCCGACGAATATCAATGTCGACAGGCTCATGGCCCCATCACAGGCGGAAAGGGATGCGCATACTGTCGAAACGGCAACTGTCAGGACCGAGCCAAAGAGTGCGGGCCCCCGGAAAGGACAGCGCAAACCGGATCAGGCCGGAAAGGGTGCAAAACGGGACAGCGCTTCGGCCGTCACCCGCAAGCGCGTGTCGCTCTATCTTGAGGATGACGTCCTTATAAAGATTTTCAAGGTGTCGATGGAGAGGCACGAACAGTTGTCATCCGCTACGCATAGGCTCATCCTCGAGGCCCTTGAGGCCAGGGGGCTTTAAGCCGATGCGGGAATCAGCGGTCATGTTTCGGCTCCCTGGGCACGTGTTGGCGAACGTCGAGACATTGGCGAGCCGACTGAATCTGTCCGTCAACCTCATTGCAAAACTGATCGTGATCAGGGAGATCATGAATATCCCGGCCATGCTTGAGGAGCATGACAAGCAATTGGCTAATATGCACCAGTTCCTTCGTGAAATGGCTTTTCACAATGATGACTTTCTGAATGAGAACGAAGAACGTCGCGATGAAGCTGCCGAGGCCGTAATGGCGAAACTTAAGGAAGTCATGCATGCAATCGACTCTATTCGTGATGCCGCTTTTGTGAGACCATCGACTTATATCGCGGATTTAATTCGGCAGCACGATGAACGACCTGTCCAAGAGTCGCTCGGGGTCTAAACCGGAAGGGCGACGGCTACCGACATATTTCGATCTGATCAATGACGAGTTCCGCCGCCGCGGCGGCGGGGGAGGGGGGAGTGCGCGCCGCGCTCCGAAGTCTCGCAATGCCCCAAACTTGCAAAGCGGGGCCGCAACAGCCTTCAGTCGAGCATCCGGCAACAATGCCGTCGTCGTTAAAGTCCTGTCCTACGGGGCAGGCGCAGGCTCTGCGCGGAATGTGCTTGCCTATCAGAGCAAGGAAGAACACGCGCACGATCAGGACGGTCGGGAGGTGATTGACCTCAACAAAGCTGTCAGGGAGTGGGAGCGGGAGTTCGCGAACCGGAAAGGCAGCAAGGATATCGTCCGCCTCAGCTACGAGCTCGAGAATACCGATCGGGGACGTATCGCTCGAGCGTTGCAATCGCTCGCAGGGGAAGGAATTCGCGCGGCTGGCGACACTGATCGAACCTACGCCTTCAGTGTCAGTACCGGTGTCAACGACCAGACCCGCCTCCACCTGGCAATAGTCATTGCTCATGAAAAGAAGAGTCGAGCGGACCGGAGCAGCGACAATCGGGTACCGGCCGCACTCGATGACATTTACGCGATCGACGCCCGAGTGGACGGCGCCTTGCGCGAGGAAGGCATCAACCCAATTTCCCGTTATCCTATCGAATTCGTGTCCGGCCCAAAGGGTCTTACTGCGACTTTGCACGCTATGCAGCGTGACGGCGCAGAAGTCACTCTCTCGACAAAATCCCATATCCGGCAACGCCCCGGAAAGAGCGGGCTCTATGAGCGGTCCGACGAGCGGCGCGAAATCACGACCAAGGATCACAAGGAAATCACGACCGAGGGCAAGACGGTCGCTGCACTCATGCAAACGCGCCAGCCTCGTGATTTCATGCACCTGTTGTTATCTGGTCCCGCCAATGTCGATCGGGATCAATTCATCCTGGCTGGTCGCGATTTCCTGAAGGAGCAGTTCGCCGGTCACCGCTATGCCTATGCTGTCCACAACCGGCACGACTTGGAAAAACATCCGCACCTCCACGTTATCGTCTCCTTACGCAATGCAGGCGGAAAGACGCTGAACCCAAACATTCGCGACTTTACGGAGTGGCGGCTGCGTTTCGCTGACAAGGCTCGCGAACGCGGCATTGCGATCGACAGACAAAAACGCGTCGAGAGGGCAGGGCCACCTCCCGTAAAAAGATGGGAATGGGAAATGTTCCGTCGCATGGGAGCGACCGCGCCGACCAATGTTATCGACAAAGTGATGTCGAAAGTTCGCGATAAGCCGACCGCACCGAAGCTGGAGATCGCGCGAGAGAAATTCGACCAGACCAAAAGATCTATCGATCGTGTCATTGACATGCTTGAAGGGCTTGCAAAGGACAAAACAGCACCAAGTACAGCGCGGGAGTTGAGCCACGACCTGTCCCTTGGACTTCGACGGGAGTATGACCGGCTCGAAGCTGCAATTCGCGAAGGCAGGGACCCTGCACGAGAGAAAGGCCAAGATCATATGTTGCGATCAACACCAATCAGCACCGGACAGGCTAAGGCCGCCAAGGAAGCACTGGCTCAAACGGCGATCAGCGTTGCCTCAAAAATTGCGAATCCCACCGACCGGCTAATATTCGAGCAGGCGACCAAGGTCATTGGGAAGGTTGTGGGCCTGCAGCTCGACGCGCGGGCAGCGAAGACTAAGGATCGCAGCCAGGACAATCGGAAATCGACAGCGCTCGAAACAAAGTCGGCCGCCGGGCGCGATCACGTCGCAGAGCAGGGTACTCTCAATAAAACGTCGAACAATCGGACTATCGATGCGGCGCGCATCGCCGGCGCCAATGCCGGTCGGGATTCACTCGAGAACGAACGCGAGGAACGCGGCCGCGATCGTTCCGAAGAGCAGCAGCGAGATCGTGAGATCCCAAAGACCGTCAAGCTGCGACCGCCCCCGGATAAAGATAGGGACAGGAGCCGTTGAGGGCGCCGGCGGAGAAGCCGTGGATTGTTGCGGGGAGCGAGGAGCTGGGTGCCAACATCTCGGCTGTCGCGCGGCGTTAGGAGGAATCAGCCGGGGGCCTCTTTCGGTATGGCTACGTCATGTGAGGGCAGGCAGGGGCTGGCATCGTCTTCGCAGCCGCTTTCGATGCGCGCGTTCTTTCGGTTTAAGTCCTCCAGAAACGCATGCCTGAGCGGACGATCGGCTGACCGGGGCGCGAAGCGATCTCACTTGCCTGAGCCAACAGGAACGTTGGCGCGCAAGGAAGGGCTGACCACGCGCCAGCTCCTGTAAGCTTTGCGGGTGGCTTTGTCAGAATGCGCGGCTTTCGAAGCGAACGCTTGCCTGGTTAATTGTCTCCGTAGCCACACGGCGGTTCGAATGCCGCTGCTCCGTCGTGGCCGAAGCCGGCTCGGCTTCGGCAGTAGCAGCGGCTGATTTGCAGCCTATGGATGACACCACAGGGCGCGCAGCTTGCCGACGCAAAGCGGAAGGATGAGGGTGGCGTCGGCGTAAGTGGCCGGCCTGTCGCCGTCTGAGATCGATGTGTCGCCGACGATCGCCGAGACGTCACCTTCGATGCGCCATGGAAGGATGTCAGTGCACGTGCGCATGCGGCCGAAGACGGAACCAATCGGCACCAGGCGCCACTTGACGCTTGTCTGCCTCCCGGCGCCAAAAAGAATGTTCTGACTATCGCTCAATTTTTGAAATTGTCTTCGTCGAAACAGATAGAGAACTAAGTCAGAACGAGCATGTTCAGTGATTTCCTCCCAAGCTTCTGGACCGCATCGTCCGATGGGCAGTTCTTCCGCGCCAGCGACCGAGCAGCGAAACGTGGCGACGTCAATCTGCACTACGGCAGCGAGCCGGGATCCAAGCGCTACAGCCACCTGTCGGACCAGTACGGCCACTTCAGCATCCTGCCCATCAGCCCCCCCGGAAAGCGAAGCGGCCTATGTGCTCGATGGCCTATGCGCGGTGGATGATTGGATGATTGGATGACCAGCCGCGACGATTTTCCTTCACAATCGGGTGGCTATGACGACCGGCAGTGAAGGGCCGGCGGGGCCCGGAATGTCAGGCGCTACGGAATGCTTTCCCTTTTTTCGCGACAAATCACCTTAAGCGGGTCGTCCCGGCTGCGCGAACAGATGCCGGATCCATTCACCCTGAAGCCGCCCATATTATCTGTTGCTGGCCGTGCCTGCTCTCGCTTTTGACGGGTGCTCGATCGAAAACAGATGGAGAAACACAATGCAGCAATCGATTAAGCATCACTGCATCACTGCATCACTGCATCACTGCATCACTGGGACAACGTCGCCTTCAACAGCTTCCTGAAAGACGTGGAAGGCTACCTGAACATCGGCGGCAATGCCGAGTATATCCGCCCCGCGACGGATACTACACCATCGGCTGGACGCCGGGCTACTGTGCCTATGTCCTGGCCCGTCACGCCGGGGTGTGGCGGTCCTTCTGAAACCCAAGCAGGCGCTCAATCGGGTGCCCCAGCCCGTGTCGGGGCATTATCTGCAACCGATCACGACTTCGACCGTTGCATGTTCAGATTTAGGAGACGCGTCAGAATTTCCTCATCCGGAAGATCGTCAGCCCAGCCGTACGCCTTGGCAACGGCGGCATCGAGAGCCTTATGCGCATCATCCAGCCAGGCGGGCCGCTCATTGTACAGGCTGGTTAGGGTTCGTCTGGCGAGTTCCTGAGCTGCGACCTGATCCTTGGGTAACAGGCGGTCGGGAAACCCTGGGACGATCTCGGGCGCCATCGTCACTTGGTCCGCAGGAGACAGATATGCGCAGCGCAATTCATTGAGCCTGGCGGCCGCTTTTTCAATCGCCGCCGCGGATTGTAGCCCGCGCGCGGACGGGACCGGATCGGCAGGGGTCATTCCCTTGGGGAAGGGAAAGGTTGCGAATGTGCTAGTGTGCGTGTATCGCGGCCGATCTTCCAGATCGGACCCCTTACGGAGAGACCAGACCGTGTGAAAGCGGCTTTGGAGCAGGCCGAACATCAGATCGTCTTCCCGAGGGATCACGATCAGGTTTTTGTCGGGGAGTACGGGATAAGAAAGCCAGACAAAAATTCGATGCAACGCCGTTTCAGCGGTCACGATGTAACGGCTGAGCTGCGCAATCCGCGAGCGCATTTCGGGTCGCGGCCGCCATGGCTGCCACCATGGATAACTATCGCTTGTGCTACCGCTGGCTTTCCGCAGTTGCTCGACTGTTTTGCCATCGTCATCCGGTGTGGAAGCAATGTGATTGAAGGGCCTCACAAACAGGGCGGCATCCGCCTTATTCAGCCCAAGAGGGAGATCGATAAACCACACGTCGCGCGGTCGGCCTGTCAGGTCGTCGCCATTCCAATAAGGCTTCAGCACTTCAGAGTTGCACCGTCCATTAGGATTCGACGGTTCTTTCATCCATGTTCTGGCGACCGCTCCCGGTACGTCGAACGGACCGCTTTTCTGGATGCCGAGAAAGGCCCCATCCTTGTTTTCCGGAAGCGCTTTGGCTGCCGTTAGATCGAGTCCGGACGTTAGATCGGGATTGATCCCGTTTACAACGCGGCCGTCGAGTCTTGTCGGCCGGTCGTTGACCTGGCCAAAGCAGATCAAAGATACGTCCACCGCTGCGCCGTCTACCGTCCATTGCTGTTCGCTCCAGGCTTCAAAAATCGGAGTCGTCGCTGCAATGCGGTGCATGACGGGAAGGTTCGTGTTTTTTCTGATTGAATTTGTCGCCACGAGACCTGCCCTGGCCGCGCTGCCTGCTTCGATTGCCGCTCGGGCATTTTCAAACCAGAAGCAAACGAGATCGGTAAAGCCTGGCAGTCGTCCGTCATAGGCGCTGCGGATAGCCTCGGTCGTCTCGACGCCAAGGCGGCGTTTCATGAGCTTGGCCCCCAGGAAGGGCGGGTTTCCGATAATCACATCCACGGACGGCCACGTGGCGGCCGTGCCGTCAGGGTTCAGGATGGCATCCCGGCATTCGATATTGTTAAGCGGTTTCAGAACGGGCTTTCGGTCAACGTCAAACCCATTCTTTCGCATCCACTGAATTTCCCCGATCCACACGGTCACGCGTGCGAGCTCCGCGGCGTAAGGATTAAGCTCTATACCGCTCACCGCTCGAGGCCCGACGGTCGGAAACTGCCGTCCAAAGCCCATGGCTTCTGCATCGAGGTTGACGCGGTGTTCAAGGTCCTTCAACCCCAACAGCGCGAGATAGAGAAAGTTTCCCGAGCCGCAAGCGGGATCGAGGACTCGGAATTGCCGCAGGCGCTCAAGGAAGCCTCCTAAAAGATTGCGTTTGCGCTTTTCCGAAGTACGGGGCTTCTCAATCGCCGATTTTACGCTCTCCCATTCCCGCCACAATGGATCGAGAATGACTGGCCGGACGATCATCATAATCTTTTCGGGATCAGTATAGTGTGCGCCGAGCTGACTTCGCTTAGCAGGGTCCAACCCGCGCTCGAACAAAGTGCCGAAAATCGAGGGGTCGATGTCCGACCAGTCCAGGGCTGCGGCTTCGCCGATCGTTTTCAGATCGTCGCGGGTGAGGGGCAGAGCGGAGGAATCGTCGAACAGCCCGCCATTGAACCATTCGATTTCATCGATCCCGAAAAGGCCGCCCGCCCGCATGGCGCCGAACAATTGTTCCAAGAGGCCCTGGGCGATGTCGGGCCGATGGAAGGCCTTGTCGAGCAACTGACTGAAAAGCTGCCGGGGTAGGAGATTGATGTCCTCGGCGAACATGCAGAAAACAAGCCGGTTGACGAAGTGTGCCACCTGGTGGGGGTCGTGTCCCCGCTCATGAAGGCGGATCGCCAGCCCTGCGAATTTGTCGGCGGCTTGCCGCGTCAGAGCGTCGATCGTCTTCAATGGCTTCAGCCGCTCGGGATCGGTGAAAACCCACCGCAAAAGGTCGCGCTTGGCCGCATCCTTCAAGTCCTCGAGCTGGATCGTGTGGACCTCGGAAACGGTGTTTGTCCAGTTTGTATGTACAACGAACCGGTCCATATCGGACACGACCAGGAGCGGGGGGTTTTCCAGGGCGACGGCATATTGCCGCAACTGGGCATAAGCAGCGGTCAAATCCTTCCGCTTTCCTTTGTATTCCCAGCCGAAGTGCCCGCGCTTCCATACGTCGGCCCAGCCTTCCCCACCTGCGGTTTTCGAGGCGCCGCGTTCGAAACAATACCAATCGCCTTTCTGATCGACGTCGGTGGGCTTTTCGACGCTGAGTACGTCGCAAAGGTCATTGAAATGGGACTGGGAAGCCGACCGCTCTTTGAGGGTCGAATCCTTCCACTTAGCGATGAATTTTTCGGGCGTCATACCGGTCGTGTAGCCCTTGCAAGGTGATTCGTCGAACGGTTTGGATTGCATAATGAGAGGCTATCGTTCTTATCCTTATGTTTGTTTTAGATTGTAAATTAGGGCGTTTGCATTTCGGCGAGCTAGCTCAGGATTCATTGTTCAAAGCCAGAAGATGATGGCTGCTGCGATGCAGATGGCGGAGAAGAAGGTGTGGGCGCATCGGTCGTAGCGGGTTGCGATACGCCTCCAATCCTTGAGCTTTGCGAACAGGCCGTGATGGTAGAGCGCAGTGTCATAGGCGTATGGGACTTTACGGCTTCGGCTAGAGGTGATGCATGGCTCACTGCCCCTGGCTGCGAGTTGCTCACGGAACCAGGCACTGTCATAAGGGCGGCAACGCGGGCAAGCAGGTCTCGTCAGTTTGGCTTCTTCCCTCCCACCCGAGTTGCAACTCCGGTTAAAGCCCATTGAAACGCCGGTTCAAAAGCATTCGAAGCCGATTGCAAGCCGGGGCCCGGCACGGCCGAGCGGATAAGGAAGGAACGCGTCGTCATCAGTCGGCAATTGGATGCTTTGGTACCGTCCGACGCCGTCACCAAAGCCAAGATTGCCAGGATCTGAAGCTGCAAACGTTTTCGGACCGTCGACCAGACTTATGCAAAGCGTGGGACCTCTTCGCCAAACCTGCATAACGTCGGCGATATGTGATGCTGTATGCATATTGTCGACCTTGACCGGTCTAGGTAATGGTAGGTAACCCGGCATCATAATTGGCTGTAGAACGCCTTTAGGATACCGATGGTCGGGCTTATCATCTGAAGCGAGGATTACGGACGACCATGCCAGTAAAAAAAGCAGCTGCGGAGAGGAAGATCGCGGGTCCCCGAGAAACCGGAAGCACGCGGGTCTACAGCGAACTTCGTCACGACATTCTAAGCATGGTGCTGCCCCCAAGTGTCCCGTTGGACGAGGTCGGCCTGGGGAAGCGGTTCCAACTTTCTCGCTCCCCTATTCGAGAGGCCCTGGTGCGCCTTGCAGCCGAGGGATTGGTAGTCACGCATGAAAACCGCAGCACGATCGTAGCGCCTCTCGATTTCCGCAGTGTGCCCGAATATCTGGATGCTTTGGACCTTCTGCAGCGCGCCACCCATAGGTCAGCTGCCATTTGCCGCTCGCAACGCGACATAGAGGAGATTGAAACTACGCTTGTCGCATATGAGAAGAAAGCCCAACTCAGCTTCGATACTGGCGACTGGCTCCCTCTGATCGAAGGCAACTACAATTTCCACTTCAGGATCGCCCAGGCGGGCCGCAACCAATATTTTGTCGTTTTCTATAAGCGGATTCTGGAAGAAGGGCGACGGATGCTCTACTTCCATAGCGAATTCCTCTTCAAGAGCCTCGGTTCCACAGTGGAGCGCCTCAACCAGCATCACCGGGAAATGGTCGAAGCTATCCGAATTCAAGATGCAGATGAGGCTGAACGCCTTGCCCACGAGCACGCGCAGCAGTTCAAGGGAGACTTCCTGGAATACATGGAGCGCAGCATTACCTCGAAAATGAAGATCGCCAGCTGACGCGACAGATTCTCGGCGCCGCCACTTGACTGTCGACATAATGTCGTTTTATGGCTCGGTCGACGGTCTTTCGTTTGGCGAAGTCGAGGAATTTCCATGGAAGATGGCGCACAGGCTCGTTCCGTCGGAGTCGTTGGCGCAGGCATTGTTGGTGTCGCGCTGGCGTTTCTCCTCTCCAAGCGGGGCTTTGACGTAACGCTCTTTGATCGCGAGTTGCCGGGGAAAAGCGGGCCATCCTTCGGAAATGCAGGACACATTGCCGGATCGGAAATATTTCCGATCAGCAATGCTGGAATTCTAACTACCGCAATGCGTATGCTGGTTGACCCAAATGGTCCGCTGAAGATCGACCCCTTTTATGTGCCCCGGCTGACGCCTTGGCTGTTTCGCTTCTACCTCAGCGGTCGGCACCGGGCCTATGAAAAGGCGACCGAAGCGCTGACCATGCTGAGCGCCAGGGCGCTTCCTTCCACCAAAACGCTGCTGGCGGAAGCCGGACTTAGCAACATGGTGCGGCACAAACCGGCCCTCTACCTTTATGACTCGAGCCGTTCGCTGCAGAGCGCCCTCCCGAGCTGGCGTGCAAAACGAGACCGTGGCCACAGCTTCAGCGTTATTGCGGATCGTCGAGATCTCACCGAGCTTGAGCCATCCCTGTCTCATGAGTTCGCAGGCGCCGTCTTGTCGGATGACTGGGGTGCAGTCACCGATCCCTACCATGTGGTGACGAACCTGTTTGAAGCGGCGATCGCCGGTGGCGTCAAGTATCGGCGACAAAACGTGGAAGAGGTGCTTCCAGCAAAGCACATGATCACAGTTGGGTGCGAAGGGGAGGCGTTCAGCTTTGATAAGGTTGTGATTGCATGTGGCGCGCACACGCCCTTTCTCGCGCGTCAAATCGGCGATCACCTGCCAATCGAGGCGGAAGGTGGTTACAACTACACCTATCCGGCGTCCGGTCTGGAGCTGAACCACCCGCTCATTCTCGCTGACCGCGGGATCGCTGCGACGAGCATTTCAAGCGGGCTTCGGGTGGGTGGCTGGGCCGTGTTTGCTGGACTAACGTCCGAGCCGAAACAAGCTTATTTCGACCGCATCGAAAAAATAGCGGTACGGGCTTTTCCGCGTCTGCACACTCTTGGTGGTAGGGCCTGGTCAGGCCTCCGACCCTCGACACCGGACTCGGTGCCGATCATCTCACAGTCTGCAAGAGCGAAGGGTGTTTTCTACACGGCTGGCCACGGCCATTGCGGATTGAGTTTTGCGGCGGTCTCGGCGGAGATCATGTTGGAACTGCTAAGGGGAAACCAACAAGCTGGCCGGCCGTTCGCGATCGATCGCTTCAAGAGTCTTCGGTGATCGTGGCCGCGCCGCCGCAAGCCGTCTTGGTTGGACCGCAAAGGTCCGCTCTTTCGGGCCAAGTGCGTTTCACGGTCTCACGGCAAAACGCACTGTCTGTTGGTCGATATGCTCTTACGCGCTGCTTGAAATGCTCGCCCCGGTTTGGTATCGAGCCTGATTGTCGTCATTATGTAGACAGGCGACGCCGCTCCTTTATCCGCCAGTTTGAGGAACCCATATGCGCTGGAACAAGACCGTCACGATGGTGGAAGCACACGCTGAAGGAGACGTCGGTCGGATCGTCACCGGCGGCGTCCTGTCGATTCCTGGCGAGACCATCCTCGACAAATTGCTTCACATAAACAACGTGGACGACCGCCTTCGGCGTTTTCTGGTGAACGAGCCCCGCGGATGCGCGCAGATGAGCACAAATCTCCTGTTGCCGCCGGTGCATCCAGAGGCCGATGCTGCCTTCATTATCCTACAGGGAGACAAGGCACATGCCATGTCCGGTTCCAACAGCATCTGTCTCGTCACCGTGCTTCTTGAGACTGGCATCGTCGAGATGAAGGAGCCGGAGACGGTCGTCACACTTGAAACCGCGGCCGGCCTCGTCAAGGCCGTCGCCAAATGCTCAAACGGCAAATGCGAGCGCGTCACCCTCGACATGCCCCCGTCCTTTCCGCTGCTGCTGGATGCCGAGGTGGATGTCCCAGGTCTTGGCAAGGTCGTTGTGGACATTTCCTATGGCGGCATATTTTACGGCCTTATCAATCCGGAGCAGTTCGGCCTGGAACTCACGACTGGGAATGCCAGGAAGCTGGTCGATCTAGGTTGCCGCGTGCAGCGGGCCATCGATGCCCAGCTCGACGTGCGGCATCCCGAGATAGCCAGTCTGAGCGGGCTGTCCTATACGATGTTTGTCGGCTACGACAACGAGGGCCGGATGAAGGGAGCAACGGTCGTCCCCCCGGGCCGCTTTGACCGTTCGCCCTGCGGAACAGGCAACAGCGCGCGGCTCGCGGTCATGCATGCGCGCGGCCAATTCGCTGAAGGCGAAACTCGGATAGCGCGCTCGATCATCGACAGCGAGTTCGAGGTTTCGATCATCGGAACGACCACCGTGGCTGGCAAGGCGAGCATATTGCCTAGGATCTCAGGTCGCGGATGGATTCACGGTATCCATCAAATCGGCGTCGATCCCACCGACCCCTACCAACTTGGTTACATGGTTTCCGACTGCTGGGGCGATGCCTTCGATCTGCTCAACTAGCGCGGTGAAGATCGGTCCTCGGCCGCCGGCAGACTGGGATGATGATATTGCCTGGCACGAGCTGGTGCACGATGCCGCCAGAAGCGACTGCAAGGTCGCCAAAGCCCGAACGAAGACCACCGGCCTAGGCATCTAGCGAGGCCCGCACCGGGCCGCATAAGCGTTCGCGGGGATATGGCTATAACGGCCTGGCCGCCCACCGTCGACGCTCTGCTGCGGTCCAATCAACAAGTTAGCGCTGCCTACGCAGCCGCAGGCAGGCTGGCCGGCGAAGCTGGTGCTTGACTTGGGTGCCCTTTGTTCGAAAGCGCCGTGAACCGCACTTTTTGGCAGGCAAGTCTCGTGGGATCGGAATGACTCTTTACCGACAGGGGTACAGGCCATCAAAAATCAGTTGACAAAAAAACATATGAACGACAATATGTCGACAAACTCGAGGGGCGAAACCGGGCGCACGATACGACGGTTCGCAAGGCCGCGCTTGGCCTTCAGATGGATGGAGATTTCCAATGCAGATACCTCAACTGAGCGGCATCCTGACAGCCCTCGCCACTCCCTATGATGAGAGTGCTCGTCTGGACCTGAAGGCCTTGGACAAGCTCCTCGAGTTTCTTCTATCCAACGGGGTGCATGCCATCATTCCCGGCGGCTCAACGGGCGAATACTACGCGCAGACGCTCGAAGAACGGAAAGCCGTCCTAGCACGCGTCGCAGAGGTCGTGAACGGCCACATTCCGCTTTATGCCGGCGTCAACAGCATGCGGCCCGACGAGACGATTGAAGTTACCAAATTCGCCGAAGGCCTGGGTTACCAGGCGCAGCTACTCGCGGCTCCGCCTTACTCGCTGCCGGGCAAGTCGGAACTAATTGCACATTTCCGCAACATTGCCGACAGCACGTCGCTGCCGATCATCCTCTATAATTTCCCCGCCCGCACCGGCGTGGACATGGACAGCGAGTTTCTCGAAGGCGTCCTTGACATAAAGAAGATCTTCGCCATCAAGGAATCGAGCGGTTCGATCTCGCGCTACTATCAGCACATGGTTCTTTATCCCGAACTGCAGCGCGTCTGCGGTTTCGATGATCAAGCCCTGGACCAGTTCCTGTGGGGCACGCGCTCCTGGATCGCCGGCGCTTCCAACTTCCTGCCGGCCGAACACGTCGCCCTCTACAATGCGTGCGTGAAGAAGGAAGACTTCCTGCTCGGGCGCAAGCTGATGAAGGCAATGATGCCCTTGATCTACCTGCTCGAAAACGGCGGCAAGTTCAACCAGTACGTCAAATACGGCGCCTCGCTCGCGGGCATTCCGATCGGAGACGTCCGTGCGCCGCTGATCGGTCTGTCCGATGCCGAGCGCTCCGAGTTCCGCAAGCTTTACGAAGACCTCAAGTCGCAGAATGTCGCCTCCTGGGAAAATTGAAGCCAACGTAGGTTGAGGACAAAAGGATGACCGTCGATATTAAGATTCCCGCGACCTTCGAGACCCGCCCCTTCATCGACGGCGACTATCGAAGCACGGAACGCGGCGAAACGTTTGCGACCCTTAATCCAGCCACGGGCAGAGAACTGGCGCAGGTTTGCGCGGGCGAAGAGGCCGACATCAATAGGGCCGTCGCGGCCGCGCGCGCTTCCTTTGAAAGTGGATCGTGGTCGCGGCAAACACCGCGGCAACGCAAGAAGACGTTGCTGCGCTTCGCCGATCTGATCGAAAAGAACATCGAAGAGCTCGCACTGATCGAAACGCTCGACTGCGGCAAGCCCCTCAACGATTCTTGTAATGTCGATCTTCCCGACAGCATTGAGACGCTGCGCTGGCATGCCGAAGCGACTGACAAGCTCCACGACCAGATGTCTCCGGCCCCGCTCGATGTGGTTTCGATGATCGTGCGCGAGCCGGTCGGGGTCGTCGGCGCGGTCCTGCCGTGGAACTTCCCGCTGTTCGTCGCGATGTGGAAGATCGCGCCTGCGCTCGCCACCGGCAATTCCGTCGTCGTCAAACCGGCGGAACTGACGTCGCTCTCGCTGCTGCGTCTCGCGGCCATCGCAGCCGAAGCCGGTCTTCCCGAAGGCGTGCTTAACGTTGTGCCGGGCATGGGCCCGACCGCCGGCCGCGCGCTCGGCCTGCACATGGACGTCGACTGCATCAGCTTCACGGGTTCGGGCGAGGTCGGCCGCTACTTCCTAAAATATGCCGCCGAATCTAACATGAAGCGCATCGTCTTAGAATGCGGCGGCAAGAGCCCGGCCATTGTTCTCGATGACGTGGACTTCACCCCCGTGGTCGAGCAGATCGCGGCCGGGTTCCTGTTTTGCCAGGGCGAGAACTGCTCTGCCGGTACCCGCCTGATCGTCTCCGAAAAAATCCGCGAACCGCTGCTCGCGAAGCTCAAGGAAACCGTCAAGACCTGGAAGGTCGGAGATCCGCTGGACCCTGCGACCAAAATCGGCGCCATGATTGAGGAGCCGCACATGCGGAAGGTCCTCTCTTATATCGAGAAGGGCCAGTTCGAGGGCGCAAAGCTGACACTTGGCGGCCAGCAGGTATTGAAGGACACAGGCGGCTTCTTCATTGAGCCGACCATCTTCGAAGGTGTGACAAACGACATGGCGATCGCCCGGGAGGAAATATTCGGCCCCGTCCTGTCGGTTATCACCGTCCGAGACGACGCCGAAGCAGTGCGCATCGCGAATGATACTAACTACGGCTTAGCGGCGTCGCTTTACACGAATGATCTCAACCGGGCTCACCTGATCGCAAGGTCCATCCGCGCCGGCACCGTTTCAGTCAACTGCTACTCGGAAGGCGACTTCGCGGTCCCGTTCGGCGGTTATAAGGAGTCGGGTTTCGGCGGCAAGGACAAGGGCTTCGCGGCTCATGATCAATATACCGAGACCAAGGCCATCTGGATGCAACTGCGCTAGTCGACGCAGGAATGTAAGGCGGCCATTTAGAAGGCGGCAGCTGGGGCCGCGCTGGCTGGCCATCCTTGGTGGAAGATTTCGCGGCAGGAATATCGCATGCGCGACGATATAAGCCAGGAAAAGGACGGGCTTCTCGCCCGCCTCTCGGCGCGGGAGCCGGTCTTCTGGATCAACCCGTCCTTGGCGCAATCGCATGGCACGCGTGCGTACCAGGACGACATCGCTGACGCACAGCGACGCTTGCGCGAAGCCCGCCACCATCTCCAGGACGCTTTTCCCGTTACGCGCGGCAGGGCCACTGTCGTTGAATCTCCATTCCTAGCCGTAGAAAATCTCGCAAAGCGCTGGAACATTCCACACTGGTACATCAAGGCTGACCATTCCCTGCCGATTGCCGGATCGATCAAAGCGCGGGGAGGGTTCAACGAAGTGCTTGCCTTCGCGGAACGCGTGGCGGCTGAGAACGGTTTGGCCCGGACGTCCACGGAGCGCCCGAACTACACACACTCGCACGCGCGTTCTGTCTTTTCGCACTATTCGGTAGTCGTCGGCAGCACCGGCAATCTGGGCCTGAGCGTCGGCATGATCGCTTCGAGCCTGGGCTTTCGCACGATCGTGCACATGTCGCGCGATGCCAAAACCTGGAAGAAGAATCTCCTGCGCGCCAACGGCGTCGAGGTCGTCGAGCATGCAGGGGACTATTCGATTGCAGTCCAGCAGGGACGCCAGGCCGCCGAAGCCGACCCCAAATGTCACTTCGTCGACGACGAGCATTCGATAGACCTGTTTGCCGGCTATGGCGCCGCCGCAGCCGAACTAGGTTCACAGCTTGAGAAGCGGGGGATCGTCGTAGATGACGATCATCCGTTGTTCGTCTATGTGCCTTGCGGCGTCGGCGGCGCTCCCGGCGGAATCACTTACGGACTGAAGTCGCTTTTTGGAAGAAGCGTTCATTGCTTCTGGGCCGAGCCTTCGGCTTCGCCCTGCATGCTCCTTCAGCTGCTGATGGGCGTCCACCGGCCCGTGTCGGTGTACGATATTGGGCTCGACAATGTGACGGAAGCGGATGGCTTGGCCGTCGGCAGCGCATCCCCATTCGTCGCGCCGCTGATGGCTGACAAGGTCTCCGGCATTTTCACCGCAAATGACGGCCACATGCTGGACATGATGCTGAATGCGCACGAAGTCGAAGGCCTCCAGGTCGAGCCGTCGGCGGCCATTGCCTTCCTCGGTCCGCTCTTCCTGACAGGGAGTAAGGAAGGCCGCCATTACGTCCAGGCGCAGGGACTTGGGCGGGCCTTGCCAAACGCGACGCATGTCTCGTGGACAACGGGAGGATCGTTGGTTCCGGCCGTCGAATGGCATTTGCTTTATGAACGGGCGGAGGCCTTTCGCGGCCAGGTGATGGCGCTAGTCGACAGCTGGAAGCAGTAGAAGAACTGACGTTGTCGGCAGCATCGCTATCGGCGTGCCGAGGCGACTCGTTTTGGCAGTTCAATGTCGTCCGACCACAGGATTGCTGGCGCGCGGTGCGTTGATTGCAGGGCAAAGACGGACGGACAGATCGCGATCTGACGCGAAAATTCATCAGCCTTCTTGTGATCCGCTTGACTGTCGACATAATGTCGTTAATATATCGACTGGAAATGCTAACACTGGGGAACCGATAATGAAACATGCTTCCGGACTCTCTAGGCTGGTGACAGCGGGGCTCCTGGCTCTGGCGGCGGGATCGTATTCGACGGCTGCATTCGCCGCCGGCGGCGATACCTTGAAAGCGGTCAAGGCGCGTGGCGAGCTGCTTTGCCCAGGCCACAACGGCAGTTACCCGCCGTATGCCGAGGTCGACGACAAGGGCAATTGGAAGGGTCAGGACATCGACCTGTGCCGTGCGCTTACAGTCGCGATCTTCGCATCGGACAAGAACCTGAAGATCGTGCCCTTAAGCTGGGCTCAGCGCTTCCCCTCCCTGCAGTCCGGCGACGTCGACGTCATCATCAAGGGCACCGGCCTGACCATGTCCCGAAACACCGAGCTCGGGCTGAACTTCTCGACGCCATACTTCGTCTCGCCGACCAGCATCATGGTTCAGAAGAGCCTTAACATTTCGGACGCGAAGGGGTTGGAGGGAGGCACGTTGTGCGTTCCGGCCGGCACTTCAACAGAGGCTTTGGCTGCCAACTTTTTCAAGGGTCACAATATCAACGTGAAGCTGGTCACCTTCGAAAAGTCCGAAGAAGTGGCGGCCGCGTTCTTTGCCGGCCGCTGCGACAGCATCGTGGATGCGGCGCCCGTCCTGGCAGTGGCTGCGCAATCGTCCAACCATCCGAACGACTATACCATCCTGCCCGACGTCATTACCCTTGAGCCGTTGGCGGCTGCGGTTCGCCGGGGCGACGATGACTGGCTGAACCTCATCAACTGGATGCTCTCCTCGATGAGGCTTGCTGAAGACTACGGCATCACCTCCAAGAACGTCGACGAAGCGAAGGCCAAGCCGGCGGATGCCACCATTGCCAAGCTGCTCGGCGTCACGCCAGGCATTGGCGTCCGCGTCGGCCTTTCAGACGACTGGGTATATAATGTGATCAAGCAGATCGGTAACATGGGCGAGGTCTATGACCGCAACTTCGGGGACAGTTCGCCATACAAGATCCCGCGCGGCATCAACCGCGAGTGGAAGGACGGCGGCGTCTTCTTCCCGTGGATCCTAGACTAAGATCTCCCAAGGCCGCGGCGGCGACCTGCCGGACCCGACCAGTCGGGTCCGGCTCCTGGGTTAAACTTTGACCGATAAAGTCCCGGAGTATCGTTGATGGATGGCCGCCGCAGTGTATCGAACGTCGTCGCTCAGATACTCGTATTCGCGGCGGTTTTTTCAGCGTTTATATCGATCCTGTGGCAAATCAACAGCAACCTGAGGGCGCAGGGCCTGACCGCCGGGTACGGTTTCCTGTTTCGTTCTACCGGTTGGGATGTCGCGTTTTCCCCGCTGCCCTATACCATCAACGATTCGTATATCAGGGTTCTCTTCATAGGCTATCTAAACACGATCCTGCTCGGACTGACGTGCTTATTGACGGCGAGCTTTTTTGGGCTTGTCGTTGGCGCTGCGCGCGCATCGAACCACCCTTTGCTGCGGTGGTCCGGAACCTTCTATGTCGAGGCGACGCGAAATATTCCATTGGTCCTCCAGATCATCTTCATATACCTGCTGCTCATCAACGCCCCCGCGACCTCTCATGCCGCCAACTTTGGTGAGGTTTTCTTCCTGTCCTCGCGCGGTGTGTTCGTCCCCATCATCAATATCGGCATCCTGGGAAATGTCTTTGTGGCATTGGGGTTGACCCTCTGCCTCATTCTGGCCGCCATGTCCGCGGTGAAGCCGGGCTCCGACCGCCGAAAATATCTGCTCTGGCTGCTTGCTGTGGCGGCAATGGTTCTGCTTTTCGTAGTCGTCAACCTCGCCGGCCGGCCTGCGGCCGAATGGCTGAGCATTCCCAAGCGCCAGGGTTTGAACTTCGTCGGTGGCCAGACCATAGCCCCGGAACTGATGTCGATGTTCCTGGGAATAACCATCTATGGCGGAGCCTTTATCGGCGAGGTGGTGAGGGGTGGGCTCAACGCCGTACCGCGCGGCACACTTGAAGCAGCCAAGGTGCTCGGGCTGACGCCCTGGCAAAGTTTCTTCTACGTCCATTTGCCGCAAGCGGTGCGGATCATGATCCCCATGCTGTCGAACCAGTATGTCTGGCTGATGAAGGCAACGACGCTCGGCATTGCCGTTGGGTTCACGGACTTCTTCATGGTCGTATCGACCTCGATCAATCAGACCGCGCACACCATCGAGCTGATCGTCGTTCTCATCATCGGCTTCCTGATTCTCAACGGCGTCATCTCCTTCGCGATGAATGTCTTAAACAGAGTTGTAAACAAGGGCGGAGCTTCAATACGATGAGCGCCACTTTTGTCGCCGACCCGTCTGTGGTCCCCGCACAGAAAAGGCGGCCTCCTGAAGCGCCGTCGGCCCTGTCGGTGATCGGCAGGGAGCTTTTTGGAACTTTGCCCAGAGCCATCGGAACGGCCATCTTTGCCGTCCCGATCGCCTATCTTGCGTGGCGGGTGCTCGACTGGGCCGTCCTGGGAACCGTATGGCGCGCTGATGGCGTCGAACAATGCAAGATCGCTGCCGGCGCATGCTGGTCGGTCATTGCCGCCCGCTTCAGGATTATCCTTTTCGGCCTCTACCCCTACGAGGACCAGTGGAGGTCGGTCCTCGCATCCTTGGTCATTGTGGTGGTTGCCTTTCTGTCGTGCCTGCCGGCATTCTGGACAGCGAGGAGGATTATCGTCTGCTGGGCCGTCGGCTTTGCCGCATATCTGGTTCTCATGTATGGCGGCATTCTGGGCTTGGATAAGGTCACGACGGATCGCTGGGGCGGACTGTCTCTCACGCTGTTTGTCTTTGCGGCCCAGACGGTGATCGGCATGCCGTTGGCGATATTGCTTATGATCGCGCGTCGATCGCAGATCTTCGTCATCGCCAAGCTCTCGGCCGGACTGATCGATCTCCTGAGGGCGATACCGCTGCTGGCCATCCTGTTTACGGCTGCGGTTGTAGCGCCGCTGGCGCTCCCCGAGATGCTTCAGGGCGACAAGCTGACCAGAGTGGTGATCGGCTATGCGCTGTTCTTCGCCGCCTACCAGGCCGAAATCATCAGGGGCGGTATGCAAGGTGTGTCAGAGGGGCAAGCAGAGGCGGCTCGCGTTCTAGGTCTGGGGAAGTGGCAGACCTTGTTCTACATCTCGCTCCCGCAAGCCTTTCACAAGGCGTTGCCTGCGACCGTCAGCCAGTTCGCGATTGCGTTCAAGGAAACGTCAATTATTACGATCGTCGGCTTCTTCGACATATTGGCGTCTGGCCACGCGGCATACGGTGCGGACGAATGGTATCCCTATTTCAGGGAGGTCTATATTTTTATCGGAATGATCTATTTCGTTACTGTGTTCAGCCTCTCAAGATACGGGGCTTTTCTGGAGCGGAGGACGAAAAATGCCAGAGCATGACAGCAACGAGAAGCCCGTGATATCGGTCAGCCATCTCGGCAAGTGGTATGGCGATTTCCCGGCTTTGATCGATATCAGTCTTGATGTCAGGAAAGGTCAGAAGATCGTGTTGTGCGGTCCTTCGGGTTCGGGAAAGTCGACCTTGATCCGCTGCGTCGCCCGCCTCGAGGATCATCAGGAAGGGATGCTCTTCGTCGTCGACAAGGAAAGGCAGCCCGGCAAGGCGGCAAGCGAGCGACTCAACGGCCAGGTCGGAATGGTGTTCCAACATTTCAACCTGTTTCCGCATCTGACGGTGCTGGAGAACTGCACGCTTGCGCCGCGTCTGGTGAAGAAGCTCAGCAAACAGGACGCGGAAGCGATCGCCATCAAGCACCTGGAAAAAGTGAAGATCGGCGAGAAGGCGACCTGCTATCCGCCGCAACTGTCAGGCGGGCAGCAGCAACGCGCCGCCATCGCGCGGGCGCTGTGTATGAATCCGACGGTGCTCCTATTCGACGAGCCGACCTCGGCCCTCGACCCGGAAATGGTTTCCGAGGTTTTGGACACTATGGTCTCGTTGGCCGAGGAGGGCGTCACCATGATATGCGTTACGCACGAAATGGGGTTCGCAAAGCGGGTTGCGGACCTCGTTGTCTTCATGGCTGATGGTAAGATTGTTGAAGTTTCGAAGCCGGAGGAATTTTTCGCAGCGCCGCAACATCCGCGTGCCCAGTTGTTCGTGAGGCAAATCTCCGAACATTAGTTGATTGAAACGCTTTGTGACTCGGAGTCGCGGCACCGGCGAACCTGCTTGGCGTTTCTGCCAGCAGCGTCGATGAGATGTAGCGAATACGCTGTCGAGAAATTAACGACGATTCCATTGAAGCGTGCGTCAAATCGAAAGTGCGTTTGGTGACTGTGCCCTTGTGTGCAAGGCCTCTTCCGCAGCTAAAAATCGTAGCGGACGGCATGAAGCGGACAGTCGCCGACCGGGTTCCCCAGGGCGCAAGCACCATGCAGCCACTGTCGCTCGCGCCGGCCCGTTAAAGGTGTCGGTGATGTTGCTCACCGGCTCGGCGCAGAAGAAAGGCTCGCCCGGCGGCGTGTAGAGCACCTGGAAATTGAGCGGCGGTTCGGCCTCGACGTCCAGTAGCCGTCCCTCGTCCGGCCAGATGATCTGCGCCGGGCGTTTCCATCCGGTGAAGACGGTGTCGAACGCGGCCTCGGTGATGTCTAAGCCCGCGGTCGGATTGGCGCCTGCGGGCGGAGGAACATGGCGCGTGGGCAGAACCTTGGTGTCGGTTCCCACATCCCCGTGACATCGGCTCCTGCATATGCGTCCATGGCGTGGTGGGAAGCATGGATGAAGTCCGAACCCGGCCAGCATGGGCGTGTCCGAGAGGTTGCGCAGCGAGATCCGGACTTTCGGGCAGCTCGGTGCCAGTCCGATCCTCTCCTCGGCCTCATTGGCCAGGAATCAGCATCATGGCGATAGCGCAGCACAGCCATTGGCGTCCCGACGCCCTGCCAGTGTCGAAGTCCGTCGCCAGGCCCCTGAGCACTCAGGCAAGGGCAACCATCCGCGAGCGATAAGCGTGCGTAAAATGCGATGGCGAGGCGTAGCCGCCGGCAAACGCAATCGAGCGATGGGAGAACGTGTGCCTACCAGGAGCGATCGGGCTTTCTGAAGCCGCAGCGCTTATAGAAGCTGCTCGGAGGCACCCCGAAGTCGGCCACGAAGCGGCGTGCATCTGGCGTGGCGACATGTTGCAGCGGGCTGCCACCTCCTCGAGCGCGAGCGGAGCGTCGATGAACTGCCGCATGACCGAGAGCTAGCGAGGGACAGCTTGCGGTCGCGCACGAACAGGTTTGTCTCAGCGTCCTTGAGAAAGAAGCACTCCCGCACATGGCGCGCGATGTCATCGCCCTGAAGGAGCGAGCGGCAGGCTGCACAGCCCAAACGAATCCTACTCGTACGTTCCTTCCGGTCAACAAAGCTTTTGCTTTATTCATATCTCGAACAAGAGGCGCCCCGACGAGTTCCGAGCCAGTCACGGAGAACTCATCGCTTCCGCTCGGTCGTAGCCGTTGAGCTTGTAGACAAGGCTCGAGACCAACCAGCAGAGGACAAAGATTCCAACAACGATGTAGCCGAAGATGGTCAGGTCGCCATTGACGTTGCCAACGACGATCCACACCCCGCCTTGCAAGCTCAGCCTGTCGGCAATCAAGCCTAGCGTCTCGATACCTCCGATGAATATGGCGACGACCACGGACGCGGCCGTAATCGTCATGTTGTACCAGAGCTTGCGTATCGGATTGACAAATGCCCAACCGTAAGCGCGGGTCATCAGCACGCTGTCGATCGTGTCCAAGAGCGACATGCCGGCGGTAAACAGGGCCGGAAAGACCAATATCGCCCAGAACGACGTACCAGCTGCGGCCTGCGCCGCGGAGATGCCGAGTAGGCCGATTTCGGTGGCGGTATCGAAACCGAGTCCGAACAGAAAGCCGACCGGGTACAAATGCCAGGAGCGCGAGACTACGCGAAACATCGGCCGGAAGATACGGGCAAAGAAGCCGCGTCCGGCCAGCAGCGGCTCCAGATCCTCCTCGACGATGGGCTCGCCGCGTCGAGCTTTCGAAAAAGCCTGCCAGATTCCTCTGAGGATGAAGAGGTTCGCGATGCCAATGGCGAGCAGGAACAGAGCCGAGATGCAGGTTCCGATCATGCCCCCTATTTCGTGAAACCTTTCCAGCCGGCCCTGAAGTGCTGCGGCCGTCCCGGCTATCGCCAAGGATGCCAGCACGACGATCGTGGAATGCCCAAGCGAAAAGAACAGACCAGCCGAGAAGGGGGCCTTCTTCTCCTGCATGAGCTTGCGTACGACATTATCGATCGCAGCGATGTGGTCGGCGTCGAAAGCATGCCTCAGCCCAAACGTATAAGCGAGCAAGGCCGTGCCGAGCAGGGCGGGGTGATGGGAAAAGGCAAACCAGGCCCATGCCCACGCGGCAATGTTGGCCGCGATCAGAAAAACGCAAGTGAGCACCGTCTTGGAACGCAGATGGTCGGGCCGGTCGTCGAATAGACTGGCGATCATGATCTATTTCCCCACTCGCGTAGCGCGCAGGCTTGGCCAAGGACGACCAATCACCTGCGCCAACTTTTTTGGCTTTTGCCTAGCTTTTATCTGCGGCGGACCTTTGCGGCGCGATCGCAGAGGACTGGCCGAGAGATCGCCGATGGTCGCGCAGCCAGCCGTACCACTGGTCGATGCCCTCCCCGTTGCGCACCGACAAAGCAATCGCCTCGATTGCCGGGTTGACTGCATGTGCATTGGCCAATGCGACATCCATATCGAAATCGACATAGGGCAACAGGTCGGTCTTGCTGATGATCATGAGGTTGGCCGCCTGGAACATGTTCGGATATTTGAGCGGCTTGTCCTGTCCCTCTGTTACCGACAGAACGATCACCTTTGCATCTTCGCCGAGGTCGAACAGTGCGGGGCACACAAGATTGCCGACATTTTCGATCAGCACCATCGCGCCGCTGGGTGGCCTCAGCTCCTGCAGAGCCTGTGCCACCATGTCAGCCTCAAGGTGGCATCCCGTTCCAGTGTTGACCTGAACCGCCGCTGCCCCGGCGGCGCGAATGCGTTCGCCGTCATTGGCGGTGGCCTGATCGCCTTCGATGACGAAGATCGGGATTTCGTCCTTGAGGTCCTGAATTGTCCGTTCCAACAACGTCGTCTTGCCGGCGCCGGGCGAGCTGACGATGTTCAATGCCAGGATTTCCCGCCCCTCGAACCAGCCTCGGTTGCGCATGGCGAGCGTGTCGTTCTTGGCAAGCAAGCGGGCTTCAAGCTCGACGACAGTCGTGCCGCGACCATGGCCATGATGATCGTGGTGATGATGCAGGCTGTCACCCTCATCGTCATGAGAATGGTCGTGGCTGTGCGTATGATCATGTCCGTGGTCGTGGCTATGATCGTGGTGGTGGTCGTGGTGATGATGTCCGTGCTCATGGTCGTGCACATGCCCATCGCCATGGTGGTGGGAATGCGAATGGCCATGATCATGCTGATGATCGTCGTGATGGTCGCCAGGGTGCTCGCTGGTGTGACCGCCCAACGGCCGGACCAGGCCCGTCTGTAAATTCAGCATCCTGGCGTTGGTGTTTGATCCGCATCCACAGGTCGCGCACATCAGGCAGCCTCCTCGAGTTCCATTTCCCTGATCTTCAGTTCCTCGCCAGCCAGCCGATCGAGCAATCGCGAGCCGCAGCCACAGGCCTGGTAGAGCGTCGAAGTTTCGAACTCGGCGCCGCAGCCGCGACAGCGGCAGCGGCCGGTGATTTCTCTGATCTCGAGCACCGCGCCTTCAAGCGCCGTCCCCTTCGACACGACATCGAAGCAAAAGGCCAGCGCATCCGGCATGACCCCGGCAAGACGCCCGACATCGAGCGTAACGCGTCTGACACGGCGGCCCTTCGCTGCGTCCTCCACGATCGAAACGATGTTTCGGGTGATGCCGAGTTCGTGCATGGTTCCTCAACAAATCCGCGGCAATTGCTCGCCGACCAACATGTCGACAATGCGCTTGCCACCGAATGCGGTCTTCATCGTCACGCGTCCGGCTTCCCCGGGATAAGCGTGACCGATCAGCATGGCGCATGCGCCAAGGGGGTGCTCACGCATCGCGGCCAGCGCCGCATCGATCTCGGCCGGTGGAACCGCGAGGACGATCTTACCTTCATTGGCGAGATAGAGTGGGTCGAGACCAAGAATCTCGCAAAAGCCGCGGACCTCTTCACGTAGCGGCGTCGCGGCTTCCTCGATTTCGATCGCGACGCCCGATGCCTCGGCCATCTCGTTGAGCACAGTAGCGATGCCGCCGCGCGTTGCATCTCGGATGGTGCGCGTTTCGGGAGCCGCCTTCAAAATCGCATCGATCAGCCCGTGCAGCGGCGCGCAGTCGCTCTCGATTTCCGTTTCCAAGGCAAGATCGCCACGCGCCGCCAAGATCGCCGCGCCGTGGTCGCCGAGGAGACCGTTGACCAGTATGCCGTCGCCCGGCCTGACGCTGCCGATCGCAAGCTCGACGCCGGCGGGGATCACACCCACGCCCGTCGTGGTGATGAACAGCTTATCGCAGGCGCCGCGCTGCACGACTTTAGTATCCCCGGTAACGATCGCGACCCCCGCCCGCCGCGCTGCAGCAGCCATCGATTGGGCGACGCGACGCAGCTCGTCAATCTTCATGCCTTCCTCGATGACGACCGCGCAGGACAGGTAGAGCGGCTTGGCGCCGCCGACGGCAAGGTCGTTGACAGTGCCGAAGACCGCCAGCTTGCCGATGTCGCCGCCGGGGAAGAACAGTGGATCAACGACGAACGAGTCAGTCGTGAAGGCAAGCCTGTCGCCCTGGGCAGCCAGGGCGGCCAGCTCGAAACGCGCCTGGTCTTCAAGCGCCTGCGGCTCGGCAGAGGCAAAGGCGCTGACGAAGACATCGTCAATCAAGTCCTTCATCGCCTTGCCGCCACCGCCATGAGCAAGCGTCACGGCGGGCACGTGGATACGGCCGAGCTTGCGGGGAGGGGGAGACATGACGTTCATGGCGCAGCCTGCACCGTTTTGGGCCGCTCCTGCTGCCGCTTCACACCGCCATATTGGTAATAGGCCGCGCAGGCGCCTTCCGGCGAAACCATCAACGCACCAAGGGGCGTTTCGGGCGTGCAGAGCGTGCCGAATACCTTGCACTGCCAGGGTTTGAGCACACCTTTCAGAACCTCGCCGCACTGGCATGATTTCGGATCGGCGATCTTGATGTTGGGAATGGCGAACTTGCGCTCAGCGTCAAAGCGCGCATAGTCATCGCGCATCCTGACCCCGGAATGGTCGATGGAGCCCAGCCCGCGCCATTCGAAGAACTCCCGCAGCTCATAAACCTTTGCCACGGCCGCCAGCGCAGGATCGTTTCCTGCTTCGGGCACGATGCGCGTGTACTGGTTCTCGATCTCGGCGCGGCCCTCCTTGATCTGCTTCAGGATCATCCAGATCGACTGCAGCACGTCGAGCGGTTCGAAGCCGGCGACAACCATGGGACGCCGGTAGAAATTGGCGATGAACTCGTAAGGGGCCGTGCCGATCACCATCGAAACATGGCCGGGCCCGAGAAAGCCGTCGAGATGGAGGTCGGGACTGTCCAGGATCGCCTTGATCGTCGGCACGATGGTTATGTGGTTGCAGAAAACCGAGAAGTTCTCGATGCCGTCGGCTTCCGCCTGCAGCACGGTAAGCGCGGTGGAAGGCATCGTGGTCTCGAAGCCGAGGCCGAAGAACACCACCTCGCGGTCGGGGTTCTTGCGCGCGAGCGCCAGCGCGTCCATCGGCGAGTACACCATGCGCACGTCGGCGCCGTCGGCCTTGGCCTGCATCAGGCTCTTGCGCGAACCAGGCACGCGCATGGCATCCCCGAACGTCGTGAAGATAACACCTGGCTGTTCGGCTATGGCCACGCAGTCATCGACCCGTCCCATCGGCAGCACACAGACCGGGCAGCCCGGTCCGTGGACGAGCTCGATTGCTGGCGGCAGCATGCCCTCCAGCCCGTATCGAAAGATCGAGTGCGTATGCCCGCCGCAGACTTCCATGATGTTGAGCGGTCGGTGCTTCGTCACCTCGATTTGGGAGCACAACTTCTCGATCTCACGCACAAGCGTTAGGGCCTTGTCGCGATCGCGGAATTCGTCGGCAAATTTCATTGGACTTTTTCCTTCCTGGCCGCGGAGCCGCGCTCATCCGCTAGCAGCGTATGCACGAGGTCCCACATGATGTGGTACGCCGCGACGTGGCACTCCTGGATGCGGTGGATCGAGGTCGACGGCACGATCAGACAATGGTCTACCGCGCCGGACGACTTCATCTTGCCGCCGTCGCCGCCGGCGAGTCCGATCGTGGAGACGTCCATCTCCTTGGCCTTCACGAAGGCGGCAATAAGGTTCTGGGAATTGCCGCTGGTGGAGATGCCGATCAGGGCATCTCCCTTGCGCGCATGCGCGACGAGCTGGCGCACGAACACATGATCGAAGCCAAGATCGTTGCCGACGGCCGAAATCATGGCAAGATCCGCGACAAGGTTGGTCGCGGCAAGTGCCGGCCGGCCCGCCGTGACCGGATGAACGAATTCCACCGCAACATGGCTCGCGTCACAACTCGAGCCGCCATTGCCCATCGAAAAAAGCTGACCCCCGCTTGAGTAGACACCGGCGAGCGTGCGCGCGGCCGCCACAAGAATCTCGGCCTGGCCGCCGAAGAATGCCTCATTCGTTTCGCGCGAATCGCGTGCCTTTTCGGCCACCGAATGCAGCAGGGCCGTCTGCAGCTTGGTGGGATCCTGTGTCTTGCCGTGAAGAAACGGGTAGAGCCCGCTTAATGTGCCTTCATTCGACATAGCTGATCTCCCTAGTGAAGGGCGGATTGACGCATTGCCTCAATTTCTGCCTGCGCCTCGCCAAGTTCTGTCAGGATCTTCAACGTCTCAGCCGCCTCGTTCTCATCGATACGACTCATCGCAAAGCCGACATGGACAAGCACCCAGTCGCCAACGCAGCTCTCCACCGGGTGCTCGGCGTCGACGATGCAGGCGATGTTGATCTGGCGCCGGACGCCGCTCACGTCCACGGTTGCAAGCTTACGTCCGGCATCGTCGATCCTTACGATCCGTCCCGGAATACCTAGGCACATGGGCTTCCTCCTTCTGGCCGGATTTTCCCGGCGACCATAGAATGCGCGGCAGCGATCACAGCCTGGCCGAGCGCGACGCCACCATCGCCGGCGGGCACGTCGGCGTGGGTGAGGACTTTGAAATCCATCTCCTCAAGCCGGCGCAGCGTTTCTTCGAGCAGGATGCGGTTATGGAAGCAACCGCCCGAAAGGACGACGGTGTCAAAGCGCGGACCCTGCTCGTCGTCGCGGCGCGAAAGTTTCAGCGTCATCGCCGCGAGTGCTTTGGCCAATCCCTTGTGAAAGCGTGCCGCCATCACACCCGCGGGTGTCTGCAAGATCAGATCCCCAAGCAGCGCGTTCCACATGGCGAGCGGCTCGATATAGGGCAGGCCGCTGCCCTTCAGATTGGGGATCGTGAGAGGATAGGCGAGTTCGTCGCCCTCTTCGGCCATGGCTTTTGGACAAACGATCGCCTCCAGCCGCATCGCTGCCTCCCCTTCATAGGCCTGGCGCTCAAAACAGATGCCGAGCGCGGCCGCGACGGCGTCGAAGAGCCGGCCGCATGAGGACGCCGGCGCGGAATTGACGCCGCCCTCGATCATGGCGTCGAGCGTGGCGCGCGGCTTGCCGGCAAGCGCCTGCAAGACGCCGAGCTCACTGAAATTCATCGCAAGCTGGGTCCAGCTCATCTCGGCCGTGAGGTGCGTGTAAAGATTGCGCCAGGGTTCGCGCGATGCTTGCGCACCGCCAAGCATCGCCACGGGTTTGAACGTGCCGAGCCTGTCGAAACCGCGATAGTCGGCAAGCATGAACTCGCCGCCCCAGATTTCGCCGGCACCTCCCAAACCGAGGCCGTCGAGCGCGATGCCGAGCACCGCGGGTGCATCAAACGGTCTACCGTTTTCGGCCAGGCAAGCGGCGATGTGCGCATGGTGATGCTGCACCTCGAAAAGCGGAAGGCCTTGTGAATGCGCGCTCTCACGGGCTAGCTTGCTCGAGACATATTCGGGGTGCCTGTCGCAGGCCAGCGCATCTGGCCGATGATCGAACAGATCGCGAAAAAGTGCGAGATTCTCGCGGTAGTCGTCGAAGGTCGCCGCGTCCTCCAGATCGCCCTGGTGCTGCGAGAGCACCGCGCGGCCGTTCTTGACCATGCAGAAGGTTGTTTTCATCTGCGGGCCGAAGGCAAGGATCTGCGGTGCGGTCTCGAAGCCCCGCGGCAGGCGAATCGAGGCCGGCGCATAACCGCGCGCGCGACGAAGCATCCGCACCTTACCAGCGGCCAGACGCACCACGCTATCGTCAACGCGGTTGGCGATCTCGCGGTCGTGGATTAGCGCGAAAGACGCGATTGCGCCCAGTTTTGACACCGCTTCGGCTTCGCCCGTCGCCTGCGGTTCTTCGGAAAGATTGCCGCTGGTCATCACCACTGGGCGCTTCATGCGGCGGAACAACAGAATGTGCAGAGGCGTCGAAGGCAGCATGAAGCCGTAGGTCGCCATGCCCGGCGCCACACTCTCGGGCAGACGCAGTGGCCCCGAAGCATCGAGCAGCACGATCGGGGCGGCGGCGGAGCGCAGCGCCTGTTCTTCCCCAGGCGTGACCCGGCAGTATTTGCGGATCACCTCCATGTCGCGCGCCATCAGCGCAAAGGGCTTGCGCTCGCGCCGCTTCAATTGCCTTAGCCGGTCGACGGCATCGGCGCGCGTAGCGTCGCAGGCCAGCTGATAACCACCGAGCGCCTTGATGGCGACGATCTCGCCTTTCTGGATCAGGCTCATCGCGGCGTCGACGTCATCGAGCATGGAGTGCTGCTCGTAACTCAGAGCGCGTCCGTCGAAGCGGATCAGCCTCGCCTTCGGTCCGCAGGCGTGACATGCGATCGGTTCGGCGTGAAAGCGGCGGTCCGCCGGGTCGCCATATTCGGCGGCGCAATCGGCACAAAATAAAAATGGCGCCATCGTGGTCGACGCACGGTCGTAGGGGACGCCTGTGACGATGGTCAGGCGAGGGCCGCAATGGGTGCAGTTGGTGAACGGATAACGATAGCGGCGCGCAAAGGGGTCGAGCACCTCGGCCGCGCAAGCCGCGCAAATGCCCGCGTCCGGTGAGATCTCCGTGCGAGCTTCGCCACTCGTGCTTGCGATGATCCTGAAGCCTTCCTCCAGCCAGCCGACGAATGGCGACACCTCGATCGCCTCAATTGCGGCCAGCGGCGGTGGCTCGCCCCGCAACCGCTCGACAAGACGAGCAATATCGTCGCGTGGCCCGCGCACGCGGATCAAAACCCCTTCGCCGTCGTTCAGCACTTCACCGTCGAGCAGAGCCTCTTGCGCGAAACGCCACACCGTCGGACGAAAGCCGACCCCTTGCACGCGGCCGCGTACGCGGATCTGCACGCTTTCGTGCCGGTCCGCGGCCTGCCGGGTGGGGAGGGCCGTCATGGCGCCGCCTCCCACAGGAGCACCCGGTTGTTCCCGGTGTCCGCCACCGCAACCAGGTCCTCATGCACCGCGATCGCGAAGGGCCAGCAGAGACTGTCGCGAGTGGCCGCCTTCCAGCGATTGTCACCTTTGAGGGCGAACCCGTTCTGCCCTGCCAGCGTGGTTGCCGGAGCGTCCATATCGAGGCCCGCGAGCGGGAAGCCCACAATGCGCGAATTTGCGGTATCGGCGCAAATCAACGTGCCTTCGCGAACGGCGATGCCATAGGGCATCTGCAAAGCCCGCTCGCTCGGGTCGTATGCTGCGCGATTATGGTCGATAGCCTCAAAGTTCTTCTGGCCGAGAATGAAGCTCGCCGGCGCGCCGTCTGCATTGGGCATGCCGTTCCAGGTCATGATGCGGCTGTTTCCAGCATCGGCGACAAAAATCCTGCCGCTGGTCACTGCAATCGTATGCGGCCACCGCATGCCGGAAGCACTTGCGCCGGATCCGGCGTTGTCGTCGCGTGCGAACATGTCCGGCTGACCGAGCACCAGATCCGCGGGCTGGCCGTTTGCCTCGGGCAAGGCGTTCCAGACCAGAACGCGCCGGTTGCCGGTATCGGCCACGAAAAGGCGTCCGTCCGCAATCGTCACGCCATAGCACCAGTTGAGGGTATCGGGGCCTGCCAGGCCGCCGCCACGATTGGCGAATCCGCAGTCGAAGTCTTTCTGCCCGAGCACCAGGTCCGCCGGCTGGTTGGAGTGCTCGGGCAGCGACGTCCAGATCAGGACGCGATGGTTCCACGCGTCCGCCACGGCCAGGACGCGACCGTCACTGGCAATGCCGGTCGGCATGTTCAAAGTCGCCGGTCCGGGCTTGTCTCCAGCGTTGCGGCCCTCCGCGAAGAAGTCCGGCTGGCCGATGACAAAGTCTGCCGGCGCGTTGTCGGCTTGCGGGAGCTGGCGCCAACCAAGCAGCCGATGATGACCGGTGTCGGCCACAAGGAAAGCGCCGCCCGACGCAAAGCAGACGCCGCGCGGCCCGAACAATGTCGAGGGGCCCGGCGCGATCGGCACCGGCAGGCCGTTCGCAGCGACATGGTGGCCGAGCACGATGCTGGCGCCGGCGGGATCGAGCAGCGGCGCGGCCGGTAAGGGGACCGGGCAAGCCGGCCGGAAAGCGGATGCGAGCGAGACGCGCGTCATCTGGCGAGCCTCACCTCGACGCGGTTGCCGATCACCTTGACCATATGCGGCTGGAGTTGCACCTCGGGAGCAGTGAGGCATTCGCCGGTGGCAAGATCATAGCGGAAGCCATGCCACGGGCAGGTCACGATGCCGTCCTCGACTGCGCCGCCGTCAATCTCCAGGCCGAGATGTGCGCAGGCATTCTGGAAGCAGGAGACGACCGCCCCCTGCCGAGACAAAATCACGTTTTCGCCGCCGACCACCTGGCGGAGCATGCCGCCTTGCGGAATCTCGTCGAGCCGACAGACCAGATGCCAGCCGTCCACCGCACCGAGCGCGAAGGGACTGACAAAACGCACGCTGTCGTTGGCGCCGGTGCCTGATCGCTTGACCTGGAGGATGTCGGTGATTTCAGGGCAGGCCTCCTCCACCGCCTTTTTGACGCCGGCATGGAAGGTCAAGGCCGAGGCGGGACACCCATCACAGGCCCCGGTGAAGCGCACCTCAATGGATGGCGGACGCACCGACACGAGCTCGACGTCGCCTCCGTGGGAAGCAAGCATCGGGCGCACACCGTCGAGCGCTGCCTCGACACGTTCGCTCAGGCTCGGCTTGAGGATGTTGTGGTGTCGCAGCACGGCATAAACGATCTCGTCAGCGGCCGCCGTCTTCATCGCCTGGAGCGCTGCCGGATCATCTTTGAGAGCACGAATCAGACGCCGGAATGCCTCGCCCTGAAGATCTTCTATCGCGCGCCGGTAGGCTTCCGCGGCGGAACGCTGCGTTTCGTCCCAGGACGCAAACAGCGCCTCCAGCCGCTCGATATCCCCGGTGAATCCGGCGAGCGTTTCGCGTTGGGTCGGAACGAGATCGACGGCGTTCATCTGCCCATATTTCCTACCGGTACCGAAGGTCCTTGAAGAGATAGGGCTGCACCGCGCCGCCTATGAGGCCGGCCACCGCCGCGGCGGCTATGACCGGGACCCCGATCTTGGCCAGGATCACGAGCAGGGCGGCCGTGGCCAATGCTCCTATCGCGGTTTGTCTGTAGACCTTGGCTGGGTCCGCAAAGAGCTTGCCCTTGAGGAAGAGGATGATCGAGCTTTTTGCCATTTCCCACATGATTACACCTCAGCCGATCAGCGCCAAAAGGATCAGGCCCACGACGATGCCAGACGCGCCGCCAACCGGGCCGTAGAAGCTGCCCATCATCGCGGCCAACTGGTTGCCGATCGCCTTGCCGCCGGTTGCCATGCCGCCGATCGCGCCGCCTATGCCGGATGTCATGATGCCGATCAGCAGCGCCAGTGCTGCCACGCCTGCAGTAAGTTCCACTAAAGTCACCTCGCGCTCCTTGTTGTCGTCAATTGAGATGGTGTTGGACGGACCCCGACAATCCGTCGGATTTCGTGGCCGGCGCCGAAAGCAGCTCCCGGTCGATTTGTTCGCAGGCCTCCGCCACGATGCGCGCCTTGTCGGCCTCGCCGGAGGCCATGAATATCTCGCGACATTCGCGGTAATATTCGCGCGCAGCCGTCAGGTTTGCGCGATTGCCGTTGGCCGGATCCGCCGGATCGTCGGGAAGGTTCCAGAGGCAGTTCGCCTTGTTGGCGACGGTGTTGGCGTATTCCAGCGGCATGGCTGCGCGGGTACGCACCTTTAGAGCCTCGTCATAGGCTTCGAGCGCGCGCAGATTGTTTTCCACGACATGGCTGGACGAGGCATATTGCAGTGCGTTGCCGAGGTTATTCTGCAGCATTGCGTATTCGGTGGGATGGTCGATCAGGTTGACGATCTTCAGCCCTTCCTCGAACGCCTGCACGGCCAGCGCCTCGCGCATTTTCGCGCGACTGTCGGTGAAGGGCATGGACAGGAAGGCAGTTGCCAGATTGTTTTGCAGGATGGCGAATTCTTTCGGGAATCTCACACGGTCGAAGGTGCGCAACGCCCGTTGGTAGGCCGAGATGGCATCGGTGATGCGCGCCCTGTTCAGCCCGGCGAGATTGTGGATCGCCAGTCCAAGGTTCATCTCCGCCTCGGCCAGCTCTTCCGGTCGATCGAGATCGGCAAAATAGCGGGTGGCTTTTTCCAACTCGGTTCGGGCTCTCTCTAGAGCATCGGCGCCGCCGTTTGGCAGAGCCAGAAGCGCGGTTGCCCGGCGAGCGGCAATCCGTGTGCTCAGCAGATGCTCGCCGTTCGGACAAATAGCGCCGGCTCGTTCGTAGAGATCAATCGCGGCCTCGATCTCGTCGGGCGATTTGGGACGCTGCTGAAGACCCATGGCGATCTCCATGAGCATCTCGGCGCGATCCTGGGGCGAGGCGGAAGGGTCGTCGGCAGCCGCCAACGCGGCGCGCACTTCCTCGTCCAAACGAGATTGCCTCACCTCTATCCTCCCATGCTGCTTGGTTGCAGCTTCTATTGCGGCTGATGCTAACAGCTTTTTGAGTGTTGTCTACTTAAATTACGATGTGCAAACTTAGTTTGCAAAAACGCCCCGACCGATGAAGCCGGCCTGAGAGCTGTCCCACACCACTTGAAGCTCACGCTTGTCATCATCCGCGATCCCGTTCGCCCGAAAGAAGTCGGGAGCGTGCGCCACCCGGTCGCCTGCCAGGTTCTTACGCTTGAGCAGATATCCTCCTGCCTGCGCCAGCAGCACCGGCAGGATGAGCAGGTCGGACTCACGTCGCATCAGCACAATGCCGCTGATCCCGCAGAAATGCCGCTCGTAGGCCTCGCCCGACAAATGCAAGCCGCCGCGGCTCACGCGCACGGTTAAAGTCGCATCGTTCATTGCTGTCCGGCCGCAAGGCGGTCCGCCACGATTTCCCCAATGCGCTGGGCCACCACCAAGGCCGCCTTGGCTACAGGCACACTGAGACCGAGCCCCAGATCCAGCTGCCCGGCCTCGATCAGGAATACGGTGACGTCGTCCGGGAAGGCTGCGCCGAAGATCTGCCGGCCGGCATGGAGGGCTGCATCCCAGCGGAAGTCGTGCAGATTGAGTCCTGGATAATAGGGTCGCGCCAGTTCGCGTCCCGGCACCTCGTAGATCGCGCCCGCTTCGACGCCGCTGCGGGCTGCATCAACCAGGATCAACGACCTGCAGCCGCGGGCGGCGAACATGACCGCCATGCCATCCGTTCCGGCATCAAGCAGCTTGACTTCCGGTCCTTCCAGTCCTGCTGCGCGCAGCACACGGATCACCTCTGGCCCGGCACCGTCGTCTTGCCTGTTGAGGTTGCCGCAGCCGACGACCGCGATCATGCTGGCCTGCTCCTCATATCCGCCAAAGCCGGCACGACCACTCCGGCTCGACCGGCAGGTCGAGTTCGGGAAGCTCACAGAACCTGCGATGCACCAGATAATACATGCAGCTCTCACACGCCTGCTCTATTCCCTGGTGCTCGACCGGCCGCAAGGTGAAGCCCGCGATCGCGAGCTTTGCCGCCAGATCGTTTCCGGCCGCCCGCAGGCGGGCAATGACGGCGAGTACATCGTCATGGCTGTCGGCGCGTGGAAATGCTTCTGTCTCCGGCGATCTCGTCAGTAGCAACTCAATGATTTCGCGCGACTGGGCATCGTCAATGGTCGTCATCGCAGCCTCCCTCCAGGGCACGCCTGCGCAAAAGGGCACGTCAGATGCGCCAGAGCCGGCACCACCAGTCCGCGTCGACCGGAACTGCCAACTCCGGCAAGTCGCACCATTCTCGGTGGACCAGATAATACATGCATTCCATGCAGCGTTGCCTGTCAGGCCCATAAGGATGATCGACAAAGCCGCTGATGACCATCTTGGCCTCGACGTCGTTCGTGTCGAGCTTGCGCAACTCGCCAAGAATCGCAGCGAACTCCTTTTCGGTTTCAGGAAAAGGTTCGGTTTGCGTCTCGAGGCCCGACTTCATGAGCTGCGCCATCTTGCGCAGCAGGGCGTGCTGTTGCTCATTGTTCATCGGCTACCGTCCCGACATTTGGAGAGCGGGCCGATCGCAGCTGGTGCAGACGATCGGCAGCGTCGTAGAAACCGGCAGATACCTATGCCGTGCGGAAACGGGCAAGCTCCTCGCCGGTATTGGCGTCGTGAGCGTGCACGGTGCACACAAGGCAAGAATCATACGAGCGACAGACATGTCCGACCTCCACAGGGTCGTTCATATCCGCAATCGGCGTTCCAATCAGGGCCTGTTCGATAGGGCCGAGTTCGCCGCCATCGGAGCGCGGCCCAACGTTCCATGTCGTGGGCGCAATGATCTGATAATTCTTGATCTTGCCGCCCTGCACCTCGATCCAGTGGCAAAGCGCCCCGCGAATGGCTTCTGTTGCGCCCCACCCTTTGCCGTCCTTTTCGGTCGGTTTGACATACCAGGGATCATTCAACCGGAATTCCCTGAGTGCGTGTTCGGCTTGCCGGTATAGCTTGACCCCTTCATGCATGCGCGCGAAGTGGCGCAACATCACGCTCGCGCCCCCAAGTTTCTTGTACATGTCCAGCACCAGCGGATCAAAGTGCTGCCAGCTTTCGCCATGCGTGCCGCCGGCGATCAACTGGCGCGCCAGCGGACCTGCCTCGAGCCGACCGTTCTGGTCATGGCGCACGGCAACCGACCACGAATACTTGTTGTCATAGTCGACCGGGTTCTTGCCGACTGGCTTGGTCACGCGCTCGAACGGATGCATGCCGCCCGGCTCGTCATACCAGGCATGCTTGAGGTCCTCGCGCGTATAGACTTGATCCATCAGCTTGTGCGTGTCGCTCGCGCCGTCATAGACGCCGCTCTTCATAAGGACCGCGGAGTTGCGGCCCTCAATCGTGGGACGGTTGTACCTGTCCTCATGGGGCAGATAACCCCAAGAGACGTACTTGCCATGCCCCTGGCCGTATTTGTCGACGCCGACATCGAGGCTCATGCGCCAGAACATGCCAAGATCCGAATTAGCATGTTCTGGCCGCTCATCCAGCCAGGCCATGAAGTCGTCGTAGGACTGGATCTGCTCATAGCGCTCGAAGGAGCAGCCGAGCCAGACCGGCTCCATCCAGTTGCGGCGGAAATGCTCCAGGATAGACCAGGCCCGGGTCACATCGGTCAGTGTCGGCGCGCACATGACGCCGCCTGGCACCATATAGCTCGAATGCGGCCACTGCCCGCCGAGCAGGGCGTAGATTTCGACCGGGCGCCCGGAGATGGTCACGCCGAGCTCGTAGTTGGTCCCCGTGAACGGCGACCAGCGCTTGACAGCTTCCTCATAGTATTTCGAGTGGGAGTAGTTCTTGTGCGTGTAGTCGATCATGAAAAGTCCGTAGTGATGCCTTGGCAGGCTCTGCAGGCTTTCCACGATCTGTCCCAGGTTGCGGGCGAGGATTGCATTGCGTGGCACCTCGGCCTTCCAAGCAGTGTCGAGCGCCCAGGCCGCGCAGGTAAGGTGGGAGGCGCCGCAGATGCCGCAAGCGCGCGGGGTAACAACGAGCCCCGCCTGCGGATCCTTGTCGCGCAGGATCACCTCAAAGCCGCGGAAGAGCTCGGCTTGCGTCCAGGCGTTGACCACAACGCCATTTTGGATGTCGACGCGTACATCGAGATCGCCCTCAACGCGGCCGACGGGCGAAATATCAAGTGTTTGAACTGCAGCGGACATAATGTCTTGACCTTTGTCGATCGGGTTCGGGAAAGCGCGCTTTAGACAACGAAGATGTCTTCTTCGGCCCAGCGCGGCGAAGCGGCCTTGGCGGCGGCGGTCAGCTTGATGTAGCCGGTCTTGTCGACGCCGGAGGGCATGTCCTTGGGCACGCCCATAACCGTCTGCGTCTTGAAGACGGTGCCGGGCGCCAAATCGAAGAACGGGAACTCCGGCTCGGTGCAGCCCATGCAAGGCATGCCGGCGCGCGTCTTGGACGATTGCCGGTTCCACAACACGCGATTGCACGGCGAATGGGTCATTGGACCACGGCAGCCCAGGTCATAAAAGAGACAGCCCTTGCGCTGGCCGAACTCGGTGGCCGACACCTTGTATGCGAAGTGCATGTTGCGGGTGCAGCCGGTCTGGGTGAAAGAGGTGAAGAAGGTTTTCGGCCGCTGGAACTCGTCGAGGCTGAGATCACCCGCGCGCCCGGTCGCGACCGCAACGACAATTTGTGTGATCCAGTCCGGATGAGCGGGGCAGCCCGGAATATTGATCACCGGCAGACCGGCCTTCGACTTGTAGTCCTTGCCAAGGAACCCGCCTTGGTTCCGCTTCAAGAATTGAAGACCCTGGCTTTCGGAGGGGTTCGGCGCCGTTGCCGGTATGCCGCCCCAGGTCGCGCAATCGCCGACGGCGACAACGAAATTGGCCACTTTGCAAAGGTCGCTCACCCAGTCGCGCATCGCGCGCCCGGCGAAACGGTTCCATTCACCAGTGCCGTTGGGAGCGTTCACGACCGTACCTTCGAAGACGAAGATGTCGAGCGGCATCTGGCCGGAGGTCAGCGCGTTCAGTAGCTTCTTGAGATTGTCTCCGAGCTCCAGTCCCAGCGACGGATGCCAGAGCACGTTGATGCCGAAATCAGTGACGAGATCGCAGGCACTTGGCTCCTCCGCATTGAGGAACGACATCGTATTGCCCGAGCAGGCTCCGCCCTGGAGCCATAGAAGATTGGCCATGAATTTCCTCCTCCGCTACGCCGCTGACCTTTAGGTGCAGCGCGTCTACAAAACAGGAATAGCAAGCAACATGCCAAGTCAGGCCGCGCCAAAAAAATCCTCGTCACTCAGTGGCTTAAGGAAACCAGCAGCATGTTGCGGCGCAACATTCTTCTTTGCGGATGTGCAAACTAACTTGGCAGGTGGAAAGTTCGTTTGTGCCGTTTGTCGACCGCTCAGCCGTGGCGGTTGCCGCATGCCGGGCAGGTGACCTCCAGAAGATAGCCGTACCAGATACCCCTGCAGCGGCTGCACCAATGGCCTGTGGTCTGATGTTCGGGCGCCCCGATCGCTTTGGCCATTGCGCCCAGTCCCAGATACCGCGTCGGTTCGGCATGCCCGGACGGCAACACGCGCGACTGCGGAAATCGCAGGACCGTCGTGCCCTTATCTTGCGCTTCATCGGTGCTCATGGATGCCTCTCAACCGTTTTCATTGAGACTGTAGCGCTTGATCTTGTTGGCAAGCCCCACGCGCGACAAACCGAGCTCGGTCGCGGTGCGGCTTTGGTTCCAGTGGTTTCGTATGAGGGCGCGGCCCACAATCTGCTTCTCGAGACTCTCGACCTGGTCCTTAAGCGTGGTCCCTTCGGGCACGAAGCCCCTTAAGCCGTCGCCCTGCTTGCGGGCAGAGGCGGTCGCGAGCAGCGATGGCGCCATGTTGCGGGTGGTGATGTATTCACCATCCTTGGTTAGCGCGACCATGCGGCGGATTTCGTTTTCCAGTTCGCGCACGTTGCCGGGAAAGCTGCACAGCGCCAGCTTCTCGAGAGTGTTGGCGGTGATACCAAGAACCTTACGGCCCATTGCATCGGCATGCTTGGCGGCAAAGAACTCCGCCAGCGGCCCGATATCTTCTGGACGATCGCGCAGCGGCGGTACCTCGAACTCGAAGCCCTTCAGCCGGAAATAAAGGTCCTGGCGGAACTTGCCCTGCGCGACGAGGTCCTGCAGCCGCTTGTTTGATGCAGCGATAATGCGGACGTTGCAATGGATGACCTTGTCGGCCCCCAGCGGCTTGACCTCGCCTTCTTGAAGAAAGCGAAGCAGGCTGACCTGAAAGGATGGCGACACATCGGAGATCTCATCCAGGAAGACCGTTCCTGCATCGGCGGCCCGAAACAGGCCGAGCCGATCCGAAATCGCCCCGGTGAACGCGCCGCGCTTGTGGCCGAACAGTTCCGACTGGAGCAATTCGTCGGGCATGCCTCCACAGTTCTGGACAAGGAGCGGGCTTGCGCGCCTGGGTGAATTGTAGTGGATGGCGCGCGCGAGCAGCTCCTTGCCGGTACCAGTCTCGCCCTGGATCAGGATGGGCAGTTCGGTCGCGGCTGCCTGCCGCGCCAGATCGCACATCTCTGCCATCTTTTCGCTTGCATAGACGAGTTTTTCGAACTGGTGGCTTTCCGGCCTCAACACGGGGTCACGGCGCTCCCCGAACATCAAGGCCCCCGAAATCTTGAACTCCCGAGACAGAATACGGTGGCGGCGATGAAGTTCACGCGCTTCCAAGGCCCGCTCAACGGCCAGACCGAGCTGTGCCGGGTCGAGAGGCGTCAGAAGGAACTGATAAATCGCTGCCTTGGAAAGCGCTTGGTAAGACAGCGACGAGGGCGCCGGTGTCACATAGACACGCATGATATCCGGGTGAGACACGCGCAACCTAGTGAGGAAATCAAGACCCACAGTCTCATCCTGTCGATCCTCCGCGACCGCCAGATCGACATGGATGCTGCTCATTGTTGTCAGTGCCTCGGCCGGACTGCCGACCGACAGCACCCGATACGCGTACCGGTCCGACAGTACCTCGAGGCTGTCGGACCAGTCGCTGCCTGGACGAGCTACAATGACGACTGTACCGGAATGGTCCATGAAACCATGTTTCCAAAATGTCTACTTGATTAGCAGCTTGCCCCTTCCGGCGCAATGTTCGGGTCTGGAGACACTAGGGCTTGGGGTGAAGCTCGCAATTCCAGCATGGTGGATTTGGCATTACGAAGCCGGAACGCCGTAGGCTTGCGTGCTGCATCCGGCAAGACACCGTACGGGTGCTCCGTGCTGCCCGCGCAGGAGCAACAAGGCACATTTCCGAGAGCATAGCGCACACCGCGACTATCCTGGTGCCAAGGCGGGTAAGGATGGCATGTAAGTCAGTTCCGTCGGGCCCGTTATTTCGCCGCGACCAAGCCGGGCCAGTCGGACAAATGAATCGACTCGTCCAAGTTTCGCTATCACAGCCGATCACCGCACTTCCAACAACGGCATGAGAGCCGGTTCTAGGCTCCAGCCCGAACAACTTGAAGATCAACAACGGTAGCAAAGCGTCGACAACGGCAACGCATCAGGCGTCCAAAAGTCCGCCACCTCGCGAAGCCAAGTTCAAAGCCGAAAGCCGATTGCCCCTGCATGTTTATGACCAAACCGTTCCGTCGGCGGCTTCATACGGACCTTCATAACAGGCGAGTAGCGACAGGACTACCGCATGCTTGGTACGTTTTTGGTCCAAGGGGGTATCTTGAGTGTTAGCCGACCGTGGCCGTCACGATTGAAAACTGTCAGAAAACGACCTATACTTCTGACAGGAGACATGGCCATGCGGCGTTTGACTGAACAGATTCTTGAGCACGCGACGCGGCTGCCGGGGGGCACGCCCGTCGCGGCTAAGAGCTTGCTTCATCTTGGCAATCGCGCCGCGGTGGACCAGGCCCTGTCGCGCCTGGCCGAGCGAGGACAACTGATCCGAGCCGGCCGTGGTGTTTACCTCCTGCCCGTAACGAGCCGGTTCGGGACCAGAGCGCCGTCGGTGGAGCAGGCAGTCGAGGCGCTCGCCGCCCAGCGTGGCGAGGTTATCGTCTCGAGTGGCGCGGTCGCCGCCAACAGCCTTGGGCTTACGACACAGGTGCCGGTCCGATCGGTTTATCTTACGTCGGGCCGCACCAGGAAGATGAGCCTTGGCAAGCAGACCGTCGAGCTTCGCCACGCGCCTCGCTGGCAGCTCGCGATGCCACATCGGCCGGCGGGTCAGGCGGTGCGAGCACTCGCCTGGCTCGGGCCGGAGAATGCCGAGACGGCCCTCAAGACGCTGAAGCGGAAGCTGCCGCCCGCTGCTTTCAGCGAGCTGGTAGCAGCGGCCCCTCAGCTTCCGACCTGGCTCGCGCGCAGCGTTGGGAAGGTCGCGCATGGCTAACGCCTTCCTGCTCCTTCCGCCCGAGGACCGCCGGGAAGCCTTGAGCGTCGCTGCCGACCGCTCAGGCCGACCCGCGCACCTTCTTGAGAAGGATGCATGGGTGGTGTGGGCGCTGGCGACGCTCTACGGCTCGCCGCTCGACGAACGTCTGGTCTTCAAGGGCGGCACTTCGCTCTCGAAAGCCTATCGGGCCATCCGGCGGTTTTCCGAGGACGTCGATCTGACCTATGACATTCGCGCGCTCGCGCCCGACATTGTCGGAGACAATGGCGAGGCGCTACCGAAGACACGAAGCGAGGAAAAGCGCTGGACGAGCGCGGTGCGCGAGCGTCTGCCGCAGTGGGTCAAGGGTTCCGTTCAGCCGGTCATCGCAGACGCATTGGCGGCCGGACCGCTGTCTGCGGCGATCCGAGTCGAAGGTGGGAAGCTCTTCATCGATTATGAGGCGACGACGGCTGGCTCGGGCTATGTGGCGCCGAGCGTCATGCTTGAATTCGGCGCACGCTCAACGGGCGAACCAGCGAGCCTGCGTGACATCGTCTGCGATGCGGCCGGTATGGTGGACGGTATTGTCTTTCCTACCGCTCGGCCACGCGTGATGCATGCCGAGCGGACGTTCTGGGAGAAGGCGACCGCGATCCACGTCTTCTGCTTGCAGGAGCGCCTGCGTGGCGAGCGTTTCGCTCGTCACTGGCACGACGTCGTGCGGTTGGACGACGCTGGTCTTTCGCAAGCTGCACTCGCCGATCGGGAGCTGGCGAACGCCGTCGCGCGTCACAAGGCGATGTTCTTTGCCGAGAAGGCGGCCGACGGCGCACCAATCGATTATGCGGAAGCAGTGAATGGGGCCTACACCTCGTGCCGGCGGGCGAGGCGCTGAAAGCGCTCAGCGACGATTATGCCCACATGGTTGATGACGGTCTGCTTCTCGATGATGCCGAATCTTTCGAGTCGCTATGGATCGATGCGCCGAGATCGCTGAGCGGGCCAATCGCGGCGACCAAGGATAAGAAAATGGATAGGCTCGCTCACGCGTAACCAGACGACCGAGCCGCTGCATCAGGGGCGAGCATGACCAGCGGGAACAGGGGCGCGCCAGCCAGGCCCCAGTTCTGCATCCGCCCATGCAGCGACAGCATCGATTCCGTCGACCGGCAACGTCGGATAGTCCTCAAAAATTTCGCGGCTCGTCCTTCCGACGCGGAGATACGCGACGATCGTCATGGCCGGAACCCTGGTTCCGCAAACAACTGGCTCATGACCGAGGGATCGCGGATCACTTCACTTCTCATGGGCGATGGACTTTTTTCAGCGCTACAATCATCGCGTCTCCTTCGCCTCCAAAATAGCTTTCGCTTGCCAATTGGAAGGAGAGCGATCGGACAAGTCTCGCCCATTTACTTCGGCATACCATTCGCCCGGTGTCGGGCCAACCACATGCAGTCTGTCCGGAGCTAATCTCTCGCGACACCAGTGACGACGCATTCACAGCAAAAATCAGTGTGACGGGCCGCACCCACGGCGTCGATCCCATGATTGGCCTGCTTGCGTTGCGTGCTCCACCGGTGTCAGCTTTCGAGTCTGTGTTTCGTTTTACGCCCGCAAGAACTACCTTTGCAGAGAGTAGCTGCTTACCAAGACGTCTCGCATGCAGGCTCCCTCGTCGGCGGCGATGGCAGGCTGCCGAGATAAGGTGTCATCTTCCCTTAAGCTCGTTCACGCGTAAGCAGACGACTGAGCTCGATCGGCTGGGCTATCAGGGACGTGTAAGGACGGAACTCTGCCGATGACCATGGCATCGCCAGATTGCGCAAAATCAGATCGGCACCGCTAAAATCTTCATGACAGCTGAACTGGCTGGGGGTGATGATGGTGCGCATGCCTGAGCCGCGTGCGGCCAGAAGCCCATTTCTGGAGTCCTCGATACAAAGACATTGCGAACCTTCCAAGTCGAGATCTGACAGCACCAAACGATAGACCTCAGGATCCGGCTTCTTGGCTTTGACGTCCTCACCTGTCCGGATGGTTGCGAAAAGTCGAGGTGCCTCATCGCCCAGAGTTGACTGAAGGAGCGACATCACGTTCACCCTGCTTGTCGTCGTCCCGATTGCGAGCAAAAGACCCTTGCGTCTGGCGTGATCGATCAAGCCCTCCACCCCCGGGCGCAGAGCGATGGCGCCCTCCCGGATCGCCCGGTTATACAGATACGTCTTGCGCGCGTGCAGGGCGGCAGCATCGACTTGGCACTGCATCCTGTGGCTATAGGCGATAATGCGTTCGCGCCCGCCCGCTACTGCGAGCAGTTCAGCATAAAGGGCACTATCCCAATTCCAGCTTAGGCCGTGCTCCGCGAACGACTGGTTGAAAGCACGGCGGTGCAAGTCTTCCGTCTCGGACAGCGTGCCGTCAACGTCGAAGACAATCGCGCGGATCGGCATTATTGGGCCTTGCAGGCCGCGAAGAACCTCGCTTCGAGTTCATCGAGCCGGTCGATCACGACGTCTGCGCCGAGCCCCTCTGGCGCGACGGACGTATAGCCGCCCCGCACGATGGTGCACGCCATATCCGCTGCCCTGGCCGTGAGCACGTCAGCCGCGCTGTCGCCGACGAGCATCGCCTCGTGTGCATCGCAGCCGCAGCTCCTGCACGCGGCCAACAGCATCTCGGGGGACGGCTTTTTCGGGTAGCCGCTGTCGCCACCGATCACAACGTCCAGTTCCGCCAGCAGATCGAAACGCGACAGAATAATGCGCGAGAAACCTTCTGGCTTGTTGGTGACCACGCCTGTCCGCAATCCCGCTTTGCGGGCAGCCGACAGGGCCTGTGCAGCCCCGGGCCGGAGCGTGGTCAAGCGGGTGAGATTGTCGGCATAGATGTCGATCATCGTCGCGTGGCGCTCGCGAAATTCCTGACGCGAAAGTGCGACGCCATGGGTGGCGAATGCACGCTCCACCAGTGCCCCGATTCCGTTGCCGATCATGCCGCGGACAGCTTCCAATGAATGCGGCGCCAGCCCAAAACCTGCCATCAATTCATTGACGGCCGCCGCAATGTCCGGAGCGGAATCGACGAGTGTGCCGTCGAGATCGAAGAAGACGGCGCGAAGCGACGAGCCTTCGATGTCCTTTACTGCGAGACTCATGCCGGTTCCCTTGCGGCCACCCTGTCGGCGGCGTGGCGGATCGCGGCTATATTGGTTCGGTAGGCGTCGGCAGTACCGCCCTTGAAGACAGCGGAGCCGGCGACGAGCACATTGGCGCCGGCCGCGGTAACCAGGGGAGCCGTTTCGGGCGTGACGCCGCCGTCGATCTCGATGTCGATCGGACGTTGGCCGATGAGCGCCTTGACGCGCCTGACTTTGTCGATGACCGCCGGAATGAAGGCCTGGCCGCCGAAACCCGGATTGACCGTCATCAAAAGCACCAGATCGAGCCGGTCGAGAACGTATTCGATGATGTTTTCCGGTGTCGACGGATTCAGCGACACGCCGGCCTTCTTGCCGAGGCTCCTGATCGCCTGCAGCGAACGGTCGAGATGCGGCCCGGCCTCGGCATGCACCGTAATGATGTCGCAGCCGGCATCGGCGAAAGCAGCCAGATAGGGATCGGCCGGCGCGATCATCAGATGACAGTCGAAGACCTTGTCCGTTCGATCGCGGATTGTCTTGATCACCGGCGGGCCGAAGGTGATGTTGGGCACGAAATGCCCGTCCATCACGTCGAGATGGATCCAGTCGGCGCCTGCTGCCGAGACGGCCTCCACCTCCTCGCCGAGGCGCGAAAAATCGCACGACAGAACGGAAGGGGCGATGATGGTCTTCCCGGTCATTTGCTGTCTCCTTCCCCAGGATTTAGCGCGAACACCCGGCTGGCTGTGATGTCCTCGACCGAGATCGTCGACAGCGCCTTTGCGTCGAGCGGTCCGTTGGCGCTCTCGAACAGGCGGTTGGCCTGCCTCAGCCGTGCCCGGTCGAGCGCGTTGCGGATCGAGCGGGCGTTGGCGAAATGCGGCTGCGCGCGGCGGCGTGCGATGTAGTCGGCCATTGCGGCGGTTGCCTTCGTGTCGAACAGGTAATTTTGCTGGTCGAGCATTTGTTCCGCGATCCTGAGAAGCTCGTCGTCGGAATAGTCGGGAAAGTCGATGTGGTGGGCAATGCGCGAGCGGAATCCCGGATTGCTTTCGAAGAAGCGGTCCATGCGCTGCGCGTAGCCGGCGAGGATCACCACAAGGTCGTCGCGCTGGTTCTCCATCACCTGCAGCAGGATCTCGATCGCCTCCTGGCCGTAATCGCGCTCGTTCTCGGGGCGATAGAGATAATAGGCCTCGTCGATGAACAGCACGCCGCCCATCGCCTTCTTCAGGATCTCCTTGGTCTTGGGCGCGGTGTGGCCGATATATTGGCCGACCAGGTCGTCGCGGGTAACCGAAACCAGATGGCCCTTGCGGATATAGCCCAGCCGATGCAGCAGGTCGGCCATTCGCAGCGCGACGGTCGTCTTGCCGGTGCCGGGATTGCCGGTGAAGCTCATATGCAGTGTCGGCGTCTCATGGGCGAGGCCCATGCGGCGGCGCGCCCGTTCGACCAGCAGGAGCGCCGCCGTCTCGCGGATGCGTCTCTTGACCGGGGCGAGCCCGATTAGCTCGCGGTCGAGCTCGGCCAGGACGTCCTTGACGCCGGAAGTTTCGAATTCCTCACGCAGATCGATCGCCGCTGGCGTGACGGCTTGAGGCACTTCCGTTTCGGCAAAGGCTGGCGCCGACATGGCATTCTCCTCTTGTCCCGACGATCAGCCGTACCTCGTTCCAGCCGGCTTGTCGGCGGCGTAGGGCTTGGTGGTGTAGCGGATCATGCGGCCCGAGGCCTCCTGCCGCTCGAGCCGGTAGCCGGGTTCCTCGGCCGGACGATTGGCGATGAAGGAGAGCTTCACCGACTCCCAGCCATGCGAGGAATCGAAGGCGACGACGCGGATATAGCGGTCGCCATAGACCTTGCGGCACGCGTTCAGCTCCATCATCAGCGCCGCCGCGTCGGGATTGTCGAACATCGGGTGGCCCCACATGTCCCAATAGACGTTGCGCGGGTGCGGGTCGTCGGTGACCTCGAGGCTGACGGCCCATTTGTTGTCGATGCAATACTGCACCTGCGCGCGGATCTGGTCGTCGGTCAGGTCGGGCAGGAAGGAAAAGGCTCCCTGGGTGATGCGCATGGCTGTTCTCCTTATTCGGCTGCAGTTGCCACCGGAACGAAGTCCGGCGTGTCGGTCGAGGCATAGTTGAAGGTCACATCCTTCCAGGTCTCGAGCGCCTGTTTCAGCGGCAGACAGTTCCTGGCCGCGTTCTCCAGGATCTGCGGCCCTTCCCGCACATAGTCGCGGCCCTCGTTGCGGGCGAGGATCATGCATTCGAGGGCAACGCGATTGGCCGTGGCGCCGGCAGCAATGCCCATCGGATGGCCGATTGTGCCGCCGCCGAACTGCAGCACCACATCCTCGCCGAGCAGGTCGATGAGCTGATGCATCTGGCCGGCATGGATGCCGCCGGACGCCACCGGCATCAGCTTGTTGAGCGAGGCCCAATGCTGGTCGAAGAAGATGCCGTTCTCCAGCTTCATCGGGTTATGGTCCTCGCGGCAGATGTCGTAGTAACCCTTTGTCGTCGCCGGGTCGCCTTCCAGCTTGCCGACGACGGTGCCGGCATGAATGTGGTCGACGCCGGCAAGCCGCATCCATTTGGCGATGACGCGGAAGGAGACGCCGTGCGACTTCTGCCGCGTGTAGGTCGAATGGCCGGCGCGATGCAGGTGCAGGATCATGTCGTTCCTGCGCGCCCATTTCGCCATCGACTGGATTGCCGTGTAGCCGATCACGAGGTCGATCATGACGATGTTGGAGCCGAGTTCCTTGGCGAAGTCGGCGCGCTCGTACATGTCCTCCATGGTGGCCGCGGTGACGTTGAGATAGGTCCCCTTGATCTCGCCCGTCTCGGCCTGCGCCTTGTTGACCGCCTCCATGCAGTAGAGAAAACGCTCGCGCCAATGCATGAAGGGCTGCGAGTTGATGTTCTCGTCGTCCTTGGTGAAATCGAGCCCGCCTTTCAGCGCCTCGTAGACGACACGACCGTAGTTGCGGCCGGAAAGGCCGAGTTTCGGCTTGACGGTGGCGCCGAGCAGCGGGCGGCCAAACTTGTCGAGGCGCTCGCGCTCGACGACGATGCCGGTCGCCGGACCCTGGAAGGTCTTCACATAGGCGACGGGAAAACGCATGTCTTCCAGCCGCAGTGCCTTCAACGGCTTGAAACCGAAGACGTTGCCGATGATCGATGCCGAAAGATTGGCGATCGAACCCGGCTCGAACAGGTCGAGGTCGTAGGCGATATAGGCGAAATACTGTCCGGGCGCGTTCGGCACCGGATCGACGCGACAGGCCTTGGCGCGGTATTTTTCCGTCGCCGTCAGCCGGTCGGTCCAGACCACCGTCCAGGTTGCGGTCGAGGATTCGCCGGCGACGGCTGCCGCGGCCTCTATGGGGTCGACACCATCCTGCGGCGTGATCCTGAACACCGCGATTATGTCGGTGTCCTTCGGCTCGTAGTCGGGCTCCCAATAGCCCATCTTCTTGTATTCCATGACACCGGATTTGTAGCGGTCCTTGCCGGTCACGGTTTCGGATTTGTTGGGCATGACGCTGGTCCTTTCCTTTTTTGGCGGACCGCCGCTCAGGCGGCTTTGGCGGTTGCGATTTGCGGGTCGAGTTTTCCCGCGGCGTAGCGTTTCGCCATCTCGTCCATGGCGATGACCTTGATCTTCGAGGCGTTGCCGGCGGTGCCGAAGCGTTCGAAACGATCGCGGCAAAGGTCGCGCAAGGCGTCCATGGCGGGCTTCAGGAATTTGCGCGGATCGAATTCGCGCGGATCCTGCGTCGCGACGCGGCGGAACTGCCCGGCCATGGCCATGCGGCAATCGGTGTCGATGTTGACCTTGCGCACGCCGTGGCGGATGCCGCGCTCGATCTCCTCGACCGGAACGCCGAAGGTCTGGGGCATCTCGCCGCCATAGTTGTTGATGATGTCCTGCAGTTCCTGCGGCACGGAGGACGAACCATGCATGACCAGATGCGTGTTCGGCAGCTTCTCGTGGATCGCCTCGATCACCTGCATGGCCAGGATGTCGCCGTCCGGCTTGCGCGTGAACTTGTAGGCGCCGTGGGAGGTGCCGCAGGCGATCGCCAGCGCATCGACTCGGGTGGCGGTCACGAAGTCGACCGCCTGATCGGGATCGGTCAAAAGCTGATCGTGCGATAGCGCGCCCTCTGCGCCGTGACCGTCCTCGGCCTCGCCCCGGCCGGTTTCCAGCGAGCCGAGCACGCCGAGCTCGCCTTCGACGGAAGCGCCGACCCAATGCGCCATGCGCGCGACGCGTTCTGTGATGGCGACGTTGTAGTCGTAGCTCGCCGGAGTCTTGGCGTCCGCCATCAACGACCCGTCCATCATCACCGAGGTGAAGCCGTGGCGGATCGCCGAAAGGCAGGTGACTTCATTGTTGCCGTGATCCTGATGGATGCACAGCGGAATGGCCGGATGGATCTCGGTCAACGCCTCCATCATCCTGGCCAGCATGATGTCGTTGGCATAGGAGCGGGCGCCGCGCGAGGCCTGGATGATCACCGGCGCGTCGCAGGCTCTGGCCGCCTCCATGATGGCGAGGCCCTGTTCCATGTTGTTGATGTTGAAGGCGGGCACGCCGTAACCGTGCTCGGCGGCGTGATCGAGGAGCTGGCGAAGCGTTATCTTGGCCATATCAGGCGATCTCCATGTTGGGAACCTTGTTGCGCAGCGCCTCGATGCCGGGAAGGCTGCGTCCTTCAAGCCATTCGAGAAAGGCGCCTCCGGCAGTCGAGAGATAGGTGATGCGTTCGGCAACCCTGGCCGCAGACAGCGCCGCGGCGGTGTCGCCGCCTCCGGCGATGACGGTGAGCCGGCCAGCCTGGACGAGCTCGGCGGCGTAGCGCGCCACCGCAAATGTGCCCCTGCCGAACGGGTCGATCTCGAAAGCGCCGAGCGGGCCGTTCCAAAGCAGGGTCCTGCAATCTTCCAGCACGCGGGCTATACGCAAGACCGTGGCACCGCCCACGTCGAGCGCCATCCTGTCGGAGGGGATCGCGTTGACGGGGACTTCGAGGGGAGCGGCCGTGTCGTTCAAGTCGTGCGCCACGACCACGGCGTCGGGCAGCAGGATCCGGCATCCGCTTTCCGCGGCCTTGGCCATAATTGTCCGGGCGATTCCGATACAGTCCCGCTCATGCAAGGACCGGCCTATGTCGAGCCGCTTCGCGGCAAGGAACGTGTTGGCCATGCCTCCGCCGATGATGAGGTGATCCATCCGCGGGACGAGCTGCTCCAGGATGGCGATCTTCGATGACACCTTGGCGCCGCCTACCAGCGCGGCCACAGGACGCACGGGGTTCTCCAGCGCCGTCTCGAGCGCCGCCACTTCGGCCAGCAGAGAAGGTCCGGCGAAGGCCGGCATCAATCGGGCGATGGCATGGGTGGAAGCATGCGCCCGGTGGGCGCAGGAGAACGCGTCGTTGACATAGATGTCGCCGTTGACTGACAGGCGCAGGGCAAAGGACCGGCTGTTCTCCTCTTCGCCTCGGTGGAAGCGAAGGTTCTCGAGAAGCTGGATGGTGCCCGCCTCGTGGTGCAATGCCGCGTGCTCGGCGACCGTGCCGACGCAATCCGGCACGAAGGTCACGGGATAACCGCTGGCGCGCGCCAGCCGATCGGCGATCGGCCTGGCCGAATAGATAGGGTTCGCTTCTCCGGCGGGGCGGCCGAGATGCGTCATGACGACCACCCTGGCGCCGCGCGCCACCAGATCGCTCACGGTCGGCGCGAAGCGGTCGACGCGTGTGGCGTCCGCAACCATGCCGTTGCGCAGCGGGACGTTGAGGTCCGCCCGGACCAGAAGGCGCCGGCCGGCGACGTCGACGGATCGGATATCGACGAGGCCGCTCACAGCACGCCGCCGATCGCGGCGGCCGTGTCCGCCATGCGGTTGGAGAAGCCCCATTCGTTGTCGTACCAGGACATGACCCGCACCAGTCGCCTATCGATGACCTTGGTCTGGTCGAGAGCGAAGGAGGAGGAGGCGGGGTCGTGATTGAAGTCCGACGAGACCAGCGGCTGGTCAACGATGGAGAGGATGCCGGCCATCCGTCCCTGCGCAGCCGCGACAATCGCCGCGTTGACTTCCTCCACGCTCGTGGGGCGCAACGGCACGAATTTGAAGTCCACCGCCGAGACGTTGGGTGTGGGCACGCGGATTGCGACACCGTCCAGCTTGCCCTTCAGTTCGGGCAGCACCAGCCCGACCGCCTTGGCGGCCCCCGTCGATGTCGGGATCTGCGACAGGGCTGCCGCGCGGGCGCGATAAAGATCCTTGTGCATCGTATCGAGCGTCGGCTGGTCGCCGGTGTAGGAATGGATGGTCGTCATGAAGCCGCGCTCGATGCCGATGGCTTCATGCAGCACCTTGGCCATCGGGGCGAGGCAATTGGTGGTGCAGGACGCGTTGGATAAGACGACGTGGTCCGCCGTTATGCTGTCGTGATTGACCCCGTAGACAACGGTCAGGTCGGCGCCGTCGGCGGGCGCTGACACCAGCACCTTTCTCGCGCCGGCGGCCAGATGCGCTGCCGCCTTGTCCCGCGTCGTGAAGATGCCGGTGCATTCGAGCGCGATGTCGACACCGAGCTCGGCGTGAGGAAGCTGCGCCGGGTCACGCAAGGCGGTGACCCGCATCGGAGCCCGGCCGTCGACCTGTATCGTGTCGCCATCAATCGCTATCCGGCCCGCGAAGCGCCCGTGGACGCTGTCGTAGCGCAACAGATGCGCGTTGGTCTCGACTGGGCCGAGGTCGTTGATGGCGACGACCTCGACATCGGTCCTGCCAGATTCCAGGATGGCGCGCAGGATGTTGCGGCCGATCCTCCCGAACCCGTTGATTGCAACTCTTATCGGCAAGGCCTCAATCCTTCTGCGTGACCGCGAGGGCGGCATCGGCAATCGCCTCGGCCGTAATTCCGAAATGTCTGTAGAGGTCGGTGGCCGGCGCGCTTGCGCCGAAGCCGATCATGCCGACAAAGTCGCCCCGTTCGCCGATCCAACGGTCCCAGCCCATCCGGGCCGCTGCCTCGACTGCGATGCGCGGTGCCTTGCCCAGGACTTCGGCGCGATAAGCGCTGTCCTGTTCCTCGAACAGTTCCCAGCAGGGCATGGACACAAGTGCCGCGCGGACATTGTGCCGCTCATGAAGCAAGTCGGCCGCGGCACGTGCGATCTCGACCTCGGAGCCGGTGGCAACCAGCGTCACGTCACGCCGACCCACGGCCTCACGCATCAGATAGGCGCCCCGGGCCGAGCGGTTGGCCCCAGGAGCCATCGTGCGCAGCATTGGCAGGTTCTGGCGCGACAGGACAAGGACGCTCGGCCGGTCTTTGGCTTTGAGCGCCAGCTCCCAGCATTCGGCGGTTTCGATGATGTCGGCCGGACGGAAGACATTGAGGTTCGGTGTCGCGCGCAGCATCGCCAGATGTTCGATCGGCTGGTGCGTCGGGCCGTCCTCGCCCAGCCCAATCGAATCGTGGGTCATGACGTAGACGACACGCTGCCCCATCAGGGCCGAGAGCCGCATCGCGCCGCGCGCGTAGTCGGCGAAGCAGAGGAAGGTGCCGCCATAGGGAACGAAGCCGCCATGCAGGGCAATGCCGTTCATCGCCGCCGCCATGGCGTGCTCGCGAATGCCGTAATGGACATAGCGCCCGGCAAATGTGCCCGGCGCGATCTTGCCCATGTCCTTGGTGATCGTCAGATTGGAGTGGGTGAGGTCGGCGGAGCCCCCGACCGGGAGATCGGTCGCTGCGTTGATGATCGACAGCGCCATTTCTGACGCCTTGCGAGTGGCGACATTGGTTGCCTTCTCGAAATGCTCGGACCGGAAAGACGCCAGGGCCTCAAATACCGCCGCAGGCACCTCGCCGGCGATTGCGCGGTCGAATGCCTCGCGTTGCGGCGTGCTCTGATGACGGCGCTCCCAGGCTGTCCGTGCCGCTTGGCCGCGAATGGCCACGGCCCGCCAGGCGCGCATCACAGTGCCGGGCAGTTCGAAGGGCGGATATGTCCAGCCGATGTTGGCGCGCGTCGCCTCGATCTCGGCCAGGCCCAACGGCGCGCCATGTGTCTTTTCCGATCCGCCGAGATTGGGAGCACCCTTGCCGATCACCGTGCGGCAGGCGATCAGCGAGGGCTTGTCCGACCGTCGCGCCTGCTCGATCGCTGCCGCGACGGCTTCCGCGTCATGCCCATCGACGGCGCTAACATTCCAGCCGGCGGCGCCGAAGCGCGCCGGCTGGTCCATCGAGGTGGCGAGGGAGGTCGGCCCGTCGATGGAAATGCGGTTGTCATCCCACAGCACGATCAGTTTCGACAGCCGGAGATGGCCGGCGAGGTCGATCGCCTCGTGACTAATGCCTTCCTGGAGGCAACCGTCGCCCGCAATGACATAGGTGTAGTGGTCGACGAGGTCCGCGCCGTAGCGCGCCGCCAGCATGCGTTCCGCGAGTGCCATGCCGACGGCGGTGGCGATTCCCTGTCCGAGCGGCCCCGTCGTGGTCTCGATGCCGAGCGCGTGGCCGTATTCCGGATGGCCGGCGGTGCGGCTGCCGAGTTGGCGGAAACGCTGCAGCTCACCGATCGGCATGTCTGGGTAGCCGACCAGGTGATGCAGCGCATATTGCAGCATCGAGCCATGGCCGGCAGACAAAACGAAACGGTCGCGGTCCGGCCAATCGGGGCGCGACGGATCGATAGTGATGAAACGGTTGAACAGCACCGTGGCGACGTCCGCCATGCCCATCGGCATGCCGGGGTGCCCGGAATTGGCCTTTTGGACAGCATCCATGGCGAGAGCCCGGATCGCATTCGCCATCTCCTGCTCGCTCGCATCGATGAACGTTGAACCGGTGGTCCTTGCATGGTCGTTCATGGCTTGCCTCCTCCTCACGAAGCCCGGCGCTTGCGCTCGATCAGTTGCAGGATCAGCGGCGTCAGGATGAGTTGCATGGCGAGATCGAGCTTGTTGCCAGGCACGACGATCGAGTTCGCGCGGCTCATGAAGCTGTTGTGGATCATCGACAGCAGGTAGGGAAAATCGATACCGCGCGGGTTGGCGAAGCGGATCACGAGCATCGATTCGTCGGGCGTGGGGATCCAGCGCGCAATAAAGGGGTTCGAGGTATCGACGATCGGCACCCGCTGGAAGTTGATGTTGGTCAGCGAGAACTGCGGGACGATGTAGCGCGTGTAGTCCGGCATGCGGCGCAGGATCACGTCCATGACCGCTTCCGTGGAATAGCCGCGGGTCGAGCGGTCGCGATGGATTTTCTGGATCCATTCGAGGTTGATGACCGGAACGACGCCGATCTTCAGATCCGCATGGCGCGCGAGATCCACCTTTTCAGTGACGGCGCAGCCGTGCAGGCCCTCATAGAAGAGCAGGTCGGTTGGCTCGAATTCGCGCCAAGGCGTGAAGCATCCCGGCGCGCAGTCGTAGAGCTTGGCCTCTTCGTCGTCGTGGACATAGGTCCGGGTCCTTCCCGAGCCTCTTCTGCCATACTCCTCGAAGATCTCCTGCAGCGTCTCCAGTTCGTTCGCCTCAGCATGGAAGTGGGTGAAGTTTGGATTGCCTATCTTCTCCTGCTCGGCGACTTTGGCCTTCATTCCCGCGCGGTCATAGCGGTGAAAGGCGTCGCCCTCGATGAAGGCTGCCGACACATTCTCGCGCCGGAAGATCTGCTCGAATATGCGCTTGACCGAGGTTGTACCGGCGCCTGAGGAGCCTGTAATGGAAATGACGGGATGCTTGGCCGACATCTTTCTGCTCCCGTTACGCCCTGAACAGGCCGCGGTTGCCGAACAGCGGCGAGCGTTCGGCAATGGCGCTGGGTTCGGTGTGATAGCGGCCGACGCGCTCGACTTCCCTGGCCGAGCCAAAAACCAGCGGCACGCGCTGATGAAGAGTTGCCGGGGTGATATCCAGGATGCGGTTGACCGTATCGGTGGCGCAGCCGCCAGCCTGCTCGACAAGCATAGCTATCGGGTTCGCTTCGTAGACCAGTCGGAGACGGCCATTGCCATAGCCCGCTCGCGCGTCTCCTGGGTACAGGAAGACACCGCCGCGGATTAGGACCCGGTAGGCCTCCGCCACCAGGGATGCGATCCACCGCATATTGAAATTGCGGCCGCGTGGGCCATCCTCGCCCTTCAAGCAGTCGTCGACATAGAGCCGGACCGCTTCGTCCCAGTGACGGTAGTTGGATGTGTTTATGGCAAATTCGTTTGTCCGCTCGGCGATCCGGATGCTCTCATGCGTCTGAACAAAGGTACCGAGCTGCGGCGAGAACAGGAATATGTGCGTTCCTTTTCCCAGAGTGAGAACCAGAAGGAGCTGTGGTCCGTAGACGAAGAACCCTGCGGCAAGCTGGGCGCTTCCAGGCTGCAGAAACACCCCCTCGGGAGGTGCGCTGGCTGCCGCAGCAGTTGCCGGCAGGAGTGAAAAGATCGTGCCAATCGACACGTTCGCCTCGATGTTGGAAGAACCATCGAGCGGGTCAATTGCCAGTGCGATGCGGCCATTCGGGTCGAGCATGACCGGCGCTGAGCGCTCTTCAGAAAGCACGTACAGCACGGGAACATTGTGCAATGATTTCAGGAAAGTCTCGTCTGCGTGGATATCGAGATCCTTCTGAATGTCTCCGTCGGCGTTTCTTATTTCGGGAGAGCCGCAAGGGGCAGTCCCAAGCTTCCCTGATCGAATGCTGTTGTTGACCTTGAGCGCGGCGGAGGCGAGTGCCGCCAGGATCGAAAGCACGTCGGACCTGTAACCGGCCCTTCCATGCGATGCCAGAAAAGCCTCGAGCGACGGTGCACTCATTTTCCCCTCCCATCCGTCGGTGATCCGAGCGGAATGGGGTTATGGAGGCGTGTGATGGCAGGTTAGTAAACTTTAATCTGTTTACGAACGCAGTAAATTTTGCTTATCTCGCGAAATGAAACACATCACCCTCCGCCAGCTTCGTACCGTCTGCGCGATACACGCGGAGGGAAAAATAGTGAACGCTGCCAATCGCTTGGGGCTGACCGGCCCGGCTCTGACATTGCAGTTGCGTCAGTTGGAGGAAGAATGCGGAGCGCAGCTCTTCGAAAGGGCAACGGACGGTATGCGTCCGACTGACGCAGGGATTGCCGTGGTCGAGGCGGCGCTGGCAATTGAAGAACGATTGCGCCTCCTGCGGGAGGAGATCGACGCGATCAAGGGGCTGAGGCGCGGTCGACTTGTGGTCGGTGCGGTTTCGACCGCCAAGTACTTTGCGCCGCAGATCATTGCCGGCTTCAAGAAGCTGCATCCCGACATCGACATTAAGCTGATTGTCGGCAACCGCGAGCAGACGATCGCCAAGCTGAAGAACCATGGGCTCGATGTCGCGCTGATGGGACGCCCGCCGCCGGACATTCAGGTCGACGGGCGCGTGTTCGGCGATCATCCGCTGTTGATCGTGGCTGCGCCTGATCACCCACTGGCGAGGCAGCGCGACATAACCAAGGCGCGCATCGCGCAGGAGCATTTCATCGTCCGCGAACCAGGTTCCGGGACGCGGGTCTCTTTTGAGCATTTCATGCGAGACATTCCGGGCCGGCTTGATGATCCCGGTACAGAAATGGACTCCAACGAAACCATCAAGCAGGCGGTAATGGCCGGCTTGGGGGTTGCCTTCATTTCGGCCCACACTGTCGCATATGAGGTCGCCAGTGACAGGCTGGCAGCACTTGACGTGATTGGCCTTCCTATCCGCCGGCAATGGTTCTCGGTGGTTCGGCAGGACCGTGCCCCAACACCGGCGTTGGAAGCGTTTCGCGATTTCCTGACAAAGAAGGGCCCGACCTTTCTTCCGGTGCTCTCGCGGCTCTACGCGGCTGGCTGAGGCTCTCCGCAAATCGCATCTTCGAGGCGAGGAGCTCCTGCTGGTCGACTTCGTCTTTTCCGTTGCTGGCCAGGACTGCGACCCTCCCTGTTCAGCGAGGGTGGGAGCCGCTTTGAGAGGTGCCGGCGGTCAGGCGCTGCGGCGAACTTCGGCGGCAGCATCGTTTCCGGTTCGCGACACGCCGAGGCGGGACAAAACCTCGTCGCGAAGGCCAATGAAATTCGGATCGGAGCGGTCGCGGGAGACTGCGTCGGTGACGGGTAGGATCGTGGCGATCCGCCCGGGATGGGGATGCATGACGACGATCCGATCTCCAAGGTAGACTGCTTCATCGACGTCGTGCGTGACGAGCACGGCGGTCGTGCCCTCGTTCCGGACGATTCTTTGAAGTTCGTCCTGCAGGCGCAGTCGGGTCAGAGCGTCAAGGGCCCCGAAGGGCTCGTCGAGCAGCAGAAAGCGCGGCTTGGTGACAAGCGCCCGGGCGATCGCCACACGCTGCGCCATGCCGCCGGACAATTGGGCAGGATAGGCTTTGGCAAATTGCTCGAGGCCGACGAGATGCAGATGGTCGCGAACGAGTTGCCCCCGCTCAGCCGCGGCCAGCCCGCTTTGGCGCAGCGCCGCCGCCACATTGGCCTCGACATTGAGCCAGGGCAAAAGCCTGTGCTCCTGAAAAACGATCGAGCGATCGAGACCCGGCCGTTCCACCCTCTGTCCATCGACCCGGATCTCGCCGTCATAATCAGTGTCGAGGCCGAGGACCAGCCGCAGCAAAGTGGACTTGCCGCACCCCGACGATCCCACGATGCTGACGAACTCGCCCTCGCCGACTGCAAGATGGACATGCGACAGGGCCTGGACCTGCCGGCCGGCGACCCTGAACCTCTTGCTGACGTCAGCAATCTCCAAAGCGTGGCTTTGGCCACGTCCCCGTTCGGGCGTGGCCACAGGGTCGCTCATGGGATCCTCCAGCGCAAAAGGCGATGCTCCACGGCGCCGGCGACGACATTGAAGACCACGCCGACGCCACCGAGCAGCAGAATGCACAGCAACAGTAGATCCATGTGGAACAGGTGCTGGCCCTCGTTCATGCGCCCGCCGAGACCGGGTGCGATGTTGAGCAGAAGCTCGGCGCCCACCGTAGCGGTCCAGGCGTAAATCAGCGCCGAATGCAGGCCCGTGAAGATTTGCGGCAGCGCACCCGGGATGGCGATGATCCAGGCAAAGTCGAACCAGCCGAAGGTCAGGACGTCGGCAAGCTCGCGATAGCTCCGCGGAATGCCGGACACTCCCTGCCAGGTGTTGATCAGGGCCGGCTGAAACGCCGCGAGCGCGATGAAGACGACCTTGCCGGCCTCGCCGCCGCCGAACCACATCGAGATGAGGGGAACCCAAGCGAACAGGGCGATCTGACGGTGTACCAGCAGCACCGGCCCGAGCAGGCGTTCAATGATGCGGGAAAACCCGATCGCCAAACCAAGCGTGATCCCGGCCACACTGCCACAGGCGAAACCAATCAGGTCGCGCTCCAGGCTCGCCAGTAGATTGAAGCCAAGGCCGCCGGCGCCGAACTCTGCAATGCCACGGGCCACCACCGCTTCGAGCGGCGGCACAAAACGCGCGTCAGCAACGCCGGCGTGCGCGAGCAACTCCCAAATCGCGAGCAGCGTAATCGGTAAGGCAAGCGGTCGCAGATGTCGGCCGATAGAGCGGAAGGGCGGCGGGGCGATAGGAACGCTGTGCGACAGCCGCTCCAGACCCATAATCGTGATCAGGCTCATCGTGCGGTCTCCGGACGCCAGCGTTGCAGACGGTTTTCGGCAAGCGTGAGCAGGCCATGGATCACCAATCCTATGAGGCCGACGACGATCATGGCCGAAAGAACGAGTTCCAATTGAAAGAGCTGACGGCCATAGGCCATCAGGTATCCGAGTCCTTCGAACGATGCGATGAGCTCTACCGCAACCAGGGTCTGCCAGCCGTTGGCAAGGCCTTCGCGCAGCCCTGTGAAGATTGACGGCACGGCGGAAGGCAGCACGATCATCGTAAGTTTCGACCATCGGCTGAACGAAAGGACGCGGCCAAGCTCCACATAGGCTTCCGGAACGTCGCGCACGCCTTGGGAGGTGTTCAGTACGACTGGAATGAAGGCTGACCAGCCGATGACGATGATCTTCAGGCCTTCATCGATCCCGACTATCAGGATGATGATCGGCATCCAGCCGAGGGTCGGGACCTGGCTGAGGGCCAGGAACAGCGGATCGAGGAAGTCGCGAAGGGTCTTTGACAGGCCAACCGCGGTGCCGAACACCAGGCCCGCCAGCGCGCCCGCAGCAAATCCCTCCGCGACGCGCTCAAGGCTGGTGACCGTGCTGGAAAGCAGCGAGCCGTCCTGGATGCCATCCAACAAGGTGTCGAACACGACCCAGGGCGGCGGCAGGATCTGCTCCGGCAATTGGCCTAGGAGAGCTGCCACCGTCCAGGCCGTCAAAAGGCCCAACGGCACCACCAGACCAAGAACCAGGATGCCGGCAGCCGGGAGCATGCTGCCCCGATTGGGAGCAAAACCGGCGGTGCTGTCCCCATCGCCAGTCTGGGCCGCGCGGTGGCCGGCGCCCATCTCAGTTGCTCGCTGCTTTGGTGTGTTCGACTTCGCCCTCGGTCGCTTTCCGGCCTTTCGCGTCGAAGGTGGACCAGTAGTTCTCGAGCTTCAGGTCTACCAGGGCCTGCTTGAGGTACTTGGTCTCGAACCAGCTGTCGATGTCGACGTCCTTCTTTATCAGGCCGTAGGCTTTGGCGCGCGCGGCCTGATCTTTGTAGCGCGCGATAATGAAGTCATCGACGACAGGCGACAGGCGGTGGGCCAGGCGCTCGTCTTTGAAATCGGCCTCGAAGCTTTCGACCGGCAGGCCTGCTTTCGACCAAAGCTCAAAGACTGCCTGGCGATTAGCCTCATCCGAGCCGAAGCGCGCGCCCTTGACGAAGGCGCGCACGACCTTGGCGGTGAACTCTGGGTGGGCCTTCTCGAACTCCGCGGTGACGAGGAGCCCCGCGTTGCGCCCGAGGGTCGGGTCGTCGTTCTTGGTCGAGTAGATGATCTTGACCGCGCCGCGTTTGGCGAGGTCCAGATATTCCGAGCCGCCGAAGGAAGCCTCGACATTGCCCGAGATGAGCGCGGCCGTGGCGGAATTCGAGTCGAGACTGACGAAGCGGATATCTTTTTCGGCGAGGCCGTGCTTTTCGAGGACGCGGTCGGTGGCGATCTGCAAATTGGTGCCGCGGAACTGCGCCACCTTATGGCCCTTCAAGTCCTCCACCGTCTTGAGCTGCGAATCCGGGGGTACGGCGAGATAAAGCGCATCATGGCTCCCGGCCGAGGCCAGATATTTCGTCTGAAGGCCGCGCGAGCGGCCGACGATCGAAGGCAGATCGCCGAGGCCGGCAGCGAAATCAAGTTGGCCGGCGGCGAGCGACTCGTTGAGAGCCGGGCCGGCGCCGCGGAAGAACGTCCATGTGATCTTTGTGTCGGGCACGTCCTTGAACTCGGCCTCGACAAGCTTCTGCACATTGGCCACGGCGACATAGTCGCCATAGGCATAGGGCCGGTCGTCGATGCCAGTTCCGGGATAACCGATGCGGATGAGGGTCTCGGCCGACGCGGGACCGGTGGCGAGAAGGCCGCCGATCAGGGCTGCGATATGCGCGAATTTCATGAGTGAGGATCCTGGCTGGAGGGGAGGGTCAGGCGGCGCGGGCGATGGCGTCGCGAACTAGCTTCTTACGGGTGACGCTGTGGCGGCCGTCGACGCTCACCGGTACGTCGCCGTCGAGAGTGGTGCGGCGTACGACACGGGCGCTGTCGCCATAGTCGTTGACGGCGTAATGCTGGGTGGCACGGTTGTCCCAAATGGCGACGTCGTTCGCTCGCCAGCGCCAGCGCACCGTGTTTTCGATGCGCAGGACATGAGATTGGAGGAGGGCGTAGAGCTGCTCGGAATCGCTCTTCGAATAGCCGACGAAACGCTGCACGAAGGAGCCGAGTATGAGTGAGCGCTCGCCGGTTTCCGGATGGACGCGCACCACGGGATGGTCGGTCTCGTAGACGGTGGAAGCAAAGACCTCTTCATAGTGGCGGCGATCGGCCTCGCTCGCATGCGGGCGCTGTGCGGCATAGTCATAGGCATTGCTGTGGGTTGCCCACAGCTGTTCGGCGGTCGCCTTGAGTGCCGGTGGCAGGCTGTCGTAGGCGGCCACTGTGTTGGACCAAACCGTATCACCGCCGACCTCGGGAATAGTCACACCGCGCAGGATCGAGATTTTGGGATAGGCGTCGACGAAGGTAACGTCTGTGTGCCAGGCATCGGCGCGGCCACCGCGCGACGAATCAAGTTCAAGGATCGAGGTCGTGCCGTTGCGTACATGCTCGGTTGGATGTGGAACAAGATTGCCGAGGCGCTTGGAAAAGCGCTCCTGCTCGATATCGGTGAGCTGATCCTGGTCGCGAAAGAAGATCACCTTATGCTGCAGAAGCGATGCATTGATGGCTGCTATCGTCTCGTCGGAAAGGTCGCCCGAAAGCTTGATGTCGGCGATCTCGGCGCCGATCCGCGCGGCAACCGGTTTGATCGTCAGCGCGGATAGGGTAGGGCGAGGTTGGGTTGATGTGGTCATGAGGGACTGCTCCTTGGTTAGGCCGCCGGCGTGGCTCGGCCCTTTGCCGGTTGGTTGATGGGACTTCGATTATTCGGCCGCCTGGCTGCCGGGTTCGCGGTGAGGGGCCCGATGAGCGGGATGCTTCAGGCCGAGGTTCTCGCGAAGGGTGCGGCCCTCATATTCGGTGCGGAACAGGCCGCGGCGGCGCAGCTCCGGGATGACCAGCTCAATGAAATCGTCGAGCCCGCCGGGCACGGTCGGCGGCATGATGTTGAAGCCGTCGGCGCCGCCCTTATTAAAGCGCTCTTCGAGTTCGTTCGCGATGGTCTCGGCCGTCCCGACGAGCTGCCAATGGCCGCGCGCACCGGCGATGGTCTCGTAGAGCTGACGGATGGTGAGATTTTCCCGCCGGGCTAGATCGATGATCAATTGCTGGCGGCTCTTGCCGCGCTCGGTCTCGCTCAGGTCCGGCAGCGGCCCGTCGAGCGGATAGGCGGAAAGATCGACACCACCGGAGAGGTTCGACAGCAGCTCCAGCCCGACGTCGGGATGGATCAACGACTGGATCTGCTCGAATTTTTCGCGGGCCTCGGCTTCGCTTCGCCCGACCACTGGAAAGACGCCCGGCATGATCTTCAAATCATCCGGATGGCGGCCATACTTCTCAAGCCGTCCCTTGAGGTCGGCATAGAAGCTCTGCGCCTCCGGGAGCGTTCGCTGCGCCGTGAAGACGACCTCCGCGGTGCGGGCCGCCAACTCCTTGCCCGCCTCGGAAGAGCCGGCCTGGACGACGACCGGGTGACCCTGCGGCGAGCGCGAGACCGTCAGCGGTCCGCGCACCCGGAAATGGCGTCCGCGGTGACCCAGGATATGCAGTTTCTCCCGGTCGAAGAAAAGGCCGCTGTGCTTGTCGCGCAGGAAGGCGTCATCCTGCCAGCTGTTCCATAGGCCGAGCACGACATCAGCGAATTCTTCCGCCCGTGCGTAGCGGTCCTGATGCGCGAACTGGCTGATATTGCCAAAATTCTCCAATTCGAGCGGATTGGACGAGGTCACGAGGTTCCAGCCGGCCCTGCCGGCGCTGATCTGATCGAGCGAGGCGAATTTGCGGGCTAGGTTGAACGGCTCATTGAATGTTGTGGAGGCTGTTGCCACCAGGCCGATCCGCTCCGTCACGACGGCAAGTGCCGACAGGAGCGTCAGAGGCTCGAAGCCAACGGCCCATTCGTCGGTCCGGGAGAGGGATTTGAGATCATCCGTATGGGCCGCGACCCCATCCGCCAGGAAGATCAGGTCGAACTTCGCGCGTTCTGCCGCCTGGGCAAATGCGATGCGCTGCGTGAGGCTCGTCGTCGCATCGGCGGCGGTGTCCGGGTGGCGCCATGCCGCCACATGGTGGCCAGCTGGATACATGAAGGCGCCAAGCCGCAGCTTCCCAACCTTGCTCACCTTCAGTCTCCTTTCAGCAACGATGACAATTCACGAGAAGCACGGCGCTTTACCGGAGCGGACGATCGGCGTGGATTTCGGCGGCGTGGCTAACAAGTTGCCGGCGCCGTCCTTTTCGGCCGCACAATGCCTAGGCGGCCAGGCTGACGTTGCCCGTCTCTGCGACCAGCCGACACGCTTCGAATATGGCTTGTTCTGTGCGGTTGCGGATGGCTTCGGGATATGATGACGCCATCGGCGAAGTCCCGGTCGGACGCGTAGATGCCTGTCCGGATGGTCAATGCCTCGAAGAAGCTGAAGAGCGGCCGAAGCTGATGTTCCACGACGAGGGAATGACGTTCTCCGCCTCCAGTCGCCGCAAGGATAACTGGCTTTCCTTTAAGCGACGATGGCTCCAGCAGACCGAAGAAATGCTTGAACAGTCCAGTGTAGCTGCCTTTGAACGTCGGCGAGCCGACCACCAGGACAGCGGCGCTCGACAACTGTTCGACGATGTTTCTGGCCGATGGATCAAGGTCGCCAAGCCGCTTGGAGTGCGCAAAGGAAGGGCCGAGATCCTCGACATCGAAAGTAGTCGAAGCTGCGCCGATCTTCTTGGCGACCTGCCCGACTATCTGGTCGACAAATAGCCTGGTCTTCGAAGGGCGGGTAAGATTGCCCGATATTCCTAACACGAACTTGCTCGACATTTGCCGGCCCCTTCATAACGGTCTGTATCACCAAACTCTATCGACTTAGTCGAATTAAGAGAGGGAGCAGATTTTAAAAAGAAGCCGCCAATCGGATGGAGTTTGCGGAACGTCGGCTATAATGGGGTCATTCGATGCTGGCTGGAAGCATCGGGTGGGCGGCGATCAAGGCGAGCCGCCAGGTTGTGCCGGCGAGATGAGACAGGAGTGAAGCCAGCGCCTGCTGAAGGATCGACCTCAGAACTCGATTGTCGATGTGTTGTGTCCGACGAAATCACGCGCTACCGATCTTCTCCGTCTGCGACTGTCAGTGACAAGCTTTGTGCGGGTTTGCCCGCGTCTTTAGGTTGGCTTGGTATTTTCCAAACGCAGCCGCGGGCTAATAGTTGTTCGTCGACTACAGATTTACGGGCAGAGGCCAAAGGCCGATGATGCCGGGAGTTGATGATGCATAAACTGAGCCGCGCCGCCCTCTTCGAGCTTGTGTGGTCGAAGCCGATGACCGAGATCGCTCGCGAACTCAACGTGCGCGACCAGCACGTCGCCGTGGCTTGCGATCTCTTTGACATCGCCCGACCGCGCGCCGGGTACTGGCAAAAGGTCGGGTACGGCAAACCTGTCGAAAAGGCCGTCCTCAGCACTGAAGCCTTTCCTGCCGAAGAGATCGTTTGCGTAGGCGTCTGAAGGCGGTCGCGTGTCGATCCCGATTGGCTTGGTTGCGTCCCTCGACGGTCCGTGCGCCAAGATGAAAGACACCGGCAAAGGTGTGCTCAAAATCTTTCCAACAAAGCAATGAACGTCTTTGCTTCGGTTTTGCGGCCTTCGCTACAACTTGTCAGCACTTTGATGAGGAGAGTGCCAAGTTCAGCAATGGAGATATGTCGTGGGGTTCAAGCCCTTGCACGATCGGGTGGTGATCCGCCGGATCGAAAGCGAAGAAAAGACGGCGGGCGGTATCATCATTCCCGATACGGCCAAGGAAAAACCGCAGGAAGGCGAAGTTGTTTCGGTCGGCCCCGGCAGCCGCGACGAGACGGGCAAGCTCATTCCGCTGGACGTCAAGGCCGGCGATCGCGTGCTGTTCGGCAAATGGTCCGGCACCGAAGTCAAGATTGGCGGGCAGGATCTGCTGATCGCCAAGGAATCCGACATTTTCGGCGTTATCGCCTGACACTTTCCCGAGACAATTACAGGAGACAATAGTCATGGCCGCCAAGGACGTGAAATTTTCAACCGATGCCCGAGACCGCCTGCTGCGCGGCGTGGACATCCTCGCCAACGCCGTGAAGGTGACGCTGGGACCCAAGGGTCGCAACGTGGTCATCGACAAATCCTTCGGCGCGCCGCGCATCACCAAGGATGGCGTCACCGTCGCCAAGGAAATCGAGCTCGAGGACAAGTTCGAGAATCTTGGCGCGCAGCTGCTGCGCGAGGTCGCTTCCAAGACCAATGATCTTGCCGGCGACGGCACCACGACCGCGACGGTTCTGGCTCAGGCGATCGTCAAGGAGGGCGCGAAATACGTCGCCGCCGGTCTCAATCCGCAGGATCTGAAGCGTGGCATCGACCTCGCTGTGGCCGCCGCCATCGCCGATATCAAGAAGCGCGCCCGCAAGGTCGCCTCGTCGGAAGAGGTGGCGCAGGTCGGCACCGTTTCGGCGAACGGCGCCTCGGAAATAGGCCAGATCATCGCCACGGCGGTTGACAAGGTCGGTAATGAAGGTGTCATCACCGTCGAGGAGGCGAAGAGCTTCGAGACCGAACTCGACGTCGTCGAAGGCCTGCAATTCGATAGGGGCTATCTGTCGCCGTACTTCGTCACCAACGCGGAGAAGCTCGTCGTGGAATTCGACGAACCTTACGTGCTGATCTTCGAGAAAAAGCTCGGTTCGCTGCAGCCGCTGCTGCCGATCCTGGAAGCGGTCGTGCAGACCGGCAAGCCGCTGCTCATCATCGCCGAGGACGTGGAAGGCGAGGCACTGGCCACGCTCGTGGTGAACAAGTTGCGTGGCGGACTGAAGATCGCGGCCGTCAAGGCGCCAGGGTTCGGTGATCGGCGTAAGGCTTTGCTCGAGGACATCGCCATAGTCACCGGGGGCCAGGTCATTTCCGAGGATCTGGGCATCAAGCTAGAGAGCGTGACCCTGGCCAGCTCGGCCGCACCAAGAAGGTCCGGACCGACAAGGAAAACACCACCGTGGTCGATGGCGCCGGCAAGAAGAGCGAGATCAAGGCCCGCATAGCCCAGATCAAGCAGCAGATCGAAGAGACCGCCTCCGACTATGACCGCGAGAAGCTGCAGGAGCGGTTGGCCAAGCTTGCCGGGGGGTATTGCCGTCATTCGTGTCGGCGGCGCGACCGAAGTCGAGGTCAAGGAAAAGAAGGACCGTGTGGACGACGCGCTGAACGCGACCCGGGCGGCGATCGCGGAAGGCGTCGTGCCCGGCGGCGGCGTGGCGCTTTTGCGCGCTAAGTCCGCGGTGCAAGCCTTGAAGAACGGCAATGCCGACATCCAGGTCGGCATCAACATCGTGTTGCGGGCGCTCGAGGCACCGGTCAGGCAGATTGCCGACAATGCCGGCGTGGAGGGCTCGGTCGTGGTCGGCAAGATCCTCGAGAACAAGTCGCCGACCTTCGGCTTCGACGCCCAGAACGACACCTATGTGGATCTGCTCTAGGCGGGCATTCTCGATCCGGCAAAGGTCGTGCGCACGGCCCTGCAGGACTCGGCGTCGGTGGCCGGACTTCTGGTCACCACGGAGGCCCTTGTCGTCGAAGCGCCGAAGGACAGGCCCGGCACTCCCGTCGGCGCTCCCGCCGGCGGCGGTCTGGACTTCTAAGCCGACCCCAGCGCAGGGAGACGAGCGGGGCGCAGGCGGCATGCCTGCGCCTCTGGCGTTTCGCCGTGCTCCGCCATCGCGGCCCGGGTATCCTGGTCGTCATATTGATCGCCGGCCCAATCACTCGCCGCAGGCTTACCAAAAGACCAGGAACCAAGATGCCGCGTTATATCAAGGTCGAGAGCGCAGCGCCTTCCCCCAGAACCGCACGCTACTCTCACGCCGTGGAATTCAACGGTTTGCTCCATATCACCGGTCAACTTCCGATCGGCCCGACGCAGCCGGACGCCGCGCTTCCTGGCACGATCGGCGAGGAGGCGGACCTGGTCTTCCTCAATCTTTCGATTATCGCCGAAGAGTCGGGGTTCAGTTTATCGAATTGCATCTTCGCCAGAATCTATCTCAGGAATTTCGAGCAGGACTACGCTGGGTTCAACGCGGTCTACGATCGCTATTTTCCTGACGCCGACCGACTGCCCGCAAGAACAACGGTCGGCGTCGCAATGCTCGGCAGAAACGCTCTCGTCGAAGTCGATCTCGTTGTGGGGCAATCCGGGTCCTAGAGCAGGTCGACGTTCAGTCTTGCCCGTGGTGAAGCGCCGGCGCGATGTTGAAGGTGCCCACTTGCTTGATCGGACACTGTCCTTGTCGTGGATCAAAACCATTCTCGGGCCGAATACATGATCTGACGACGGTCCCTCGCCACCAGGGCAAGGTATCTGCCGCCCTGCATTTCAGCAAACCGCGGAATGGCGCAACGCCGTTGCGGTAGCCGCCATCTTTTTAAAATACCCTTTGTTTACCGACTTATAGACTTTCGTATCACCATCAGGCGGCAATCGCGCCGCTCAGGGGTCGGTTATGAGCACCATTTCAGCAGGGTCGGCAGAGACGGGTGTTGTCGCGGCGGGCTCGTCGCTGGGCGGAGGCCTTCGCCGAAATTATCTGAGCTTTCCCGAGGTCGTTGCTCAATCCATCGGAACCATCGCCCCGTCGGGAACGCCCGGCCTTGTCATTCCCGTCGTCTTTGCGACCGCCGGTAACGGCACATGGCTCGCCTATCTCTTCGCGACCATTGCCCTGCTGATCGTCGGACTGCAGATCAACGTATTTTCCAAGCGGATCGCCACGCCAGGCTCTCTCTACATCTATGCGGCTCATGGCCTTGGTCCGCTGGTCGGCGTCATCGCCGGATGGGCCCTTCTTATCGGCTACGTTTTCACGGCATCCGCGGTAATACTTGGCACAGTCAGCACGGCGCTGGCTTTCGCGCATCAGATCGGCTTCGAGACAAGCGCCGTTGGGGTCGTGCTTGCGCTCAGCATCGTCGCTCTGGTCGTCGCATGGTGGTTCGCTTACCGCGACATCAAGCTCTCGACGCGTGTCACGCTCGGCATCGAATTCGCGACGCTTGCTCTCATCCTGCTCACCGTCGTCATTTTCTTCGTGCACCGGGGATCCATCGGCGATGCCGCGCAGACGGGACTTCAGGACGTTCATTTTGAACAATTGCGGCTTGGTCTGGTCCTGGCTTTCTTCAGCTTTGTCGGATTCGAGAGCGCGACCGTGCTGGGGACGGAGTCCCAGCAGCCCCGGCGATTCATTCCGAGGGCGGTGATCGCCAGCGTCATCGGCGTCGGCCTCATCTTCGTCATCAGCTCATACGGCCTCGTGGCCGGCTTCCACGGTGTCGACCCGAGCCTGGACAAATCCGATGCGCCGCTGACGGTCCTGGCGCAATCCTTCGGCGGCGGCTTCATCGGGATCCTGATCTCGGCAGGCGTAGCCCTCAGTTTCTTTGCCTGCATCCTGGGCAGCATCAATGCCGGGGCGCGCGTGCTCTACACGCTGTCGCATCATGGCCTTTTCCACAATTCGGCGCGGGCGACGCATCTGGCGCATGCCTCGCCGCATATCGCCGTGACCGTGGTCGGCATCGTGGCGCTGGTCTTCGCGCTGGGACTGTCTATCGCCGGATATGGCATCCTCGATGCTTACGGGATCCTCGGGTCGATCGCCACATATGGCTTCCTGGTGGCTTATGGGCTTGTGACGATCGGCGCGCCGGTTTTTCTGCGCCGCCGCGGCGAGCTCAGACCCTGGCATGTCATATCGGCGGTTGCAGCGTTGATCCTGCTGATCGTCACACTCGCGGGGACCGTCTATCCGGTGCCGGCCTGGCCGTACAACGTCCTGCCATATGTATTCCTCGTCTTGCTGGCGATCGGAGTCGCGTATTTCCTGGCGCTGCGCCGGTTGGCGCCGGCAAGGCTCGCGCAAATCGAAGCCGACCTCATAGGTTCCGCCGAGCCGTGAAATGACCGGAGGCCGTGCCAGCGGCGGAGCGCGGCTGCGATCGCGCCCGCGGCCGCCAGCCGTGGGCAACTACTACCTCAACGATGTCAGGCCGCCGCGTCACTCGTGGATCTAAGCTGCCGAAGAGCACCGAACGAAGACAAGAAGCGCCGAGGGAGAGATCGGACGATGGGCGCATCAGTCAAGAAAGCGGAGCCGCGTGGCCGCGAAGCCTTTCCTGCACCATCGCGGCCGACGCATCCCGCCCATATCATTCGAACCGATGAAGAGGCGGTCGCCGTGGCCAGGAAGCTGGCGGCGCAATTTGCAGAAGGTGCCGCCGAACGCGATCGCGACCGGCGCCTGCCAACTGCCGAACTGGACATATTCTCGCAAAGCGGACTGTGGGGGATCACGGTGCCGCGAGCGTTCGGCGGCGCCGGTGTCTCGCAGGCGATCGTGGCGGAAGTCTTCAAGATCATCGCCGCGGCCGATCCGTCGTTGGCCCAGATTCCGCAGAATCATTTCGAGATCACCGACCTGATCCGCGCGACCGGCTCCGACGCGCAGAAGCAGGCGCTGTTCGGTCTCGTCCTCTCGGGCCTTCGCCTCGGCAACGCCTTCTCGGAGTTCAAGGGCAAGAACGTCGAGGATTTCGAGACGCGCATCGCGCGCCATGGCGACGGCTACATCGTCAACGGCGAGAAATTCTATTCGACCGGCGCCCTCTTCGCTCATCTCGTTCCCATCGTTGCGATTGACGAAGACGGCAAGGTTCGCGTCGCCATCGTCGATCGCGACGCGCCGGGTCTCGAGATCATCGACGATTGGTCGAGTTTCGGACAGCGAACGACGGCAAGCGGAACGGTCGTCATCCGCGACGTCGTGGCACCCGCCGACCGCGTCCTGCCCGCCTATCTGGCATACGACCAGGCTAGTCCCGCGGGTCCGCAAAGCCAGCTCACTCATGCTTCCATCGACGCCGGCATAGCACGCGGCGCGATCGAGACGACGATCCGGCTGGTTCGCGACCATGCCCGGCCGTGGGTCGACAGCGGCAAGGAGCGCGCTTCCGACGATCCCTACACGATCGCGCAGATCGGCGAACTGAAGATCAGGCTGCATGCGGCCGAGGCGCTTCTGGAACGCGCGGCACGCGAGGTCGACGCGGCGATCGCCAGGCCCGAGATCGATGCCATCGCCCTTGCCAAAGTGGCCGTCGCCGAAGCGAAGGTCCTGACCACCGACATAGCCATCCAGGCCACGAACAAGCTGTTTGAGCTCGCCGGCACGCGTTCGACGCTTGCAGCCCATCACCTCGATCGGCTTTGGCGCGACGCGCGCACGCACACGTTGCACGATCCCGTACGCTGGAAGTACCACGCCGTCGGCCAGTACTACCTCAATGGGGTCAACCCGCCGCTTCACTCCTGGATCTGAACGTTGCTCTCCCGGGCACAATCAGGGGCCAGCGCTGCAGCCGACGACCCGCCTGGCTTTGCCTCGCTTCAGGCCGCCGAGGCATTCATCGCCGCCGAAGGTATCGAATTTATACGCTTCGAGCAGCCCGACGCGCATGACATCGCACGATCGAAAACGGTACCCGCACGCCACTTCGGGCGATTTGCCCGCGACGGCCTGAACTTTCCCCTGCCGCCGGTGGCGCTGGACGTGCAGTGCGTGTCTGGTCGCGACACTGGGTCAGGTCGCCCCGCATCCATCTGCGCGTCTGGCGCGCTCGATAAGGCTGCCTGTCGATCTCGTCTCATGCGTGTTGCTGCCGTATCATAGTCACCCGCCACAGGGTACCGCGCTTCCGGAAACCAGGATGCGCGCCAAGTGGAGAACTTTAATTCTCTATCTAATCCATAGACATTATATTCTGTCTTCGTTGACGACCGGCTTGCCGTTAGTTTCCTCCCGCTGTCGCCCGACAGGGCTATCAAAGGAGTGACGGATGGGTCGGCATATTCGCTTCAACGCTTTCGACATGAATTGCGTTGGCCACCAATCTCCTGGTCTGTGGAAGCATCCGCGCGACAAGTCCTGGAAATACAAGGACCTGGACTATTGGCAGGACCTGGCTCGGACGCTCGAGCGCGGCATTTTCGACGGCATATTCATCGCCGACGTCATCGGCTATTACGACGTCTACAAGGGCTCGAACTACCACGCGATCGAGCAGGCGGCGCAGATTCCGGTCAATGATCCCTTGCAACTGGCCGCGCCGATCGCGCTTGCAACCGAACATCTCGGCATCGGCATTACCGCCTCGACCTCGTTCGAACATCCGTACACATTCGCCCGCCGCCTTTCGACCGCCGACCACCACACCAAGGGTCGCGTCGGCTGGAACATCGTCACTTCGTATCTGGAAAGTGGCGCCAAGAATGTCGGCCAGACTGGCTTGAAAAGCCATGACAACCGCTACGAGGTCGCGGCCGAATATGTCGAGGTGCTCTACAAGCTGTTCGAAGGCAGTTGGGAAGAAGGCGCGGTGCTGCGTGATCCGGTCCGTGGCATCTTCACCGACCCCGGCAAGGTCCACGAGATCGGCCACAAGGGCAAGTTCTTCGAGGTGCCTGGCTACCATCTGTCGGAGCCGTCGCCGCAACGCACACCGGTTCTCTATCAGGCCGGCGCCTCGGGGCCGGGCAAGGCCTTCGCCGCCGCGCATGCCGAGTGCGTTTTCGTCGGCGCGCCGACCAAATCGCTGCTCAAGGCCTATGTTTCGGAAATCCGCCAAAAAGCCGCCGCCGCGGGCCGGGATCCGAAGAATGTCCTGATCTACAATCTCACCACGCTGATTGTCGATGAGACCGACGAGAAGGCCCGCAAGCGCTTCGCCGAATATCAAAGCTATACATCCTATGATGGCTCGCTGGTGTTCATGTCGGGTTGGACCGGCATCGATTTCGGCCAGTACGCGCCGACCGATGCACTCAAGAAGGTCGAGACCAACGCCATCGTTTCGATGGTCGAGCACTTCGCCGGCAAGGACAAGGCGTGGACCGTCGAGGAACTGGCGAAATGGGGCGGCATCGGCGGCGTCGGGCCTGTCTTCGTCGGCTCGGCCGGGGCAATCGCCGACATCCTGCAGGAATGGGTCGATGAAACCGGGGTCGATGGCTTCAACCTTGCCTATGCGGTGACGCCCGAAAGCTTCGAGGCCGCCGTCGACCTGCTGGTGCCGGAATTGCAGAAGCGCGGCGTCTATCCCACCGCCTACAAGCCCGGCACGTTGCGCGAAAAGCTGTTCGGGCAAGGACCCTATCTTCCCGCGACGCACCCCGCCGACGGGTACCGTGACATCGAGGCCGTCAAGCGTCGCGAAGCCGACCGTAGCTCGGCGTCCCGTCTCAAATCCGTGAATGTGTGATGACCGGCTTGCTGGAACTCCACGACGTATCTCTGTCCTTCAAGGGCGTGCGAGCGCTGAATGCGCTGAGCTTCAGCGTCGCCAAGGGTGAGATCTGCGCCTTGATCGGGCCGAATGGCGCCGGCAAGAGTTCGCTTCTCAACGTCATCAATGGCGTCTATCGCGCCGACGCCGGCGACATTGTCTTCGACGGGCTGCGCTTCGAGGCGATCCATCCGCAGAAGACGGCTCATCTCGGCATCGGCCGGACCTTCCAGCACAATGCGTTGTTTCGCCGCCTGTCGGTGCGTGAGAACGTGCTGGCCGGTCTCTCCCGTCATGGCAACGCCAGCTTTCTCGAAAACATCTTCCGGCTGGGCAGGGACGGCGCCGAGCGCCTCGGTTTCCTTGCCCGCGCCGAGCGCACCATGTCGTTCCTCGGGCTCGACCACCATGCGGGAAAGATAGTTTCGACGCTTCCCTATGGCCTGCAGAAACGCGTCGATCTCGCCCGGGCACTGGTCGCCGGCCCGAAGCTGCTGCTGCTCGACGAACCGATGGCCGGCATGAACCAGGAAGAGAAGGGGGCGATGAGCCGCGTGATCCGCGAGGTCAATCGCGTCTTCGGCTCGACCGTTGTGTTGATCGAACATGATGTCGGCATCGTGCTCAACCTCGCCAGCCATGTGGTGGTGCTCGATTACGGCCGCAAACTCGCTGACGGGGCACCCGACGAGGTGCGCAAGAACCCCGACGTGATAGCCGCCTATCTCGGCATGGTTCACTGAGGAACTCATGGCCTATTTCCTTGAAACATTGGTCAGCGGTCTGTTTGCCGGAGTGATGTACTCGCTCGTCGCGATCGGCTTCGTGCTCATCTACAAGGCATCCGGAGTCTTCAATTTCGCGCAAGGGGCGATGCTGCTGTTCGCGGCGCTGACCTTCGTCACCCTGGTCGAGAAGGGCATGCCCTTCGCCCTGGCCTTCATCGTCACATCGCTTGTCATGGTGGCGATGGCGATCCTGATCGAGTGGCTGGTGCTGCGGCCACTGCGAAACCGCGATCCGTTGACCCTGTTCATGGCCACTCTGGGATTAAGCTATGTCATCGAGGGCTTTGCGCAACTTTTGATGGGCATGGATGTTCACATGCTCGATCTCGGTATCCCCGATGTCGCCGTGCAGGTCGGCGGCATCTATGTCAGCCAGTTCGACATCATCGCCTCGTTGATCGCGCTGACGCTGGTCGCCACGCTGGCTATCGCTTTCAACAAGACGCGCATGGGTATCTCGCTTCGCGCGGTGGCCGCCGACACGCTTGCGGCGCAGTCAATCGGCATCCGCCTGCCTGTCATCTGGCGCATCGTCTGGAGCGTCGCCGGCATCGTAGCCCTGGTTGCCGGCCTTGTCTGGGGATCGCGCCAGGGCGTGCAATATTCGCTGTCGCTGGTGACGCTCAAGGCGCTGCCGGTGCTGATCATCGGCGGCTTCTCCTCGATCCCCGGCGCTATCGCCGGCGGCCTGCTTGTCGGCGCGACCGAGGCGTTGGCCGACATTTATGTCGGCCCGCTGGTCAATGGCAGCGTTTCCACCTGGTTTGCCTACATCCTCGCTGTCGGCTTTCTGCTGGTGCGCCCGGCCGGCCTGTTCGGCGACCGCGAAATCGAAAGGGTCTGATCGTGACCACGCTGCAGGAATCCGCCCCGTCCAAGCCGCTACGCCAGCCTGCCCTTGGGGTTGGCACCGTCGCCATCATCACTGGCCTGATCGCCGCCTTCGCGGTGCCGGCTCTTGCCGACGATTACTGGCTGAGCTCGATCATCATCCCGACGGTGATCATGGGGCTTGCCGGCATCGGGCTGAACCTTTTGATGGGGTATACCGGGCTCGTGTCGATTGGCTCGGCTGCCTTCATGTCGATCGGCGCTTTCTCGACCTATAATTTGCTGCTGCGTGCGCCGTTCTTGCCACTGCCGGTCGTCCTGATCTTTGCCGGCCTGATCGCGGCGATCGCCGGCGTCATCTTCGGGCTGCCGTCGCTGCGCATCAAGGGCTTCTATCTCGGCGCTTCGACGCTGGGCGCCCAGTTCCTGTTCGAATGGCTGTTCACCAATTTCAGTTGGTTTTCGAATGACAGCCAGTCGCTGACCATCTCGGCGCCTCGACTGCAGATCCTCGACTACGACCTCCAGTCGGCCACCGGCCGCTACTATCTGGTGATCGCAACCACGGTGCTGCTCATCGCGCTGGCCTTCGCCATCGTCAAAAGCCGTGTCGGCCGCGAGTGGATGGCGATCCGCGACATGGATGTCGCTGCCTCGGTCATCGGCATCCGCGTGGCGCGCCGCAAACTTCTATCCTTCGGGATAAGCTCGTTTTTCCTTGGCATCGCCGGCGCGCTCTGGGCCTTCGGATACCTTGGGACCTCGGACGCTCATGCGTTCAATCTCGATAAATCGTTCCAGATCCTGTTCATCGTCATCATCGGCGGCGTGGCAACCATCTTCGGCAATTTTCTTGGTGCCGCCTTCATCGTGCTGACGCCGATCCTGCTCCACCGGCTGTCGCTGATCATCGATCTGTCATTTCTTGGCGATCAGGGCGCGCTGGCAAACCTGCAGCACATCATCTTCGGCACGATCATCATCGTGCTGCTGATCAAGGAACCGGATGGGTTGTCGAGCCTGGGGAGGCGCGGCGTGGAAGCCCTTCGCTCGCGAGCACGATCATCCAACTGAACCCAGACAGACGAAACACCTCGGCGCCGGGTCTTTCGCCTCCTCCCAAGCATTGGTCGTCACTTACTCCAAATCACTCAAACAAGGGTTGCACAATGTCATTGCTAACCAAGACCATGTCGCTGGCGGCCGCTGCCGCTATGGCCGTCACGCTCATGAGCAGCGCGTCCTTCGCCGAAGACGGCACTGGCCAACAGCTCTATCCGCTATTTACCTACCGGACCGGACCCTATGCTCCATCGTTCATTCCGTTCGGTGCCGGCAACATCGATTATCTCCGCTACATCAATGAGGTCGAGGGCGGCGTCGATGGCGTCAAGATCCTGGTCCAGGAATGCGAGACGGCCTACACGATCGAGCGCGGCATCGAGTGCTACGAACGCTACAAGAACGGCTATAACGGCGCGCTGACGGCGGCAATCTATCCGCATTCGAGCGGTCTCGACGTCGCGCTCACCGACAAGGCTCGCATCGACAAGATCCCGATCGTCAGCCCCGGCGGCGGCCAGAACATCGCCACCGACGGTCGCGTCTTTCCCTACCAGTATCCGCTGGTGTTCGACTATTGGAGCGAAGCCCAGATCATCGTCGACTACATCGCCCAGCAGGCGGGCGGCTATGACAAGCTCAAGGGGCTGAAGATCGCGACGCTCTATCACGATAGCGGCTATGGCCGCGATACGATCGAGCCGCTCGGCATCCTGGCCAAGAAATATGGCTTCGAAGACATCCAGATCCCGGTTCCGCATCCTGGCGAACAGCAGCAGACACAGTGGCAGCAGATCCGTCGTGCAAACGCCGACTGGGTCTTTCTGCGCGGCTGGGGCGTCATGACGCCGGTGGCGATCAAGACCGCGGCCCGCGTCGGCTTCCCCGCCGATCGCATCATAGGCGATATCTGGAGCGGTTCGGAAGACGACGCCCGCCCGGCGGGCGCTGTCGCCAAGGGCTACCTCGCCGTCTCCGTCTTCCCGCCGGGCACCGACTACGGCATCTTGAAGACGCTCAAGGCGAATATCCTCGACAAGGGCAAGTCCGACCTGAAGGACAATTCGAAGTTCGGCACGGTTTACTACAATTATGGCGTGATCGAAGCCATCACCTTCGTCGAGGCGCTGCGCACCGGCCACAAGAAATTCGGCAACAGGCCATTGACCGCCGCCGAAGGCCAGTGGGCACTCGAACACCTCGACATCGATCAGAAGCGGATCGCCGAGCTTGGCGCCGAAGGCCTCATCAGCCCGCTGAAAACCTCCATCGACAATCACAAAGGCGAAACCATCGCCGCCAAGATCATCCAGTGGAACGGTCAGTCCTGGGATACAAGGACCGACTGGATAAAGGCCGATGCCTCGCTGTTTGCCGACGTCATCAAGGCAAAGGCAGCCGCCTACGCCAAGGAAAAGGGCATCGAGCCCCGCGTTGCAACGAACTGACATCAACCCGCACAGACAGGATCGACCCATGACCGTTGCAGCAACAAGCTTCCTCGAGATCCAGAATATGGAAGCGCTCTACGGTCAGGCGATCCTTGCTGTGCGCGACGTGTCGCTCAAGGTCGAGCAAGGCAAGATCGTTGCCCTGCTCGGCGCCAATGGCGCGGGCAAGACCACCACGCTGAAGGCGGTTTCCAATCTGCTTGGACCGGAGCGCGGCAAGGTCAGCCGCGGCAGCATCCTCTGGCAGGGCGAGCCGGTCAGCGGCCTCTCGGCGTCCCGGCTCGTCGCCAGAGGCGTCGTGCAGGTGCTGGAAGGCCGTCATTGCTTTGCGCAATTGACGGTCGAAGAAAACATCCTCTCCGGCGGCTTCGTCCGTAAGCCAAGCAGGGCAGACCTGCAGCGCGACGTCGAACGGATCTACACATGGTTTCCTCGCCTCAAGGAGAAGCGCAAGGTCAAGGCCGGCCTGACTTCCGGGGGCGAACAGCAGATGGTGGCCATCGGCCGCGCGTTGATGACCAAGCCGAGCCTTGTGCTGCTGGACGAGCCGTCAATGGGCCTCGCGCCGATCATCGTGCAGGAAATCTTCGAGATCATCCGCGTTCTGAACAGTGAGCAGGGCGTCAGCTTCCTGCTGGCCGAGCAGAACGCCAATCTCGCGCTTCGCTATGCCGATTACGGCTACATCCTCGAAAACGGCCGCGTTGTCCTGTCGGGAACGGCAGAGGAACTGCGAGCCCGTGAAGATGTCCAGGACTTTTACCTGGGCGGTGCCGACCTCGCCAAACCACACTGACCGCCTCGCCCGTGCCGGGTGGGACGGCCAACTTCAGGACAACGCAAAATGACACAGATCGACAGCGCCTGGGGCGCAGGCCCCAGCGCTCGCTATGAGACACTGGCCGAACGTTTCCGGCCGATCTTTGCACAGATCGCTGCCGGCGCCGTCGAGCGCGAGCTTGGCCGCGAACTGCCGGCAGAAGAGATTGCGAGGTTGAAGCAGGCGGGCCTCGGCGCGCTGCGCATACCCGAAGCCGAAGGTGGTCTCGGCGCGACGTTGCCCGAACTCGCCAATATTCTGATCGAACTGTCGGCGGCGGATTCCAACATCACCCAGGCGCTGCGCGGTCATTTTGGATTTGTCGAGGATGTCGTCAACAAGACCTCCAGCGAGAGCCGCAAGCGCTGGGCGGAGCGGATTGTCCGTGGCGAGATCGCTGGCAATGCCTGGACAGAGATCGGCGATGCCAAACAGGATGTCTTCTCGACCCGCATCTCGTACAAGGGTAACAGGCTGGTACTCAACGGCGCCAAATACTACACCACCGGCTCGCTGTTCGCAGACTGGATCGATGTCGGCGCGACGGGGCTCGACGGCAAAGGCATCGTGTTGCAGGTGCGGCGCGACGATCCGGGCGTCGATGTCATCGATGACTGGGACGGTTTCGGCCAGACGCTCACGGCCAGCGGCACCACGATCTTCACTGATGTCACGGTCGACCCCGACGATGTCGTCGTCGACGATGACAAGTTTCGCTATGGCGCCGCCTTCTACCAGTTGGTGCATCTTGCCACCCTTGCCGGCATCGGCCGGGCGATAGCCAACGAGACGGCCGTTGCCGTTGCCGCGCGCAATCGCTCGTACTCCAATGGCGCCGGCCCACGCTCGAGCCAGGATCCGCAGGTACTTCAGGTCGTTGGCCGCATTCGCAGTAACGCCTATGCGGCTGGCGCCATTGTTTTGCAGGTCGCGCAAGCGATCGAACGCGCTTATCAGGCACACTTTGCCGGCGATGCCGATTCCGAGGAGAAGGCCAACGCCATCGCCGAACTCGAGACATCGCAGGCGGTGACGGTCGTCACGGATCTGGTCCTTCAAGCGTCGACGATTATCTTCGATGCGCTGGGCGCATCCTCGACCAGAAAGCCGATCGGCCTCGATCGCCATTGGCGCAATGCCCGTACCCTATCTTCGCACAACCCACGCATCTACAAGGATCGCATCGTCGGCGACTACGCGGTCAATGGCACGCCACCACCCTATCAGTGGCGGATCGGGCGCAGCCCGTTGTAAGACCCATGCACATGACAGCTTCACGGGAGCGCCCGCACGACACTGGCCAAGTCTACTGGAGAAGAAGTTTTCTCTATCAATTCCATAAAGAAGATTGCGAGGCCGCCGATGACCGCCAGATACGCTTCAACGCCTTCGACATGAACTGCGTTGGTCATCAGTCGCCGGGCCGTTTAAGCCTTGCGAACGTCGCCTGGAAGCTCCGCCAGGAATCGAGAAATCCGTGCAGGAAGACGATGGGCGGTCCTGACGACCCGACCTGGACAGGTGATGGCGCAGCCCACCCTTCAGACGGATCCCGAGATGAGCGGGAGCAGGGGACACGTTGGTCACTGGCACCTTCGTCGCTGGTTGGGCCTTGTCTCAGCGGACTGCCAAAGATGCGGCGGTCGAACAATGGCTGAGACTGCCAAACCGCCTAGCGTCCACACGTACAATTTGAGGCCGTGCCGGCAGCAAGCCAACATGCGCTTTGCGCGTTGTTGACGAAGCCGATGAAAGTCTTTTCCAGTCGACCGCTGAGGAGAGGATCATTCTTCCGCTGCGCGTCGCTGCGCCGGGATCCAGTCATTGCAAAGTGACTCTGCGAGCCTTCAATACCAATCCCTGACCCGCATCAAGGCAAGGGGCTCCTCGAAATATCCGGAAACCGCCACTGCACCGATCGGTACTTGAGCCATGTCCGAGTCGATTTTGGTCTCAGGTGGCAGACAGAGCAGCCTGCAAGCGGGGCCACCTCTCACCATGCCGGCTACGACGCAAGGCCGCCGCTTCAGCTCGCCGGAAGTGTTTCTGGAAATCGGCAACCATCTAAAAAGCGGCGGAGGGCAGAAAAACGAATTCTACGGAATTTATATACAAAAGAAAATTGATTGGCGACGCACCATCCCTGGAAAGCCATCATGGCTCCATCGCGTTGCCGGAGCCACGGCTGCGCTCGTTATTTGATGGGATGCAGCATGGGCCACGAAATTCCCGATCGCATTAAGGTGCTGTGGTTTCTGCCAACGCATGGCGACAGCCGTTATCTTGGCACCTCGGAAGGGGGCCGGGCGGTCGACCTGCCTTATCTGACGCAAGTGGCGCAGGCGGCCGACACACTCGGCTATTACGGCGTGCTTCTGCCGACGGGCAGGTCCTGCGAGGATTCCTGGGTGATCGCGTCGGCGCTGGCGCCGCTGACGAAGCGGCTGCGCTTCCTCGTCGCGGTGCGGCCCGGCCTGCAGTCGCCGACGCTTGCCGCGCGCATGACGGCGACGCTCGATCGCATCTCGAACGGCAGGCTGCTGATCAACGTGGTCACCGGCGGCGACCCGCTGGAGAACAAGGGCGACGGCATCTTCCTGTCGCACGCCGAGCGCTATGAGGTGACGCAGGAATTCCTGCAGGTCTACAAGCGATTGCTGAGCGGCGAGACGGTCGAGCATCACGGCAAACATTTCCGCATCGAGGACGGCCGCCTGCTGTTCCCGCCAGTGCAGACGCCCTATCCGCCACTCTATTTCGGCGGTTCGTCCGACGCCGGGTCCGTCGTGGCTGCCGAGGAAATCGACAAGTACCTGACCTGGGGCGAGCCGCCGGCCGATGTCGAGCGCAAGCTCGACGGCGTGCGCAAGCTCGCAGACAAGGCGGGCCGCAAGCTCTCCTTCGGCATCCGGTTGCATGTCATAGCCCGGGAGACCACCGCGGAAGCCTGGGCGGCCGCCGACCGGCTGATCAGCCGGCTCGACGACGCGACCATCGGCTCGGCGCAGAAGGTTTTTGCGCGCATGGACTCGGTCGGTCAGGCGCGGATGAGCGCGCTGCATGGCGGCGACCGCTCCAAGCTCGAGATCGCGCCGAACCTGTGGGCCGGCGTCGGCCTGGTGCGCGGCGGCGCCGGCACGGCGCTGGTCGGTGATCCCGACACCATTGCCGAACGGATCGACGAGTATCGCCGCCTCGGCATCGACACCTTCATCCTGTCCGGCTACCCGCATCTTGAAGAAGCCTATCGCTTCGGCGAACTGGTGCTGCCGCATTTGCCGACCGAGCATCAGGTCAAGGCGCCCGGCTCGTCCGTCAACACCGGGCCGTTCGGCGAGACCATCGCCGGCGACCATCGTCCGAAATCGCTCGCCAGCGCCTCGTGAACGCGCTGCCGCCCCGGCCGCGCAGCCATGTCGTCGTCCTCGGCGGCGGCTTTACCGGCGCATCCGTGGCCTGGCACCTGGCGCGCCAGCCCGCGCGGCCATCGATCACCGTGATCGAGCCGCGCCCGTTCCTCGGCGGTGGGCTTGCCTATTCCAGCGAGGAGCCATCGCATCGCGTCAACGTGCCGGCGGCCCGGATGAGCCTGTCGCCGGACGAGCCGGATCATTTCTTGCGCTGGCTGGCGCATGACGGCGAGGCCAAGCGCGATCCGGACGCGGTGTGGCGCAACGGCGATATCTTTCCCAGGCGCAGTGTCTTCGGCCGCTATGTTGCCGAGCAACTGGCGCCTTGTCTCGACAGCGGAGCGATCCACCACATCCGAGCCCGTGCCGAGGAGGTGAGGCGCAACGGCGATGGTTGGACCGTGGCTGCTGGCGGGCAGCCGATCACCGCCGAAATGATTGTGCTCGCCATGACACATCCGTCGCCCGATGTTCCGACCGCGCTGCAGCCGATCGCGGATGCCCCCGGCTTCGTTGCCAATGTCTATTCCGCAGATGCGCTGGATTCCATTGCTGGCGATGCATCGGTGTTGATCGTCGGCTCAGGTCTGACGTCCGCCGATACAGTCGCGGAGCTCGACCGCCGCGGCCATCGTGGCCGTATCCTGGCGGTGTCGCGACACGGATTGCGTTCGCGCGGGCATCCGCAGCTGCGAGGCCCGCCCTTTGGCGACTTCACCTCCACGCCGGCAACGACGGTGCTCGGCTTGCTCAAAAATATCCGTTCGACGCTGGCTGCGGCGGATGCCGGCGGCGTCAACTGGCAGTCGGTCTTCGATCAGTTGCGATTGCAGGGACTGGCCATATGGTCCGCTCTCGCGCCAGACGAGCGCACACGGCTGGTGCGGCGGCTGCGCGCCTTCTGGGACGTGCATCGCTTCAGGATCGCACCGCAGGTCGAGGCAGTGCTCGACCGTCGTCATGCCGCAGGCACATACGACAACATCGCGGCAGCCCTGGCGGGCGCGAGCCGGGAAGGGGATCGCCTGGCGGTCAAGTTGCGGCGACGTGGCGAGAGACAGGCTGAAGCCCTGCAGTTCGATGTTGTGATCAACACGACGGGTCCGGCGCATGGAAGGGCGTTGCAAAGCAATCCCGCCCTTCGCTCGCTCGCCGATGCCGGCCTCATCCGGGGAGATCGCCATGGGCTCGGCATCGAAACCGGGCTCGACGGCCATGCCATCGGCCCGGATGGCGAGTCCGTGCCCGGGCTGTTCATTGCCGGTCCGCTGGCGCGCGGCACATTCGGAGAGCTGATGGGCCTGCCGGAAGTCGCCCGCCATGCGCAGGCCGTCGCGTTCGGGATTGGCAACCAGCTTGGCGCCTTTCCGGCGACGGAAACGGCTCGTTGAAAACCGGCGGCGAATGCAGCCGCGCAAAATTGGTATTTCTGTCCAGGCAGGGCCACCAAAACGGAAAATCCTACTTTGTATATATAATCAGTAGACTAATAAATTGGCGACAGCTTCCGGCCAAGGCTGGATCGATCGTTGGGACGGGCCAAGCCGGGAGGTTTCCATGCCGCAGAATGATCGCGACACAGTCAAATTCGCCTATTGGGTGCCGAACGTCTCGGGTGGGCTGGTCATCTCGAACATCGAGCAGAGGACCAATCATTCGGCCGAGTACAACCGCAAGCTGGCGCAGATCGCCGAGCAGGCCGGCTTCGATTATGCGCTGAGCCAGATCCGCTTCACCGCCGGCTACGGCGCCGACGAGCAGCATGAGTCGGTCTCGTTCAGCCATGACCTGCTCGCCGCCACCAAGACGCTGAAGGTCATCGCCGCGATCCTGCCCGGACCGTGGAACCCGGCGCTGGCGGCAAAGCAGCTCGCCACCATCAGCTATCTGACCGATGGTCGCGTCGCCATCAACCTTGTCTCCGGATGGTTCCGCGGCGAGTTCCACGCCATCGGCGAGCATTGGCTCGACCACGACGAGCGCTATCGCCGCTCGGAAGAGTTCATCCGCGCGCTGCGCGGCATCTGGACCGAGGACAGTTTTACCTTCCGCGGCGATTTCTACCGCTTCAACCAGTATTCGCTGAAGCCGAAGCCGCCGCAGCCGTTGCCCGAGATCTTTCAGGGCGGTTCGTCACGGGCAGCGCGCGACATGGCCTCGCGTGTTTCGGACTGGTATTTCACCAATGGCAACACGCGGACCGAGATCGCCAAGCAGGTCGACGACATCCAGGCAAAGGCCAGGGCCAACAACCACTCGGTCAAGGTCGGCGTCAACGCCTTCGCCATCGTGCGCGAAACCGAGGAAGAGGCGAAGGCCGTGCTTGCCGAGATTATCGCCAAGGCCAACCCGGAAGCCGTCAATGCCTTCGGCCATGAGGTCAAGAATGCCGGCAAGGCCTCGCCGGAAGGCGAGGGCAACTGGGCAAAATCGTCCTTCGACGATTTGGTGCAGTACAATGACGGCTTCCGGTCGAACCTGATCGGCACGCCACAGCAGGTGGCCGAACGCATCGTCGACCTCAAGCGGGCAGGCGCCGATCTCATCCTGCTCGGCTTCCTGCATTTCCAGGAAGAGGTCGAGTATTTCGGCAAGCACGTCATCCCGCTCGTGCGCGAGCTAGAAAACGCAGAGGCGGCGGCGGCCTTGGCCGCCGAATAGCAACGCCGGCCGCTAGCCGGAGATCGTCTGGCCAGCCGACGATGATGAACCGAACGCTCCATCGAGCGTGCGGCCGGGACCGTGCGTGCCTTCGCTACAGTTGGGGACGATTGGAATGCCGATATCCAACCATGCCTTCGGGGCGATCGAGGCTTCGGTCTACGTGCCGGAAATCTTCGCGCAAGGGCTGCCGGGGCCCCAACGGCAGGTTCACGACCATAAGCCTGAACAGGCGGTCGCTGAAGGTGCCGCGCCGCTTCTTTCCCTCGAAGGCATAGGTCTTTCCTTCGGCGGCGTAGTGGCGCTGGCGGATGTGGACCTGTCCGTTCGGCCCGGCGAGATACGCGCCATCATCGGGCCGAACGGCGCCGGCAAGAGCTCGCTGATCAACGTCATCAGCGGCGTTTATCGGGCTGATCACGGGAATGTGCGCCTAAACGGCGCGCGCTATGCGCAGGTCCCGACCCAGCAACTGGCGCGCCTCGGAGTCGCCCGTACCTTCCAGAACCTCGCGTTGTTCAAGGGGCTCAACGTTCTCGACAATGTCGCGTCCGGTCTCGCTTACCGCTCGAGGTCGAATTTCGCCGGTCAGATCCTAGGCGTCGGCCGCTCGCGCCGCGAGCAGGTCGAGCACTGCGGCCGCGCCGATCAGATCCTCGAATTCCTGCATCTGACCGACGTGCGCGACCGGCTCGCCGGCACCTTGTCCTATGGCCTGCAGAAGCGGGTCGAGCTTGCCCGTGCGTTGGTCGCCGAGCCGCGCCTCTTGCTGCTCGACGAGCCGATGGCCGGCATGACGGCGGGCGAGAAGAGCGAGATGGCGGCCTATGTGCGCGCCGCGCGCGATCGCTTCGCCACCACCGTGGTGCTGATCGAGCACGATGTCGGCGTCGTCATGGGCCTGTCGGACCGCATCGCGGTGCTCGACTACGGGCGCAAGATCGCCGACGGCGCGCCCGACGAGATCAGGAACGACCAGCGCGTCATCGATGCCTATCTCGGCGTCGCCTCCGACAATGAGGAAGGGGCAGGCATATGATCGGCGACTTCGACTACCAGTTCTTCCTCGAAGTGCTGACCGGCGGGCTGCTGTCGGGCGTCATGTACTCGCTGGTCGCGATCGGCTTCGTGCTGATCTACAAGACGTCCGGCGTGCTCAATTTCGCGCAAGGCGCGCTGCTTCTGTTTGCGGCGCTGACCTTCGTCAGCCTCGTCGAGCGCGGCGTCCCGTTCGCGCTGGCCTTAGCCGTCAGCTTCGCCATCATGGTGGCGCTCGGCATCGGCATCGAGCGCGCGGTGCTGAGGCCGCTCACCAACAAGCCGCCGATCACGCTGTTCATGGCGACGCTCGGCCTGTCCTATATCATCGAGGGCGCGGCCCAGCTGATCTGGGGCACGCAAGTCCACGGCCTCGAGCTCGGCATCGAGGACGTGCCGCTGGAAGTCGGCGGCGTGCTGATCAGCCAGTTCGACATCTTCGCCGCCGCGGTGGCCGCAGCCATGGTGCTGCTCTTGTCGCTGTTCTTCCGCTACACCCGCATCGGCTTGAGCTTCCGCGCCGTCGCCGACGATCAGTTCGCGGCGCTCACCGTCGGCCTGAGATTGCCGCTGATCTGGGCAAGTGTATGGGCAGCCGCTGGGCTCGTCGCGCTGGTCGCCGGACTGCTCTGGGGAGCTCGCCTCGGCGTTCAGTTCTCGCTTTCGCTGGTGGTGCTCAAGGCGCTTCCCGTGCTGGTGCTCGGCGGCTTCGATTCCATCCTCGGCGCCATCGTCGGCGGCCTCTTGATCGGCGCCAGCGAAAAGCTCGCAGAGGTCTATATCGGCGACTATTTCGGCGGCGGCATCGAAAGCTGGTTCGCCTATGTCGTGGCGCTCTTTTTCCTCCTGATCCGTCCGTCCGGCCTGTTCGGCCAGAAGCTTGTCGAAAGGATCTGAGCCATGAGCGCGATCGCAACCGAATTGTCCGCGGCCGAATTGTCCAAATGGATCGCGCCGGTGCTGCTCATCGCCTTCGCCTACATCGTCGTGCCGCTGATCGGCGGTAGCTATCTATTCGAGGCGATCCTGCTGCCCTTCCTGGCGCTCAGCCTGGCGGGCGTCGGGCTGAACATCCTCACCGGCTATGCCGGCCAGGTGTCGCTGGGCAGCGCCGCCTTCATGGCGGCCGGCGCCTTCGCCGCCTATAATTTCAACCTGCGTGTCGAGGGCCTGCCGCTTGTCGCCAGCATTATCTTCGCCGGCATTGTCGCCTCCGCGATCGGCATCGTCTTCGGCCTGCCCAGCCTGCGGCTGCGCGGCTTCTACCTGGCGGTCTCAACGCTCGCCGCCCAGTTCTTCGTGCAGTGGGCGCTGACGAAGTTCAGCTGGTTCTCGAACGACTCGGCCTCGGGCGTAATCGACGCGCCGAAGCTCTTCATCGCGGGTTTCGAGTTCGACGGTGCGGTCGGCCGGTACCTGTTCGCACTCACCGTCGTCGTCATCCTGACCTTCCTTGCGTATCGGCTGGTCTCGTCGCAGACCGGGCGCAACTTCATCGCCATCCGCGACAATGAAACCGCGGCGCGCATCATCGGCATTCCGGTGCTGAAGACGAAGCTTTTGGCTTTCGCCATCTCGTCCTTCATCATCGGCATCGCCGGCGTCATCTGGGCCTTCGCCTATCTGAGGACCGTCGAGCCGGCGGGCTTTGACCTCGACCGTTCGTTCCAGATCCTGTTCATCATCATCATCGGTGGGCTCGCTTCGATCCGCGGCGCCTTCCTGGGTGCCGCGCTCATCGTCGTCTTTCCGCTGGCGCTGTCGCGCCTCGGCAATTTCCTGCTCGGCGACCTGTTCGACTCCGGCGTGCTCGACATGAGCCAGCGCATCGTGCTCGGCGCGCTCATCATCCTCTTTCTGATCCTGGAACCGGACGGGCTGGTCGCCCTGTGGGACAGGGTCCGGAGACGGCTTCTGCTCGCCTGGCAATCGAGCTGAGCCGGTCTGGGAGCAACGCTCTCCAAACCAACGCAGACAATCGGAAAATAAACCAGGGCAACTCAAACGCCCATACTGGAGTACCTCTAACCATGACCTTCCTCAGCACAGTCAAGGCGCTCGCGCTGTCGGCGGCGCTGGCCGTGTCGGTGGCCTTGCCGGCCGCCCACGCCGACGAGCAGTATTTCCCGCTGCAGAGCTATCGTGTCGGGCCTTACGCGGCCGGCGGCACCGGCTTCTTCGGCGGCTTCATAGACTATCTCAACCTCATCAACATCCGCGACGGCGGCGTCAACGGCGTCAAGCTGACCTGGGACGAATGCGAGACCCAGTATGAGGTCGAACGCGGCGTCGAATGCTACGAGCGGCAGAAGAGCCATGCGGGCGCGGCCGCCTGGAATCCGCTCTCGGTCGGTATTGCCTATGCCATGATCGACCGCATCACCGCCGACAAGGTGCCGCTGATCACGGTCAATCACGGCCGCACCGATTCCACCGACGGGCGGGTGTTCCCATATGTCTTCCCGCTGCTGCTCAACCCCTACAGCGAAACGTCCGGCATCGTGAACTACATCGCCGCCAAGGAAGGCGGCATCGACAAGCTGAAGGGCAAGAAGATCGTCGTGCTCTATCACGGCTCGCCCTACGGCAAGGAGACGATCCCGATCTATGAGCTGCTGGCGCAGAAATACGGATTCACCGTGCAGCAGATCGAGGTGCCGCATCCGGGCAACGAGCAGCAGTCGCAGTGGCTGACGATCCGCCGCGCCAAGCCGGACTTCGTCGTGCTGCGCGGCTGGGGCGTGATGAACCCGGTGGCGCTGAAGACGGCGGTCAAGGTCGGTTACCCGGTCGACCACATCATCGGCAATGTCTGGTCGAATTCGGAAGAAGACGTCATCCCCGCCGGCGACGCCGCCAAGGGCTACACCGCCATCACCACGCAGGCTTCGGGCAACACCTATCCAGTGGTGCAGGAGATCGTGAAGACCGTCTACGGCGCCGGTAAGGGCAATCTCGAGGACAAGGCGCGCATCGGCTCGGTCTACCACAATCTCGGCATCGTCAACGGCATCCTCAATGTCGAGGCGATCCGCATCGCGCAGGAGAAGTTCGGCCATCGCACGCTGACCGGCGACGAGGTGCGCTGGGGCTTCGAGCACCTCAAGCTCGATCCGGCCAAGGTCGAGGCGCTCGGCGCCAAGGACCTGTTCCACTCCATCAATGTCAGCTGGGACAACCACGAAGGCGAAGGCTACGTGACCTTCCAGCAGTGGGACGGCAAGAAGTGGAACGTCGTCTCCGACTGGATCGCCCCCGACTGGGCGTTGCTGAGGCCAATCATCGAGAAGTCGTCCGAGGCCTATGCGGCCGAGAAGGGCATCAAGCTGCGCACCGCGGCCGATGCTGACGCGGTGGCCGCCACCAACTGATCCAACTGAACCGGCGCCGGAGCAAAGTTCCGGCGCCTGGTCCTCTTCCTTGCAGAACCGGGAAAGACGCGAGATGCCGGGCAATGACGTCATCCTTGTCGTGGACAATGTCCATGCCACCTACAACCACGCCATCACCGCGCTGCACGGCGTCAGCTTCGAGCTTCGGCGCGGCGAGATCCTGGCGCTGCTCGGCGCCAACGGCGCCGGCAAGAGCACGACGCTGAAGGCGGTCTCCAACCTGCTTCCGGCCGAGCGCGGCCAGATCAATGCAGGCACGATCCTGTTCGATGGCAGCGACGTTACCCGCCGCAGGCCGGGCGACCTCGTGCGAGCCGGGCTCGTCCAGGTGCTGGAGGGGCGTCACTGCTTCAAGAGCCTCACCGTCGAGGAGAATCTGGTTTCCGGAGGTATCGGCCGCAGCGGCCGGCGCGGCGAGATCAGCCGGGATCTGGAGCGTATCTATGGACTGTTCCCCAGGCTCGCGGAGAAGCGCCGCACGCTTGCCGGACTGACCTCGGGCGGCGAGCAGCAGATGACCGCGATCGGCCGGGCGCTGATGTCGCGGCCGCGCCTGCTGGTTCTCGACGAACCGTCGATGGGGCTTGCGCCGCTGGTCGTTCAGGACATCTTCCTGGCGCTGAAGAAACTCAACCAGGAGACGGGCCTGTCGATCCTGGTCGCCGAGCAGAACTCGGCCGTGGCGCTTAAATATGCCGACTACTCCACGGTGCTCGAAAATGGCGTCTCCGTTCTCTCCGGCGGCGCCACCAGCCTTCGTCAGCGCGAGGATGTCCGGGCCTTCTATCTCGGGCAAAAGGCACCGCCCGCCACGCCGCCCAGCCACCTCCATGCCGTCGTCTGAATCGAAATCTGAAGGAGACTGAAATGACTGTGTCCAACGTCAAGACCGGCAGGGCCGCGGCCGCCGTGCCGCCGGTCGCCAGGCCCGCCGAGCCCGCGCATATCATCAAGGACGACGCCGAGGCGATTGCCGTCGCGCAGCGGCTGGCGGCCGAGTTTGTCAAGGATTCTTCCAAGCGCGACCGCGACCGGGTCTGGCCTGTGGCCGAGCTCGACCAGTTCTCGCAGAGCGGCCTGTGGTCGATCAATGTGCCCAGGGCGTTCGGTGGCCCGGAAGTGTCTTACGCGACACTCGCCAAGGTGATCGAGATCATCTCGGCCGCCGATTCCTCGATCGGCCAGATCGCGCAGAACCATCTCGGCGTCGTCGCGGCGATCCGCACCGTTTCCGATAAGGACCAGCAGGCGCTGCTCTTCGCCGAAGTGCTGAGGGGCACGCGGTTCGGCAATGCCTTTTCCGAATTCGGCTCCAAGCGCGCGGCCGATTTCGAAACGAAGTTCACCGACGCCGGCGACCATGCGATCGTCAATGGCCAGAAATTCTATTCCTCCGGCGCGCTGCTCGCGCATCTGGTGCCGATCGTGGCGCTCGATGGCGAGGGCCGTGCCTGGTATGCGATCGCCGATCGTGGCGCGCCCGGGCTGACGGTGATCGACGACTGGTCGAGCTTCGGCCAGCGCACCACGTTGTCGGGCACCGTCATCATCGACAACGTCAAGGTGCCGAAGACACACCTGGTGCCGGGCTACAAGGGCTACGACAGGCCGACCGCCGACGGCGCGATCTTCCAGATCATCCAGGTCGCGGTCGACACCGGCATCGCGCAGGCCGCGATCGACGAGACGGTTCAGTTCGTCCGGACCAGGAGCCGCGCCTGGATCGACAGCGGCGTCGACAACGCCTGGGATGATCCCTACACGATCCAGGCGGTCGGCGACCTGACGCTGCGCCTGCATGCCGCGCAGGCGCTGCTGGAAAAGGCCGGCCTGGCAATCGACAAGGCAGTGGTTGAGCCGACCGCCGAGACGGTGGCGCATGCGCAGATCGTCACCGCGGAAGCGAAGATCCTGTCGACCGAGATCGCGATCGCGGCAACCAACAAGCTATTTGAATTGGCGGGCACCCGCTCGACGCTCGCCGAGCACAATCTCGACCGGCACTGGCGCAACGCCCGCACCCATACGCTGCATGATCCCGTGCGCTGGAAATACGCAATCCTCGGCAAGTATTTCCTCAACGGCGAAAACCCGCCCTTGCATGCCTGGAGCTGATCGGAGCCGCCGCCGGGACTTTACGCCCGGAGGAATCATTTTCGCCAAGCGGCGGCCCGGCAGGGCCGCCCCGTTCTCAATCGGAAGCGTCATTGGAGGTCCGTTCCATGTCCAGCCCAGCAATCGTCGGCTTTTCCGGCAACATCACCCGACCGTCGAAGACGCGCAGCTTTGTCGACCTTGTCGTCCAGGACATCGCCACACGCCATGGCCTGACGGGGCACACCTACGACATCGACGATGTCGGCCCGTCGCTGGGCGCAGCCAGATGGTCGCGCGATCTCGATGACCGAGGGCAGACGATCCTGGCGCAGGTCATTGCAGCCGACGTGCTCGTGGTCGGCTCACCGACCTACAAGGGCAGCTATACCGGGCTGTTCAAGCATTTCTTCGACCTGATCGATCCGTCGGCGCTGAGGAGCAAGCCCGTGCTGTTGACCGCGACCGGAGGCGGCGAGCGCCATGCCCTGATCGTGGAGCATCAGCTGCGGCCGCTGTTCGGCTTTTTCGAGGCTTTCACTCTGCCCACGGCGGTGTACGCGACCGACAAGGATTTCACCGACGGTGTGCTCCGGTCCGAACTCATTCTGAAGCGGGCGGCGCAGGCTGTTGACCACGTTGCGGTTCTGCTTGCCGACAGGCCGGGTGTCAGATTGGCGGCGGAGTAGATTGCAGCTGCCCTTAACCAGGGAGCCGCAAGAAACGTTAGCTTCGCCGAGGATCGATGGGCTGCAAAGCTGGGAAGGGTTCCGATTATATCATGCTACCCTCGCGCGCCGTCACGGCGCACCGATGTCCCCGGAAAAGCGCTTGACGTGGCGCCCTTGAACAGGAGACGCGGTCACCCCCAAGCCTTCGTCGTATAGTACATTGAGCGTCCAGCTGATCCAGAAGTCTGACATTGCCGACTGGCGAGCCGATGCGGTTTGCCGTCGTGAGGAACAGGTCGAGCCGGTCACGCGGCGGTGCCCGCGATGACCTGTCGATAAGGTCTGGGTGGTCATGGCTGCAGCCTTTGCCAGCCTACCGGGAGTTCGCTCGCCTGCAATTCGACTACGGAAGGCAGGCAATTTATTGCGTGTCCAATCGAGACTCACTCGTACAATGGCGTCGAACCACCGGGAAACGCCATGAAACCTTTGGAAATAAGGATCGATGCCGACCGTCGATCCCTAGCCATCACGTGGGACGACGGCAGTCGAGCTGGTGTCCAGGCATCACAATTGCGCAAACTCAGCCGAGCGGCCCATCAGATCCGGTCCGCCCTCGAAGGAAAGGAGCATTCCTTCGACGACGTTACAATCGTTAGTGCCGAGGCTATCGGGTCCTACGCCATGCGTCTGGTTTTTTCCGATGGTCACGACCGCGGCATCTATCCCTGGCGCTATCTGCGCGAAATCACCCACACTCAGCGTTGAGCAGCACAATGGACCACCTTGTCGATGGGCTAACCGAAGTCGCTTGCGATGTTCTGGTAATTGGTGGCGGCACAGCTGGCCCGATGGCCGCGTTGAAGGCCAAGCAGCGCAGCCAGGACCTAAAGGTCGTGCTGCTCGAGAAGGCAAATGTTAAGCGATCGGGCGCGATCTCGATGGGCATGGACGGACTAAACAATGCCGTTGTGCCTGGCTACTCCACACCCGAGCAGTACACCAAGGAGATAACAATCGCCAATGACGGGATCGTCGACCAGGCGCCCATTGTCAAATATGCTTCGCGTTGTCATGAAATCATCGAGGAACTGGATCGCTTCGGTATACGCTTCCAAAAGACCGCCAACGGCGATTTCGACCTGAAGAAGGTTCATCATCTCGGAACCTACGTCCTGCCGATGCCGAATGGTGACACGGTAAAAAAGGCACTTTATCGCCAGCTCAGACGCGAGCGGATTCTGATCTCCAATCGCTACATGGCTACCCGCCTGTTGACCGCGAAGAATGGCCGGATCGCGGGAGCCATCGCGGTAAATACACGCTCCGCCGAGTTTCTCGTGGTTCGCGCGAAGACCGTGATCTTATGCATGGGCGCGGCGGGCCGGCTCGGCTTGCCGCATTCAGGCTACCTGTTTGGAACCTATGAGAACCCGACCAATTCGGGGGACGGGTATGCAATGGCTTATCACGCAGGCGCCGCACTCGCCAATCTCGAATGTTACCAGATCAACCCGCTGATCAAGGATTATAATGGTCCCGCCTGCGCATATGTTGCGGGGCCATTTGGGGCATACACTGCCAACAACGAGGGCAAGCGCTTCATCGAGAGCGACTATTGGTCGGGACAGATGATGCAGGAGTTCTATAACGAGCTCAAGTCCGGCAAGGGGCCGGTTTTCCTGAAGCTCAATCACCTGCATTCCGACACGGTCAGCGAGATCGAAAGGATCTTGCACAGAGTCGAGCGTCCCTCACGCGGAAGATTCCATGAAGGGCGCGGGACCGATTACCGCAACAAAATGATTGAGATGCATATCTCTGAGATCGGCTTCTGTTCAGGCCATAGCGCATCTGGGGTGTTCGTCGATGAATATGCTCGCACGACCGTCGCCGGCCTTTACGCAGCGGGCGACATGGCCAGCGTTCCACATAACTACATGCTCGGCGCATTCACCAATGGCGCGATAGCTGGAGAACACGCGGCCGAAATCGCGGGTGAGGTTGACCTGCCGGAATTCGACAGCGATCTGCTCGGGCGGGAGCGGGAACGGGTGTTGGCGCCTACCCGGCGCGCCGACGGCATTCCGCCAAACCAGTTGGAATACAAGACCCGGCGCCTCGTCAACGACTATCTGCAGCCGCCAAAGGTCACCGCCAAGATGAAGATCGGGCAGGATAGGCTTGCCGAGGTGCGAGACGATCTGGAGACAGCACTTGTCGCCCGCGACGCTCATGAGCTCATGCGTTGCCTAGAGGTCTCTTCGATCCTCGATTGCGCAGAAATGGCAGCCCATGCTTCGCTCTTTCGCACCGAAAGCCGCTGGGGCCTCTACCATCATCGCGTTGATCATCCGGAGAAGGACAACGCGAACTGGTTCTGCCACACCCTGCTGCGCAAGATTGACGACCAAATGGTTTCCGAGAAGCGAGCCGTCCAACCCTACCTCGTCCCTATCGAGGACGAAGAGCGGACAGCCTACGATCGTCTGCGTGTTTCCAAAAATGCTTGACTGGGAGAATATATGCCTCTCGCGCTTTCGCCTACCAGCATCCCCGTAGTCGTAGACGATGCGAAATGCATCGCAGACAAGGGCTGCACCGTCTGTGTCGACGTCTGCCCGCTCGACGTACTGCGCATCAGCGATTTGACCGGCAAAGCCTACATGAAATTCGACGAATGCTGGTATTGCATGCCGTGCGAGACGGATTGCCCAACAGGTGCAGTCACCGTGAACATCCCCTACTTGTTGCGATGACATGAGCAACTTCGATCCCTTTGAAGAGTTCGGCGACATCGATGGAACAGTCGAACGCCTCAATGACACAGACAGCAGAGTGCGCCAGTTGGCGGTGATTGATCTTGGCGCTACCGGGTGGCCCGAAGTGCTCCCTCATCTTCTGGCCGCGATCGACGACCCAAGTGAGGCCGTGCGATTGCAGGTTGCGCTTGCCTTTGCCGAATTCGATTCGAAAGAAGCGGCAAGGGGACTCGTCAAGTTGGTCACGGATAATGACGAGCCCGTGGCAAAGGCGGCGGCCGACGGTCTTGCCGAAATCAAGGATCCTACTGCAGCAGAACTGATCAGACCGCTGCTCGAACACAAGAGCACTTTCGTCCGAGCAGCAGCCCTTCGAGGGCTAAGAGAGCTGCGATCGCCGGCATCGCTCGCCCCGGCCCTAGCAGCCATGCGCGACCAGAATCCTGATGTACGAGCCCAGGCGATTGGCGTTGTCGCCTACCTCAAACTAGAGGAGACATTGCCGTCGCTGATTGCCGCGACGCTGGACCTGGATGCTGGCGTCAGGACAGTCGCTATAAGTGCGCTTTCCTTCTCGAGCCAGCCGGCGGCCGCTGCGGCGGTCGCGGCAGCGCTTGGCGATGATAGCTGGCGGGTGCGCGCTGTCGCCGCGGATTCGCTCGGCCAACTTGGCCAAGCCGCGGTGATCCATGTGCTCACTGCGGCCTTGGAGGATGAGTACTGGCAGGTCCAACTCAGATGCCTGAACGCGCTTGGCAAACTCAAAGCCCATGCGGCAGTTCCGGCAATTTCAGAGTTGCTTCGAAGCGAGATTGCAGCCGTGCGCAAGGAGGCGGCCGCCGCGCTTGGCGAAATCGCTGCCCCGGCCTCACGCGACGCGTTGATGAATCACAGCGGCGATGCCGATCCCGACGTCCGCAAGACGGTGCGCTGGGCCCTGGCACGGCTCGGCTAGAACTGTCGAAGGCCGATTACTGGCGCCATCCTTCGAAACCATGTTCATTAGCTTGTGCGGGCGCTCGATGCGAATTTGACGCGGCGTGACCGTAACCAGCCCATCTTTCTGGAAGCGTTTCATCATCATCGTTACCCACTGGCGCGTTGACCCAACCATCGCGGCAATCTGATCATGCGTCACCTTGGCGTTTATGATTACGGCATGCCCGTCACGCACCCCATGGAGTTCTCCGAGATTCATCAGAAATTGGGCCAGGCGCTCGATCACCGAGCGAGTTCCCAGCATCTGCGCCATGGCCGAATAGCATCTGCCCTTTGCTGCTAGCCCCTGCACGAGACACAGAGCGAAGCCCGGAAGCTCAGTGAGGAGCCGCTTGAGCGCGGAGGCAGGCAGAAAAAGGATCTCGCAGTCACTAAGCGCCTCGCCGGACCAGATGTGAGCGCCTCCGCCGGTCATCTCGGGACCGCCGATAAAATGTCCGGCAGTCCAATAGGCGAGCGTGATCTCCCGTCCTGATGGAGCGGTATAAAAGACACGCACCTGCCCGCTTTCGATTATGAAAATGCCCCCGTGCCGATCGCCCTGGCTGAAGATCGCCTCACCGGTCGAGAAGGCGAGCCGCCGGCCGTGACCGTTGAGCCTCGCCACTTCGTCCGGGTTCAGCGTGTCCAGAAAATGCGCGCCTTCATCCAGCCCCTCGATGCTTTCGCTCAGGAAGAGTGCCTGGCCACCAGGGAGCAAAACCTGATTGGGAAGTGCTGGTCGTGGCTGCTGCCTTCGTTCGTTAGCCGCGCTTGTAGCGTTCCCTGGCAGGGTCATGATCGGTCCTCCATAAGAGCAGGAGGAAAACTATATAAGTTCTATAGACTATAAAGAAAAATGATTGCGCATTTTGGCGATGGCGGGAACGATTGTCTCGGTTCTGCGACCGGTGCCCGTTGCTGAGCGCTCCGTAAGCGTTTGAATTGTCGATAGAAGCCTGCCTGGCCTCAATACTTTGTCCACCTCAACGAACCGTCCGCTGGTCTGCTTGGGGGGCAAATAATTGCTTATCCCGCTAGCCAGGGCGCCTCATAACCAGCGGGACGGCGGTGAGCGTTCGTCCACCGGGTCGCCGAACCAAACAGCCACCGGGGGGAACCCGGACACAATGAATGGAACAGGACCATGAATTTGCGCACACCCTTCGCTGCAGTCACCCTGGCGGCAGCCGTCTTGGTTTCGGCTGCCCAAGCAGAAACCATTCGAGTGGCGATCGGCACACAGGACACGACGATCAATACTGCGACCGGCGGGCTTCTTATCCGCGAATTGAATCTCCTTGAAAAATACCTTCCACACGACGGCAGGTACCAAGCCGCCACCTATGACATTCAGTGGAAGAACTTCACGAGCGGCGCGCCAATCACCAATGAGCAGCTCGCGGGCAAGCTCGATTTTGGGGTCATGGCAGACTTTCCAGGTTCGTTGAACGGTCTTGCGCACCTCAAGGCGGGAAAAAAGAGTCTTTTCATTGCAGTGCTTTCGGGAAGCGTCAATGGCAGCGGCAACGGCATCGTCGTGCCGGCCAATTCACCCATCCAATCGCTGTCGGAGCTAAAGGGCAAGACGATCTCGGTGCCGTTTGCTTCGACTTCGCACGGGATGTTGTTGCGAGCCGTGCAGGCGCAAGGCTGGGATACCGAAAACGACGTCAAGATCATTACCCAAGCTCCCGAGGTCGCCGGTCCATCTCTCAAGGCGGATCAAATTGACGCGCATGCCGATTTCGTTCCGTTTGCGGAGCTCTTCCCGTGGCGCGGTTTTGCCCGCAAGATCTATGATGGTTCGCAGGCAAAGGTGCCAACCTTTCACGGCGTCTTGGTCGATGCTTCCTACGCCGAAAAATATCCCGAGGTCGTCATCGCCTACCTTCGTGCTGCGATCGAGGCAGACCAGCTCATCGGCAGAGAGCCCGAGAAGTACAGCGAGCTGATCGGGAAGATCACGGGCGTCGACGCCGAAGTGGACTATCTGTTCCACGGTCCGCTTGGATTGCAGACCCGCGATCTTACGTGGAAGCCAGAGTATCGACAGGCCGTGGCCACCGCAATTGGGACTCTTAAGCTCCTCAAGAAGGCGGACACCTCTCTTGATGTCGACACCTTCGTCGATGATCGTTTCATTCGAGCGGCGTTCAAGGCGTCAGGCTTGGATTATGAAGCGGCGCTGAACAATTACGAGCAGCTGCCGTTAAAGGCCAACGATGCTTCAACAGGTCAGCAGATCAACGATCCCAAGCGCGTCGCCGAGATCTGGGTCGAAGGCGAACCGCGGGTCCGATATTACGCCTCGCCGGAAAATGCCTTTTTGGCACTCAAGTCAATAGAAGGCGAGGGAAAGGCCGTAAGGGTATTCTATGCGCAAGACCGCGACAGCGGCATCAAGCTCTTAGGCAACCAGGCCTGGTTCGTGCGCTCCGATAGCGGCGTGGTCAGCGCGTTCCTTCTCAAGGAAAAAGCCGAGAGTTGGGCCAAGGCGAATGGGGGGAAGGTGCTGGATTTTGTCGGGGTCAGAGCTGCCTTGGTGGCAAGCAATCAAGGCGACCAATGATCGGCCTTCAACTCGGCCGCTGGCTACGCCGGGCGTGCTCTCTCGCCATCTGCCTCTCTTTTTGGCAGATGGCCTCCACTCTGAAATTGGACTTCGGCGTCGTTACCTTTTCGAATGTACCGCTTCCGGCAGACGTCGCGTCGGCTGGCCTTGAGTTCTTTCACTCACCGCGGCTCTTTTCTCACGTAGTCAGCAGCCTTGAGCGCGTCTTCGCAGGCTATGGAATCGCCGCTGTGGCGGGCGTCACATTGGGTCTGCTGATCGGTCGATTGCGATTTGCCGGAGACTTCCTACAGGCGCCTCTCGAGCTGTTGCGCCCGATCCCTGCTGTAGCATGGATCCCGCTGGCGGTTCTGATGTTTCCGTCTTCCGAGCTTTCGATGATCTTCATCACTTTCACGGGCGCTCTCTTTCCAATCCTGATCAACACCGTCCACGGTGTCGAAAACATCGATCCTCGGCTGATCGCATCCGCACGCAGCCTGGGCAGCACCCGCTCAGCCATGCTCCTGGAGGTGATCATCCCGGGCGCCGCACCGAGCGTTGTCACCGGACTGGTGATCGGGATGGGCACGTCCTGGTTCTGCCTGGTCACCGCGGAAATGATCTCCGGTCAGTACGGCATCGGCTACTACACCTGGGAATCCTATACGCTCCAGAACTATCCCGAGATCATTGTTGGCATGATCGTCATTGGGCTGCTTGGCATGGCGAGCAGTGCTGCGCTGAAGGCCGTGGGAGCGGCACTCCTCCCGTGGCACAGCAAGGAAGCTAAATCATGAATGTTCAGGAGCGCAAATTCCAGGCAACGTTAGGCCGCATCGCGGCCGAACGCGTCTCATTAAAGCTGGGCCGGGGCAGCGCGGCCTTTGAGGCGGTGAGCGATGTGAGCTTCGAAATCTCGCCGGGCGAATTCGTGTGTCTTTTGGGCCCGTCGGGCTGCGGGAAGTCTACCCTTCTCGGCGCCTTGGCTGGGCATATTGCGCCGCTTTCAGGCAGGCTTTGCGTCGATGGCCTGCCCGTGCGAGGCCCGCATCCGGAGCGAGGCATCGTCTTCCAGCATCACACACTTTTCCCGTGGAAGAACGCTCGTGACAATGTCGCGTTCGGACCAAAAATGCGCGGCGTCGGGCGCGCCGCACGCAGGCGCGAAGCGGACAGGATCCTGGAGCTCGTCGGCCTCAATGGTTTTGCAGACCGCTACCCCGGCGAGCTTTCCGGCGGCATGCAACAGCGCGTGGAGATCGCCCGCGTGCTTATCAATCAGCCCAGACTACTTTTGATGGACGAACCCTTCGCAGCGCTTGATGCGCTCACCAGGCTCAGGATGCAGGAACTGCTGCTGGAGGTTTGGGACCAATTCAGAACCACGATTGTCTTCGTCACCCACGATATCGACGAAGCGGTGCTGCTTTCGGATCGCATCATCGTCATGAAGGCGCAGCCGGGCCGCATCCATGAGGAGATCATTGTGGGTTTCGACAGGCCGAGAACGGCAGAAATGATCGCGTCCATTGAGTTTCTGCGTTTGAAGCAGCATTGTCTGAAGCTGCTTCGCAGCGACAGCCAGCCGGATACTTTGGCACGGCTTTCGCCGCTGGGTTGAAGTCGACTTTTGCAAGTCCCGTCGGGCCATTATCCGAGATTAAGCCAAGGACGTCATTTCCAGGTCCCTTCCGGCCTCAGGGCGGCTTGGGACTACTTGAACGAGTTACCGAGCGAACGAAACCTTTGAACCCCCCCCTCATATGAGGCGAGTTGTGTCAACGGTAGCGGCGGCGAAATCACCTCGGACGCTGTCGGGATCGGCCTCGCGGCGAATTGCGGAACAATTCCGGTCGGCTCGGGCGGAGCCTGCACCCATATCCCGCATGCACGGGCAAGTTTGGCGAGGCCGGGAAGGATGGGACCCATCTTTTTGACGGCGTTAACTGCCCTGGGGGGCGCCGGTCCACATCCATCCCGCTTCGTCGCAAGTGACGTTGGCCGCCCTCGCGTCGAACTTTTTCGTCAGGCCTTGGTCATGGCGCCCTCCGGCAGCAGGCCCTGGGTCAGATACCGCCACAAGGCGATTATCAGCTTGCGCGCCAAGGCGACGATCATGGTGCGGCGGATGCGTCCTTTGCGGCGCCGACGCGCTCATGAAACCAGCGCGCGAGACTGCTATCGGGCTGATGGCGCAGCCACATCCAGGCAAGTTCAATGGCGGTTCGTCGCGCTCGCGGATTGCCTGATCTCTGGATACCTTGATCGCGGCTGACCGCGCCGCTGCTCCAAGGGCTGGATGCAAGACCGAGATAGCCGGCGACCTCACGCCGGTTCTGGAAATCGCGAAAGAACACCTCGTTCGTCATTACGCTTGCGATCGTCAGGCCGATGCCACGCAGATGACTCAGTTGGACGATCCCGGGAGCTGTGGTCTCGGCGGCTTGACGCTGCTCAGCCTCGACCTCCATGATCATCTCGATTACTTGCCACAAGCGGCGGCACTCGCGCTTGATCTCGTTCTTCAGGCAGGGCGGTAGATTCCGCCCGTCAGCCGTGCGCAGCGTCTCGAGCTGCTCACGCCAGTCCCGTCTGGCTGGCTTGAAGTCGCGGATGCCCTGGGTCATCAAAAGCCCCTTGACGCGGCTCGAATGCTGGCCGCGTTCGTTGACGAGCCGAGCCCGTTCCCGGCTGCGACGGCGGTCGTTCGTTCTCCTGCTCGAGGCTCGGCACTCGCACAACCCGGCAGACCCTCGGCTCGCCACGTTCCAGCGCCATCAGCGTGCGCAGCAGCGCCGCCGCATCGAGGCGATCCGTCTTGGCGCGGCGTGACCGGCGGTCGACCAGGATGCTGGCCGCGTCCAGAACCTGATTGTCGATGCCGAGGTCGCACAGGAAACGATGCAGCCAGAAACCGTCGTAGCCGGCCTCGTAGCACGACATTACCCGAACCGGACGCGTCAAGGCGGCCTGCGCCTGTTCGCGCCGGTGTTCAATGAGAGCCATAAGCCCTTCGGTGTCGCCTCCTTGCAGGCGATGCAGGCTGATCTTGTCGACCGCCGGCGAGTGCAGGGCCACAAGCCAGGTCGACTTGCTCAATTCTAGTGCCATGAAAATTGTGGCAGTCTTCTCGTCGACGGGCGGCACAGCAACGGATGAGAGATTCATGAGACGTCTCCAGGGTTAGGATGTCGGACCCCGAAACCTTACCTGAGTTCCGCCGCCCGTCGCCTCATGGGATCTTTCTGGGGACCAGCTTGGATGCCGAGTTACGGAAACGTAGTCTCTGCTGAGTTGCGCGACTGACGCCACTTCAGCTTCTCGGCAGCGGGCCCACGATATCATGCGATCCGGGCCAAGGATTCGCGACGATCTCGCGACCAGCGCGGATGATCCGATGATTTAATCCGCTTCACTTAGCAGGGGAAGCAGCTGTTGCCCCTGCCGCTCGATCTCTGGCAGATACGGTGTGTCGGACAGCACGAAATGACTTATCCCAAGATCCCGGTAGTTGCGCAATGAATTGGCAACGTCCGCTGCCGAACCGACCAGCCAGGTGGTGCCGGCGCCGCCGCCGCCGAATTTTCCTGGGGCAGTGTAAAGATTGTCGTCGAGCACCTCGCCGCGCGCCTGCAGATCGAGCAGCCGTTTTTGGCCAACTGCAACGGACCGATGGGGATCGCTAAAGGAGACGCCTTCGCGCCTCGCGATTTCGGCAACTTTTGCTTCGGCATCGGTCCAAGCCTGGCCGGCGGTATCGCGGACCAGCGTAGTAACGCGTAACCCGAATTCCAGTGGGGGAAGGTCGCGATCCAACTTTTTGCTGAGGACCTTAAGACGCTCGATCCGCTGTGCTATGTCATCGAGCGGTTCACCCCAGAAGAGCTGGACATCCGCTTCGGTGGCCGATACCCGCTCGGCCGCCTCCGAAGCGCCGCCGAAATAGAGTTTTGGATGCCGACGGTCACCGCGCACCTCGATGCGTGGCACGACGGTGGATTGGGTCACCTGGAAATGTTCGCCGATATAGGTGACGTTCTTCTCGGTCCATAGCTTTCGGACAAGCCGCAAGAATTCCTTGGTTCGGGCGTAACGGTGCGGCTGGTCCCCCTCGCTGTCGCCATATGCTTCAAGGTTGTCCAGCCCCGATACGATGTTGATCCGCACGCGCCCGCCCGTCAGGTGGTCAAGCGTGGCTGCGGCGGACGCGAGGTTCGCCGGCCGCCAATAGCCAGGTCGGATAGCGATGAGCGGTTCGAAGGAGGTCGTCTGCGCTGCAAGGGCAGCGGCAAGCGTGAAAGTGTCGGGACGGCCCCAACCCGTTCCGATCAGGGCGCCCTTCCAGCCATTGTCCTCAAGCGCTTTCGCGTGGTCCGTCAGGGTCTGGAGGCTGTTGTGGTTTTCGACGACGTCGTCGCCCCGATGCCCGGACTTGACCTCGTTGGGGATGTACCAAAGAAATTCGGATTTGCTGCTCATGCGACCTGGTCTGCGATTTTGAGTGTGATAAGACGGCTGCGTCGTCGGCCCGGACCACCCGAAGGGAGTCGACAATAGTTCTGGGCCGCGACGACTATGTCATCCCGCTATCCGCGCTTCAGGCACACGGTGAACCTGGAGGGCAAAGCTGTTGGGCGGACGCCGCAGCCCCAGGTTCTCCCTGAGTGTGGTGCCTTCGTATTCGTGTCGGAACAGGCCGCGTTTGCGCAGAATGGGGACCACCTGATCCACGAAGTCGGTCAGGCTCGTCGGCAGTATAGGCGGCATGATATTGAAGGCATCGGCAGCGCCGTTCTCGAACCATCCCTGCATCGAGTCGGCGATCTGTTCAGGCGTGCCCACCACTGTGCGGTGGCCACGGGCAGTGGCGACTGCGAGATAGAACTCACGCAGCGTCAAATTGTTACGTTCCACCAGGTCGGAGACGAGTTTCAGGCGGCTTTTGTTGAGCTCGGTATCGTGCGGCAGGGGCGGGGCCGGATCGTCGAGCGAATAGCCGGAGAGATCGAGCCCTTGGTAATGGTGGGCGAGGATGTTCCAGGCGATGGAAGGATGAACGAGGGACTGGAGGTAGTCATAATTCGCCCGGGCCTCAGCCTCGGTTCCTCCAAGAACAGGAAATATGCCGGGACTGATCAGTAGCTCGTCGGGTCCGCGGCCGTAGCGCGCAAGCCGTCCCTTGACGTCTGAATAGAATTCTTGTGCGTCCTCGAGGGTCTGGTTGGCGGTGAATATAATCTCGGCCGTCCGGGCCGCGAGTTCACGGCCAGGTTCCGAGGCGCCGGCCTGCACGATCACAGGGTAGCCCTGCACGGGTCGGCCGACATTGAGAGGGCCGGCTACCGAAAAGAACTGCCCCTTATGATTGACATGATGCACCTTCTCGAGATCGAGGTAGACGCCGCTTTCCTTGTCGCGAATGAAGGCATCATCCTCGTAGGAGTCCCACAATCCCTTGACCAGATCGACGAATTCCTCGGCGCGCGCATATCGGTCAGCGTGAGCGGGATGACCGGGGATCGAGAAGTTCGCCGAGACATCTGCTCCGGTGGTGACCACGTTCCAGGCCGCACGCCCTTTTGAAATATGGTCGAGCGAAGCGAACTTGCGGGCGAGAAGATACGGATCCTCATAGGTTGTCGAGGCGGTGGCAACGAAGCCGATGTGGCTCGTGGCCTGCGACAGCGCCGCCCACAGTGTTATCGGCTCGAAATGCGCGTGCTGAGCGGTGCGGCGGACCGCTTCCGGATCCTTGGCACGCTCCCACACGGCCGGACTGTCGGCCACGAAAACCAGATCGAATTTGCCGCGTTCGGCGGTCTGGGCAAGCGCCCGGTAGTGGTCGATGTTCAGACCGGCATCGGCCTGTGCGTCCGGATGGCGCCAAGCCGCGGCATGATGGCCTGTCGCCATGATGAACGCTCCGAGCCGCATTTGTCTCTTCTGTGTGCTCATTGGCTTGCCTCCAAGACCTTCGGAACCTTGCGGCCGGGCACGTCCACTCCCAGCCGGCTGAGCAGCCGGGCTCGATACTGAGCAAAGCGTGCGTCGCCATGATCGCGCCGTGTCGGAAAATCGATCCGGAGATCCTCGATGAAGCGGCCTTCTTCGAGAACCAGGACCCGGTCCGCCAACGAAATTGCTTCGTCGACGTCATGGGTGACGAGCAGCACTGCGGGACGATGCCTTGCGCAGAGTTCTCGCAACAGGTCGTGCATCTTCAGGCGGGTAAGCGCATCGAGCGCCCCGAACGGTTCGTCGGCAAGCAACAAGGCAGGTTCACGTACCAGCGAACGAGCAAGAGCTACTCTTTGCTGTTCTCCGCCCGAAAGCTGGTTCGGCCAAGCATCCTCCCGCCCTTTCAGCCCGACTTCGGCTAGAGCTCTTTTTCCACGGTCCTGAGCGGGCGTGCCCGGCAGGCCCAGCGTGACGTTCTGAATGACGCTTCGCCAAGGCAACAGGCGCGCGTCCTGGAAAACGACTGACAAGTTCTCCGGCACGCCGAGGATACCGGTTCCCTCGACCTCGCGGTCCAGGCCGGCCAGAGCCCTGAGGAAAGTGCTCTTGCCGGAGCCGCTCTTGCCGAGCAGAGCGACGAACTCGCCCTCTGCGATATCAAGCTCCACGCCGTCCAGGATGGTTTTCGTTCCAAACCTGCGCACAAGGCCGCGTATATGGACGGCCTGGATTCCAGGCTTCAGTTGGCCAGGGTGCGGCGCCATGACAGGACCCTTCGTTCAAGCAGGCGCACAAGACCGTCCGAAACCAGGCCCAGCAGCACATAGACCGTCAGGCCGACCAGGATGACGTCGGTCTGCCCGTAATTGCGAGCGAGGTCGATCATGTAGCCGAGCCCGCTTGTGGCATTGATTTGTTCGACCACGACAAGCGAAACCCAGCAGAGCGTCACGGCAAACCGCAGGCCCAGCAGAAACCCGGGCAGCGCGCCGGGCAGGATGACCTCAAAGATGAAATCCTTTCGGGACATGCGCAGGGTTTCGGCCAATTCGACATAGCGGCTGTCGATGCTGCGAAGTGCGTTGTGGGTATGAATGTAAACCGGAACGATGACGGCAAGCACGATCGTGGTGACCTTCATGCCCTCACCGATACCGAACCAAAGGATCAGAAGCGGGATCAGCGCCAAGGTCGGGATAGCGCGCTTGATCTGAACCGGGCCGTCGATCAAAGCCTCGCCGATGCGGGAAAGGCCAGCGATGACGGCCAGGAGCGTGCCGATGACGAGGCCAACGCTGAGCCCTAACAAAGCACGTGTCGCCGATGTCGCGAAGTTGTCCTGCAGGCGGCCCTGTTCGATGAGCCTTGCGAAGGCCTCAATGACCGTCCAGGGCGCGGACAGGATGCGCGGATCGATCCAGCCGAGGCCTGAGCCGATGACCCACACCAGCAAAAGTATCGCTGGCCCGAGTTGCAGTCCGAAGGGTATCGCGGGGCCTGGTCCCAATCTGCGGCGCAGCCGTGGACGCCCGCTCGCACGTGTCGTGTCCGCGTGCGCATAAGGAGCGATGCTATGCCTGTACGTTCGGGCCGACTTCCCTTGATCCAAATCCCAGGTCGTTGACATGATCAATATCCTTTCCGGATGGCTCATTGGCTCTTGGCCAGAGCAGCGGCGGCCAGCTTTTCGAAGCGGTTGTCAAAGATCTGTTCCACGCTGTAGGGCTCGTATCCCAACTCCTGCGCCAGGAGATTGATCGTCTCCTGATGACGCTTCTTCACCTCGGTCCAGTCGGCAGGCACGATTTGCTCGCCTTCCAGATGGACGAGATACTCGCCATCTTCGCGGCTGAGACCCTGCTGGCCGACATAGTATTCCTTGATCCAGATTTCCGGGTTCTGGTTGACCCATTCGATGGCTCTGGCCCACAGGCCGACATATTCCGCAAGCGCCGCAGCCTTCGCGGGATCATCCAGAACCCATTGCGGCGCATAGAGATGGGCTGGGTCGTCACGCAGGCCGTGCTCCAGAAGGCTTGCCCCCTCCGGTCCATATTGATTGATGTAACGGCGAATATTGACGCCGCCGAGCGGAGCGATATCGACCTGCCTGCTTGCCAGCGCCTTCGGGTAGACATCGCTGGTGCTCGGCAGTTCGATCAGGGTGACGTCGCTCTTTTGCAGGCCGGCCGCACGGAGCGCGCGCAAGACCAGCGTTCCCTGAGCCTGACCCGGGCTGAAGGCGATGCGCTTGCCGCGGAAGTCCGCAAGCGACTTGACATTGACGCCTGGGGCAATGCCAAAGCGATAAATCGGATTGGCAATCGGATTCCGGTGTTCACTGTAGGCGATGTTGCGGACGGGCAGGTTGTTCCAGTTCGCGAAGATCGACGGGATTTCCGCGACCGCTCCTACATCAAGCGCCTTTGCGCGGAATGCCTCGGAAGTCTGAGGCCCGCCGCTGATGTTGGCCCAATTGACCTTGAAGGTCAGTTCCTTGTCGAGCCCTGACAACTCGAGGGCTTTTTGTGTCTCCGGGTCACCGATGGTCAGGACCGTTCCTGGCGGAACTTTCGAAAGAAGAGGAGCGTCCGCCTGGGCGTTCGCCGTGCCGCTGACCGCTCCAAGCGCAAGCAGACTGAACAGTGCGGCCTTCAAGTTGCTTTTGAATGTCATCGTTGTTCCTCTTTTGGATTTGCTCGCAGGAACGGTGCCTGGCAGAGCAATCAGAAGTCTATAAGATCTATAGAGATACCTAAGATATTTTATTTCTTTCGCCCAACGGTGCGGAGAAAATATCCCTACAAAAGGCCAAAGCGGCGGCTTGGCTGTTGGACTATTCGATAAGCAAGGGCATCCCGCTGAGGCGCCTGATCATAGGCAAACTGCTATCCCACGCGGCAACCGTGCGAACGCCATCTTGCAGCAATATGACATCAGCTTTGCGAGTGGGTCAGTCGTTTTCCAGCTCTTCTTGAAGATGCGGCCAAGCCGCACCGTGCCATGATCCGGCCGTGTGCCCTGGGACGACAGCCCGGGGTTGAAAACGTGATGACGTCCAGCGCCGCACGGCCGGACCGAACGGAGAAGGAGCCTCGTCGCCTCTCCCAGGCGACTGGCGACGACAAAGTCCTACGGGCTCGTATTCGAAGCTTACTGTCGGATCCGTCGCTTACAGCGTTAGTCCGGATGTTTGTGAATGGGATCGACCCAATACACCTCTTCGGGCTTCTCGACAGGTTCCACATCGGTGATGTTGACCACCACGGCTTCGTTGTCGGATCGCACCAGCACGCATTGCAGCGGGTTTTCAGGGTCCGCATTGATTTCCTGATGCGGCACATATGGCGGTACGTAGATGAAATCGCCGGGGCCGGCTTCGGCAACGTATTCAAGCCTGTCGCCCCAACGCATGCGCGCTTTGCCGCGAACGACAAAAATCACGCTCTCGAGTGGACCATGATGATGGACACCGGTCTTCGCATTGGGTTCGATCGCCACTGTGCCGGCCCAGATTTTCTGCGCGCCGACTCGGGCGTGGTTGATGGCCGCCTGCCGATACATGCCCGGCGTCTGGGCTGTGTTGGGATCGAGCTGATCCCCTTTGATGACGCGAACGCCATTATGCTTCCACCGATCCTCTCGGTCCTGATGGGCATGGCCGCGCTCATGCTGATGGTGGTTATCCGACATCCGCGTCTCCGTATTTCAGTACTGGGCGTGCTCCCTGAGGCAGCACGAGGGCGTGGGGACCCGTTAGGGTCAAAGGCATGGCAGCGGGGAGAGTGATCTGACGATCTGCTGCAGATTGCTGAGGTCCTTCACCTGACCTAGTTCCAAGAGCTTTGGATCGACCTGACGAATACGGAGAACGGTGTTGATCTAGATTGGAAAGACACTCTTGGCTTGGCTTTTCGTCAGTGAGCGCGCGCGGCGCCATGGCGCACGCCCAGCCAGTCGAGCAGCGTGCCGCGGGTGCGTGCAAAGACCGGTTCGGCTACATCGCGCGGCCGCGGCAGACTGATGCGCTCCTCATGGGCGATGACGCCGTCCTTCATCACCAGCACACGGTCGGCGAGCAGCACCGCCTCTTCGACATCATGGGTGACGAGCAGGACGGCGCAGCCGTGCCGCTGCCAGAGCTCGCCGACGAGTTCCTGCGCCTTGATGCGGGTGAGCGCGTCCAGTGCGGCGAAGGGCTCGTCGAGCAGCAGCAGGTCTGGCTCGCGCACCAGCGCGCGGGCGAGCGAGGTGCGCTGCGCCTCGCCACCCGAAAGCACCTTGGGCCATTGGTCGGCGCGGTGGCCGATGCCGACCTCATCGAGCGCGGCGAGCGCCCGCGCGCGGTCGGGCCGACCGGGAAGGCCCAGCACGACATTGCGCCATACCGTCTTCCACGGCATCAGCCGGGGCGCCTGGAAGGCGACGGCGCGGCGGGCCGGGACCTGGACCTCGCCCGATATGTCGCGATCGAGTCCGGACAGGATGCGCAGCAGTGTGCTCTTGCCGCAGCCGCTGGCGCCGAGCAAGGCGACGAATTCTCCCGCGGCGATGTCGAGGTTCAGATCGGCCAGCACCGAGCGAGTGTCGAAGCGCCTTGAGAGGCCTCGCACCCGCACGGCCGTCTCGCCCGGCTGGCGCGCAGCGGGGGGAGGTGCCTGATCCGCGATTTTCAAGTTCCGCTGAAGGCCGGTCGCCATGACAGAAAGATCCGTTCAAGAGTGCGCACGATGAAATCGACGGCAAGGCCGAGCAGCGCATAGACCACGAGGCAGACCACGATCACGTCGGTCTGGAAGAACTCGCGCGCATTGGCCATCAGGTAGCCGATGCCGGCCGTTGCGTTGATCTGTTCGCCGAAGACGAGCGCCAGCCAGGCAATGCCTAACGAATAGCGCAGGCCGACCAGCGCGTTGGGCAGGGCACCGGGCAGCACGACATGACGGATCAGCGCCGCGCGGGAGAGCCCGAGCGCGCGACCCGCTTCGATCAGCGACAGGTCGACATTGCGGATGCCGGCATAGACGTTGAGATAAAGAGGGAAGGCCGTGCCGAGCGCAATCAGGGCGACTTTCGGCGCTTCCCCGATGCCGAACCAGATGATCAGGAGCGGAATGAGCGCGACCGAGGGCACGGTGCGCATCATCTGGATCGGCGAGTCGATCAGATCCTCGCCAAGCCGGGACAGGCCGGAAAGCACGGCCAGCGTGACGCCGATCGTTCCGCCGAGGGCGAGCCCGAACAGCGCACGCCCGAGCGAGGTGATCATGGCGGCCTGCAAATCGCCGGTGGTGATCAGTCCGGCCGCGCTGGAGATCACAGTCGAGGGGCCAGCCAGCACCTCCGGCGGCAGCACGCCGGTCTCCGACGCGGCGTGCCAGGCAAGAACGAGCAGCACCGGGCCTGTCATCCGGCGTAGCCACCGCGGGGCGCCCCTCGGTGAGGTCGAGATGGGCGTGATTCGCTCCAGAGCGGGTGCCTTGATTTTCGACGGTTCACGCGCGACCGCGGCTGGCCGCGAGAGCGGAAATGTCGAGGCAGATTCAATCGAGCTCATGCGCCGTCTCCGGAATTTCGGCTCAATCTGTCGGCAGCGTGCGATAGACGTAATCGGCGAGATTGAGGTCGCCGCTTAACACGCCCGCCTCTTTCCAGGTCTCGAAGACATTCTGCAGGGAAGCCGTCAGAGCGTCGTCGATGGGCTCGCGCTTGTAGCCCGCCTCGCTCTGATAGAGGTACTCGACAGTCGCCCGATCTTGCTTGGTGAAGCCGGCGTAGAAGTCGAGAAAGGCTTCCTTGTTCTCGCGCGACCAGGTGTAGCCGCGGTCCACGCGCGCGATGAAATCCGCGATCGCCGCAACCTTGCCCGGATCGGCGAGCGCGTGATCCGTCGCGCTGTACACGCCTTTGCCCGTGTTGATGCCAACTCCATCGATCAGCACCGTTGCCTTGAGCGTTCCGATCGAGCGGGCAAGATAGACTCCCCAGGTGCCCCAGGCGTCGATGCCTCCAGACTGGAACGCGGCGCTTGCGTCGGCTGGGGTGAGGAAGGCGAGCTTGACGTCCTTGGCGGTCAGGCCGGCTTTCTTGAGCACGCCGAGCGTGAGGAAGTGCGCGACGCTGCCGCGCGTGGTCGGCGAGATCGTCTTACCTTTCAGATCTTGGATGGTCTTGATCGGGCTGCCGGCCGGAATAATCAGCGAGCTCCCCAGACCGCCATTGGAGAAACTGGCGACGACCTTGATCCTGGAGCCTCCGGCGATGGCGCTCACCGTCGGCGAGTCGGCGGCGCTGCCGATATCGACCGCATCGGCTTTCAGCGCCTCGTGCAGGTTGACGGCGGCCGGATAGACCGACCATTCGATCTGGTAGGGAACCTCCTTAAGCAGGCCGGCGGCTTCCAGCTTGGCGCGCGTCGCCCCGGTCTGATCGCCCACGCGCAGCACCACCTTGCTCAGGTCCTCGGCGGCGACGGAAGCCGATCCTCCGGCGAACGTCAGAATGGCAAAGCTGCCGAGCGCTAAGTTGAACAGGCGGCGGGAGGTTCTGATCATGGCGATGTTCGCTTTCGGATGGCGGTTGGACTAAGGAGAGGGAGGGCTACTCGGGTCGTGACATTATTGCCTGCCGGGCATAGCGGTTTCACCGGGTCTGCCGAGATTGTCGCCGAAAGTCGACGAGCCATATTCGCTGCGGTGGTGCACACTTCTGCTCATGCCGACGACGGGGAGCCAACAAGCCGAGCTTCAACGGTCGCTTCTTACCCATTACTGTCTCCTTATCCACCACTTGCTGGCCGGATCCGGTTCAACGAGCCAAGATTAATTACACTAAGACTGTAGACTAGATAATTTATTCTGATTTTGCGGGCGGAAGGGGACTTCGCTTCCAAGCCGCGGCGGTCCCCGGACCGCTCGAACCAGCTCCTTCAGTCAGTCGCTTTGCGCACATCGAACACGTTAGTCAGCGTCACCGAGCGGAAGTCCGAGACCAGGATGGTGGCCCGCACCACCCAGAATCCGTCGAGCGGCAGCAAGTATCCGCCGGCGATGTAAGTTCCGCGATCGCTGGCCTTGGCTTGCCTTGCGAACGGCCCGATGCCGTAGGAAGGCTTACCGAGTTCCACGATGACGCCAAGTGGGACCAGAGGCTTGCCGGCGGCGGTGACCTCCGACACCTCGACGCGCACTGGTCCCGCGATCGGCGGATGGATCGACAGAAGCGCGCTCACATCCTCATTTGCGACGCTTACCTGCTGGACCTCGAAGCGCGCCGGATTGGCGGCGACCACGCGCGGAGGCGGCGTGAAGCGCCACAGCCCGAGCACGCAGATGACGGCAATGCCGAGTATGATCTCGGCCGCGATGCTGCGCGAAAGCCGGCGCGCGGCCACTACGTCACCCTTTATGGCCGGTCGCGTGAGCGCATAGCGATTGACGGCGGCGAGCAGCAACATGGCGGCGACCAGGCCGAGCTTGATGAGGAGAACGCGGCCGTAGTTGCTCGTCAGCAAGGCGCTCGGCGTGTGAACCTGGACGACGCCGATGGCGATCCCGCTCACGAAAAGCGCGCCGATGATAGCGGGGATAAAGTTGGAAAAGCGCTTGAGCGCAAAGACGGCATCCGGCCCTCCGCAGGCAATCGCCGCGCCGAGCGGCGCCAGTGCGCCCAGCCAGAGCAGCACTGCGACAGTATGGACGAACACGGCCGGTATCATCAGCCACTTCGGCGGCGCAGAGGCGGCGTGGCCGGCCGAGGCGAACGCGAGGCCCGCAGTAAGAAGCGCCAATCCGCCAAGGATACCTGTGGTGCGCTTCCGGCTCTGTTGAAACGCTGCCAAGCCGATCAGCAGGGCTATAGCGGCGGCGAGGGTAGCGTGGCCATAACTCATTGCCCACAGGCCGGCGTTCCAGACATCGAAGCTGAAAGCAGAGTTGAGCGGGGCACCCAGGGCGTCGAGGCCCTGAAACGGTATGAGTACAGTCGCGCCGGCGAGGCCGGCAACTAGCGCGGTCGAGACGAAACACATCGCGGCCGGCGTGGCAGTACCGGCTACCAGCGACCGGAACACGGCGCCGCCGATCCCGAACACCAGCCCGCAGATGATGAGGAAGCGTGCGATCCAGATGCCGGTCCGGATCGCAGGCTCGGTCTGTCCGGCCGCCGCTGGCGCGCTCGCGCTCGGCGCGCCGATCGAGAACAGCAGGCCGCCCCCGATTGGATGTCCATCGGAGGACGTGACCCGCCATGACAGGAGATGCGTACCTTGCTCCAGCCCTGCCGGGAGCCTGACGACGATGGTCTTGTCCTTCACGCCGATGTCGGAAAGCGCTTGTGTGCGTCCCCGCGAATTACTGAGCCTGGCGACAAGCGGACTGACAGGTTCGGAGAATTTTAGCGTCAGCGTTTCGGGTGGCTGCGGCAGCACCGCACCGTCCGGCGGATCGGAGGCTATGAGCTGCGCATGGGCGAAGGCCGGCGCGCCGCCGGTAAACAGAATGGCGGCGACGATGAATGCCGCCGCCGCTTTCTTCAGCGCTCCAGCCGGCATTCGGGAGGTCAGCGCACTACTTTTACCGAGGGCGCCGGAAACCTGAGGTCGTCCGCCGAGCCGCCGGAGGCCGGGATCTCGATCCACCGCTCGAGGCCGGCCTCGCATTGCTGCACGACAGGGACAAACAGGTCTTTGCCGGCTGCGGCGGCATCGACCTTGGCGCGGAATATGAATTCGTCGTGGCGCGCGTCTTCGAGTCGGCCCGACCAGGAGATTTCCTCGACCGCCGCGCCGCCAGGTCCGGCATGCGCATCGTCGCCGGCCTCGGTCGAGGCTGTGGTCTCGGGCCCCGCGCTGACGATGTCGAGCGTCCAGCCCGGCTTGGACTGCGGATTGGCTTCGGAAAGCCCCTCGGGGATCGAGATACGGACGGCGATGGTCGCTGAGCCGGCGCAGCCATGCGGCACGCGCAGCACGAACCTGGCCGTCGCACCGGCTTTCACCTCCTTGGCTTCGAAGGTGATATGGGCGGAAGCCGGCTGGGCGGCTGCGACAGCCGCTGCGGTGAGCGCAATGCGCAGCGCAGTTCCAAGTTTCGCGGTCATTCGTGTTTCCTTCTTGGAGGGATCACCAGGTTGCCGCCAGGCCGAGATGACCGAGCGCCTCGCGACGAAACTCCGCCAGCCGCGGATCGCCACGATGGCGTGGATAGGGCAGGTCGACCGTAATGTCGGCGACGATGCGCCCCGGGCGCGTCCCGAAGACGAGAACGCGCTCAGTGAGGAACAACGCTTCCTCCACGTCATGGGTGACTAGAAGCGCGGTTAGTCCAGCTTCCTGCCACAGCTTAACGATCTCGCCCTGCATCGTGAGGCGGGTAAGCGAATCGAGCTTGCCGAGCGGCTCGTCGAGAAGCAGCAGCCGCGGCTCGTTGACCAGCGCGCGGGCGAGCGCCACGCGCTGCGCCATGCCGCCCGAAAGCTGGTGCGGATAGGCCTTCTCGAAGCCGGTGAGCCCGACCAGCCGCACCGCATCGTCCACGCGCTGGCGCGCTCTCCTCAATATGCCCTGCGCCTCGAGGCCCAGCGCGACATTGTCCCAGACGGTGCGCCAGGGAAACAGAGTCGGGTCCTGGAATACGAGGATGCGCGACGGATCCGGGTTGCCGACCGTTTCGCCGTCCACCTTCACCGCGCCGGCACTCGGATGGTCGAGCCCAGCAAGCAGCCGAAGCAGGGTCGACTTGCCGCAGCCCGACGGGCCGAGCAGCGCGACGAAGGAACCGGACTCTACCGAGAAGCTGACATTGTCGAGGACCGGCAGCGGCTCGCCCTTCAATTCGAACCGGTGCGAGACGTTCTCAAAGTCTATCCTCAGGCCAGCCGCGAGAAGCTCCGATGCCGGCTTTAGCGCTGCGCGCGCTACCATCTGACGAGGCCCTTCTGCCAGGAGAGCGTCCAGTCGCGTAGGCGGAAGAGCACGGTGATCAGGCCGGAGCACATCAGCGCCATGACCAGCAGCGCCGCGTACATGTTGCTGTAGGCCGCCCAGCCCTGGGCCCATTGCAGGTACCAGCCAAGCCCAGCCTTGACGCCCAGCATCTCCGCCACGACGAGCACGGCGAAAGAGGTACCCAGCCCCATGAACAAGCCGACGAAGACATGCGGCAGCGCCGCAGGTACCGCCACCTTCAGGATCAGGAACCAGGGTTTAGCGCCGAGCGTGCGGGCGATGTCGTAGTAATCGCGGTTGACGCTGGCGATGCCCGACCAAGTGAGGATAGTCACCGGGAAGGCGGTGGCGAGCGCGATCAGGAACACGCTGGCGGTACCGCTGGTCGGGAAGATAAAGAAGGCGAGCGGCAGCCAGGCGGTCGCCGGAAGGGGGCCGATCAACCTCAGCACCGGATGGACCCAGTAGCTCGCCGCTTGCGACCAGCCGACGGTGATGCCGGTGACAAATCCGGCAAGCGCGCCGAGGACATAGCCCTTCGTCAGTAGCAGAACCGAATACCAGATGCTGATGCCGAGCCGGTTCCAATCGTCCAAGAACACTGCGAGAACACTTTGCGGGGAGGAGAAAAACGGTACCGGCAGCAGGCCGGTCTTGGCCGTCAGGATCTCCCAGATCGCGACGATCACTGCGCCGGCGATGAACCACGGCCCGTAGTAGCGGACGCTATCGGAGATCGCTCCGAGCAGCCGCCCCGTTGCGACCACCACGACCAGCGCTGCGGCGATGACGAGCGCGATCAGGGCGAGTTGGCCGCCGTAAGGCTGGGGGATGATCTCCGGCCACAGCTCGATCAGGGCCGCGACCCCGACCCACCCGGCGGCAGCCAGCAGGCCAAGCGGCCAGATACCAAGCCGGGTCCATCCGGCTGCGCGCGCGCGAACGGCGCCCTCAATGCGCTCGGAAAGCGCCGGCTCGATCGATGCCATCTTGAACCTCCTATACCGTCAGCACGTCCGCATAGACCTGGTCGGCGAACTGCTTTGGATCGGTGGATTGCTTGAATACCTGCACGTCGCGCAGCTCCTCGGCATAGAGCGCGATCTCCCTGCGCAGGTCGGCGCCGACCGGGTTGTGATTGTGAGTCTGGTCCTTGAGAACACCGACCAGATCCGCGAGCGTCTTACCCTTGGGAGCCTGCGACAGGAAGGCCTGGGCGGCGAGTTCGGGCTTGGCGACCGTAAGGTCCTGCGCTTCGAGCAGGGCGCGCGTCAGTGCCGTTGCGGTCGGCAGGTCATCGCGGATGAGGCTGCCGCGCAGGCCGACGATGCAGCAGACACGGTTCTCGAAGCCGTGGTCGAGATTGGATGCGATCTGGATGTACTTGGGATCCTGCAGCCAAAAATAAGCTTTCGGATCGCCGTCGGCGATGGCGTGGATCTCTCCCTTCTCGGCGGCAAGCTGCAGCAGCTCGCCGGGATATTGGCGCCACTCGACATCGGCCACCGGATCAATCCCTTCCTTGTGGAGCAGGATGGAGAAGAAGTTCTTGCCGGGGCTGGCGAGATCGGAAATGCCGATCGATTTGCCCTTAAGTTGGCTAAGCTGGGTGATGCCAGTCGACTTCAAGGCCACCAGGCGCGAGCAGCCGCCATGCGTGCCGGCGGTGATCTTGACGTCGAAGCCCTGCTCCAGCGCCTTCAGCCAGCGCAGCGCCATGCCGACGCCACCATCCGCCTTGCCGGTGGCGATCGCTTCGAGCAGCGTTTCGGTGGAGGCGCCGAAATTTACCAGCTCCACCTCCAGCCCGAACTTCCTGAAGATGCCGCGCTCCTGCGCGACGAACACCGGAGCCAGGCATATGGCGGTGGCGTTGGTCGCGAACCTCACTTTCTTCAGCTCGCCGGCCGGCGCGGCGGCCTGAGCCCACAGGCTGCCAGCCGAGATCGCGCCGAGCGGTGCGGCAAGGCCGAGCGCTCCCGCGGTCTTGAGGAAGGAACGGCGGTCGATGCCGGTTGCAAGGCTGCCTGCGTCGGAGGCGGGATTCCGTATGCTCCAGCTCATCTGTCTCTCCTGGTTCAAGGCTCGGTTCACATAGGCAAGCGGTTTGCTACTCGGCGGCCTGCACGCGTCGGGTCCCGCTCTCACGCTTGGCGACGAGCGCGCGGACCCGCGGAATGAGGTCGCGGCCGTAATGGAACGCGTCCTCGAGCGGATCGAAGCCACGGATCAGGAAGGTGGTGACGCCGAGGTCGTAGTAGTCGAGCATGGCTTCGGCCACCTGATCCGGCGTGCCGACCAGCGAGGTGGAATTGCCGCTTGCACCGGTCAGTGCCGCGATCTCGGTCCACAGCCGTTTGTCCAGGCGCTTGCCTTGGGTGGCGGCCGCGAGCAGCCGCCGCGAGCCTTCGTTGGCTGGCTGTTGGCCGGCGGCATTGCCGCGGATCAGGCGCTCGCCGCTGGCGTGCAGCGCCTTCGCGCGCTCGAGGATGCGGTCGGCCTTTGCCCAGGCTTCTTCCTCGGTGTCCGCCAGGATCGGGCGCAGCGACAGGCTGAAGCGCGGCGAGCGGCCGTAAGGAGCGGCCGCGGCGCGCACGCGCCGGATCGTTTCCGCTACCTGCGCCAGCGTCTCGCCCCACAGCGCATAAATGTCGGCATGCTTGCCGGCGACCGCGATCGCCGCGTCGGACGAGCCTCCGAAATAAACCGGAATGCCGTCCGGCCCCTGCGGCTTGACCTCGGAAAAGGCTCCGGTGACGCGGTAGAACTTGCCCTCGTAATCGAATGGCTTAGCGCTCGTCCATTCCTGGCGCAGGATGTCGAGATATTCGCTGGTGCGGGCGTAGCGCTCTTCCTTGGTCAGCTGATCGCCGTCCTGCGCCAGCTCCTGGTCGTTGCCGCCTGTGATGATATGGACCGCTATGCGGCCGTCGCTCAGATGGTCGAGCGTCGCGAACTGCCGGGCGGCGAGTGTCGGGGCCGTGAAGCCTGGCCGGTGGGCGACCATCAGCTTCAGCCGCCGGGTCCGCTCGGTCACGTGCTGGGCGACGAGGATGCTTTCCGGAGAGGTGGAATGGAAGGCGAGGAGCACGCGGTCGAAGCCGCCGTTCTCGTGGATCGCCGCCGCGGCCGCGATATGATTGCGGTCAATGATCGAGCCGGAGCGCTTAATCGTCTCCGAGGCGTTGTGGTTGCCGATGTATCCAATGAATTCAATAGGCATAATCTTCTCCTTTTTATGTGAAACCCAGCGCGACCCGGCCGGCACCAATGCGCACCGTGTCTTCCTGGGGGGAAATGGATGCGGCCGCACAGCACATCGCGATGATGCCGCTCCAGCGGATTGTTGCGCGATACCCCATGATTGCCGGTGAGCTTCAGCGCCTTCTCCACGGCGGCGATTGCGTTTTCCGTGGTGACGACCTTGATCAGGCCGGCCTCCGATTGGCTGAATGGACGCCCCTCGTCGTAATCTCGGGCTGCCGACAAAATCAGCCGGCGATTGACGGCGATCAGTTCCTCGATCTCTCCCACCGCCTGCTGGATGCGGGGTACGGTGGCCAGCGGTGTGCCGAGATTAGTCGGGGCGCGCGTCTTGAGGAAGCCGACCAGCCAGTTGCGCGCCGCCTCGGCGACGCCAGTGTAGAGCGCGCCCGGCAGCGTGCCGAACCATGCCGCCTGGCCTTCGCCGCGGGCGTCCCATTCCAACGGCAGGCGAATGTCGGCGGCATGGTCGAGCGGCACCTCGACATCTTCGAGCAGGGCGTCGTGGCTGCCGGTGGCTCGCATGCCAAGCGGGTTCCAGGTCCGCTCGACGCTGAGACCCGGCGCATCGGCTGGAACCAGGAAAGCGCCGACGCGGGGCTCGACCTCATCCGTTTTTGCCCAGACGATCGCCCAGGTCAGGCCCTGGATGCCAGTGGAATAAATCTTGCGGCCGCTGATTAACCAGCCGCCGGCCGTCCGCCGCGCCGTCGTCGCGGGCAGCCCGCCGCGGATCGGCGTTCCAAGCTCTGGCTCGACGCGTAGCGCATTGATAAGCGCGCCTTTCTCGACCGCATCGGCAACGACCCGGCGCACCAGGTGCTGCGGCCAGCGTCCCTTCGGCAAGGTCGCGAGGTTAATATACTGCATGATCAGGATCAGCGCCGTCGAGGGTTCGCCGCGCGCGATCATGCGGATGACCTCTGACGTTGTCGCCAGCCCAGCTCCGCGGCCGCCAAGCTCCATCGGAGCGGTCAGTGCAAGTAGGCCCGCCTCGTGAAGGAGCCGGAAATTCTCGCGAGGAAAGGCGGTGCTCTCGTCGATCACAGAAGCCTTGTCCGCGAAAACCCTGGCAAGGTCGGCGGCTGTTTCGACCGGGTCGGGCGGGCTGCTGTCCAGTCTGGGTCGGAGAGGCATGACCGTCATTTGCGAGGCTTCCTCTTTCAGCGCTGCTACTCGGCGGCGATCGCGGCCGGCTTGGTCGCCGCTCCGACGAAGGGTGCTAGTTCCGCCACCGCTTGCCGCACCCGCTGCCGAATTGGTTCGGCCGCGAGACGGTAGTCGACAAATTCGCGGTCGGCCGCGTAGACGGCCGTCGGCAAAGCATGCGCTTGGAAAAATCCGAACAGCGGCCGAAGCTGATGCTCGACGATAAGCGCATGGCGATCCCCGCCGCCGGTCGCGGTCAGGATCACCGGCGTGCCCAAAAGAGCGCTAGGATCGATCAGGTCGATGGCGTGTTTGAAGAGCCCGGTGTAGCTGCCCTTGTAAGTCGGCGTGCCGACCACAAGCACGTCGGCATCGGTGATCTGACGCAGGACCGTCTGCGCCTTTGCGTCCAGATCCGCGAAGCGACGCGCATTGCCGAGCGAAGCGCCGAGGTCGTTAATGTCGTAGACGTTCGCCGTCACGTTGTATCGCTCGGCGGCAAGATCGGCCACCAGCTCGACGAGCGCGCGGGAACGCGACGGGCGGTTGAAACTGCCGGTGAACCCGACCAGTTTGCGATGCGTCATCCTGGAAGAACCTTTCCTCTATTTTGGTTTGCCGGCGTCGGAACAGATCATGGCTGGCTGGCCGCCGCCTAATTTCTACTATATTTGTAGAAAAACATCAGAATAGATCGATTGTTCTGAAACTGCCGCCGCCGCCGGAAAATCGTGCCATTGTGGACACACTTTTGGGGAACGACCGCGTGGGCAACCTAGCTTAAGGATGAGGCGCAGTAGATTTAGGATGAGGCGCAGTAGATTTCTGGAAACAGCCGGAACTCACAATGGGGACTGGAGCTGTTGCCGTTTATGTTTGCGACTCTGATTCACATCTGCTGATGCGATTGCCTACGGCATCGACATGGCCTGCGGCGAGGGGCGTGACAATTGTCTCCGATCGAACGTCGATATTCAGCATCGAGGTGAGCGTGGCGAGATTCACTAGGTCGGGCGTGTTTCGACGCCTTCGTGACCGCCGCATTATGCCGTGGTCAGTAGCCTCGAGATGCCCGTAGCCCTGCTCCAGCACACTGCCCGATGGAACGATCAAGAAAACGCGAATAATGATAACGTGTCCTACGATCGTAAGCACGCCAAAGACGATCACAGTATCGCGACAACAATCGGTGGGAGAACTCCGGTCCGAACCACAGCCAAGGGCGCAAGCGTGAAGAACAGCGCTGCGACGCAAGTAGTCGCAGCCCATTGGATCGGCAGCCTCCGTAGCGTGTCACGGTGCTTCTCTTTTGCGCTACCTGTCAGGTGAGCCGGCAAGGAAGAGCGATGGAGTCGCCTCGGTCGATCAACGTCGTCCTGTCGCCTAGCACGAATCCCACTGCTCGGATCAAGTGCTTGCGAGACTGGAGCCGAGGGAATGATAGCAGCAATTCGTTTCTGATCATGACCCAATTGGGTGATGAACGGTTGTAGGAATGGTCTATTCTTCTGCTGGGGCATACTGTGGGCGGGGCGCCGAAATGATCGGCAGCATCCGCTAGATTCGGCATCGCGCCCGCTTGCGAGTTCGTCATGAAACGTAAGCATGTCGTGTCGCTGTTATGGCTTGCGCTAGTCGGCCAGTCGGACGCTCACGGCTGCTACATCGACAAGACGGACCCTGTCCTTCATTACAAGTGCTGCGGCAACGAAGATTGCCATCCGCTTGATCCGGACGACGTCAGGCCGGCTCGGGGCGGCGGCTACTTCGTCAGGCAGCCGCAGCCCGTCTACCGAAACGATCCGCCGACGGGGGAGTGGTATATTCCGAAGGATCGCGTCCAGACAGCGCCGGATGACCGCTACCACATCTGCGAGCCTCTGGTGCCGACGCGTCGCGTCGGCTGGCTAAAGCGCAGATGGACATGCTTCTTCGCGCCGATGGGCACAAGCTCTGTGACGCGAAACGAGGAAGCGCAGTGATGGCAGGGAAGGGTTCCATCAGGCACGTGTTGGGACCCGCCGGTTTGCGCGACATATTAGTAAATGCTAAACTGGATTATTAAACCCATAGGGATGTGATGTGATGCGCTCACGAGCATTCGGGCGATTGCTCTCCACTATGGAGAACCGGTAATCAGAAAACCGGAACACGGGAGGATGAAATGACTTTCAAGCATTGTCTGCTGGCCGTCGTTTTCACATCACTCTGCATGGGATCTGCACAAGCCCAGTCTGCGAAAGAAGCCATCGAAGCCGCTAATGCCGAGTTCGTGAAGGCATATAACAGCAAGGATGCGGCCGGGGTTGCCTCGAAGTACGCGGATGATGCAGCCGCATTCCCGCCGGACATGGCGCGGGTCGACGGCCGCCAGAATATCCAGAAGCTATGGCAGGGCGCGATCGATATGGGCATATCGGCGCTCACGCTCACGACGCTTGATGTCCAGGAAAGCGGAGATTTTGCGTTCGAATCCGGGAGTTTCTCCTTCAAGGTGCCGGGCAAGGATTCGAAGCTGGTGGATGCGGCCGGGAAGTATGTGGTGGTCTGGAAGAAGGGACAGGACGGCGGCTGAAAACTTTACCGGGACATATGGAACTCCGACCCCGGGAAATGAAGGCTAGATAGCCAGCCGGGCCAGTTCCCCGAGGAGCACATGGCGAAACTCACCATTGATCAGTATCTGGTGGCGGCGGGTGCGCGACTTGGCCATCTGACGCAGACATATGCGATCATTTTTTTCACCAGTATCGCGACTATGTTCGCGATACTGGCGTACGCACCATCAGCTGGACTAGCCGCCAGGTTCGCGCTCGCGACGATCGTGGTCGCAATCACGGTTTATGGGGTCTTGGCAGCCAAGGCCGCCATGGACGACTTGAAGGCGATGCTGGACGATGCGGTCGACGACTTCTCGGCCAGCCGTTTCGGCGCTCACTTAAGGCAGATACCTACGACGCTGTTCATCAGAGTTAGCGTCATTCTCGTCCTTGCGATGGGCGTGACGCAGCTATGGGCGATCATTTCGGCCTGACTGCGGCTGGTCTCGGCCGTGCTCGGCTCGCAAGTTCGCTGAGGTGTCGGTGGGCAGCCATGGGCGGAGGCGGTGGGAATGAAGCAGCTCGACTTCTTCTATTTCTTCGGGAGCGGCTATGCCTATCTGTCGGTGATGCGCATTGACGCGATGGCGAAACAGTCGGGCGTTGCCGTTCGCTGGCGCCCCTTCAACGTTCGCACCGTCATGGCCGAGAACAACATTGCCCTCCGCACCCAGGCGGCAAAGGTAAAGTACATGTGGCGTGATGTTGAGCGGCGCGCGGCGACGCACGGCGTGCCTTATGTCGGGGCACCCGTCTGGCCGACCGATCCGGACCTTCTGGCCAACCGTGTCGCAATGGTGGCGGCCGAAGAAGGCTGGTGCGAGGTCTACACCGTAGCGAGCTTCAGGGCGTGGTACCTGGAAGGCATGGAACTGGGCAGCCGCGCCCATTGTGCTGGCTCCCCTCGGTCAGGATGTCGACGATGTGATCGCCAAGGCCGACGGTGCCCGCGCCCATGAGCGGCTCAAGGCCGAAACCGATGCGGCCCGCAGCTACGGCATTTTCGGCTCCCCGGCGTTCGTCGTGGATGGCGAAACGTTTTGGGGCGACGACAGGCTCGAAGAGGCGCTTGCCTGGGCTGTCGGCCGACATGATCTGCAAACTTTGAATGGATAGGACTGAGCGCGCGACGCCTGGAATACTTCCGCATCGCGCAACGTCCTTCGATCGATGATTGCCGGGGAATGCCTAGCGATAAAAGATGACAATTCAATCATGTTCAGAGCGGTGGCGCGTTATGCCAGGATGGCTGCTTGCCGGTACGAGTCGACACCAAGCGTGCTCGCCAATCGAAGCCGCTTGCCGTGGGCCTGGAAGGCCGAACGCGAGGGCACTGCAAATCAGGAGCGACGGGCTGCATGACACAGAACAGCCAGGGGACGACAGCACGACCGAAGCTCGATGACGAGGCGTTCGAAGCCTTCATCAGGGCACGTCGTCCAGTGTCGCCGATCTGGTCGATGAGCGACCTCGACGGCTATCTCACGGCTCTCATCATCGGCCCGAGGTTTATCGACCCACGTCAGTGGATCCCGGAGCTGACTGGCCCGGAGGCCCTGAACCTGCCAATGGAGACAACCGAGCATCGGGCCGTGCAGACCATCGTTACGGAATACAACCGGATATCGGCAAGCCTCGCCGAAACGCCGAAAGACCACCGGCCCAGGTTCACCAGGATCGATGATCTAACCTTTGATGCCATGGACTGGGACGTCTGCTTTCTGATAGGAACCGGGTTCGCCCCCAAGCTGTGGCGGCCCGTCATTCGCGGCCATGCCGTCACCGGTGATATGATCGCGCCAATCCGCAAACTCAGCGAGACTAAAGGGTCTGCCACCCACGAGGATGTTGCTGCCGTCGCCGAAGCGCTCGTCAATATCCGAAGCTACTTCAAGCCAAAGCGCGCAAAGTAGAAGTTCTGAAACAACGGACGGCTCCTCGCCGTCAACAGGCTAAAGCCGTGGGCTGTTACGCTCACGACAGAACAGTTCGTCCGATCGTGAAAGCCAGAAAGAGGCGGCGGCCCTCGCGCCGTCCCTGCGCTCGTATGCCACTGGATCAGGTTCAACGGGTCACTGCGCGCTATTGGCAGTATCTCAGCCCCTTGCCAGGACTACCCTGGTGAGGTGCGCAGGTTGGACGATGCGACGCTGCCCTGTCAACTCAAGTGAGTCCTGTTTCGACAATCGGCTGCCGGCCAGGTTCGACAAAAATGGTGACGCTGGGATAAATGCCGAATGTCGCGCTGCGGCTAAGTTGCGTTCCGCGCTGTTCCGAGAACGATAAGGAGCTTTTCTGTGTCGGGCATAATGAGTTCGCTGCTTAGCCATCTCAAACAACCGGGTCTGTTCGCGACACTGGATCGCTTGGCATCCCCGGGTGAGCAATGGGATCGGAGCGTGTTCAAGGTCTTCAACCCCTCGACCGGCGAATTGCTTGCCGAGCTTCCCGATATGGGCGTGGATCAAACGAAGGCCGCGATCGACAGGGCCTATGTCGCGCAAGCCAGATGGGCAGCTCTGACTGCCCGCGACCGCAGCGACACATTGTGGCGCTGGCACCAACTGATTCTTGATCACACCGATGATCTCGCTGCGATCCTGACCGCCGAGATGGGTAAGCCGCTGCCCGAGGCAGTATCGGAAGTCTCGCACGCCGCCGCCTACTTGCAGTGGTATGCGGAAGAAGCCAATCGCATCTACGGCGAGACGATTTCTGCTCCTTCGACGGATCGGCGCATGCTGGTGATCAAGCAGCCGATCGGCGTCGTCGGCACCATCACCCCCTGGAACTTTCCTGCTTCGATGGTGGCCCGCAAGATTTCGCCGGCGCTGGCAGCCGGTTGCGCGATCGTGCTGAAACCGGCTGAGCAGACCCCGCTCGTCGCTGGCGCGATGTTCGCACTGGCGGCGGAGGCGGGTTTCCCCGACGGCGTCGTCAATTTGATCTATGCCTCGGAAGGTGCAGCGGTCGGGCGCGAACTCTGCACCAATCCAAAAGTGCGCAAGATCAGTTTCACGGGCTCGACCGAAGTCGGGCGGCTGCTGATGCGCCAGTGCTCGGATCAGGTCAAGAAAGTCAGCCTCGAACTGGGCGGGAACGCGCCATTCATCGTCTTTGACGATGCCGATGTCGATGCTGCCGTCGATGGCGCGATCCAGGCAAAGTTTCGCAATGCTGGGCAGACCTGCGTTTCCGCCAATCGGCTCTATGTGCAATCGGGCGTGCACGACGAATTCGCCGAGAAATTTGCCGCACGGGTTCGCTCGCTCTCGGTTGGCGACGGCTTCAAACCGGGTGTCGCCATCGGACCGTTGATCGACACCCACGCGCTCCTCAAGATCGAGGCTCATATTGCCGACGCGATCCAGAAAGGCGGCGCGATCTGCTGCGGCGGAAGCCGGGCGGGTCCCGGCGGCACTTTTTTCGAGCCGACGGTTCTGACGGGCATCACCAGTGAAATGCTGCTCGCTCAGGAAGAGACCTTCGGGCCGCTTGCGCCGATCATCCGTTTCGAGGACCCCGATCAGGTGGTGCGCGAGGCCAATGATACGATCTACGGCCTCGCCGCCTATTTCTATGCCTCCAATCTCAAACGCGTCTGGCATGTGGCCGAGGCGCTCGAATACGGCATGATCGGCATCAACACCGGCCGGATGTCATCGGAAGCCGCTCCCTTTGGCGGCATGAAGCAATCGGGGATCGGTCGCGAAGGCTCGCGACACGGCTTGGAGGAGTACCTCGAGATGAAGTATCTCTGTATGGGTGGACTCTAGCTCAAACGTTAAAAGCCAACCACCAGTGACCCGCCGATCAGACCTGCGCCGGCCACCGCCCATAGTCGGCGATGTTCTTGATGACGCGCTTAACCGGAATGTGCCCCATCCAACTTCGCGCTGTGGCGGAGAAGATCCAAGACTGTCGGGTTGTGGAGAAAGTATCCTGCCAACATGGAGAGGATTCTCGTAAAGACGGCTTTAAACGCTTTCGATCAAAGCGCGACTACGAACTTGGCAAACAATTGTCGGACTATCCCATGGACCGAGCTCGTCAATAGTATAAACGCCAGGAGAAGAGGCTTCGGGCTCACCTTGTCCCTTCCGGTCCTCCGCCAAACAGAGCTGAACAGCGAAATCATATATCGGAAGCTGGGCATCCCCATCGCCGCGCGCCACGTGAGCCGGCATGCCGAAAAGGCATTGAATTCCTTTTTATATTCGTGTTCATCACTGCGAGTATTTTTCTGGATCTCTGCACCGATGAACGAGCTTGACGGCAGTGTTTTGGATGCGATCTTTGAGGCGGCCGTTCTGCCCGAGCTGTGGCCGGCCGTATTGGACAGGTTGGCCTGCCGCGTTGGAGCAGTCGGCGGCGTCCTGTTCGCTGTCGACAATTTGAAGAAGGGTCGGTGGACGGCCTCAAAACGATTGTTTGACGTTATGCAACGTGTCGCAGAGAGTTTTGCTGAACGAAACACCCGCCCCCAGCGTGCACTGTCCAAAGGTTATGCTGGCTTCATGGCCGACCTGGACTTTTTAACGCCTGAGGAAAAAGAAGAAGATCCACTCTTTGCGGAACTTTTGAAGCCGAACGGTCTAGGTTGGGCTTGTGGCTCGGTCATTCCAGTTCCCAATGGTGATCTGCTGGTCTTCGACTTCGAGCGAGCCACCGAGGCAGGCAGCTTCGATCGTGCGTCCTTGCATCTTCTAGACGGCTACCGCCCTCATCTGGCAAGAGCGGGAGTGATGGCATCGCGCCTGCAAGTCGAGCGCGCGCAGAACGCAGCCGCGGTAATGCAGGCACTCGGCTTGCCGGGCGCTGTGCTCGGGAATAGCGGCCAGGTTCTCGCGATGAATCCGCTGATGGAACAATTGGAGCCACAGATATACGCGAGGGCCCGCGATCGACTTACATTGGCGCATCCACGGTCGAACGAAATACTCAATATGGCGCTGGCGGAGATCGAAACCGACAATGCTGCCGTTCGCTCCATAGCTGTGCCTGCGGTTGAGGGCAAATCGAGCCTAGTTGGTCACGTTATTCCGATACGGCGGCAGGCTCATGACATTTTCTCCCGTGCTACGACCCTTTTCGTTGCAACACCTCTCGCTGCTCCCTCCGCACCTCGTCCAGGCCTGCTTTGTGGCCTGTTCGACCTCACCCCGGCGGAGGATCGAGTCGCGAGGACGATCGCTGAGGGACACAGTGTCGAAACCGGCGCCGCCGCTCTCTCGGTTTCGACGGAAACCGTCCGCTCACAGTTGAAGAGTGTAATGGCGAAGACGGGTACGTCGAGACAGGCGGAACTGGTTCAGTTGCTAGCCGGCACGACCACGTTTTCCCTTCCGCGCGGATAAAGAACCGGCTTTCACCCATCCGGGTGATGCGTCCTTCCTGATGAGCCCTAAGAGTTTAGTGGGGTGGGGCGATGACTTTCCTGAGACGGGTGACAACGCGGTTGCAACCGCGGTCGATCCAATAATCGAGGCAAAGGCGTTGATGGCCGACGGAGCAAAAGCATCCGTCGGCCAACCGCGCGGTGGCTGTTGCACAGACCTGCGAGGAACTGCTGGCGATCGAAACTGCGATATGAGTTGTTCATTGCGCGGGACGCAACCCGTTCTGGCAAAGCGCCTTTTGGCTGCAATGTTGGGAAGTCAGGCATTGCTCTGTCTGGGCGCAACAGGCTGTCCCCTTTTGAACCGCTGCGATGGGTGATAATCGGCAGCTTTCTTATCGTCGCACGTGCGATGCTGCGCTGTCGATGGCTACTTGGCGGACCGGAGCAAGACGGGAAAACAGAGCGACCAGTTCAGCTTGCCGATGAGTGCCTGTCTTAGCGAAGATGGCCTTGAGCTGGGCGCGCGCGGTCTCGTAGCACACTCCCAATCGATCAGCTGCTGTCGCCAGCTCCTCGCCCGACGAGAGCTCGCGCGCAAGTCTTGCTTCCGCAGGAGTAAGCCCGAAGCACACTCGGAAGGCCAGTTCCGGTGGTCGAGGAGACAGGTCAGGATCCACGACGAGGACGATCACCTGACAAGGGGCGAGCGCATTGCATGACACGCCCGAAAGACGCAGCGCATAGGCAAACAACGGACGTCCCTTGGTGCGTGGCAACCGGACCGGAGGCATCACCACGGATGGAGATGCCTGCCATAGCAATGCTCGAAGGGTGCGGTCCAACTCGTCCGTCGCATTCCTGTCTCTCGAGGCGATACGCCTGCCCCTGACCTGAATGTCCCTTGCCATCAACTGCTCTGCAGCATTATTAACCCCCAAGACATCACCGCGACGGTCGAGCATCAAAGCGGCGGTTCCGCTGGAGTTGAACGCTTCCAGCGCGCCTTCAGCCCGCGCAAATCCCAGTGCCCGAGCAAGGGCGGACACCGAGCCCAAGTTTTTTGAGAGCTCACCCAGCTCTTGAATCTCCTTTGGCAGGAACGGACCTTGCTCAATCGTCCGCTGCAGCGACAGTGACCAGAACTGGTCTCCGGCGGCGATCTTGACGAGTGCGCACCATCGAAGGCCCAAAGGCGCAAGGAATTCCTGGTAGTATGGATGCTTTACGATAGCGTCAGGCGTCCGAAGATCGAGATCGGAGCTGACCCCGTTCCGCGCGAGGAATGGCACGAGACGATACCGCTCATCGCGGTGGATCCACTCATCTCGCACGTAAACTTCGAACGAAGACTCCATCGAATTGCTGCGCGGAATAGTGGGTAGATGCCCCTTTATGTCAAAGAGCAATGCGCCAGCGCTTCCTGTGGCTTTTTGAGCCACGTCCATCGCGGAATTCCAACGCGTCGGATCAACGGCTGCCTCAGAAAAAGCCGCGCCGATCGCAGCAAAATCGATTTGCGCGCCCACACCCATCCCCAACTTTGAACGAAAGCAGCGAAACGCACTTATCTAAGCACAACGATAAAAAAAAGACGAGATTATTCTTGCTAGAAATTGATCTCCACAACACTCCTTTCGATCAGCAGTTTAAACCGATTTGAATAGGCAGGTGTTCAACTTTTGTGGCCTGCAACCGGGCCAGTAGAAACTGGCACTTCTACGCCAATCGATACACTCGAACACCCCTAGAAAACGTTCTTTTGGATGCTGGTCATCATTTGATCGGGTAGGGACGCGGTTTTACCACGGGACTAGGTTCGCTCGCTCGAAGCGGTTAGTAACAAGGGCTAAGGCAAAGAGCTGGGCATTCAAGTTCTATAAGCTAGCATTTGTCTGGTCTCGTTGATGGCATAGCTGCAGCGGCAGTGTGTGGGCTGTACCGCCGACGGTCGGCTCGCAAATCGGTAATTCCACGCACCATTTTGAAGCGAAACATCGAAAGGAGTGCCGCATAACCCATTTGGGTGCTGCGGGCTGATTTTGCGCAGCGTATCTTGGGGTTAGATGCGGCCTTGGTACTTGGCGCCAATCTGGAAAGGTTGGTGTTTTCGCGGCGTGTGGAATCCGCGCGGCCCATCAGGGGGACGACGATGCTTGGGAATGGGATACTCTCGGTCCAGGGTGCTGGGTCGACTTACACGACGGGTCAAACAGGCCAGATATCCGAGGGACAGACGCTAACGGTGACGGGTATCACAGACCCGGATGGCGCGCCGAAAAAGGTAAGCTATCAATGGTACGTCTCTTACGATGACGGCGCCACGTGGCAAGCAATCTCGGGCGCTACCGGCACCAGCTACGCCATACCCTATTCCTCGTCCACATCATCGACAACTGTACTGTACAAGGTCATCGCGAGCTATCCGGAAGGCAGCGGCAAGAACGCGGTTACGGACAGCACAACCAGCGCGATCTTTTCCGTCCATGACGTCAACCAGACCGGCTCAGTCGCAATCAGCGGCACCGCAGCTACCGGGCAGACACTGACCGCCACGGTCACTGACGCAGATGGCGTGCCGGCAACCGGCATCGTCTATTCGTGGCAGGTCCTGAGGAACGGAACCTGGCTGACAGTCCAGTCGAGCAGCTCCAACCAGTACACGCTCTCCTACGCCGACGGCGGCAAGCAGGTTCGAGTGCTGGCTTCTTACACGGACACCCAAGGACACGTCGAGACCGGGATCACGAGCGCGTCGACGGCGCCGGTGACGATCGTCAATCAGCCTGGGTCCGTCGCGATCAACGGTGTGCAGGCCGAAGGCCAAGTCCTGACGGCGGTCATCAGTGATCCCGACGGCGCGCCAACTAGCGGCGCCACGTATCAATGGCAGGTGCTGAGTGGTGGAAAATGGCAGAACGTCGCCGGCGCGATGAGCCAGACCTACGCGCTACCCTACGATGCGAGCGGCAAGCAGTTCCGGGTGCTGGTGAACTACGTTGACGGGCACGGCAATTCGGAGAGTCTTGCGAGTGTCGGCACGAATGCGATCACCGACGTCGATCGGGTCGGTGCCGTGACGATGACGTCCTCGACCGGCCAGTTCCTCGCGGGCGCGGTTTTGACAGCCCAGCTCAGCGATGCCGATGGGCTACCAAAGGCCAACAAGATCACCTACCAATGGCAGGTTTCGGTCGACGGCGTGAGCTGGACGACGGTCCAGTCGAGCACCTCGAGCCAATATACCATCAACAGCATCGACACTGGCAAAGAGGTCCGGGTCGTTGCCTCCTATACCGATCTTCAGGGTCATTCCGAGATCGTCATGGCCGACCCAGTGATTGTGGCGCCGCCCGCAATCAACCACCCGCCGGTGGTGCAGAACGTGCTCCTTTCGGCGACCGAGGATGGTCTGGCGGTGACCAGCGCCTTCGCCGGCGACGACCCGGATGCCGATGACGATCCGTCGACGCTCCATTACACGATCACCTCGCAGCCGACGGAAGGCAGCGTCGTCAACAACAACGACGGCACCTTCAGCTTCAACCCCGGTTCAGGCTTCCAGGATCTCGCCGCAGGCGCGACGCGCCAGGTGGCCTTCACCTACACCGCGACCGACAGCCACGGCGCGGTCTCCAACACCGGCACGGTCTCGGTGACGGTCACCGGCGTCAATGATAATCCGGTTATCACCTCCGCCGCCCAGAGCGGCTCGGTGTCCGAAGGCGACGACGGCGCGTCCAGGACGGCGACAGGCCAAGTCACCTACAGCGATGTCGATGTCGGCGACACGCATGCCTTCGCGGTGAGCGCGGCGGCAAGCTACGGCACGGCAACGGTCGATCCAAACGGCACTTGGCACTACACGGTGGGCGATGCCGGCGCGGTCGATGCGCTGGCCCAGGGCGAGAGCCTGTCCGACAGCTTCACCGTCAGGGTGAGCGACAACCATAACGGCTATGCCGAGCAGACAGTGGCAGTCACCATCCACGGCACCAACGACGCGCCGGTGATCACCTCTGCTGCGCAGTCGGGCAACGCCTCGGAAGGCGATGGCCAGCCGGCCTCGGCCCAACAGGCAAGCGGCCAGGTCACCTTCAACGATGTTGACACCAGCGACAGCCACATGCTGTCGGTCAGCGTTGCCGCCGCCCATGGCACGGCGAGCATCGATCCTGACGGCACCTGGCATTATACTGTGAGCGACAGCGGCGCGGTCGATGCACTTGCCGCAGGCGAGCATCTTGCCGACAGCTTCACGGTGCAGGTCGACGACCATAATGGCGGTATCGCCACCCAGACGGTGTCGATCGACATCACCGGCACCAACGACGTGGCGGTGATCTCCGGCACCTCGACCGGCTCGGTCGTCGAGGCCGGCGGCGTCGCCAACGCCGACGCCGGGACGCCGATGGCGAGCGGCACGCTCACCGACACCGACGTCGACAATCCCGCCAACACCTTCACGGCGGTCGCCGCCGGGGCGGCCACCGACCATGGCTACGGTACCTTCGGGATGACGGCGGCGGGCGTGTGGACCTACACGCTCGACAACGCCAACGCCGCCGTCCAGGCGCTCAACGCCGGCGACACGCTCACCGACAGCTTCGCGGTGACGAGCATCGACGGCACCCTGCAGCAGATCAGCGTCACCATCCACGGCACCAACGACGTGCCGGTGATCGGCGGCGTGTCGAGCGGCGCGGTGACGGAGGATGTGGCGGTCGACGCCAGCAGCCACCTCAACGCCTCGGGCGCGCTGACCATCGCCGACGTCGACCAGGGCCAGTCGAGCTTCGCGGCGCAGGCCGGCGTTGCCGGCAGCAACGGCTTCGGCACCTTCACGCTCGCCGCCGACGGCAGCTGGACCTACAGCGCCGACAACACGCATACGGCGATCCAGCAGCTCGGCGCCGGGCAGAGCCTCACCGACAGCTTCACCGCGGTCTCCTCCGACGGCACCGCCAGCCAGCTCGTCACCGTCACCATCCACGGCACCAACGACGTGCCGGTGATCACACCGACATCCCAATCCACGTCCCGCATAGATTTCGAAGACCTCGATCCGATGGGCGGATACCTGCGTACGCCGAGCTACAGTCATAAAGGCTTCGCATTCGCCGCTTCAGAACCCACGCCAACAAATTATCTGATTTTTTATGCTTGGGCGTCCGGCACAGCCTTGTCGCCATCCTCGCCTGGTGAGGCGATACACATCTATCGACCGGACGGAAAGACGTTCGGAATCAGTTCAATTGATCTCGATGCTCAATACGCCGCGCCGTATTCAGCAACTTTCATCGGGACTTTGGCCGACGGCCGACAGATTACCCAGACGTTCGTCACCGACTCTGCACATGTCGACTTTCAGACATTCCATTTCGACCCGAGTTTTTCCGCTGGCTTGGTCGACCTGCAATTTGCGCCGATGGACTATCCGTACTACGTGGCGGACAACATCGTGCTTACGACTGGATCGGGATCCGATCTGGTCGGATCGATCGTCGAGCGGCCATCGACGGTTGGCTCTTCGAGCCAGGATCAAACATCAGGAACGATCATCTTTACGGATGCGGACCTTAGCGACACGCACACCGTCGCTGCAGGTGCAGCAAGCTTTATTTGGTCGGGCGGGGACCTGACGGCAGGCCAGCAAAGCACATTGGCGGCCGCCGGAAGCATTGCGTTCAACGAGAGCGACAGCACGGGAACCGGCATCGGAGCGATCGACTGGGCGTATCACATCACCGATAGCGCCATTGATTTCCTCGCCAGCGGCCAAACCCTCACGGTGAGCTATGACGTCACGGTAACCGACAATAACGGAGCGACTTCAACGCAGCCGGTCACCATCACGATCTCAGGCGCCAACGATACACCGGTCGCCGTTGCCGACCAGGTTGTGGTAACTGAGGACACGCCGCTTTCGCTGTCCGCGGCTCAGCTTGTCGCCAATGACACCGATCCGGACACGAGCGATACGCTGAGTGTGACGAGCGTCGGCAACGCGGTGAACGGTACGGCCGTCCTGAACGGCAGTGCGATCGATTTCACGCCTGCCGGAAACTTCTCCGGCATGGCGAGCTTTGACTATACGATCGACGACGGCCACGGCGGAACGGCGACGGCGACGGCCCGTATCGACGTTGCACCAGTGGCCGACACGCCGACGCTGGTCATCGGCGCATCGCCAACGGACCTCACGCCGCAACCCGCAGGTGGCGAGTTTCGGGTCAATAGTTATACGGCGAACGACCAGTCCTTGCCCTCGGTTGCGGCCCTTGCGGACGGCGGCTTCGTCGTCACGTGGATGTCCGATAGCCAGGAGGCCGGACCCTACGGCGTTTTCTACGGCGTCTATGGCCAGCGCTACGGCGCTGATGGTGCACCAATCGGCGACGAGTTCCACATCAATACCTATATTTCGGACTGGCAGGCCTACCCCTCGGTGGCAGCACTGGCGGGCGGCGGCTTCGTCGTGACGTGGAGTTCGTTCCTCCAGGACGGCTCGGGGTGGGGGGTGTACGGCCAGCGCTACGGCGCTGATGGCGCCCCGTTGGGTAGCGAGTTCCGCGTCAACACCTATACGCTTTATGAGCAATGGGCCCCCTCGGTGGCCTCTCTGACGAACGGCGGCTTCGTCGTGACGTGGCAGTCCAACCTCCAGGACGGCTCAGGTCTCGGTATCTACGGACAGCGCTACGGGGCAGACGGCAGTCCGCTAGGCAGTGAGTTCAGGGTCAACACCTATACGGCGAATGACCAGTGGGCACCCTCAGTGGCGACGCTGGCGGGCGGCGGCTTTGTCGTGACGTGGAGGTCCGTGGGGCAGGACGGGTCCGGTGAAGGCGTGTACGGTCAGCGATACGGCGCCGACGGCGCGCCTTTGGGTGGCGAGTTCCGTGTCAACACTTATACGGCCGGTGACCAAGTGGCTCCAACGGTAGCGGCGCTGGCGAGCGGCGGCTTTGTCGTGACCTGGATGTCCAATGGACAGGACGGCTCAGGCTGGGGCGTCTTTGGCCAGCGCTACGACGCCGACGGCTCTTCCGGCGGCGAGTTCCGCGTCAACACCTACACGGCCGGTGACCAGCAGTCTCCCTCCGTAGCAGCGCTTGCGGATGGCGGGTTCGTCGTGACCTGGATCTCCTATGGCCAGGATGGGTCTAGTTGGGGTCTCTACGGCCAGCGCTACGATGCATCAGGCACTGCGGTCGGGCAGGAGTTTCAGCTCAACGAGACGACCGCTGGCAACCAGGTCAGTTTTGGCGGACACTCTATTCCTCTAGCAGTACTTTCGGATGGTCGACTGGTGCAAACCTGGTACGGTGATCCTTCGGTAAGTGCCGCTGAGGTTTATGCGCGGCTGTTGACTGTGCCTGCCGAGGCCCCCCAGGACCAGCCCCTGACGCTGCCGACGATCACGGCCGCGCTCACCGACACCGACGGCTCCGAGAAACTCGTGCTACGGCTCTCGGGCTTCCCTGCCGGCGCAACGTTCTCGGTTGGTGCACTCGATCCAGCGACAGGCGATTGGGTTGTCAGCGATCCCGCCGACATCGCGTCTCTTGCGACAACGCCGCTGGTCATGACGCCGCCCTCAGGCTGGAGCGGCAGCTTTACGCTCTCCGTGACCGCCGTCGTCACCGACATCGCGCTCCCGTCTACTGGACTTGCCAGCGACACGACCTCGATCACGCAAACGCTTGCGGTCACCATCGCGCCAACGCCGGTCAACCACGCGCCGATCGTAAAGAACGTTCTTCTTTCGGCAACCGAGGACGGGTTGGCGGTGAGCGGCGCCTTCGCCGGCGACGACCCGGACGCCGACGACAATCCCTTGACACTCCACTACACGATCACCTCGCAACCGACGGAAGGCAGCGTCGTCAACAACAACGACGGCACCTTCAGCTTCAACCCCGGCTCCGGCTTCCAGGACCTCGCCCAAGGCGCAACGCGCCAGGTGGCGTTCACCTATACTGCGACCGACAGTCATGGCGCCGTCTCCAACACCGGAACGGTCACGGTAACGGTCACCGGCGTCAACGACGGTCCGTTGATCACATCCGCTGCCCAGAGCGGCTCGGTCTCCGAGGGCGACGACGGCTCGGCCAGAACTGCGACAGGCCTGGTCACCTTCAGCGACGTCGATGTCGGTGACACGCATGCCTTCTTGGTGAGCGCGGCAGCAAGCTACGGCACGGCAACGGTCGATGCCGACGGCACTTGGCACTATACGGTGAATGACACCGGCGCGGTCGACGCGCTGGCACAGGGCGAGAGCCTGTCCGACAGCTTCACGGTCCGAGTGAGCGACACTCATAACGGCTATGCCGAGCAGACGGTGGCCGTCACCATCCATGGCACCAACGACTCGCCAGCCGATCTGACGCTTTCAAATGATTCCGTGCCCGCAAATCTGGCCGGGGCCATTGTCGGCACGCTCTCGGCCATCGATCGTGACCAGAGTGACACCCTCACCTACAGCATCCTGCCGGGGCTCGATGGTTCCCAGTTCACGATTTCTGGCAATCAGCTCCGGGTCGGCAGCACCGGGTTCGACTATCAGCAGGCCAGCAGCCATTCGGTGACGGTCAGGGCGACTGACCAGTCTGGTGCCTATGTCGACCAAACCTTCACGGTCGAGGTGCTGCCGCGCAACCAGATCGCCCTCACCACCGGAAACGACACCGTTGGTCCGCAGACCCAGGACACGCAGGTGACCGGCAATGCGGTCACATTCAACGCGGGCGACAGCCTCACGGGCGGCAGCGAGACCGACTCGCTCGTTCTTTACGGTTCCGGCACATTCGACCTGAACAGCCTGGCGCAGTTCACGGGTTTCGAGGAGGTCGATCTCGTCAACTACTCGAACTCTGCCAGCGCGCTTTACCTCAGGCCCGGCCAGGACATCAC
>NZ_JBEPLM010000010.1:0-263706 GCF_040545255.1 Mesorhizobium shonense
CGCGTCAAATGATTGCGACATGGTGGCGCTCCTTTTGGTTGGTTCAACAGCGCCAAAGGATGCCACACCCTCGCCGCTCGACCCATAGCATCTACAGCGCTACTAACGGCGCGCTCGCGAGCGGCTTCGTAACCCCAGAGCTACACCACCTGATGGGACACGACCATGATCTTGGATCGAAACCTGAAATCGTGCCGTCCGATCGCATTGGCGACACCCGAGATCGACAGGAATTCTTCAGGGCGGCAGCCGGAACGATCACGGCCCGAGACCGGCTTCTTGGGCGGCCCAGGCCCTTTTCTGTGCCGCTGCCCTGGCTCGCTCTGCATCGGCAGGCCTCCTTGAGACCGATAATTTGGCGCGGCCCTCGGCCACATGGCAGGCATCGTCTTAGAACATCGTCACGAGCGCTCAGAGCGCGACGTCGCCAGAAGAGACAACGGCGCTGATATTATAAAAATCTCATATAGGTGCCGTCCAGCATCCAGCACGTTGGCGAGCTCTTTTCGACCCTTGCCAGGTTTATCCAGTGGGAGGTGGTCCTCGTTGACCTGTATAAAGGTCCGGATGCTGATGCTGCGCAGGACGCTAGCTATGAAACCCTTCGCACCGCAATGACCGCAGCGCTCTTTCTTCACCACTTTGCCGAGGCAGCATTCGCCCGGGGCGCTCTGGCGCATATCCATGCCAACAACAAGCAGGCGCTGTTTAATGCCATCGGCGGTTTGGTTGCGGTAGATGGAACAAACCGGCCCGATGACGTGAAAATACTTGGGGAGGTTGCCGACGCAGTTGAGCACGGCGTTTTGAACGCAAACCATGTCATCCACGTCCCTAAGAATGGACGCGTCATCGAAATCTCCCATGCACAACCTTTGTTCGGTGAGGGTCACCAAGACGGCAGGCCACAGGTTGTTATCTCTACAGCAGCCGGAGTCCGATCTTTCAGAGCGATCGTCGAGAATGTTTGTCGCGGCTGGATCAATCAGCTCAACCTTGATCCAATTTAGCGCGGTCCGGAGCCAGTGGGACATTGCCGCCGCATTGCCCATAGGTCAGATTGAGTGGTGTAGAAATTTATCACCGCAGCGCGTCGGAAACCAAGCAAACCTTCTCAAGGTGGCTGCTTTCCGTCACCTTTTCCTCGCCGAAATCCGAAAAGATGACAGTCGCGCACCGCATCCGGGAGTAAATGCTCGGCGGCGAATTTCTCGGTGTATCTGCAAAGATAGTCCTTGATGAGGTTCGTGGTGAAATCGCTGATGTTGTCGCGACCGACACCGCTTCGGGCTGCCATCATAGCAGCACTATCCAATCTGCGCGGCATCTGGGGCTGGAAGTAGGCCTTTGCAGATTACCGCCTGACAGTTCGCTTTGCGGCAGGGTCCAGAGATTGGACATCGTCCAGGACGCGGACACGCGCGGCTTATCAATGTGCAATTCGCTGCTCCGCTGCTGCCGTTCCCCCGATAACTGATGTAGCTTGCTCGCGTCTGGCCGAATTGACGTCCATCTCTCTTGTGCAACGATGATTCAAGATTACTTGGCAGAGGTCGTTCAAATACCTTCAATCAATCTCCTCAGACCGCTCATGGTCGCCGTCGTCAGGAATCCACTCAGCTGGGATCAGGAAGTCCGCGGCGCCGCGCCAATTCTCGACTTCCTTGATCCCCTCGATCTCGCCCCAGGCGTGCCGGTCGGCATGGTCGAGCACGATGATCTGCAAGCTCGATTCGAAGGATTTGTGCGCCCGGGCCAGACTCGAGAAGATCTTCTGAGTGCTCTCGAGGTCGCTAAGGCGGCGTTTCCGACGCCGGTCTGCCTCGAGCGATCCCTCGGCGGCGCCGGACACGTCGTCTCCAGTAACGATCTGCTCGAATGTATCGCTCGGGAAGTAGACCTGGCTGGGCTGGTCGATGACGAGGAAGGTCGGCACCGGATTGTTCTGGGCCCTGGCGAGGAAGACCCCGTGCAGCGCCAGTAGCGCCGCCAGGTGGTAGGCCATCCAGTTCTCGCCGCTGCCGATTTCCCAGAGATAGTCCGAGCCCTTCGAGCCTTCGTGATCGAAGCGAAGGTTCAGTTCGCGCTCGTCAAGCACCGGACGACCGTCCGCGCCCTTGATGCCGAGGTGCTGGATGAAGCGGACGATGTAGCTGGAGATCCGCCCATGGACTTCTTGGGCCCGTTTGCGGCGCTCCTCCTCATTGCCCTGACGCTCGATTTCCCGAATCTCGCCACGAAGCTTGTCGAGGCGGGCCTCGAGGCCTTCATCCCCCTGGATGTCACCTAGCATTCGCAACGCCTGCTCGGTTGATCCGATGAACCGGTAGATGTTTTCCAGGCTCTGGGATTGGCCGCGCTCATTGTCGACCACGACCTCGAACTCTCGTCGGGTCCGCTGCAGCGTCAACAGGTCGTTCTCCGCCTGCAGGAGAGTGGTCTGGACCGCGATGAGGTCCCGATCCACCATTGGTCGCGTCGTAGTCGCGCCGGCGGAAAGGCTTTCCAGTTCGGCAATCAGTTCGTTCAGTTCTTCCAGAGCATACCTCGCCACCTCGGTATCCGAGCCACACAACACGCAGGACTCGCCAGCGACGTGGGACTTGAACCAGCCCACGCCCTTCACGCTGGCCGACTGTTCGGCGAGCACATCAGCATAGTCGACGACAGAGCGGGAGAGGCTGCGCAACTTGCGGAGACGACGCCGCTCTGCGTTGATCTTCTTGTCGAGCACCTCCTCCTGCCGGCGGATCTCGTCAAGCCGGTTGACCGCGACGGAAACCCTACCCGGCGCCGCCACGGACTGACCGCCAGCGGCGACGACTTCCTTGAGGACGTTCAGCAATCCCACCAGATCGCCGGGAGGATCGCCGGGCGGCAGGAGGCTGAGCTCCTGGGCGCGGAAGAAGGAGCCGCGAGCGTTAGCACTCCAGTTTTCCAGGGCGTTGCGGCGAGTGCGAAGCTCGGTCTCCAGCTTGCGCTGCTCGTCGCGCAACAACTTAAGGCGATGGGCCCGGACCAGGTCATCATTGGTCACGACGCCCATGGCCAGCGGAAGGACGTGGCGCAGGGTCTCGCGGTGGTGTGAGGAGTCCGCCTTGAAGAACAGGGTGTGAGGGTTGGCGACGATATGCTGCGGCAGCAGGTTGAACGCCGCAAGATCGCGAAAGCTCGCCCGACCACCAAAGCCCTGCTCCCTCTCGGGATCGAGGGCGAGGTTCGACAGGCCGGATCGAAGATCCAGCAGGACCTTTAGCCTAGTGACGCTCGAGTTCGCGTGCGGGCGCGCCGGCAGCGGCTGGCCAACTGAGTCTATATCTTGAATCCAGATGTCTTCGGAAACCTGCCGAGCCGCGGGCTTCGGGCGGGCGATCCGCATCAGGCCGTTGTCCGTCTCGATGGTCAGGCCGAACCAAGACACTGCGTTTCGGATGGCGCCCACCGCAATCGAGCAGGTGCCAGATCCCAGCACATAATCGATGATGTTGACGATCGACGACTTGCCGGTGCCGCTCCAGCCGGTCACCACCGACACAGCGCCGGGATCGAAGGGCAGAGTCCGGGGCTGGAATTTGACGTCTTCCGGCCAGATGACGATTTCGCGAATGAAAAGCTTCATAGGTCAGAACTCGATGTTCAGTTGACGTCGGGCGGCGTCGAAGCCATCCATCGCGAACCAAGTCCCCAGCCGCTTGGCCGCGCTGAGGACATGGGAAACCGGGGGATCGAGATCCCGGATGGCTGAAGGAAGATCGTTGCCGCCCGTGGCACGGAAACGGGGAAACCCGTCTCCACCCTCGCGGACCAGCAGCCCCGAGGCGACCCCGACCTGAAGCGCGCTCAGCGTTGTGTCGGCGTGGGACTCGACGCGACCCTGGAGGCCGGCGAGAAGATCGGGTGCTTCGACGACCGCCTTCAACATTCCACTGTCGAATTGCATCGCGCGGATCTTGGTCACCGTGGCCCTGTGCAGCAGCATCGCGGCGCTGACAAAGAATACGGGGAGGATAGGCGGTTCGCCTTGAGCAGCCCCGGCATGACGGTGCGCCACATGCCAGAAGGCGCTCGCGACAAGGGCTGGGTTTCGGGCGAGGAGTTCCTCGTGGTCAATCTTCACGGGTGTGCTCCGGGAGATAGGTCGGGTCCCACCAGACCTCGTTCTCGTCCGCGAGCCGGTGGTAGTGGCCGGAGGTCATGTAGGTTTCGCCGCATGGCTGCCCGTCGAGCGGTTCCTGATGCTCGTAGGTCGCATCGGCGAGAATTGCCTGCCCAATTTCCCTCGCCGGCCGGGGTTTCATTTCTCTGGAGAGCCGGCGCATCAAAGTCCGCCAGCGGGCGCGAAGGCGTTCGCCGCGGTCGCGCCACTCCCGGTCCGCGATTTCGCCCTCGACGACCAAACGGTGCTTCTCCACATTGAACTTCAGGAAGTGGTCGACGGCGTCGACAATGTCGTCGTCCCCAGCCTCGATCCGACCAAGGTGTTCGACAAAGGTTCTCGACAGGGCGCCCGCTCGATCCGTTTCGGACACCACGATGTCCGAGGCCGCCCTGGGCAGGAACCGGCCACGTGCCTGACGGTCTTGAAGCGCGTCCTTCTGTAGCAGGACCGCGTCGCGGGTGATGAGGCCGGGCCGGCTGGCGCTCCACTCCTCCCGCATCAGCCGCGTCAGCCACCCAAGGAGACCGTCGAGGATGTCGTCCACATTGACCCGGCGGCTGAGCCCCAGTCCATTAGCCATGGCCACCCGGTCCGCCGCTGGGTCGCCGGCCTCAACGATCTCGATACGGTCGATGAGCGCGGTCAGATCCTCGTCGGATCGCTGGAGGACCCGGTCGATCAGGGCTTGAGCCTGACTGATCGTTCTGGCATTGCTTTTTTTGGGCGATGTCCCCTGCGCGCGCAGAGCGGCCAAGACATCCAACGACGTAGCCTTCTGTCGCATTCGCCTTTTCACGAGAGTCGCAATCGGCGTGTCGACTGGCCTATTAACGAAGAACAGATAGCGCTCACACGGGACCGCTTCCGGCGCCTCGCGCTGCAGCAGCCAAATCTCCAGCGTCCGCCAGATCGCCTTACCGCGGTCCGCGAGCAGTTTGGCGCTAGGTGCGGCTGTGCTCTTGTCCTGCTCTTGGAGAACGGTTCTTCCGTCCCGTTGGACGGCGACGTCATCCAGATGCTCGACGGCCACCACGGCCCCCGCACCGGCAAGTGCCAGATGATAGAGGGCCCTCTCAAGTTGAAGGATGTAGCCGGCCGCCTGCGGCGCCGCCGTGTTCTTAGTCCTCACCCACCCCGCCCCTGATCTCGACAGCGATCGCATCGCCAGGACAGCGATTAAGTTTACTTATTCTTGCGAGAACGCCAATAGCGACGTGCCAGTCAACATGTGGATAGGATTTGGTTCTCAGATAGCGGTAATCGCCGTTGCAAGCGTAGATTGCACGCATAGGAACAAGGACGAGCATCGCCCCGCGCGCTACAGCATCCAGCCCTTATCGGTGGCACCCCGTCCCGTGGTGCTTCAGAAGTAGCCTTTCACTGAGCGCACCGAGGATCCGATCGAGACCGGGGACAGGATAATCCGCGCTTCCATTTCGAGATCAGTAGCGAGCAGCCTGACGAGGCCCTGTGGATCGGGTCGCGCTGCATTCTCAAGTTTAACGTGGTAATCTGATCCCGGCCGCAGGACGCCAGGCGCCGTCTGGCCTAACTCACCAACAAAATCCGGCTGGAGGCTCGCGTCGACCTCCTTTGAACACTGGCAGCTGAGAACAAAAGCCCTTTCGAGGTTGCGGCGGCGGTCATTGCGTACGTTGTAGCCAAGTACTTCGGGCTGGAACGGAGTGTGATGCCGGTGCGGACAGACCGAAGGAAGGTGAATCGCGCCGGAATTCTTGGACCAGCTTCAGCGCTAGCTTGTTGATAACGGGCTGCCGCCCTTGCGTCACAGCATGGCGGCTTGTTCAATCAGCATCGGCTTGCGGATAGATTTTTCTGTGGGGGTTCTCCACAGGTGAAAGCAAGACGGCCTTAGTGCTTCCCGAAGAGCGACGACGAGGAGCATTACGTTAAGCGATGATACGCTGGATCGCGTAGGAGTATCCGCAAGCCGCCCCATGACAGTGTCGCTGAAATTAGCGCTCTACAGAAAAGCCAGGGACTTGACCGACGTGGCCAAGATTCTTGACGTCATGCCAGCCCATCTTTCCTATGCCCTATACAAGCTCGATAAACCGGGCTTTCCGCCGAAATACGAAGAGTTCACGGTCTCAAAGAAGGCGGGCGGCGTACGCACCATCAAGGCGCCGCACAAAGCTCTGAAAGCTGTCCAGAAGCGCCTCGCCAACGACTTGCTGGAAATCGAGCAGGTGTTGGAAAAGACGCGGGTGAATAAGGCCGATTGCATCTTGGCGCACGGCTTTAAAAAGAACCTTTCGATCATGACGAATGGGGAGAACCACCGAAAGCGGCGGTACGTTTTCAATGTCGACCTAAAGGACTTTTTCCCGAGCCTGAATTTCGGGCGGGTTCGCGGCTTCTTCATGAAGCACAAGGATTTCGAGCTAGATTCGGACGTTGCCACTATTCTCGCGCAGATCGCCTGCCACGATAACCAGCTGCCACAGGGAAGTCCATGTTCCCCTGTTATCTCGAATCTCATCGCAAGCGTGCTCGACATCCGTCTGAATGAGTTAGCCCGGCAGCATAACTGCACCTACACCCGCTACGCTGACGACATCACGTTCTCCACCAATGAGAAGCTATTCCCGGCCGCCATAGGTCGTCGTGAACATGGAAGCCTCAACCTTTGGGAGGCGGGTTCGAAGCTGGTGAAGGCCATTGAACGGGCAGGATTCGAGCTCAACCCGGCCAAGACCCGTATGTTGCTGGACTGGTCCCGGCAGGAAGTGACCGGGGTCGTCATCAACCAGAAAGTTAACATCCCGGCCGACTATTACGCCACTGTGGCAGCTATGTGCCACCACTTATTCATGGATGGCGCGTGCTTCACCATGGTCGGCGGAGTCAAGCAGCCTTTCCCGCTTACCAAATTGAGAGGGCGACTTGCCTACATCTATCAGGTTCGCGGGAGATGCCCAAAGACCAAGCCAGCGGCCGATGACACGGAGGACAAACCCAAGCTCGGAAAGCCCTGGGCCAGCACAAACCTTTTCCAGAAGTTCGTTGACTATGCCGACCTCTACGGCATCGAAAAGCCTGTATTGCTGTGTGAAGGTGTGACGGACAACATCTACCTCAAGGCCGCGATACAGGCTTTGGCGCCGAAATACCCTGCGCTAGCGACCGCTGCCGGCGAACTGAAAGTGAAGCTGTTCAAATACACCAAGACGTCAGCTGCCCTTCAGCACCTCGGGGGCGGCGGCGGGGACTTGGGCAAATTGGCAAACGTCTACGCGCAGCGCACGAGGAAATTCAAAAGCGGCGGCAAATACCCGCTCATCCTGATCGGCGACAATGATGAAGGGTCGGATAAGCTCTTTGGAGCGGTAAAGACCAAGACTGGCAAAAAGGTCGACGGCTCTGACCCTTGGTACTATCTCGGCCAGAACATGTACGTCGTGCCAATCCCCAAGGTGGGCGGAATCGACACCCCGATTGAACGGCTATTCGAGCCGAAACTTCTCGCCACCCAATATCAGGGGAAGACGTTCAACAAAACCAATGCCAGCAAGGACCCCACCAAATTCTACGATAAGAAGGTATTCGCGACGAAGGTCGTAGCTAAAGACAAGGCCAACGTGAATTTCGGTGGATTTGAGCCTCTGTTGAACGCCATCGTGAGCATTATCAACCACCACAAAGCGAAGGTTGCGCCTATCGCGGTCGCTGCTCCAGCTGTCATGGTCACCGCCGCAGGTCCGTAGGGCAAACCCAATCACTTACCCGGCAGGTTAAGTAGGATCGGCTTGGCGGATGTGTCACTGGCGGATGACATCTGCATCCGTCCCCCTGAACAAATGGCCGCTTTCAGGGTCGGCTATCGATTGATTGAACGACTGAAATCAGGCGCAAAGCGGCCGTCGCAACTGAGCTATTTCTGAATTTCGTTTAGTGGGAGCGTGGCCGAAGCAGCGACTTTGAAGCGAGACGCGGCACGGTAGCTGTGTAACAAACTGCGTAACACACATCGTAAAAAAGTCAACATTTTCAATGCCATAGCAGTAAAATCGAAAGACGCTCTCTCCGCCAGAATTTCTCTAATAAGTCAATTATTTCAAATAATTAGTTAACTCATAGAAGCGCTTCGAGGTCGAAGCGTCGTTAGTCTGTGCAACAAACGGTCAGGAATCCGCATAGTCCGCCATTGCGTCGCTCAACGTCGAGGAGGTCAGCGCCCTGTTTGGGGCCGAGAGCGGACCGGCAGCTTCGGTCTGCGAATCTTCAAGAGCGGACATTCAGGTTGGCCGTGGGCATCGTCCTGACGTGACCCTAGCCGGTCATTCGGGGCCAGCGAATCTGGCGTCCCGCTGCCAGACGGGCTAGATAGAATTACGAGTTGACGAATTGCTGATCGTGACTCGATAGGAAGTTGAATGGCCGAAGGCCGTGCACATCGTCGCCTCGCCGCTATCCTCGCGGCGGACGTGGTCGGCTATTCGCGCCTCATGGAGACCGACGAAGCCGGAACGCTCGCGCGGCTGAAGACGCTGCGCCAGAACATCATTGACCCCTCCATCGCCTCGCATTCAGGCCGGATCGTCAAGCTGATGGGCGACGGCGCCCTCGTCGAGTTCGCCAGCGCGGTCGAGGCGGTGACCAGCGCGGTCGAAATCCAGAACAAGATGCGCGAGCACAACGCCGACGCTGGAGACAACGCGATCTGGTTCCGCATCGGTATCAACGTCGGCGACATCATCGTCGAGGGTGACGACATCTATGGCGACGGCGTCAACATCGCCGCCCGGCTGGAAGCGTTGGCCGAGCCCGGCGGTGTGTTCATCTCCCGCACCGCCGCGGACCAGGTGCGCGATAAGGTGCCAATCAATATCGAGGACCGCGGCGACTTCGCGGTCAAGAACATTGCGCGCCCCATCCAGGTGTTCTGTGTCGTGGTCGACGACCGGGTCGCCAAGGCTGCCCAACGGGGCGAAGCGGCACCTTCCAAGCGGCCCAGAACTCCGTCAATCGCGGTTCTTCCGTTCGTCAACATCAGCGGCGATGCTGAGCAGGAGTACTTTGCCGACGGCATCAGCGAAGACATCATCACCGATCTGTCGAAGGTCGCCGGGCTGCTCGTCATCGCCCGCAATTCGAGCTTCACTTACAAGGGCAAGAGCATCGATATCCGCACCGTGGGGCGCGAGCTCGGCGTGACCTCGGTGCTGGAGGGCTCGATCCGGCGGGCCGGCAACCGGGTGCGGATCACCGCGCAGCTCATCGACGCCACGGCCGGGACACACCTTTGGGCGGACCGCTACGACCGTGACCTCACCGACATCTTCGTGGTTCAGGACGAGGTAACGCGCCAGATCGTCGAAGCGCTGAAAGTCACGCTTACGCCAGCGGAGTCGGCGCGTATCGCCCGTTCGCCAACGAGAAACATCGAGGCGCACGATCTCTTCCTGCGCGGGCGGGAGGCGTTGTTCGGTCCTGAAAAGACAAAGGAGTCTTTCGAGCGCGAAGTCGCGCTGTTCACCCAGGCGATCGAGCTCGACCCCGACTATGCCGAACCATATGTTGGTCTGGCCCAGGCCTACAACCACGACTTCCAGAACCACTGGAGCGGGCGCACCGACAGCCAACAACTATCGGGCCACTACAGCAGGCTGGCGCTCGAGAAGGACCCCACCCTGCCCTATGCGCACTCTGTAGCCGCGATCGTGAAGTTCTGGGAAAAGGATCTGGCCGGACATCGCGAGGAAGTGGAGAAGGCGCTGGCGCTCAACCCCAACTTCGCGTTGGCCCTCCGCATGCGCGGGGTGGGCAACATCTACAACGGCGCGCCGCTGGAGGCGATTCCGGATCTGGAGCACGCGCTGCGCCTCGATCCGCTGGTGGGACACTTGACCTGGCAGTTCATCGGCTCCGCCTATCTCATCGCCGGCCAGTACCAGAAGGCTGTCGAGGCCTTCCGTGAGCGGATCCGCCTCTCGCCCAAGACCGACCTGTCGCGCGGGTTTCTCATTGCCGCCCTTGGTCACCTCGGCGAAGTCGACGAGGCGCGGCGTGTTTGGGCGGAACTGAAAGAGATAAATCCGAACTATCGCATCTCGGAGCATGTCGGGCGGCTGCCATTCCGGGATCCCGCCGATGCCGAACGTATCCGGGTCGGCTTCGCCATGGCGGTACCCGAATAAGCGGTTGCGCGGCCCTCTTTTGCGGGCGCGACCGCGACCTCCAGCGTGGTCGCCGGCAATGCCTGGTTTCGGTCAACGGCAACGCTGACCTTTTCGGCCGATAAGCGGCGCAAAGCGGTCATACGTGACTCACCTATTGCTTTGAACCTGCGCCACGACGAAACCAACTGAGAATGTGCGTAACTCGGTCGGCGTCTGTGATGCAGGCGGATTGGGCGGTGAATTTTAAAGCTGCCGGAGTAATTCGAAATCATGTCAATGGCTGTGCAACAAACTGTGTAACAAACAGCAAGAAAAACTCAATCTTTTCAGCGCCATAAGCGTTGAATCGAAAGATGCTATCTTCGCCAGCAAACTTCCTAATAATATAATGTTTTCAAATTATTATCAGAATCGGTGAGCACCTCAAGGCTGACGCATTCTTGATCTGTGTAACAAGCTGCCACTTAGTCCGCTAAACGTCCTAGAGCCTTTTTCACCACCAAATCATGGGTGGTTTTGCAATTCCGACACCTAGCAGCTTCCTTCAGCATGGCACGATGTTCCTAAGAGCCTATCGTGGGGAAAGTGCTTTCCCGAAGGACAATCAGCCAAAGTCGGTTTTTTGGGCGACAGTACGAACGGTATCTGCGACCGACAGGCGTCAATTCTTAACGTCGGACCAGTCAACGTCGAGTTTGGGCCGATTGCGGACAGGCCGCTTTGGGCCGGGATACAAGAGAGCAGATATTCAGGTCGTCGACCTGACCCGATCACGATGTTCACTCCGGCCAGTGGAATGTATGGATTTGGCGCGCGATTCCGACCTCGGCGAACGAAGTCATGACACGCACTCGCGCTTGCCGAAGGGGCTGTCGGGTCTGACGGGATTGGCGTAAACTACCCGTCCATATGGGGTGCACACATGCACCGTATCATCGCCATAGCAATCGTAATTCTCGCGGCCGTGTTCAGTTCCGCGAGGGCCGAGGTGCTGATCGGGGTCTCGGCTGCGATGACGGGACGGCTTGCCTGGCTCGGCGAGCAGGGACAGCGCGGCGCGGAGATGGCGGTGGCCGACGTCAACGCGGCGGGCGGCGTGCTCGGCCAGAAGGTGAGGCTCATCTCGGTCGACGATTTCTGCGATCCCGAGCAAGCGGTCGCGGCCGCCCAGAAGCTGGTGGCTGACGGGGTGGTGCTCGTCGTCGGGCATTATTGCTCCGGGGCCTCGATCCCCGCATCGAAAGTTTACGAGGAAGCGGGCGTCGTCCAAATATCCCCAGGCTCGACCAATCCGCAGCTGACCGAACAGGGTCGTCGCAATGTCTTCCGCACCATCGGCCGCGACGACGCGCAAGGGTTCATCGCCGGCAACTACCTTGCCGATCGCTGGGGCGACAAGAAGATTGCAATCCTTCACGACAATTCGACCTATGGGAAGGGTCTCGCCGACGAGACCAGGAAGCAGCTGAACAAACGGGGCGTGACTGAAGCTGTTTACGACTCATACGCGCCCGGGAAGGACGACTATTCAGTCGAGGTCGCTGCGTTGCAGAGCGCCGGCGTCTCAGTCTTGTATGTGGGTGGGTATCATGCCGACGTTGCGCTGATCGCTCGCGCCGCACACGACCGTGGCTACACGGTTCAGCTCATATCCGGAGATTCCTTGGCTACCGAGGAATTTGCCCTGATCGCAGGCTCAGCGGCGGAAGGCACCCTGTTCACCTTCCCTGCGGACCCGCGGCGAAATGCCGGCGCGGCCGCGATCGTGGAGCAGTTCCGTGCGGAGAACTTCGAGCCCGCGGGCTACACGCTGTTGAGCTACTGCGCCGTCCAGGTTTGGGCTCAGGCGGTCGCGAAGGCAGGTTCGCTGGAGCCGAAGGCGGTCATCGCGGCACTGCACGAACAGCAATTCGACACCGTCATTGGCCGGGTCGATTTCGACGACAAGGGCGACCTCACGAGGCAGAGCTGGGTTTGGTACGTCTGGCGGGGCGGGGAGTACGTGCCGGTTGAATAGGGTTCGCCGAGCGCCGGCGTGCCGCCTGAGACGTCTAGTCTGATGCAGACCAGTGTGGCTGGATTGTTCCGACTCACCGCGATGCTTGAACGCCTCGGCATACGCGGCCGGCTGCTGTTCGCGTTTTTCGGGATCAGCGCACTTGCGGTGCTGGCAACCGCTGCGGCGCTTTATGCCTTCCTCCAAGTCGGCGACGTCGTCGACCGAATTACCACGGATCGGGTGCCGTCGGCACTGGCCTCCCTGCAATTGTCGCGCCAGGCCGAACGGGTCGCTGCTGCCGCGCCATCGGTGCTGGCGGCGACAAGCAGGGCTCAGCACAGCGAGGTCTCGGCTGCCGTCGCGCTCGAGATGTCCCGCCTCGAGGCGCTGCGCACTGACCTCAGGGACGCCACGCTGGACACAGTGCCTTTGGCCGAGATTGAGGAAGCCGCGATTGTTCTGAGGCGCAACCTGAAGGAGCTCGACTCTCTGGTTGTCGCCCGGCTCGATGTGGTCGCCCGCAAGGAGGAGCTCCTGAACCGCCTCGCCGCGACGACGACCGGAAGCCACCGCCTTCTGGCCACCGGCATCCTGGTGATGGATTCCAGATTCCCGCAATGGCGGGCGGTCGCGGCCGATACGTCGCTGTCGCCCGATCGACGCGCAGCGGCAATGGCCGACATGGTCGGGGCGATTGCGGCTTACATCCCACAGCAGAACGCGCTGCTGGAGATCTCGGCGGTCAACGACGCGCTGGTCAAGGCCGCGACCGCGCCGACGCGAGGCGACCTGGCGTTGATCCTGTTTCCGCTGCGCCGCTCGCTTGCCGCCCTGGAAACGGCTTCCTCGGAGATCGACCAAAAGCTGCAGGCCCGTTTCCGGCAGCGGGTGGACGAGTTCAAGGCACTAGCTGACGGTGAGAACAGCATCCCGAAGGCACGGGAGGAGGAGCTTGCGGTCCTCGCGCAGGGCGAAAAGCTTCTGGCCGAAAACAATCGGCTGTCGCGCAGTCTTACCGCTGCCGTCGACCGTCTTGTCGCAGCAGCGGACCGCGAGATCGCTGCCTCCGGGCGCGAAGCCGCGCTCGTCCAGCGCTACGGAACCGGAGTTGTCCTGGGCTCTGCCTTTCTCAGCCTGTTGAGCTCGGTTCTGGTCGTCTGGCTCTATGTCGACCGCAGTCTTCTCGCCCGTCTGGGAGCGGTGAGCCAGGGCATGCTCGCGATCGCGGGCGGCGATCTTCGTGCGCCGCTGCCGGCCGCGGGCAGCGACGAAATCGGGCGCATGGCCGAGGCGCTGAGCCTCTTCCGGGATACCGCTGTCGAGGTCGAGGAAAAGAACCTGCGCGACGTTGCAGAAGCACGTCAGCGGCTAGTCGATGCCATCGAAAGCATTTCCGAAGGGTTCGCTCTCTACGATAGAGAGGATCGGCTTGTTCTTAGCAACAGCCGCTACCGCGAATTGCTATACGCCGGTCTGGAGGCCGAGCTAACCCCTGGCACGGCATTCGAGGAGATCATTCGCCGATCCGCCGAGCGCGGCTACATCAGGGATGCCGAGGGGCGGATCGATGAGTGGGTTGCCGAGCGCCTGTGGCGGCACCGCAACCCTGGCGAACCATGGGTGCAGCGGCGGGGCGACGGACGATGGATCATGATAAGCGAGCGGCGGATCAGCGCCGGCGGCACAGTCGCCGTCTATTCGGACATCACCGAGCTGAAGCAAAGGGAGGAGAACCTTGCCGAGAAGTCCACGGCTCTAGAGGCGCTCTCCAGCAAGCTGGCCAAATATCTGGCGCCGCAAGTGTACAGCTCGATATTCACCGGCCGCCAAGACGTTAGAATCGCCAGTCAGCGCAAGAAGCTGACAATATGCTTCTCCGACATCGCCGGCTTTACCGAAACGACCGACAAGATGGAGTCCGAGGATCTCACCCAGCTCCTCAATCACTACCTGACGGAAATGTCGAAAATCGCGTCGGATCATGGTGCCACGATCGACAAGTACGTCGGCGACGCGATCCTGATGTTTTTCGGCGACCCTGAGACGCGCGGCGTCAAGGAGGACGCGCTGGCTTGCGTACAGATGGCGCTTGCCATGCAAAATCGGATCAGCGAGCTTACCGAAGTCTGGCGGGACATGGGGATCGAAACACCGCTGCGCTGCCGCATCGGCATTCATACCGACTACTGCACCGTCGGTAACTTCGGCAGCGAGGACCGGATGGACTACACGATAATCGGGGGCGCGGTGAATCTCGCCTCGCGCCTGGAACAGGAGGCGGCTCCAGGGGCCATCCTCATTTCCTACGAGACGTTTGCGCAGGTGAAGGACACGATCGATTGTGAGGAGATGGGGCACGTCCAGGTCAAGGGGATCGCCTATCCCGTCGCCACCTACCGCGTCATCGATCTGAAGGCCAATCTCGTGGGCACTTGTCGCGCTGTTCGAACCGAGCTGCCGCACTTCAGGCTGGAACTTGAACCGGAGCTGATGTCCGCCGACGAGCGTGGCGGTGCCGCCACTGCGCTTCGAGATGCGCTGGATCGGCTTTCCCACAAGCCCGGGCAGTAGGGCTTGGTTCACAACGGCCCTCCCCAAAGGACGCAAGGAGTAGGATGTGGGAAGGCTTGTTGGTGCTATCGATGCAAAGGCCGCAGAACGATCGCGGTTAGTCTTGAACTCGGGCGAGGGTCCGGGTGCCTGACCTGCTCAATGGAAGCAGCTCTTAGCAAGGCGCTCTAGCTACGACACCCACTCGGAAGGTCGATCAGGCGGTCATCTGGTTGAGTTGGATCATGTTTGCGCCTTGCCGCAGACCGGTGGCGACGACCGACACCCGGAACTTCCCAGCCAACGCTTGGTCGAAGATGGCGCCGACGATAATGTTGGCGTCGGCATCGACCTCCTCGCGTATCCGTGTCGCGGCCTCATCGACTTCGAACAATGTCATGTCCATGCCGCCGCTGATCGATACGAGCACGCCCCTGGCGCCCGCCATGGAGGCCTCATCCAGCAGCGGATTGGCGATCGCGGCCTCGGCAGCCGTCTTTGCACGGCCCTCTCCGAAGGCCTCACCGGTTCCCATCATCGCTCGCCCCATGTCCCGCATCACCGCCTTGACGTCAGCGAAGTCGAGATTGATCAGGCCTTCCTTCACGATGAGGTCGGTGATGCAGCCGACGCCCGCGTAGAGAACACGGTCCGCCATCGCAAACGCGTCGGCAAACGTTGTCCTGGCGTCGGCGACCCTGAACAGGTTCTGGTTCGGGATGACGATCACGGTATCGGCGCTCTCGCGAAGGCGTTCTATGCCTTCCTCGGCGGCCTGGGTCCGGCGCTTGCCTTCGAACACGAAGGGCTTGGTGACGACGGCCACGGTCAAAATGCCAGCATCGCGTGCGGCACGCGCAATAACGGGTGCGGCGCCCGTTCCGGTCCCGCCTCCCATGCCCGCGGTGACGAAACACATATGCGTTCCCGCCAGATGATCCATGATCTCGTCGATGGACTCTTCCGCGGCAGCGCGGCCGACGTCGGGCAATGATCCGGCACCAAGGCCTTCGGTGACATGGGCACCCAATTGGATCAGTCGCGAAGACTTCGACATGGCGAGCGCCTGCGCGTCGGTATTGGCCACGACGAACTCCGCGCCTTGCAAGCCCTCGGTGATCATGTTGTTGATGGCGTTTCCGCCGCCGCCGCCAACGCCGACCACAGTGATTTTAGGCCTCATCTCGAGGATTTCGGGCTTGTCGGTCATTGCGATCTCTCCACGGAAGCACCCGCCGCGCGAGCACGCGAATCAGGCGACCCCCACCAAGCCTACGGAATCAGACGGGATACCTCCCTGCAAGGGCTGCGCGAGCGTTGACCGCAGTCGATGTTCGCCGGCGCGTTTATCAGTCCCCGTATGTGGCCACCGGCTTGCCGAACATGCCGGGTTCCGGTTTCACGCCGAGGCCCGGCCGCTGCGGCACGGCGATGTGGCCCTTTTCGATGACGACCGGGTTCTTCCGGTCGAAATGCCCGTCGATATATTCCTGAGCGATCCAGGCGCCCTCCATGCGGCGCGGCTCGACGGTGGCAGCCAGATGGACACACGCCGCCGCGATGATGTCGCCGCCCCAGGCGTCGTCGCAGCTGTGCGGCAAGGAGCGGATCGCGCAAAGATCGCGCACCGTCGTCATCTTGGTGAGACCGCCGAGGCGCGTGACCTTGAAGCCGAAGCCGTCGGCAATCCCCAGCGAAATAGCCCTCAGCACCGCGTTCTGGTCCTCGGTATTCTCGTCCAGATACACCGGATGCGTCACCCTGCCCTTCAGCGTGGCGACTTCATCCATGGTGTTGCAGGGCTGCTCGAAGACGAAGGGGATTGCCTGGCAAAGCCGGTCGAGATGGATGGCGGAGGCGACCGTCAAGCCCCGGTTCCCGTCCACCGCGATGCGCGCCTTATAGCCTACCGCCTCCCAAACCTTGTGAACGGTCGCCACGTCCTCTTCGAGATCGCGGCCACCGATTTTCACCTGAAGGCGTGGATAGCCCGCTTTGACCTTGTCGGCCGCGATGCGGGCGGTTTCCTCCGGCGAACCGACGATCAGCGAGTAATAGGCCGGCACGCGGTCGGTCAAAGCCCCGCCCAACAGCGTCGAGACCGGCACGCCCAGTCTCTGGCCGAGAAGGTCGAGAAACGCCATGTCGAATGCGGCTTTGGCGTAGCCGTGTCCGTTCAGACGCTCGTCCATGCGTTTTGCCAGGAGCCTGATCGAAGCGATCTCGGACCCGATGAGCCCGGGCGCGATCTCGGCGATTGCGGCGCGAGCGCCCAATGCGTGATGAGGCTGGTAGACAGGCCCGACCGGGCAGGTCTCGCCCCAGCCGGTCAGCCCATCATTGGTGACGATCTCGACAAGCGTGCTGTCCAGCGATTCGACATCGTCGCTCGCCATGCGATAGACGCCGCCCTTCACCGGCAGCGCGGTCGTATAGATGTTGATCCTTTCAATGCGCATGACGTCGCTCAGTATTCCTCGTTCAATGCATCGACCGCAGGATTCGCGCGATCGCCGGTCGATATAAGTGCGCAGCTCCTCGTCTTACGCAATATTCAGCCTGGCTCTTCATACTCTGCCAGAAGCCGGGGGGCATGCTCCAGCGCCCGCTGCCTGAGGCCGATCGCGCTATTGCTTCACCGAGGTCGACGTGCCCCACGTGTCCGACAGCACATAGCCTTGCGGATAAGGATCCGTCGGATCGAGGTAGTAGTTGTGCTCGCCCGTGATCCAGGCTCGGCCGGTGATCTCAGGAACGATCGCTTTGTGTCCGGCGATTTCAGTCAGTTCGAGAATTCTGCCGGTGAAGCGCGAGCCGATGATCGATTCATGGATCAGAACGTCGCCGACGCCCATCAGACCGCGCGCCTGCAGCACGGCCATGCGGGCCGACGTGCCGGTTCCCGTCGGGCTGCGGTCGGAGCGTCCGGGCGAGACGATACAGGTGTTGCGCGTGACGTTGCCCGGACCCTGGAACGGCATGGCGAACTGCACGATCGACACGCCGCGCACGTGCTCGAATTCCGGATGCACGACATCGAGCTGCTCGCGCGCTGCGTGACGGACCTTCTCGCCGGTCACCGCCAATTCCCGGGCCTCGTCGGGTGTGACCGAGAAGCCGAGCGCGGCCGCATCGACGATCGCGTAGAACATGCCGCCATAGGCGATGTCGACCTTCAGCGTTCCCAGCCCTTCCACCTCGATATTGGCATCGAGGCGTTCGGCAAAGGCGGGCGCGTTGCGGAAAGTTATCGACAGGCATTTGCCGTCGCGGCATTCGGCGCGCACCTCGATGACGCCGCCGGGCATGTCCAGCTTGAAGCGCGTCTCGGGCTCGTTCATCGGCACCATGCCGGTCTCGAGCAGCACTGTGGCGACGCAGATCGTGTTGGAGCCGGACATCGGCGGGTATTCCGTCGGTTCCATGATGATGGCGCCGGCGACACAATCCTCGCGCGTCGAGGGAACCAGGAGATTGACGTGCCGGGCAACGCTGCCGCGCGGCTCGCAGATCAGCATGCGCCTGATATGGTCGTGATCGCGTTCCATCGTGATCATCTTTTCCATCATCGTGCGGCCCGCCGGCGGCAGCACGCCGCCCACGATGACGTCGCCGACCTCGCCCTCGGCATGGCAACCGACGACGCGAATGCTGGATCTGGTACGCATTGTTTCTCCCTGTCGTCCAAGACTATCCGCTTGGCAAGCGGTATCACTCCGGGACAAACTGGCCAATCTGCCTGCCGGCCTCAAGGAGAATCCGAATGACCGCCAACGTCTTTTCCGGCTGCATGCCGGCGCTGATGACGCCTTGCACCAATGATCGCCTTCCCGACTTCGACGGGCTGGTGCGCAAGGGACGCGAGCTGATCGCCGCCGGAATGTCGGCGGTCGTCTATTGCGGCTCCATGGGCGACTGGCCCCTGCTCTCCGACGAACAGCGCATGGAAGGCGTCGAGCGGCTGGCGAAAGCCGGCGTGCCGGTGATCGTCGGCACCGGCGCGGTCAACACCGCCAGCGCCGTGGCGCACGCCGCCCATGCCCAGAAGGTCGGCGCACGCGGCCTGATGGTGATCCCGCGCGTCTTGTCGCGCGGACCCTCGGTGACGGCGCAGCGCCACCACTTCAAGGCAATCCTTGCCGCCGCGCCCGATCTGCCGGCGGTCATCTACAACAGCCCCTATTACGGCTTTGCCACGCGCGCCGATCTCTTCTTCGCGCTTCGCGCCGAACATCCGAACCTGGTCGGCTTCAAGGAGTTCGGCGGTCCGGCGGATTTGCGCTATGCGGCGGAAAACATCACCAGCCGCGACGATGACGTTGCGCTGATGATCGGCGTCGACACCGCCGTCTTCCACGGTTTCGTCAATTGCGGCGCCTCCGGCGCCATCACCGGCATCGGCAATGTGCTGCCCAAGGAAGTGCTGCATCTGGTGGGTCTGAGCCAGGCGGCGGCGAAGGGCGACGCCGAAGCGCGCCGGCTGGCGCTGGAGCTGGACGCCGCGCTTGCTGTGCTTTCCTCTTTCGACGAGGGCCCGGACCTGGTGCTCTATTTCAAGCACATGATGGTGCTCAAGGGTAACGCGGAATACAAGCTGCACTTCAACGAGACGGATGCGCTGAGCGACAGCCAGCGCGGCTATGCGGAGCAGCAGCTCAAGCTGTTCGACGCCTGGTACGCCCAGTGGTCGAAGCAGCCCGCAATGGCGAGATACGCGGCCTGATCGGCCCGGATGGCGGCGGGAGCTATCTGAACAATACGCTCCTCCGCCATCAATTCCGAGCGGACCAGTCCTGCTGGTCAACGAGCAAGCCCTCGAAGGCGCTCTCGAGCACCTTGGCCATCTCGGCGTAGCCATCGTCGGACGGATGCAGGCCGTCGCCGCAATCGAGGGCGCGGAGCAGCCTGGACGGGTTGGCGGGATCGGCGAGCGCGCGCTCGAAGTCGACGACGGCGTCGGCTTCGCCCGATGTCCTGATCCAGGCGTTCACCGCCTGCCGGTCGCGCTCCTTGGACGCCGAGTAGAAGGTCTTTAGCGGCAGGCCCTCGAACGCGCCGCCGAAGGGCGGCAGCGTGCCGAGCAGCACTTTGATGCCGTTGAGGCGGGCGCGCGCGATCAACTGCCGGTAAGCCGAAATGAGACATTCGACGGCGACAGCCTCTTGGCCTCCGGCAAGCATGGTTTCCGGCCATCCGATGTCGTTGATGCCTTCCAGCACCGAGATCCATTTGACGTTCGGGAAGCTTAGCACGTCGCGGTCGAAGCGGGCGAGCGCGTTGGCGCCGCGGGCGCGGCTGGCGAGCACGCGGTTGCCGCCGATCCCCTGGTTGAGGACACCGATGCCCGACAGCCGGCCGCTTTTCGCAAGCCGTTCCGCCAGCCGGTCCGGCCAGCGCGCATTGCCGTCGATGGTCGAGCCGAAACCGTCGGTGATGGAATCGCCGAGACAAACCAGCGAGCCGCCGCCCGGCCCGCTCTCGACCAGCACGGCGCTGAGGAAATAGCGGCTGGTCGAGGTCTGCTGCACCGGCAGACCGGGCGCATCGGCAAAATCCCCGAACTCGGAAATATAGGCGGTCTGCTGCGCCTCGTAGTGGTAGGTCTCGATCGGCGCGAAGTCGGGGAAATAGAGGCTGATCGCGATCTCTCCGAGATCGCGAACCTTGAGCTCGATCGGGTCGCTAAGAAGCGGTGCGCCGGGCGCGAGATCGGTCTGCCTCTCGCCGCCGAACGTCACTTGCCGAATGGTCGCGGCGTCGACCGCGCCATCTTTCGCGGCAAGGGCGACGGTGGCGGCGCCGATCCGGATCGGCGAGGCGCCATATTCGTTGGACAGCCTCAATCGCAACCTGTCGCCGCCTGTGCTGACGCGCAGCACCTGGCGCACCGTCTGCCGGTGGAAGCCGTAGAGCACCGCGTCGCCCGGCCAGACATTCATCGGGCTCGCGCTCCAGGTTCCGATCCAATGTTCCATTCTCTCCATCCCTTCGATTTTCGGCGCGCAGCCCCTCGCGAACACAGATAGCCGCAGCGCGCGACGCCGGCTACCGGTTGCGCTTTCCACGACCCATACATTTTTGACTCATCTGGCCGCGAGCCGGCGGGCCAGCCCTTTGCCTCCGCGGGTACCGGGCCGCCACGGCATCGGCTTTTCCCGAGCGGAATCAAAAAAGTACTAACACCCGCCCCGGAACGTGGTGGCTGGCCGGACAGCGCGCGCCTAGCCTGAAATCGACATCGGATCGCCGGGGGAGGAGACGTCCGGGAGATGTCGGGGGCTGCGTGCCCTGCCGGGTGGCTTCGTGGAAAAGCCGCGCCGGCCAAGGATTCCAACATTTCAGGGAGCGAGACATGGGTTGCGAGACCAAGAGCTTTACGATGAACCGCCGCACGCTTTTGCAAAGCGCGGCAGCCGCTGCCGGCGGCCTGTTGCTGGCAGGCGGCGAGCGCGCCGTGGCACAGGGCGCGGCATCCAAGGTGGTGGCCTGGGAAACCGGCTATCTCGGCTTCTTCTTCTTCGTCGTGCTGCAGGAGGCGCTGAAGCGCAAGGTCGAAAGCCTCGGCCTGGAGTTCGTCGGCAAGGACGCCAACGGCGATGCCAACGCGCAGGTCAACGACTGGAACAGCCTGCTCCTGCAGAAGCCGCGCTACCTCATTTCCGACGCGCTGGATTCGGAATTGCTCATCCCGCTGAGCAAGAAGGCGAAGTCGCTCGGCGTGCCGCTCGGCATGGTCGACACCGTGCTCACCGGCGGCGAGGTGGCCGCTTCCGTTACCTTCGACAACAAGCAGTCGGGCGTCATGGCGGCCGAGAAGACCGCCGAATTGCTCACCAAGAAGCACGGCGCGCCGAAGGGCAGCGTGCTCAACAACTACGGCTCGCTGACGGCCGTGGCGCTGCGCGATCGCAAGGACGGTTTCGAGGACACGCTGAAGAGCAAGTATCCCGACATCGAGATCATCTCGCGGCCGCAGAACAACCAGCATGAGCAGGCGCTCGCCGTGGTCTCGGCGACGTTGCGCGAACGGCCGGACCTCGACGCCATCCACATGCCGACCGACATCTTCGTCGTCGATGCGCGCAAGGCGCTGGAAACGCAGAAGCGGCTGTTCCCGGTCGGCCACGAGAAGCACATCATCCTCACCAGCATCGATGCCTCGCCGAACGCGCTGGAATGGGTGAAGGCCGGCGAGATCGACGCCGATATCGCGCAGGACCCGATCGCATATGTCGAGATCGTCGTCGATCTGCTGGAAGAGTACACGCTGAAGGGCAAGCCGGTTCCGATCGGGCCGTATGAGAACAAGAAGTATTTCTGGGAGAAGGGTACGATCGCGGACAGCCTGTCCGGCCCGCTGCTGACCATCCCGCCCTATTTCCTCACCAAGGAAAACGCCGACGACCCGCGTCACTGGGCCAATGTCGTGACCCAGGTGTGGAAGATGCAGCAGAACGCCGGCTGAGATCGCGGCCGACGAGACGGGTGGGAACGCGCTGTCGCGTTCTCACCCTATTTCGGAATTACCGGTTACCCAGATGAATGTCGCCGACGGCACGATCGTGCCCGATAGTCATGCGCCGGACAGCGCCGATGCTGTCCTGACCGTCGACAACGTCTTCAAGCGCTTCGGCCCGCTTGCGGTGCTGGACGGCGTCTCGCTGACCGTGTCGAAAGGGGCGATCCATGGCCTGCTCGGCAAGAACGGCGCCGGCAAGTCGACGCTGTCCAACATCATCGCCGGCCTTTTGCGCCATGACAGCGGCTCCGTCCTGTTGAACGGCGAGGACGTATCGGCCCTGCCGCTGACGGCGCGCAAGAGGCGCGGTCTCCATCTTCTTTCGCAGCATTCGGAGATCTTCGAGGACCTCTCGGTCGGCGAGAACCTTCTGCTGCCTGAATTGCCGAAGCGCTTGGGCCTGACCGACTGGACATCACTCCATCGGCTTGCGGCGCATCAGCTCGAAAGCCACGGCATGCCGGTCGATCCGCGTCGGCGCGCCGGCGATCTCAACGCCAGCGACAGGCGAAGGCTCGCCATCATCAAGGCGGTCGCGGCCGAGGCGTCGCTGATCATCCTCGACGAGCCGACGGCGGGCCTCGCCGCGGCGGAACGGCTGCATCTTCTCGAATGGGTCGAGAGCCTCACCGAACGCGGCACGTCCTTCATCTACATCTCGCACCACAATGACGAGGTGCGTCAGCTCTGCTCGGAATACACGGTGCTGCGCGACGGCAAGGTCACCGCCGGCGGCAAGGCGGCGGAGCTGTCGGCCGATGCCATGGCGAGCGTCATCACCGGCGCCGACGTCGCCGAATTCCATCGCAGCCGCGAGGATCACCCCACCGCCATCGAGCTCCGCCAGCTTTCCTTCCCCGGCGGCGGGCCGGTCGACCTGACGATCGGCGGCGGCGAGATCGTCGGCCTCGTCGGCCTGCTCGGCGAAGGGCCGCAGGAACTGATGCGGGCGCTGGGCGGCCTGCTGCCCGTCGAAGCCGGCAGCGTCCTCATCGATGGCCGCCAAGTCCGGCTCGGCTCGCCGGGGCAGAGTCTCGGTTCGGGCGTCGCCTATCTTACCCATGACCGCATCGGCGAAGGCCTGGTCGGCTCGATGTCGGTGACGGAGAATCTCAACCTCGGCAACTGGCCGCGCTCGCTCGGCTGGCTGGTCAGCGGCGCCGGCATGAACCGCCGCATGCGCGAGGCGCGCGGCGCCATGGATATCGTCATGGGTAGCGGCGGCCAGGAGATCGGCGAGCTGTCCGGCGGCAACCAGCAAAAGGTGCTGCTCGGCCGGCTCTTGGAGCGCAAGCCAAGGCTGCTTCTGCTCGACGAGCCGACGGTCGGCGTCGACGTCGCCGCCAAGGAACAGATCCACCGCCTGATCGACGACGCGACGAAGAAGGGCGTCAGCGTGCTGCTGCTCGCCCAGGACCCGGAAGAGATGCAGCGCCTCGTAGACCGGGTGGTGATCTTCTCCAAGGGCTGTATCGCGCGCACCTTGCGGAGTGCCGAGATAACCATCGACGCGATCGCCGAAGCGAGAACGGCACGATGAAAGTTTTGAGGTAAGGCTCGCAAATGGCCAGCAAGAAATTCCTTCTCGACAATGTGGTCTGGATCCTGATCGTGGTGTTCAGCATCCTCGCCGGCTTCCTCAATCCGTTCTTCCTCTCGGAAGGCAATCTGCAGAACGTGCTGGTGCAGGCGACCACGCTGGGCGTCCTGGTGCTTGCGGTTTCCTTCACGCTTCTGATCGGCGAGATCGATCTGTCGGTGGTCGGCAATCTCGTCTTCTCGAGCATGGTCGGCGCCTACGCCATGCAGCAGTTCGGCGTCCACTGGACGCTGGCCGTCCTGATCACCATCGTCGCCGGAGTCCTCGTCGGCCTGCTCAACGGCTACTTCGTCGCCTATCTGCGCATGAACTCGCTGATCGCGACGCTCGCGATGGGCCTTTTCCTGCAGGGCGCGGTGCTCGGCGCCACCCAGGCCCGCACCATGGTCGTCGCCGACGAGGGCTACAGCTACATAGGCAGCGCCACCATCGGCAACTGGCCGGTGATGCCGATCGCCCTTTTCGTCGCCTATCTCCTGGCGCATGTCGTGCTCGCCTATTCCGCCTGGGGCCGGAACCTCTATGCCACCGGCGGCAACCGCCGGGCGGCTAATGCCGCGGGCATCAACGTCAAGCGGGCAAGGCTCGGCGCCTTCACCGCTTCCGGCTTCCTTGCCGGCGTGGCCGGCTTCCTCTACACCTCCTATCTCGGCGGCGTCAGCGTCACCGTCGGCAGCACGACGCTGCTCTATGCGGTGGCAGCACCGGTCATCGGCGGAGTTTCGCTGTTCGGCGGGCGCGGCCGGGTCATCGGCATGCTCGGCGGCACGCTGCTGATCACCGTCATCCAGACCGGCCTGCAGCTTATCAATGTGTCGGCCTATTACATCCAGATGATCGGCGGAGCGATGATCCTGCTCGCGATCGCCGTCGACGCCTTCCGCATCCGAAGCGAGGAACGCGGCGTCGTTTGAGACGCGGTTCGGTGTCGTGGAGGCTCAGAATAGTCAAAAAAGTACCAATGATCGGACGGGAACATAGTGGCGCCGGTTTTGTCGGCTCAGTAGTCTGGCTGGCATGAGGCCGATGGGAGGAGACGCGTCGACGAGGCGATCGCGCTGACGGCCTTGCACGGAGGAACAGCGATGAAACCTGACCTCGAGGTTGTGCAGATCAGGCCGGGCGAATCTTTCACCGCCTGGTCGCACGGCTATCCTTTTCGCACGGTGCGCTGGCATTTCCATCCGGAATACGAGCTGCATCTCATCGTCGCCACGCGCGGGCGCTATTTCGTCGGCGACTTCATCGGCGAGTTCGAGCCGGGCAATCTGGTGCTGACTGGTCCCAACCTGCCGCACAACTGGGTGAGCGATGTGCCGAAGGACGCGACGGTGCCGCTGCGCTGCCGCATCATCCAGTTCAACGAGGGCTTCATCGACGGCGCCATCAACACCTTCCCCGAGCTCGCTGCCCTGACGCCGGTGCTCGAAGCCTCGCGCCGCGGCGTGTTGTTCAGCCGGCAGACCAGCAGGCAGCTTGGCCCCCTGATGGAAGAGATCATGAACTCGCAAGGCGTGCGCCGCATCGAGCTGTTCATGATGATGATGGGGCTGCTCAGCCGTGCCGAGGGCGCGCGCATGCTCGCCAGCGCAAGCTATCTGCCCGACCCGTCGGGCTACATGTCGGCCGGCATCAACAAGGCGCTTGCCTATCTGCGCGAGAACCTCACCCAGCCCTTCAGCGAGACGGATCTGGCCGCCATCGCCGGTCAGTCGTCCAGCGTCTTTTCCCGCTCTTTCCGCCAGCACACCGGCATGACCTTGGTGCAGTATGTGAAGCGGCTGCGCATCAACCTGGCCTGCCAGATGCTGATGAGCGACGAGCAGGCTTCGATCACCAACATCTGCTTCGAGGTCGGCTACAACACCCTTTCCAACTTCAACCGGCAGTTCCTCGCCGAAAAGGGCATGACGCCCTCGCACTTCCGGCGGCTGACACTGCACAACATCAACATGGCGAAAGCGGCTTAGCCGGTCGGCACGACAACAGCGGCATCGAGACGTGGCGCAATGTTCATGCTCACCAGGCCGCGCAACATCACCATTCGCGACCTTGTCATCCCGCCGCAAAGCAATGACCTATAGGAACCGGACGGATCGGGCGAAGGATCTGAAGTCATGAGCAGCCATTTCATCGGCATCGACATCGGCACGGGAAGCGCGCGCGCTGGCGTCTTCGACGAAGCGGGCGCGCTGCTTGCATCCGCCAAGGCCGACATCGCCGTCTGGCATGCCGAAGACCATATCGTCGAGCAATCGAGCAACGACATCTGGCGCGCCGTTGCGGCCACCGTCCGCGAGGCCGTGACGCTCGCCGGCATTTCTGCCCAGTCGGTACGCGGCATCGGCTTCGACGCGACCTGCTCGCTTGTCGTTCTCGGGCCGGGCGGCGCGCCGCTGACGGTGAGCCCATCGGGAAATCCGGAGCGCAACATCATCGTCTGGATGGATCATCGCGCCACCGAGCAGGCCCGCAGGATCAACGAAACCGGCGAGGACGTGCTCAACTATGTCGGCGGCAGCATCTCGCCGGAGATGGAGACGCCGAAGCTTTTGTGGCTCGCCGAGAACATGCCGCGGACTTTCGCCGCGGCGCGGCAGTTCATGGACCTCGCCGATTTCCTGACCTGGCGGGCGACCGGCAGCCCGGCGCGCTCGACCTGCACGGTGACCTGCAAATGGACCTATCTCGCCCACGAGGCGCGCTGGGACGACGCCTATTTCCGTAAAGTCGGGCTTGGCGCGCTTGCGGATGAGAAATTCGCGCGGATCGGCACCGAGATCGTGGCGCCCGGGAGCGCGCTCTCCAACGGCTTGACGAACGAGGCGGCGGCAGAGTTTGGCCTGCTGCCTGGAACGCCCGTCGCGGCCGGCATGATCGACGCCCATGCCGGCGGAATCGGCTCGGTCGGCGCGCGCGGCGGCGCCGGCAATGTCACGACGCGCATGGCCTATGTCTTCGGCACCTCCGCCTGCACCATGACGACGACCGAGCAGGCTGCTTTCGTGCCGGGCGTGTGGGGCCCCTACTTCTCCGCCATGGTGCCGGGCCTGTGGCTGAACGAAGGCGGCCAGTCGGCGGCCGGCGCCGCCATCGATCGCCTGGTCGGCATGCACCCTGCCGCCGTCGAGCTTGCCGGGATAGCGACGCGCAGCGGCCGGAGCCTCAGCCAGTGGCTGGCGCAAGAGGCTGAGCGGCACGGCGGCGCGGCCAGGGCGGACAAGGTCATCGGCGGGCTGCACGTCGTTCCCGAATTTCTCGGCAACCGTGCCCCCTTGGCCAATCCCGACGCGCGCGGACTGATTGCCGGGCTGGACATGGCAACCGGCGCCGACAGCCTCGTCGCGCTCTATCTCGCCGGGATCTGCGGCCTCGGCTATGGCGCCCGGCAGATTCTCGAAGCCATGCGCGCCTGCGGCATCAATATCGACACGATCGCCATCAGCGGCGGCGCCGGGCAGAGCCCGCTGGTGCGGCAGCTCATCGCCGACACCACCGGCAAACTGGTCTACGCGCCGACGTCTCCAGAGCCGGTACTGCTCGGCTCGGCGATGCTCGGCGCCGTCGCCACCGGCCGCCACCCCGACCTTCCGGCGGCCATGGCGGCGATGTCGGAAGTGGGCGAGGTCTATTCGCCCAACTCGTCGCTAGCCGCCTGGCACGACAGGCGCTTTGCGGCGTTCGAGCGCCTGCAGGCGGCGGCGCTGTCGGTGCTGGCTGTTTGAAATTTCCATTCGGCAGCGGATGACGGCCATGCCGGCTCCGCCGAGCTTCGCCGTCAGCTTGCCACCCTTCACCGGGAACCATCGCTCGGCGGAGGGGTTGTGTCGTCAGTCTTCGAGACATGGAGGAAAGACGATGCGGACATTGACGATGGTCCTCACGCTTTCAGCGCTGGCCCTGGCACAGCCGGCCTCAGCCCAACGCGCCGGTCCGCAGCCTCCGCAGGCCCTGCCGCCAGCACAGCAACCTGCGCCCGACCAGCCGCAGGCACAACCCGATCAGGACAATTCCGGCCAGAAATTCACCAGTGTCGTGGTGGTGGCGATCGAGGATCTTCCCGCTGAAGTGAAGGCGCAGGCGGAAGCCGTGGTCACCAGGACGACTGCCAAGGACCTGGCCAAGCTGCAGAAATCGATCGATGCGTCGCCCGAGGCGGTATCGGTCCTGCATGCGAACGGACTGAATTCCTCGCAGGTCGTGGCCGCCAACATCGATGGCGACGGCACGCTGACGCTGATCATCCAGACAACGACATGATCGGCGCCGCGAGACGCGGCGGATCGGACAGGCACCAGCCAGAAAGAAACCAGATTCCACGAAGGACCGGCCATGGCCGAAACCTCAGTCCGTAACTTCACGCTCAACTTCGGACCGCAACACCCGTCGGCGCACGGCGTGCTCAGGCTGGTGCTGGAACTGGACGGCGAGATCGTCGATCGTGCCGATCCGCATATCGGTCTGCTCCACCGCGGCACCGAGAAGCTGATCGAATACAAGAACTATCTGCAAGCCCTGCCCTATTTCGACCGGCTCGACTACGTCGCGCCGATGAACCAGGAGCATGCCTTCTGTCTCGCCGCCGAGAAGCTGCTCGAACTACCGGTTCCCCGGCGCGGGCAGCTTATCCGCGTCCTGTTCTGCGAGATCGGCCGGCTGCTGTCGCATCTGCTCAACGTCACCACGCAGGCCATGGATATCGGCGCGCTGACGCCGCCGCTCTGGGGCTTCGCCGAGCGTGAGAAGCTGATGGTTTTCTATGAACGCGCGTCCGGCGCCCGCATGCACGCCAACTATTTCCGGGTCGGCGGCGTGCATCAGGATCTGCCGGGGCAGCTGCTCGACGACATCTGGGATTTCTGCGATCCGTTCCTGAAGGCCTGCGACAATCTCGAGGTCCTTCTGACCGACAACCGCATCTTCAAGCAGCGCAATGTCGATGTCGGGGTGATCTCGCTCGACGATGCCTGGGCCTGGGGCTTCTCCGGCCCCATGGTGCGCGGCTCGGGCGCGGCCTGGGATCTGCGCAAGGCGCAGCCTTACGAGTGCTATCCCGAGATGGATTTCGACATTCCGGTCGGCAAGCACGGCGACTGCTACGACCGCTACCTCGTGCGCATGGAGGAGATGCGGCAGTCGGTGCGGATCATGCGCCAGTGTCTTGAGAAACTGCGTTCGGCCGACGGCGCGGGGCCGGTCGCCGCGCCCAACCAGAAGATCACGCCGCCGCCGCGCGCCACCATGAAGCGCTCGATGGAAGCGACGATCCAGCATTTCAAGCTCTACACCGAAGGGCATCGCGTGCCGCCTGGCGAAGTCTACGCCGCGGTGGAAGCCCCGAAAGGGGAGTTCGGTGTCTATCTGGTCTCGAACGGCAGCAATGTTCCCTACCGCTGCAAGATACGCGCGCCGTCCTTCGCCCACCTCCAGGCGATGGACTATCTGTCGCGCGGGCACATGATCGCCGACGTCGCGGCCATCATAGGCTCGCTGGATATCGTGTTCGGCGAGATCGATCGTTGACTGAAGCCGTCCGGAGAACAAGACTTTAGGGCAATTCCAGGAAAAGTGTGTAACGGTTTTCCGTCAGGAATTGCCTACGGTGAGGGCAATTCAGCGGTTCCACCCAACGCTGAACGGATCTGATGACGCGAGGCTGCCAGGCGTCACCCTGCCGGCCGGCGGGAAGAGCAGGCAACTCCCCTCCGCCTCCGGCAAAGTCCGGTATTGAACTTAGCCGCGGTTCCGCGAACCGCGGCTATCGCCTCAGTGCATGAACACCGATCTCAGCCAGGCGAGAATGCCTGAACCCGGAGAGATCGCCGCGCGAACGCGGGACGCCGCCCAGCGTGCCGGCAGATTGGCGCCGACATGACAATGGCAGACGACCTCATGCAACTGCCAGTCGCTGAGCTCGAAGAAGCGCTTCGCTTCGCCGTAGGTGTCGTCTTGCAAACCCTGCGCACGAAAGATCGGGTCTTCGAAGGCGACAGTGATTGGCGATCCGGCGGAACGCATTCTTTCGCGCACTTCTGGAGTGGCGTATTCGGTGCCCGCAAGCGCCGAGAGGCGCCGGCTGGGATTTTGCTCGAGAAGTTGCGCCCAGCGTTCGAGGCGCTGGCCTCGACTGGCGATAAGTACCGCTGCTTCAGCATGAACGTCGGCAACGGCATTGAGTTGGTCAACGGTTTGGTACTTCAAGGCCGCCTCCTATGTCGGCAGTTTGACCACCCGCCCCGCAATGGAATTAAGGCGCTGCATGACGCCGGCAAGAGCCGAAATGGGTTACGGGAATCATTTGATCGGCATTCGCGTCGGGCGCCGCCGGAATGCGGCAGGCTCGCATTGGAACCATCCGCCGGCATGACCGTTTTGGCAGCGTCAGCCGCCAGTCGGGCGCTCGATGAGTGTCGGGGATGCGGCGATCAATCCGTCATGTTCTGGTCGGGCAGATTATCCGGTTACCGGAAACCGCATCACGCCGACGGACGGCCCGCCAGCGCAACGAGGGAAATCACTTAATGGCCATTATACCCAATCCCGATCCCACACCCACGCCAGTCCCCACGCCGCCGCCTTTTCCCGACCCGAAGCCGATGCGCGAGCCGGATCCGGAGAGGCTGCCGGACGAGCAACCCGTCCCCAATCCGGATGAGAACGATGTGCCGCCCAAGCACTCGGCGTGGGGAGATGTCCAGCGCGACATCTGAAAGCCCGGAAAGCGCCAGGGACACGCCTCCCGAGCCACGCATTCATTCCCCGCGCATCGTCGCCTGGAAGGCCGGCAGGTGCTTCTTCTGCGCCTCGATCATGCGCTCGCGGTAGACGCCGTAGATGACGTCGGTGTCGTGCAGCGTCACGCCGGCGATGGTCGGCGAAGCGAAGACCGGCAGCTCGATGCCGCGCTTCGACAGCTGCTCGGCCGTGCGCGCCAAGAGCTCATGCGCCATGATCATGGCAAGCACCGTCGAGGAACCCGACACCGGCCGGCTCCAGCCTTCGATCGGCACGACCGCGTCCTCGATCGGCGAGCAGGTGTCGATGACGAGATCGGCGGCGTCCGCCAGCCGCTTGCCGGAGGAATGCGTGGCCGGCTTGTCGAGGTTGTTCTTGCTGGTGACCGCGACGACGAAGATGCCTCGCTTCTTGGCATAGAGCGCGGTATCGATGCCGGAGGAGTTGCGGCCGCTATGGCCGAAGATGATGATGGAATCGCCCTTGTTGAGCGGCTGATGGTCGAGGAATTTCTCGGCGTATTTTTCCGTCCGCTCCAGCCACAAAAGCTCGCGCACGCCGCCGGCGCCGAGCACGTTGTGCCACATCACGCGCGGATCGGTGAGTGGATTGAAGCCGACAAAACTGCCGTAGCGCGGGAACATTTCCTGCGCCGGCAGCACCGAATGGCCCGAGCCGTAGAGATGGACCAGCCCGCCCTTCTCAAGCGTGTCGGCGAAGCGGCTCGCCGCCTGGCCGAAGGCTTCCGAATTGGCCTTCGAAGCCTGTTCGATGAGAGCGACGAGACGGGGAATGTAGAGATCGGACACTTTCGGTACTCCTGTTATCGTGTCAGCTTCTGGTGTTTGGGCGGCCGGCGCGCAGCGTCGAGCGGATCTCGTAGCGGTCACCGCGCATGACGGAGACGGTGAATTCGAACGGGCCGCGCTCGTCGATGGTGATGCGCTCAACGACGAAAGCGGGACTGCCAGCCGCTAAATCGAGCAGTTCGGCATCGGCACCGCTGACGGCGCCGACGCGATAGTTCTCGCGCGCCTCGACCGGCACGATGCCGTACTGGTTCTCCAACGCCTCGTAGAGCGAGCCCTTGAGCAGGCCGGCATCGAGGAAGCCAGGCACGCGCGCCGCTGCCAGCTGCGCCGTCTGGATGCCGATCGGCTCGTTGTTGCCGAGCCTGAGCCGCCGGATGCGCACGATAGGATCGCCCTCCTCGATCTCCAGCGCGCCGGCGGCGGCCGCATTGGCCGTCGTCAGGCTGCAGTCGAGCAGTCGCGAGCCGGCGACGACGCCGATATTGCCCATTTCCTGGGTGAAGCTGGTGAGCTCGCGCGTGCCGGCGACCAGCGTGGTGGAACGCACGAAGGTGCCCCTTCCATGCTCGCGCCTCAGCAGCCCGCTTTCCTCCAGATTGCGCAGCGCGTGACGCAGCGTGATGCGGCTGACCCCGAACAGCGCGCAGAGCCGGTCCTCGGCCGGGATCTGGTCGCCGGTCGCCCACTCGCCGCTCTTGACGATGGCGCGGATCGCCTCCTCGACCTGATACCAGAGCGGTTCGGGCCGCCTGCGGTCCGGCTGCTGAAAGCTCGCTTCGCTCATCGGATCTGCCTCCACCCGCTCCCCGCCTGCCCGGCAAGTGCTGCGCCAACCAGCCCCGCGCGCGGACCGAAAGCGCCGGGCCTCAGTTCGATGCCGCGCAGATGCGGCGGCAGTTGCCGCCGTAACGCCGCAAGCAGCGGCGGTGCAATCGCATCCAGCGCATCGGCCAGGCCGCCCGAGACCAGGATCACACCCGGATCGAGCAGGCCGACGGCGCCGGCGAGTGCGGTACCCAGCCGGCGTGCCGGTTCTTCCAGCAAGGCAAGTGCCGCGCGGTTCCCTGCCCGGCCGGCCGCGATCAATTCGCCGCCATTCGCGAGCCCGATCCGCGTGGACAGTTGATCGAGCGCGCGGCCCGAGGCCACGCGCTCCAGCCAGCCGCTGCGTTCCTCGCCCTGGTCGTCAATGTCGGCGCAGGCCCAGCCGAAGGAGCAGGCGCCGCCATGCGCGCCGGCGACGATGCGGCCGTTGGCCAGCACCGCCGAGCCGATGCCGGTGCCGATCGCAAGCAGGATCGTATCGGACACGCCCTTGGCCGCGCCTTCGGCCGCTTCGGCGAGCAGCGCGATCTGCGCGTCATTGCCGAGCGCGACACTGATGTCGGGAAACAGCGCCGCGACATCGATGCCGTCGAGCCATGGCAGGTTCGGGATCCATCGGCAGACGGAGCCTTCGACGAGTCCCGGCACCGCGAGCCCGAGCGCTTCGATGTTGCCGGCAGCCAAAAACGCACGGACGCGGGCGACGAAACCATCGAGGTTTTCCGGTGCCGGCTGGTGGTTCTGCTGCGCTAGCGCGGCGATATCACCTGTGTAGACGGCGGTCCGCAGATTGGTGCCGCCGAGATCGATGGCCAGCACCCGCGTCATGTGTCGCGCCTCCGGTCGGCAGGCGGCGCGAACAGGCCGCTGCCGGCATTCCAGGAATGCGAGGCGGCAGCAAAAGCCTGCGCATGGCGCGTGCCGCGCAGGCAGCCGCGCAGCCTGTAGAGCGCGCTGTAGTAGTCGACATAGGGAAAGCTGCTCAGCCCGCGCGCCAGCTCGTATTCCATCACAGCCTCGTGCCAGGCGTCGAAACCGGCGCTGACGTCGACGAGATGCTCAGGGCGAAAACCTTCGTCGTCCTCCCAATTCTCGCCGAAGAGCAGGAGCTGCGGCGTATGCGCGGGATGGGCCCGTTTCTGCGTCGGCAGAGCGGAAAGGAAAATGCCGTTCTGGGTGAGGTGCGCCGCGGCGCGATGGTCCTTGTGCCAGCTGCCATGCCAGTGGGTGATGACGACCTCCGGCTTCACCTCGCGTATGACGTCGCAGACCTGCAGGGCGGTCGCATTGTCGTTAGGCAGGAAGGCGTCGCGCAGTTTCATACTCAACATCGACACGCCGAGCCGCGCCGCAGCCTTCGCCGCCTCGTCCTCCTTCTGCGCCGAATACTGCTCCGGGATCAGGCAAGGGTGTCCTTGCTCGCCCATCGAGAGATGCAGGAAGGTGACCTGGGCGCCGCCCTTGGCCGCTGCCGCCGCCAGAGGCCCGGCGATGACCTCGGCGTCGAAGGCATGCGCTCCGACAACCAGGATCGAGCGCGCGGCATAGACCTTGTCCTCGATCATTTCATGCCTCCCCCGGCGCCGACGCCCTCGCGAATCTGGCGCGCCAGCAAACAATACATGATCAGGATCGGCGCCATGGAGATCGCCAGCGAAGCGAACACCAGGCCCCAATCGGTGCGGAACTGCCCGACGAAGACGCTGATTGCCAGCGGCACCGTCTTGTAGCGGTCGTCGAAGATGAAGATCAGCGGAAAGAAGAAGTCGTTCCACACCGCGATCGCCGTGAAGATGGCGACGATCGATACCGCCGGCTTCACCATCGGCAGCACGATCTGGAACAAGATGCGCGTCTCGCCGGCGCCGTCCATGCGCGCCGCCTCGTCTAGCTCGGAGGGCAGCACGCGCATGAAATTGGCGAAGATGAAGACGGCGAAGGGAATGCGGATCGCCGAATAGACCAGGATCAGGCCGGTCAGCGAATCGAGCAGGCCGAGGCTGCGCATCAGCGTGAACAGCTCCACCGATGCGAGCCTGATCGGCAGCATGATGCCGGAAAGGAAGAGGCCCAGCATGATGGCGTTCCAGCCGAGCCTGTAGCGGCTGAGCGGATAGGCGGCCATCGCCGAAACGATGATGGTGAGGATCACCGCACCGCCGGTGACGATCAGGCTGTTGATGAAGTTGTGGCCGAGGTCGGCGCGTGTCCAGGCGCGGACGAAATTGTCGAGAGCCCAGCTCTGCGGCAGGCCGAGCCGGTTGTCGTAGATTTCGGCCGTCGTCTTGAAGCAGGAGACGACCAGGATGTAGAGCGGCAAAAGCACCGCCGCCGTCCAAAGCAAAAGGACGGTCCAGCCGGGCAGCCGCGCCAGCCCCTGCGGGGTAGCGAGCGCGCTCATAACTCAATCGTCCGCTTGTCGAAGAAGCGCAGCATCAAAAGCGTGCCGATGCTGAGGATGAGGAACAGCATGGTGCCGAGCGCCAGCGCCAGCCCTATATCGGTGATGCCGACCGCGCCCTCGGCGCCGAAGGCCAGCCGGTAGAAATAGGTCACCAGCGTGTCGGTCGAATAGCTCGGATTGCCCTGCACGCCCTGCATCACATAGACGATGTCGAACTGGTTGAAGGTGTTGATGAAGGAAAGCGTGGTCAGCGTGCCGAGCGCCGGCATCAACAGCGGCAGCGCAATGGAAAACAGCATGCGCGTGTTGCCGGCGCCGTCAAGCTTCGCCGCCTCGAAGATCTGGCCGGAGATCTGTCTCAAGCCAGCCGTGTAGATCAGCACCGGCAGGCCCATCCAGTTCCACGCATCGACGGCGATCAGCATGCCAAGCGCCGTGTGGCTGTTGCCGAGCACCGTCAGGCTCCCCTGATGCAGGCCGAGGCCGTTCAGCGCCCATTCGACGATGCCGCCCGGCGCCAGAAGCAGCCGCCACAGCGCGCCGACGATGACGGGGCTGAGCACCGCGGGGAAGAAGAACACGGACTGGAAGAAGGCCGCTCCCTTGTCGCGCAGGAAGAGCAGCCAGGCGAACAAGAGCCCGAGGCCGTTCTGCAGCAACATGATGCCGAAGAACCAGACGACGTTGTGCCCGAGCGCGCCATAGAGCCGCGCGCCGCTCGGGAAGACGAACAGGCGCGAGAAGTTCGCCAGGCCCGCGAACTCCTGCATGCGCAGCCCCTTCCAGGCGAAGAAGCTGCCCCATAGCGACATCAGCAGCGGGTAAAGCACGAACAGCCCGTAGACGGCCAAAGCCGGCAGGATGAACAGCACGGCCATGCGCTGCTGCGTGCGCTGGAGGCTGGTCATGCGGCGAAGCTTGATCATCGGCTGTTTTCTGTCGGGATGGAGCGCCGGCCGCGTCGCGGCCGGCTGCATGCCTTACTGCTTTGGCTTGAACCAGGTGGCGACGGCGGCCTGCATGTCGGCCGCCAGCTTCTCCGGCGCGACATTGCCCTCGACCATGTCGATGATCTCGGACTGCATCACCGAGGACGCCGTTGGCGTCTGCCAGCGGAAGCCGACCAGCGTGAGGTACGGCGTCGAGTTCTTCGACATCTCCATCATTTTGGCGAGCACTGGATCCTTGACGGTGACGTCGGTGCGTGCCGGCGGCCAGCCGAGCTCGTCGGCAAAGAGTTGCGCGAACTCGGTCGAGGCCATGAAGTTCAGCACCCTGGTCGCCGCCTCCTTGTTCTGGCTCTCCGAGACGAGACCATAGGAGCCGTCGGAGAAGGCCGACGTGTAGAGCTTGGTAGAGGCATCGTCGGCGGGGAACGGGAAGATCGAGAATTTCAGCTTCGGGTTCTGCGACTTGAAGCTGCCGTTCTCGAACGAGCCGCCGAAGAACATCGCCGCCTTGCCGCCGATGAATTGCTGCGTGGCGGTGGTGTAGTCGATGCCGGCGAAGCCGTCGGAATAATAGGGCTTCAGTTCGGCGAAACGCTTCAGCGCCGCAACGTAGCGAGGATCCTCAAACGTCGCCTTGCCGCTCATCATCTCGTCATAGAAGCCAGGCCCGTAGATCGTCGGGCCGATGACGCCGACGCCGATCTCCAACTCCCACGCCGAGCCGTTGGCGCCGCCATTGGCGATCGGCGTGATGCCCGCCGCCTTGAGTTTTTCGCAGGCGGCGACAAAGTCCTTGTAGGTCTTCGGGATCTCGATGCCTTGCGCCGAGAAGATGTCCTCATTGTAGAAGACGCCCATCATCGGCACCGAATAGGGCACGCCATAGAGCTTGCCGTCGGCACGGCCGCGCGCGCCGCCAAGCGCAGCGTCTGGCATGTTCTTCAATTCTGCCACGCTGTCGTCGAGCGCGTCGAGATAGCCGCCTTCGATAAAGGGCTGCAATTCGCCATAGGCCTTGAGCTGCGCGATGTCGGGTCCGCGGCCGCCGCGCAACGCCGTGCTCAAGCGGTTCTGGTAGTCGGCGTCGGGCGTGAACTGGATATCGACCTTGATGCCCTGATTGTTCTTTTCGAAGACATCGAAGATGCGGCGCATCGCGGCCTCGTCCTCGGTGCGCCAGCTCCACAGCGTCACGGTGCTGTCGGCTCGGGCCGGCAGCGTCGTCAAAATGCCGGCGCAGGCGGCGGCGAGGCCGCCGATAAGGCCGAGCGCGGTGCGCCGGTGGATTGAAAGCATGCTCATTTGCCGGTTCTCCCATTTTTTCTGTTTCTGAGCCCGCGCGGCAGCGAAGCCGCGGGAGAGTCATCTGCTTTTTCATAAAGTCATTATAACGACATGATGCCAATCGCAAGAGCCTGAAAGCCGTGGTGACTATCTGACAGTCGCGGGTGAAACGGGGGCGGCAACGTTATCCATATGAATTTCATACATAAATTTCCGAAGAGCGGTTGCTGAAGATTTTTGAGCCACAAGCGCCAACCGAACGTTCTCACGTTGGGGCTTGCGCTCGAGATCAAACTTGTCATAACGTCGACGCTTCTGCCGCGGCTTGTGTGAGGATGCCGATGTCGTCTGCCTGGATCTCGAAACTGGCTCTTGCCGCGGGTCTCGTCGCGCTTCCCGCGACCGGCTGGGCGCAATCGGTCAACATCTCCTATCTGACCCACTGGTCGCCGGAGACGGTCGCGCTGCTCGAAGCGGCGGCCAAGGATTTTTCGAAGCAAAATCCGGATGTCGGCGTCACCGTGCGCGCGGTTCCCTTCGGCGATCTTCTGACCACGCTGCGCTCGCAGGGCGGCTCCTCCGACGGGCCGACTATCGGCGGCATCTACGATCTGTGGCTGCCGGAACTGGCAAGGGACAAACTCGTCGCCCCTGCACCCGAAGCGATAGCCAATGAAGTGAAGAGCGCCTGGCCGGCGGGCGTCGTCAGCGCCGCCTCGGTCGGCGGCACGCTCTACGGCATCCCGAATGAGATCGACGTCTACGCGCTGAACTACAACAAGGAACTGTTCAAAGAGGCAGGCATTGCCGCGCCGCCCAAGACCTGGGCCGAATTCAAGGATGCCGCGGCAAAACTGACCGACAAGGATAAGGGCCAGCAGGGTTTTGGCATGATCAACTCATGGGCGGCAGGCGTGGTCCATCCTTTCGCCTCGCTGCTCGTCTCCAATGGTGGCAACCTGGTCAAGGATGGCAAGCCGGCGCTGGACAGTCCCCAGGCCGGCGAGACCTTCGCGCTCTACGAAGACTTGATAAAGTCCGGAGCGAGCAATCCCGCGATGGCGACGGCCGACGCCAACACCACCGGTCCGTTCCTCGACAATTTCGTCTCCGGCAAGACCGGCATGATCATCATGGCCAATTGGTGGGAAAGCGCGCTCAAGACCGGCATGGGGGACAAGTTCGCAAACGTCGCCACCGCGCCGATCCCGGTCGGCCCGAGCGGCGACAAGCCGCATTCGATCTCCTATTCCTGGATGACCGTGGTCAACGCCAAGGCCGGCGAGGCCGAGCAGAAGGCGGCCTGGGAATTCCTCGCCTGGCTGAACAGCCCGAAGTCGGGCAAGAACGGCGCTTCGGCCATGTCCGACATCCTGATGTCGATGGGCATCCTGCCCTCGCGCAGCTCCGATATCGAGGCACACAAGGACAAGCTCGGCTCCGAATTCCTCTCCGGCTATGTCAGCGTGCTGGCCGACGCTCGGCCCTTCCCCGTCGTGCCCGGCGGCCAGGAGTTCTCGGAATCCCTGCAGCAAACGCTCGAGGCGTTGCAGTATGGCCAGGTCTCGGCCAAGGATGCGCAAGTGAGCGCTGAGGCCGACGCCACGTCGATCCTGGAGCGCGCGGCGAAATAGGCTCGGGTCTTCGACCCGTAGCCATCGGAAGCATAGGAATGGCCAAAGCTTTTCGTGCCTCGGCGGGCATCATGCTTGCGCCCGCCGTGACATTGATCGGCGTCTTCGTGCTCTTGCCGATGCTGCTCACCATCTGGCTCTCCTTCCACGACTGGTCGACGCAGACGCCTTTTTCCGACGCGAGCTTCGTCGGCCTTGGCAATTTCCAAGAGATCTTCGGCCCGACCTCCATCGGTCGCGATTTTAAGACTGCCCTGCTCAACACCGCGGTCTATACCGCGCTTTCGGTCGTCCTCATCCTGCCGCTGTCGGTCGTCCTCGGACTGATGGTCTACCAGCGTGACGTGCCCGGCGGCACGGCGCTGCGGACGGTGCTGTTCTCCACCTACATGGTGCCGATGATCGCGGTGGCCCTGGTCTGGTCGAAACTCTATTCGCCGAGCGAAGGCCCGCTCAACCAGATGCTCGGGCTGATTGGCATCGGCCCGCAGCCCTGGCTCTCCTCGCCGCGCTCGGCGCTGGTGTCGATCGTCTTCCTCAATGTCTGGCAGCAGGTCGGCTATTTCACCGTGCTGGCGATCGCCGGGCTGACGCAGATCCCCGGCAGCCTCTATGAAGCCGCGACGCTCGACGGCGCCAACGGCCAAGAGCAGTTCCGCTTCATCACCCTTCCCCTGCTTCGCCGCACGCTTTTGTTCAGCGCGGTCATCGCCATCATCAACGCGGTGCAGATTTTCGAGCCGGTGGCGCTGATCACGCAGGGCGGGCCGGTCGGCTCGACCAATGTGCTCACCTACCATATTCGCCGCGTCGGCATCGAACGCGCGCAAGGCGGGCTGGGCTCCGCCATGGCGGTGATGCTGATGCTGTCGCTGATCGTCTGCGTCTCGGCGCTGTTCTCACTTGTCAACCGGAAGGACGGCGAATGAGTACGCCAGCCCATCCGCTGTCCCGCAAGCGACCATCGGGGCGCAACGCCTTGCTTGCAACACTGATGCTGCTGGTCGCCGTGGCCTCCGCCTTTCCGCTCGCCTGGATGGTGCTGTCCAGCCTGAAGACGCCGGCCGAGACCATGCAGGTGCCGCCAGTCTGGATCCCGCACGCGCCGACGCTCGAGGCGTACGAAAAGGTCGCCGGCGTCATCAATCTCGGCCGCTCGATGTGGAATTCCTTGGTCATCGCTTCGGTCACCACCGCCGGCATCCTGGTGACCAGCATGATGGCCGGCTATGCCTTTGCCAAATATTCCTTCCCAGGCCGCTCGCTGCTGTTCTCGCTGCTGATCGCCACCATGTTCCTGCCGCCGATCGTCACGCTGATCCCACTCTACCGCATGGTCGGCTCGCTCGGGCTCAACGCCAGCCTCGCCGGCATCATCGTGCCCAACCTCGCCAACGCCTTCGGCATCTTCCTAATGCGCCAGTTCATCGCCGGCGTGCCGGACGACCTGATCGACGCCGCGCGCATGGACGGCGCCTCCGAACTGCTCATCCTGTTCAAGATCGTGGCGCCGAGCGTCGCGCCGGCGATCGCCGCCCTCGCGTTGTTCGCCTTCGTCTACCACTGGAACAGCTATCTCTGGCCGCTCACCGTGCTGCAGGGCAATGCCGACGCCTATCCGATCGTCATCAGCCTGAGCCGGCTGCTCAGCTACAACCGCGGCGCTGTCAACACCGGCCTGGTGATGGCCGGCGCAACGCTCGCCGTGCTGCCGCCGCTCGTCCTGTTCGTCTTCCTGCAGCGCTTCTTCGTCGACTCGATCGTGGGTTCAGCTATCAAGGGGTAAGTCGTTCGGCCATAGGTTCATGTCGGACGCCTGCAGCCACCAGCGGCGTTGCCGCAATCCTCACACCTTGATACCGCGCAGGAAATGCAGGCCGAGCCAGCCGAGCGGGCCACTTTCAATGCGCTCGAAGCCCGCCGCCGCCAGTGGTTCGCGGAGGCGATGCAGGTCGAACTGGCCATGCAGGCCGTGCTTTGCCGACATGTGTCCACGCTCGCTGACGGGGCCGGCATAATCGATCAGCAACAGCCGTCCGCCGGGCGGCAGGACGCGAGCCGCCTCGCGCAGGCAAAGGCTGCGTCGTGCTTCCGGCACCATGTGCAGCACCGTGGTGAAAGTGACCGCATCGAAGCGTCCGTCCTCGAAGGGCAATTCGGCCGCATCGGCATGATGAAACGCGATATCGAGGCCAGCCCGGCTCGCCTTGCGGCGAGCGGCGGCAAGCATCTTTTCGGAGACGTCGACGCCAACCACCGATCCACCGGGTTGCACGCGGCGCCAGGCCGAAATCGCCTGCGTGCCGGTGCCGCATCCGACGTCCAGCAGTTGGAAGCCCGGCGCCAGGCCGGCCAGATCGAGCAGAGCGTCGCGATAGGCCAGGTCCCGCCCACGCGTCAGCACGAGAACGAGCAGGTCGTAAAGACGCGGGAAGCCGATGCCCTTGTTGGCTTCCGGGCCGATTGCGGTTCCAGCGGTACGCACTTCGCTTCGCATATGATGCATGTCCGTCACGTCCTTTCTTCGAAAGCGCCAGATCTTCAACAGCGCCAAGCTGGCGAATGCCGGTACAGTGGCTGCCAACTGGTGAAGCTTCGAAACAATGCGTATGATAATGGACACTCTGTCCGGAATTTTCGACGGACGATGCAACTGGAACGTCCGTTAGTGGACAATCCGGGCCTGCCGTCCTGGAAAACGTGCAGAGAAGGGAGCGGATTGGCAAAGGGAGGAGTGATTCATGCCGCGCGGAATCGATCGACGGGCCGCCCGTACGCGCAAGGCCCTTCACCAGGCGCTGCTGGCGCTCATGCTGCGCAAGGGCTATGAGGCCCTCTCGGTGCAGGACATCATCGATGAAGCCGATGTCGGCCGCTCGACCTTCTATGCGCACTATACCGGCAAGGAGGACCTCCTGCGCAGCGGCTTCCAGATGCTTCGGCAGGAGCTGAAAGAGGCGCAATCCGCGGCGCCCGCAACAGCTGGAGCATCGCACGACGACCCGCTTGGTTTCAGCACGGCCATGTTCGAGCATGCGGCTCGGTATGCCGACCACTACCGGACGATGATCGGCGGGCGAGGCGGCGCCGTGACGGAGAACGAGATCCGCCTGATCCTGTCGGAAATGGTGCGGCAAGAACTGTCCTCGACGCTGCGAGACGATACCATCCCGCGCGACTTCGTCGTGCAATTCATCGTCGGAGCCTTCCTGACGGCTCTGAACTGGTGGTTCGAGCGGAAGCCTGGATTGCTGCCGTCTGAGGTCGACGCCATGTTCCGGAGCCTGGTGCTTGACGGGCTTTCACCCTTAATCGGCGACGAGCGCGGACGGACGGATCCCCCTGCCGCAAATGGACATGCTGAGTGATCAATCCGAAGGGCCAGGCCCCGCCCGCAAGAGCCGATCAGAGAGAACTGGTCACGCCGGGTGCTTGCCCATCGACATTCGGCAAGTCGAGCGCGGAACGCAGCAAGCCGGCATCCCGCCGGTAGAGCGTCGAATAGCGGACCGGTGCCAGGAGGTCGGCGTAAGGTTGGAAATCCGCAATACGCTTGTTGAAGGGTATCGCTCCGCAACCGGGAACCAGACAGTCTTGCTTTCCTTTCGGACATTGGCTGAAGGAGCAGAGCCGGCCAAGGTAGCGGTCGCTGCCGGGCTCGAACAGGAATACGTCGAGCTGATGGTTGGCGACGCTGATGCCCACGCCTGCCTCGAAGGCCTTTCGCAGCGAGGCGGCTCCCGCGCGGCGCAACTCGCCGAGCTGATGTTGCGAGTCGATCCACACCGCCAGATCGAGATCGCCGCACTCGTGCCAGACCTCGATGCGCGCGCGGCGGAATTCGCTGAACCGGGGGACCTCCTTCCAGAGCGGTTTTGCCACTGACCCTATGACAGCGATCGCCTCGATCTCGGGGAACGCCATCCAGGACTGCGTGACGACATCGGCGGCCTGGCGGAATTCGCGCTGGCGCCGCAGGAGGTAACGGTTCTGCTCTTCGATCTGCGCGCGCTTCATGGTTCACCCAAGCAGCTTCATCAAACTGCGTTTGCGGCCATCGGAGGCCGAGTTCGGCAAGCCGTCAAGAGTGCGACTGCCCCCTCACTCAAACCTCGCCGCTATCCACACGCCGCCTGCCGCGTTCGACTCCACCGCCGCCGCCACGAACTTCACGCCGCGCGCACCGTCGACCACGTCGGGCACCTGCGCCACGCGTGCCGTATCGACCACCTCGCCCGAACGATGCGCGCGGATGATGTCGGCGGCGTCGCGGTAGAAATTGGCGAAGGCCTCGATATAGCCCTCGGGATGCGCGGCCGGCATGCGCGAGACGCGCCGGGCTTCCGCCGTCGATCCGTTGCCGCCGCGCACCAGCGTGCGCGTCTCCTCGCCATAGGGCGAGAAGCGCAGCTCCTCCGGCCGCGTGCCCGACCATTCGAGCCCGGCCTTCTCGCCATAGATGCGCACCGAGAGGTCGTTGTAGTGGCCGGGCGAGGTCTGGCTGGCGAGGATCGTGCCGTGCGCGCCGCCCATCCAGCGCACCAGCACATGCGCATTGTCGTCGAGCCGCCGGCCGGGCACGGCGGTGAAAAGGTCGGCCGAGACCGCCTCCGCCTCGAAGCCGGAGATGAAGCTCGCCAGGTTGAAGGCATGCACGCCGATGTCGGCAAGCACCGCCGACTGCCCGGCGCGCGCCGGGTCGGTGCGCCATTCGGCCTGCTTCTGCCCTTGCGCGTCGATCGGCTGCGTCAGCCAGTCCTGCATATAGGCGCCATGCACGGAAACGATGCGGCCGAGCGCGCCCGCCGCCACCATCTCGCGCGCCTGGCGCACCATGGCGTAGCCGGTGTTGTTGAGCGTGACGACGAAGCGGCGCTTCTTCGCTTTGGTTAGCGTCACCAGCGCCTCGGCCTCGGCAAGCGTCGTCGATAGCGGCTTGTCGCAGATGACGTCGATGCCGGCCTCGAGGAAGGCGGTCGCGATCGGCGCATGCAGATGGTTGGGCGTGACGATGACCACCGCCTCGATGCCGTCCGGCCGCGCCGCTTCGGCTTTCGCCATGGCACGGTAATCGGCATAGCTGCGCTCGGGTGCGATGCCGATCTCGGCGGCCGAGGCGGCTGCGTTCTCCGGATCGGAAGACAGCGCGCCCGCCACGAGGGCGATCTGGTCGTCGAGCCGCATGGCCAGCCGGTGCACAGCGCCGATGAAGGCGCTGCGGCCGCCCCCGACCATGCCGACCGTCAGGCGCTTGCGCGAGGTTCCGTTAGCGGTTGCATGGACCATGTTTCGATTCCTCCCCGATGGCTGTCATTGGCCGGGCAGGACTATAGGGGGCGCTCCGCCAATTTCGAACAGTTATTCCAAATTTTGTTTTGTGAAACGACCGCACCGCGCTAGCCTTGCACGGCATTGTCGAAGGAGGGTTCGATCAGTTTGCGCGATTTTCCTAGCGCTGGCGCTGCCCCTCATCCGCCTGCCGGCACCTTCTCCCCGTATAGTGACGGGGAGAAGGGGACTGGCCGCGGCGCCGGCTCGTTTCCTGCAAAGTTGGCGATTGTCGAAACCGCTGATGAGAGCGCCCCTCTCCCCGTCACTATACGGGGAGAGGATGCCGGCAGGCAGGTGAGGGGCGGCGCCGACTTGGACAATTGGCGGTCTCCACCGCAATGTTGGGTCGCCTCATACACGACAGCTCAAACCCGGCCCGTCCCATGAGCAACGCCCGAACTTCACCCGGCCGCGTCGGCGCCGGCGAGAGCGCCCCCCGCAAACAGGGCCGTTCGTTGGCAGCACTTGGCTACACCAAACCGCAAACCTATGAAGAACTGCGCGCCGTGCTCTCGTCCGGCACCGTGCATTTCCCGAAAAGGCTGCGCCAGGTCGCCATCTTCCTGTGGCAGCATCCGAGCGCCGTGGCGCTGGGCACTATCGCCCAGGTGGCCGACCAGGCCGGCGTGCAGCCCTCGACTCTGGTGCGCTTCGCGCAGATCTTCGGCTATGCCGGATTTTCCGATTTCCAGGGCCTGTTCAAGGACCATATGAAAGGCTCCTGGCCGGACGGTCGTGGACAGGGCAGCCATGAGCCAGCTAAGGAGCGGAGCGCCAACCTGCATTTCCTCCACGGCATGGTCGGCGCCTCGCAGGCCTCGCTCAGCCGCATCGGCAGCGGCTTCGACACCGACAGTTTCGAAAAGATGGTCGACCTGCTTGCGGGAGCCGAGCTGATCTATGTCATCGGCAGCAAGCGTGCCTTCCCCGTCACCACCTATGTTTCGCTGACGCTGTCGCAACAGGGCGTGCGCAACGTGCTGGTCGACAATGTCGGCTCGACCGCGTTCGACCAGGTCGGCTGCATAAGCCGGCGCGACGCGGTGCTCGCCGTCTCCTTCAGCCCGTACAATTCGATCACGCCCGACCTGGTCGCTGTCGCGCATGAGCGCGGGGCATCCATCGTCGCCATCACCGACAGCACCTTTTCGCCGCTGGTGAAACTTTCCGACACCTGGCTGGAGGTGGTCGAGTCCGACTTCGCCGGCTTCCGCTCGCTGGCCGCCTCGCTGGCCGTCGGAATGGCTTTGGTCCACGGCGTCGTCGCGCGCCGGACAGGCTGACCGGCACGGTTGACTACGGAGAACTGTCGTTCCATATTTGAAAAAATAGAAACTTTGTTCCGGGAGGAGGAATGGAGGTTCGGCTCGACGGCAAGGTGGTGTTGATCACCGGCGCAACGCAAGGCATTGGCCGTGCGATTGCCGAGACGGCTGCGCGCTCCGGCGCCCAAGCTCTGCTGATCACCGGCCGCAGCCGGCAACGCGGCGACGCCGTCGCGGCGGAACTGGCGGCCTTGGGCGCGCCCGCCGCTTTCGTCGCCGCCGACCTCGGCGACCCGGAGACTCCGGCGCTGCTCGCCGCGGCATGCATCGAGCGCTACGGCCGCATCGACGGACTGGTCAATGCAGGGGCTCTGACCGACCGCGCCTCTTTCGTCAGCGCAAGCCTCGATGATTGGGAACCATTGTTCGCCGCCAACGCCCGCGCACCTTTCTTCCTGATGCAGGCGGCCATCGCCGACATGAAGAAGCGCGGTGAAGGCGGCGCCATCGTCAACATCCTGTCGATCAATGCCCATTGCGGCTCGCCGGAGCTTGCCGTCTATTCCGCCACAAAGGGCGCGCTGGCGACGCTGACCAAGAACGCCGCCAACGCGCATCGCTTCGACCGCATCAGGGTCAATGGCATCAATGTCGGCTGGACCGACACGCCAGCGGAACGCGTCATGCAGGCCGAAACGCTCGGCGAGGGGCCAGGCTGGCTCGACGCAGCCAATGCCATGCAACCCTTCGGCCGGCTGTTCTCGGTCAACGACGTCGCGAACCTCGCCGTCTTCCTGCTCTCCTACGCGGCCGGCCCGATGACCGGCGCGCTGATCGACCAGGAGCAATGGGTGGTCGGAGCGAATCGGTGAGTGCCGCCGGGAGCCTACGCCCTGCCCTGCTCGACCACCTACCGTCCGAGGTCCGCAAACCCGCTTACGATCGTGCCGCGCTCAAGCCTGGCATCGCCCATATCGGCGTCGGCGCTTTCCACCGCTGTCATCAGGCCGAGTACACCGACGATCTTCTGGCCAAGAATTTCGACCATTGGGGACTGGTCGGCATCAACATCCGACCTCCCCTGCTTGGCCAGACGCTCGGCCAACAGGACGGTCTCTACACGCGCCTGATCCGCCAGAACGATGAGGTCGAGGCGCGTGTCATCGGCAGCATCGTACGTGTCGTCGACAGCCAGGAAAATGCGGCGCCGGCGCTCGAGGTGCTTTCCTCGCCAGACATCGAGATGGTCACCATGACGGTGACCGAAAAAGGCTATTGCCACATCCCGTCGAGCGGCGCGCTCGACCTCGATCATATCGACATCGTCCACGACCTCGCCAACCCTGAGGCGCCGCGCAGCGTGCCGGGCATCCTGGCACGGGCGCTGGAGTTGCGCATGGCCTCGCACAGCCGGCCGGTCACGCTGCTGTCCTGCGACAACATCCCGGCCAACGGCATCATTCTCCGCAATGTCGTGCGGGCAATCGCCGAACGGCGCGGCAACGGGCTGGCGGACTGGATCGCCGCCAACGTCGCCTTCCCCTCGGCCATGGTCGACCGCATTGCGCCGGCAACGACCGAAGCCGATGTCGATACGGTGGAAAAGCGCTTCGGCTACCGCGACAGCGCAGTGGTTGTCGGCGAGCGCTTCCGCCAGTGGGTGATCGAGAGCCGCTTCGCCGGCCGCGTGCCGCGCTGGGACCGTGTCGGCGCGACCTTCGTCGACGACGTCACCCCGTTCGAGCATCTCAAGATGCGGGTGCTGAACGGCGCCCAGACCACGCTCAGCTATCTTGGTATGCTGGGAGGGTTCGAGCACACATTCGAGGCCATCGCCGACCCGCTTCTGGCGGCCTTCGTCCGCCGCATGCTGTTGGAAGAGACGCTGCCGACGCTGATGCCGGTGCCCGGCATCTCGCCGGCAGCCTATGTCGAGCAGAGCCTTGTGCGCCTCACCAACACGGCGATCCGCCACCGCAACCACCAGATCGCCACCGACGGCTCGCAGAAGATCGTGCAGCGCCTGCTCAACCCGATCCGCGACCGGCTGGCCAACGGCCATAGCATCGCGCTTCTCTCGGTCCCGGTCGCCGGCTGGATGGCCTATCTGGTCAAGGCTTCAGCACGCTTCGGTCGCACCTGGCAGGTGTCCGATCCGTTTGCGGAAAAGATCGCTGCAATCGCCGACGGCGCCGGTTTGGACAGCAAAGCCCTCGCCGACGCAATCCTCGCCATCGACGCCATTTTCGATCCGGGTTTAGCCGCCAACGCCACGTTCCGCGCGCATGTCATCGCCGGCCTTGATGGTCTGCTTTCGAACGACCCGATGGGCTTTGTCAGACAAGTCTGTGCTGGGCCAACGGATGCGCGGTTGAAGCAGCCGGCGCGATCTGCATAGTTAGGAACTGGGAGGGATCATGAAGCTTGGACTGCTCACGGCGCCATTTCCGGATACGCCGCTCGGCGAAGTCGCCGAATGGGCGCGCTCGGCCGGCTTCGAGGCCCTGGAGATCGCCTGCTGGCCGAAGGCTTCCGGAGCCAGCCGCCGCTATGCCGGCACCAGCCACATCGACGCCGGCACCTCGGCGGCGCAAGCCAAGGACATTGCCGCCGAGCTTGCCGGCAAGGGCCTGACGATCTCCGGCCTTGGCTTCTATCCCAATCCGCTGCATCCCGATCAGGCGCATCGCGGGGCGGTCATCGATCACCTGAAGAAGGTGATCGTGCTGGCGAGCCGCATGGGCGTCTCGCTCGTCAACACGTTTTGCGGCGGCGATGCGTCGAAGACCATCGACGCCAATTGGGAAGCCGCGCAAAAGGTCTGGCCTGAAATCATCGCCCATGCCCGTGAGCATGGCGTCAAGCTCGCCTTCGAGAACTGCCCGATGATCTTCAGCTATGACGAATGGCCGGGCGGGCACAACATCGCCTACTCGCCTTACATCTGGCGCCGCATCCTGGAGGCCTGGGGCGGCGACGTCGGCATGAATTTCGATCCCTCGCACCTCGTCTGGCAGATGATCGACAAGGAGCGCTTCATCCGCGAGTTCGGCCCGCACATGCTGCATGTGCATGCCAAGGACCTTATGATTGATCATGATGGTTTGTACGAGCGCGGAATCCTTTCGGCCGGCATAGGCTGGCAAGTCCCGCGCATGCCGGGGCTGGGCGACATCAACTGGAGCACCATTTTTTCGGGCCTTTACCGGGCCGGATATGACGGGCCGGTCATCATCGAGCACGAGGACCGGCGCTTCGAGGGGAGCGACGAAAAGGTGAAGCGCGGTTTCCTGCTTGCCCGCGACGTGCTGTGCCCCTTCGTCAAGTGACCGGGCAAACGGCTTGGCTCTGATCGCTTCGGAGCCTGGAACTGAAATCAATGTGGAGGAGTAGTGAAATGAAGAAACATCTGACCATGGCCTCGCTGCTTGCCGGTGCCGCCCTGCTTGCTTCGGCGGGCGTATCGTCCGCCGAAGGCAAGTACACGATCGGCATCTCCAACACCGTGCAGGGCAATGGCTGGCGCGAGGAGATGATCTGCGCCATGAAGGCGCAGGCGCTCGCTTCCGGCGAGGTGGCGAAGCTCAACATCGCGCACCGCAACACCGACGCCGCCGGCCAGCTCGAGGATATCCGCAACCTGATCAGCGCCAAGGTCAACGCCATCGTCGTCAACCCGGCCGATCCGGCGGGCATCAAGGCCGGCCTGGAGGAAGCCACCAAGGCCGGCATCGTCGTCGTCGCCGTCGACCAGGCGGTGACCGAACCGTCCGCCTACATCATCTCCAACAACCAGGAAGAATATGCCTATCTCGGCGCCAAGTGGCTGTTCAAGCAGATGGGCGGCAAGGGCGAGGTGCTCTATATGCGCGGCGCCGCCGGCGCCTCGGCCGACAGCGACCGTGACAAGGGCTTCAAGAAGGCGCTGGCCGAATTCCCCGACGTGAAGGTTGCGCAGGAGGTCTTCACCGGCTGGCAGCAGGACCAAGGCAAGCAGCAGATCCTGTCCTTCCTCGCCACCGGCGCGCCGATCAACGGCATCTGGACCTCCGGCATCGACAATGTGATCGTCGACGCGCTTGTCGAGCAGCAGGCGCCGATGGTGCCGGTTGTCGGCGCCGACAATGCCGGCTTCGTCGGCCAGCTGAACTCGGTCAAGGGTCTGGTCGGTGCCGCCGTCACCAACCCCGGCTCGATCGGCGGTGCCGGCATCACGCTGGCGCTGCAGATCCTCGACGGCAAGAAGCCGGCTGAGCAGACCGTGCTGGTCCAGCCGCAGCTCTGGGAGAACGCCACCGACGACGGCAAGGCCAAGCTGAAGTCGGCCGCCGACCCGTCGCTCAGCCCCGAATGGCCGGTCTCGATCTCGATCCCGGACTGGACCACCTACACCAAGGACCAGATCGTCGCCTGCAAGGGCCCGGGCGAATAAGCTTGGATTTCGTGGTAGACCATGGCCGTTTCCAATTTGTGCGGAGACGGCCAATTGTCGAAGTCGGCGCCGCCCCTCATCGCCCTGCCGGGCACTTCTCCCCGTAGAGTGACGGGGAGAAGGGGCTGGTCGCCACGCCGGCACCATTCTTGCTAGGATGGTGACTGGCGAAATCCGCCGATGACAGCGCCCTCTCCCCGTCACTATACGGGGAGAGGATGCCGGCAGGCAGGTGAGGGGCAGCGCCAGCGCTAGATGATTTGAGCCAATGATCGAGAACCGCACAATTTGACCACCAACCCCCTCCTCGACGCCACCGGCGTCGCCAAGAATTACGGCGCGGTGGCGGCACTGCGCAACGCATCGCTGTCGGTGCTGCCGGGCGAGGTCCATGCGCTGATGGGCGCCAATGGCGCGGGCAAGTCGACGCTGGTGAAGATCCTGACCGGCGCCATCCCCGCGGATGCCGGCCGCGTCCTGATCCGCGGCGAGGCCCGTGACGTGCGTTCGCCGGCGGCCGCGCGCCGCGCGGGCTTGCTGCCGGTCTACCAGGAGCCGGCGCTGATCCCCGATCTTGACGTGCTTTCCAATCTCAGGCTCACCGGCACCCCGGTCGAGCCTTTCCGCGCCTGGGTCCGCGAGCTCGGCATTCCGAACCTCGATATACGCGAGACCGCGCGCGACATTCCGCTGGCTATTTTGCGCGTGCTCGACCTGGCGCGCGCGCTCGCCGTCGAGCCCGATGTGCTGCTGCTCGACGAGATGACGGCGGCGCTTCCGGCCAACCTCGCCGAAAAAGTGCTCGAGGTCGTGCGTCGCCAGGGCGACAGCGGCCGCTCGGTGATCTTCATCTCGCACCGTTTCGTCGAGATCTCGGCGCTGTGCGACCGCGCTACGGTGCTGCGCGACGGCGCCACCGTCGGCGTCGTCGATATCGAGCCCGGCATCGAGGAAAAGATCGTCGAGATGATGCTTGGCGCCCGCATCGAGAAGACCAGCGTCGCAGCTGCGCGCGTGGCAAGCCAGGGCTCCGCCGCACAAGACAGCCATCCGCGGCTATCGGTGCGCAACCTGCAGCTCGGCACCAAGCTGCACGACGTCTCCTTCGATCTCGCCAATGGCGAGGTGGCTGGCGTCGTCGCGCTCGAGGGCCAGGGCCAGGACGAGCTCTTCGCCGCCCTTGCCGGCTCGATCCGGCCGGCCGGCGGCACGATTGCCGTCGACGGCGCGCCGGTGAAGTTCTCGCATCCGAGCGACGCGATTCAAGCTGGCATCGCTTACGTGCCTGGCGACCGCACCGAGGCTTTAGCCATGCAGCGCTCGGTGCGCGAGAACATCGCGCTGCCCTTCAGCGCGGCACTGCGCAAATGGGGGCCTATCCGGGTGCAGCGGGAACGCATGGTGGTTTCCAGCGCCATTGCCAGGCTGCAGATCGATACCCGCGCGCAGGGCGAAGTGCAGCGCCTTTCCGGCGGCAACCAGCAGAAGGTGACCATCGCCCGCTGGATCGCGGCGGACGCCCGCACCATCCTCTGCTTCGACCCGACGCGCGGCATCGATGTCGGCACCAAGCAGGAAATCTACAAATTGCTGCGCGAGCTCGCCGGCCTCGGCAAATCGGTGCTGTTCTACACATCCGAGCTGGAGGAGGTGCAGCGTGTCTGCGACCGCGTCATCGTCATCTTCGGCGGCCGTGTCGTCGACACTTTCCCGGTCGAGCTTGCCGACGAGCCGGCGCTGATGCGGGCTGCCTACGGCCTGCCGCGCGGCGCCAGGGAGGATGTCGGCATCCTTGCCGATGTCAGGCCCACCCCCGATGCGGAGGCCGCGTCATGACCCGTTTCCTGCGCCGCCAGGGCTGGGTCGCCGGCCTGCTCGCCCTGCTCATCTTCCTGTTCGTCATCACCAAGCTGATCCAGCCGGGTTATGGCAGCGGCGACTTCGGCTCGCTCGCGCGGGCAGTTTTGCCCTACGCTTTTGCAGTGGCTGCGCAGACCGTCGTCGTCATCGCGGGCGGCATCGATCTCTCGGTCGCCGCCATGATGGCGCTGACAAGCGTTACCGCCGCCTCGATGATGAACGGCGCCAGCGAGGAATATGCGTTTTTCGTCGTGCCCTTCGTGCTGGCTATGGGGCTAGTGCTCGGCGCGCTCAACGGCCTCCTCATCGTCGTCACCCGCGTGCCGGATATCGTGGTCACCTTGGCCACGCTGTTCGTGCTGCAGGGCGCGGCGCTTCTGGTGCTCGATGCGCCCGGCGGCGCCGCCGCCGAGTGGCTGAAGGCAAGTGTCGTCGGCATCATGCCGATCGCCGGCCTGCCGGATTGGGCCGATGCCTGGGTTCCGAAGGCGCTGGTGCTGCTCGTGGTCTGCCTCTTCGCCATATGGATTCCGCTGAGAAGCTCGCGGCTTGGCCTCTCCATCTACGCCATCGGCAGCGACGAGCTTGCCGCCTTCCGCAGCGGCGTGCCGGTGGCGCGCACCAGGATCGTCGCCTACGCGCTCTCCGGCCTGTTCGCGGCACTTGGCGGGCTGTCGCTCACCATCAGCACCGGCATCGGCGCGCCGATCCCCGGCCCCTATCTGCTCGCCAGCGTCGCGGCGGTGGTGCTTGGCGGCGTCGCGCTCGGCGGCGGCAAGGGCGGGCTGCTCGGGCCGATCATCGCCGTCTTCGTGCTCAGGCTGGTGCGCACAGACCTGACGCTTCTCGCCATCGACCCCAACGTCACCGCCATCATCGAGGGCGCAATCATGGTCGCCGTGGTGATGTTCGGCGCCTTCATCACCATCCGGGGCCGCCCGGCAGGAGCAACGCCATGACGAGCAGCGCGACCATGCCCCAGCCTGTCTCGTTCGGCCGCCGCCTGAAGCGCTTCATGGCGGACCGGCCGCTCATTCCGCTGATCATCCTGCTCGTCATCCTGGTGGCGATCCTGCAGGTCCTGCGCCCCGGCATCGTCAACGAGCGCTGGATCGCCAACACGGCGAAGTTCGCCATTCCGCTGGCGATCCTCGCCGGTTGCCAGACCATGACGATGCTCACCGGCGGCATCGACCTCTCGGTCGGCACGGTGGCGACGATGAGCGCCTTCATCATGGCAACGCAGATCGTCAATCAGGATCCGACGGTAGCCTTTCTGCTGGCCATGCTGCCGGCGGTGCTGATCGGCCTCGTCAACGGCATCGGCGTCGGCGTCTTCCGCGTCCATCCGCTGATCATGACGCTGGGCACCAGCCTGATCGGCACCGGCTTCCTGCAGGTCTACCAGCGCACCGTCATCGCCTCCGGCGCCAGGATCCCGGATTTCCTCAACTGGCTGGGCACCGGCCTCACCTACGGCTTTCCCAACGCGCTCTTCCTGTTCGTGCCGGTGGCGGTACTGATCGTCTTCACCCTCAACCGCACCGGCTTCGGCCGCCTGCTCTACGCCGTCGGCGACAATGAACGCGCCGCACGTTTGTCCGGCGTCCGCTACTGGCAGGTGATCACCGCGCTCTACGTCATCTCCAGCCTGCTCGCCGGCATCACCGGCCTGCTCTATATCGGCTTGATCAAGGCGCCGTCGCTGTCGCTCGCCGAGCCGCTGGTGCTGCCTTCGGTGGCGGCGGCCGTCATCGGCGGCACCTCGATCTTCGGCGGCCGCGGCGGCTATATGGGAACAATCATCGGCGCGCTGATCCTGACCGTGCTGACGACGCTGCTCACCATCCTGCATATGCCGGAAGGCGGTCGCCGCATCCTTTTCGGTTTCATCGTGCTGTTCGTGACCGCAGCGTATTTGAGGATCATCGAGGACCGGTAGGCGGAAGCGCGGAAGCGGCGCTTTTTGGCTCAAGGGATTTGAACCGTCCCTATCCCATGGGAGAAGCCCGATGGCCAAACGTTCGAGTGCAGGAGAAACCGAAAGAACCGTCGCAAGCGATCTTGCCGACGACGATCCTCGTCTTGCGTTCATCTATCAGGAGGCCGTGAGAGGTCTCACTCACCAGCAGACCGTCGTGGAGAACATGAATACTCGCGCCGGCAGCCTTATCTTTGCCACCGCATTCGCAAACTCGCTGCTCGGCGGTGCGGCCCTTTCCAACGGGCTTGGGCTGTGGGACTGGACCGCGGTGGCTCTCCTGTTCGGCATCGGCGGGCTGATCGTCTTCATGCTTTGGCCCTACCACCAATACGCATTCCGCTTCGATCCGGAGGAGCTGCTCAATCAATATGTCGATGGCGACAGGCTGGCAACGATGTCGGCCATGCATCGCGCGCTCGCCCTTCGCATCAAGGCGGACATGGCCGGCAACTGGCGAATTATCCAGCGGCTCCGTATGGCGTTGCAGATAGCGCTGCTCTTTCTGTTGCTCGATATCCTGGCCTGGCTTCTGGCGATCGCGGGCGTTTGAGCCAAAGTATTGGGGCAGTCAACGCATCTGTCCGGCATCCGCTACTGGCAGGTCCATCAGGCGGCCGAGCTGCCCTGCTCCTGCTCTTCGGCATTCGGATCGCCCGGCGCCGTCGCCCAGGCGAGTTCCACCAGCGTCACCGTGCGGCGGCCGGCTCCGTCGATCTGGCAGACGATGAGGCCTTGCTCCTCGATATAGTCGAGCAGCCGCCGCGCACGGCGCAACGAATGCGAGCCATAGGCCCGCGCTATCGCCGAGTCGCTCGGGCAGGGCCGGCCTTCCTTTGCCGCCCTCGCGATCATCATGAACACGCCCTGCATGTCCTCAGGCAGCAGCGAGGCGCGCACCGAAACGTCCCGCCACGCGTCATCCTCCGCCATGTCGGAACCGACACCGGCGCGGGCGCGCGTCAGCATGCGACGGAACTCCGAAAGGTCGGGCACGACCGAAGCGAGCCCCTCGATGCGGCAGCGGACGACGAACTCCTGATAGAGCACGCCGATGACGCGGAATCCCGCGTCGGGCTCGGCCAGGATGGCGCGCAGGATGCGGTCCATCCGCTCGCGCCGCTCGGCGAGATCCTCGGCGCTCGGCTGCGGCTCTGCCGGCTCCGGGCGGATGTCCAGTGGTGCGGCCTTGGCCGCCATCAATTGATCGAGGAGATCGGGCGAGGGCCGGCGCTGCGGCCGCACCGTCTCCGGCGGCGGCGCCGCCAGGATGATCGAACGCGCATCCTCGAGCGCCGCTTCCGGCAGCGGCATCAGCCGCGGCGTGCCGTTGCGTGGGCTCGTTTCCGTCGATCCGATCCGCAGGCTTAGCGGGCGGCGCGACAATGCGGGCCCGAGCGCCATGAAATGCCCCCGCTCCAGGTCGCGAAACGCTTCCGCCTGCCGGCGCTCCATGCCGAGCAGGTCGGCCGCGCGCGCCATGTCGATGTCGAGGAAAGTCCGGCCCATAAGGAAGTTGGAGGCTTCCGCCGCGACGTTCTTGGCGAGCTTGGCCAGCCGCTGCGTGGCGATGATGCCGGCAAGCCCGCGCTTGCGGCCGCGGCACATCAGATTGGTCATGGCGCCCAGCGAAAGCTTGCGCGCCTCGTCCGAAACCTCGCCGGCGGCGGCCGGCGCGAAGAGCTGCGCCTCGTCCACCACCACCAGCATCGGGTACCAATGGTCGCGCGCGACCTCGAACAGGCCGCCGAGGAAGGCGGCGGCGCGCCGCATCTGGTTCTCGGCGTCGAGTCCCTCGAGATTGAGCACCGTCGAGACGCGGTGGATGCGCGCCCGCTCGCCGGCCGCCTGCAGGCCCCGCTCGGTGTGCTCCTCGGCATCGATCACCAGATGGCCGTAGCGTTCGCCGAGCGAGACGAAGTCGCCTTCGGGGTCGATGATTGTCTGCTGCACCCAGGGCGCGCTCTGTTCGAGCAGCCGGCGCAATAGATGCGACTTGCCCGAGCCCGAATTGCCCTGCACCAGCAGGCGGGTCGCCAGCAGTTCCTCAAGGTCGAGGGCCGCCGACGCGCCTGCCGTCGTCTGCCCCATCTCGATTGCAACCGTCATCTCTCGACTCGACTAGTCTCCCTGCGCGGGAGCGGGCTTAGCAACCGGTGCGCGGTGCGTCGAGTATGGGTCTTCGCCGTCGGCACGATGTTCCACATCTAACGCTTGTCGTGCAAAAGTGCGCAGCGGTCTTGGGAAAACGACATGCGTAGTACAAGGATTTAAAGCGCGTCGCCTGAGCCCGTTTCAGCGTGACGTGCTTTAATGCATGTCGCGCAAAAATGCGCAGCGGTTTTGCGAAAACGACATGCATAAAAACAAAGACTTAAAGCGCGTCGCCTGAATCCGTTTCAGCGCGACGCGCTTTTAAGGGGCAAATGGCGGCAGGCTGTCGCCAATCGCTCTGGTCGGACCACCATTTTGCTGGCGCAATCCCACCATTGGCGTATCATCCTTTTGGAGAGGGTTCATGGCAGGAGGAGGCTAATGAGCGTCGCTTCGGAAGTGCCCGTCACGGACCCGACGGTGCAAGATCTTGTTTCCTCTGCGCTTTCGAAATTTCGCGCCGGCGACACCATCTCGACCCGCGCAATGCTCGACACCATCCGCCGATCCGGCCCAGCTTGCGAGGACAGCGACGACCATCTTATCGAACTGATCGTCATGGCTGCCGTTGGTAAGACCATGGGCGTCGTCTTCGACCATCGCTCGCCCGACGAGCGGTTGCCGCGCCTGTCTTAGACTGCCTCTTCGAGCCCCTCAGCTCTCAAAGTGGTCGCGCTCTTGGGTCTGTTGAGATTCAGGTCAGGCCGAGCCGAGAATGGTGGGCCTACGCCGGCCGTAGCCTTCATAGAGCGGAGACACTTATGAGGGCTTCGGCCGGCGAAGGCCGGAGCGGAGCGTACTTCAAGTACGTGAGCACCGGAAGCGCAGGAAGCCGCCATTCGCAGGCCGGCATCACCTGAATATCGACAGACCCTCTAGCTTCCCAGCGGATGCGGCATATAACCGACGAAACCGGCGATCTTCCAGCGGCCGCCGACCTTGCGGCAGAAATAGAGCGTCTGCCATTTGAGGCGGTCGACGCCGCCGTCGGCCTTGGCGACGGAACCATCGAACTTCTTGTGCAGCACCGCGCGATCGCCGTCGACGTCGATGTCGCGCATGTTGGTGATGCGGAACAGCGCTTCGCGCAGCGGCTCGGCGAATGTCGTCGCCGCGGTTTCCTTGGCCTGCCGCAGCCATTCGTCGCGATAGACCTCCAGCCTCGGGAACTGCAGCCGCCAGGCATCGGCATTGGCAAGGAAATGCGCATGCATGCCGAAGAAGCCTTCGGCGATGAAGTCGTCCTCGACCATCGACCAGTCCTGGCCGAGGAAGGCATCGATGTCTCGCCGCACCAGCATTTCCCACAGCACATGGCGGTCGGCATCGCCTTCCGGAAACGGATTCTTGTCGAAGATCATCGGATCCCCTCTCTCTTGTATCTGCAGGCGGCCACGAGTTGCCGGCCCGGCTTCGAGGCGCAGGATGCTCAGGCTTCTGTAATAAAGCAACATTGATTTTCGAAAAATGTTGCTTTCCAACAAGAGCTCTATGAGGATCACGCCGACAGGCGTAGACGGCTATAAGAACCGTCCCATCAAGTCGACAATCAGGAGGCTCACTTGCCCAAGCAGTGCTTTGGAAAATCGCATGTCCCGCTCTCGCCCGCCGTGCGTGCCGGCGATTTCGTCTATGTCTCCGGCCAGGTGCCGGTGGGCAGCGACGGGCTGGTGGTCAAGGGCGGCATCGCCGAGCAGGCCGAGCAGGTGCTGCAGAACGTCAAGGCGGCGCTGGCGCTGGCCGGCTGCACCATGGACGATGTGGTCAAGACCACCGTCTGGCTCGAGGACGCCCGCGACTTCGGCAGCTTCAATACGATCTATGCAAAGCATTTCCCGAATGACCCGCCGGCTCGCACAACCGTCGAATCCCGCCTGATGATCGACATCAAGATCGAGATCGAAGCGGTCGCCTACCGGCCGGTTTGATCGCGACCAAACGAACAAGGGAGGCGCCGATGCAGTTCGATCTGCTGATCAAGGGCGGCCGTGTGATCGACCCGACCTCCGGGTTGGATGCGCCGCGCGACGTCGCCATCGCCGATGGCCGCATCGCCGCGATCGACGCCGCCATCGATGCCGAGGCCGCCGCTGAGATCGTCGACGCGAGGGACTGCATCGTCACGCCGGGCCTCGTCGACCTGCACAGCCACGTCTATTGGGGCGGCACCTCGCTCGGCGTCGACGCCGACAGGCTCGCCGCCAAGAGCGGCACCACCACCTTCATCGACGCCGGCAGCGCCGGCGCCGGCAATTTCCTCGGCTTTCGTCGCCATGTCATCGAGCGCGCGAAGGTCCGTATCCTCGCTTACGTCAACATCTCCTTCGCCGGCATATTCGGCTTCGCCAAGACCGTGTCGGTCGGCGAATGCAGCGACCTCAGGCTCTGCGAGCCGCGCGAAACGGTGGCGGCGGTGCGCGAGCACGCCGATATCGTCGTCGGCGTAAAGGTTCGTTCCGGCAAACATGCCGGCGGCACCAGCGGCATCGCGCCGGTCGACCTCGCGCTCGAAGCCGCCGACAAGGTCGGCCTGCCGCTGATGGCGCATATCGACGAGCCGCCGCCCGGCCGCTCGGAAGTGCTGCCCAGGCTACGCCGCGGCGACGTCCTCACCCACTGTTTTCGGCCATTTCCCAACGCACCGGTCTTCGCGTCCGGCGCGGTGCGGCCGGATATGCGGCTGGCGCGCGAGCGCGGCGTCATCTTCGACATCGGCCACGGCATGGGCTCCTTCGACTTCGACGTCGCGAAGGCCATGCTCGCCGAGGGCCTGGCGCCGGACGTCATCTCGAGCGACGTGCATCTCTACTGCGTCGACGGCCCCGCCTTCGATATCCTCGTCTGCATGTCGAAGCTCATGGCGCTCGGCATGCCGCTGGTCGAGGTGCTGCGCGCGGCGACGCAGCGCCCGGCTGAGGCGATCGCGAGGCGCGAGCTCGGCATGCTTAAGGTTGGCGGCATCGGCGATGTCGCGGTGCTCAAATTGCTGCCCGGACGCTTCACCTTCGTCGATGCGGTCGGCGCCGCACTGGTCGCGGATCGGCGGCTGGTCTCCAACGGTATCGTCATCGGCGGCAAATGGTGGCCGAACGAGGCCGCGAACCACGATGAGACCGAGCGCTTCGAGGCGCATGCGCACCACACGCATGTCGAGGTTGCGGCGGGGCATTTTAGGCGCGGGTGATCTCCCCCCTCGAGGGGGAGATGTCGCCGAAGGCGACAGAGGGGGTCGCCGCGCGTGAAGCGCCAACCCTCGTCCGGCGCAGAAGGGCGAGCCCAGTCGGACCGACCCCCTCTGGCCTGCCGGCCATCTCCCCCTCAAGGGGGGAGATCGGCAGCTTCACCGTCTCGCGTTGCTCGGCTCGCCGTAAACCGGCGTGGCAATCCCCTCCATCCGCGCCTTGAGCTGCAGCGCCACGAACTTCGAGTAGAAGCGCGACAGCGCGAGGTTGCCGCCGTGGAACCACAGCGCTTCCTGCGCGGTCGGCTTCCACATGTTGCGCAGTTCGCCCTGCCACGGACCCGGGTCGCCCTTCACGCCGGAGCCGAGCCCCCAGCACGGACCGACCTCGTCGGCGACTTCGCGCGAGACGATCGCCGCCACCGTCTCGTTCATCGACTGGTAGCCGGTGCAGCAGACGATCGCGTCGACATCCAATTCGGCGCCGTCCTCGAAGAGAATGCCGTTCGCTGTCAGCGACTTGACGCCGACGCCGCTCTTCACCGCGATCTCGCCGTTCAGGATCAGTTCGCAGGCGCCGACATCGATGTAGTAGCCCGAGCCCGTGCGGTAAGCCTTCATCAAGAGCCCTGTCTCGTCCTCGCCGAAATCGATGGCGAAGCCGCTGTCGCTGAGCCTCTTGTAGAAATCCGCGTCGCGCTCGCGGATGACATCGTAGAGAGCCCGCTGGCCCTTGGGCACCAACGCGAACGGCGTCGAGGCTACGATCATGTCGGCCTTGTCGGTGGTGATGCCGCGCGCCAGCGCCTTCTCGGAAAAGATCTCGAAGCCGACCTCCATCAGCGTGTCGGACTTCACCACCGTCGTCGGCGAGCGCTGCACCATGGTGACCTTGGCGCCCGCCTCCCAGAGATCGACGCTGACATCATGGCCCGAGCTTGCAGCACCTATCACCGCGACGCGTTTGCCGCGGAATCTCTCGCCGGTGGAATACTGGCTGGAATGCAGGAGCTCGCCCTTGAAGGCATCGGCGCCCGGCAGCGCGATCTGCCGCGGCGGCCCGTAGGCGCCGGTGGCAAAGACGATGTGCTTGGGCCTCAGCGTGATGCGCTGGCCGACCCGGTCGACCACCACCGTCCAAACCTTTTCCGCCTCGTCATAGGCGGCGCTGATGCATTTGGTGGCGACCCAATAGTTCAGCTCCATGACGCGCGCATACATTTCCAGCCAGTCGCCCATCTTGTCCTTGGGCGTGAAGACCGGCCAGTTCTCCGGGAACGGGATGTAAGGCAGATGGTCGTACCAGACCGGATCGTGCAGCACGAGCGAGCGGTAGCGGTTGCGCCAGGAATCGCCGGCGCGCGCGTTCTTCTCGATGATGACGGTTGGAACGCCGAACTGCCGCAGCCGCGCCCCCAGCATGATGCCGCCCTGACCGCCGCCGATCACCAGGCAATAGGGCTGCTCGTGCACGCCGAGGTCGCGCGTCTCGCGGGCCCTGGCTTCCACCCAGGTTTCGCGGTCCGGGTCGGCCTTGTGGCGGATGCCGAGCGGCCGGCCCGGACCTTTCCGCTCCTCGAAACCCTTGAGCTCGCTCATCGCCGTGAACAGCGTCCGGCAGCGGCCGTCCTTGAGGCGCAGGATACCCTCGCCGCGCGCCACGGCCGTCTCGAAGCTGAGCCAGGCTTCGACGATGCCGTCGTCGACGCTCGCCTCCCCGGACAGACGCCAATGGGACGGCTGTGCCAAGGGCAGCGTCGCCTTCAGCATCTCGCGGACCGCTGCCTGGCCCTCCATGGTTTTTATGTTCCATGTGAAGGTGAGCAGATCGCGCCAGTAGCAATCCTCGACGAAAAGGTTGGCCGCCGCCTCGATGTCGCCCGCCTCGAGCGCCCGCCCGAAGGAGCCGAGCCAGGTTGCCGCCTGTTGCGATGGTGCGATGTCGAGCATTCTTCTTCGTTCCCTTTTTTAGTTCGAATTCCTTATCGAAGCCGGCGGCCCGGCCTTCCCTTCTCCCCTTGTGGGAGAAGGTGTCGCCGAAGGCGACGGATGAGGGGTGCTCCAGGGAAAGCCAGCGTCTCACTCCGCTGGAACACCCCTCATCCGTCTCGGCGCTATCGCGCCGATCCACCTTCTCCCACAAGGGGAGAAGGAAGAACCTGCCTCAATCGCCCAATGGCTCCATCTCCTTCCCTGTCCGATGGATCTGGGCGTTGTACTTGATGCGACGCACCGTCTCGCGCGCCGGGCCGTCGATCCTATATGCGGTCGCCACCGCAAGAAGGTCGATGGCCGCCAGAAAGGCGTAGCGTGAAGCGGTCGGCTTCAGCGTATCGGGATATTCGGGAACCGCCATGGTCAGCCGGACATCGCAGACGCGCGTCAGCTCTGTGTCCGGCGCCGTCACGCAGATCGCATCGGCGCGGTAGTGCTTGGCAAGCTCCACCGCCTCGATCAATTCCCGGGTACGGCCAGTTGCCGAGATCGCAATCACAAGATCGCCTGGCTTCAGCGTCGAAGCGGTCATGCGCATCAGATACGGATCGCATTGTGCGCTGATCGTGATGCCATAGCGGAACAGGCGGTATTGCGTCTCCTGCGCCAGCGCCGATGAGCTGCCGCCGAGCCCGAACACCGTCACCTGCCGCGCCTTGGCGATCAGTTCCGCCGCCTTCTGCAGCTGCCCGGGGTCGATCTGCCGTTCGGCCTCCTGCAGCGCGCGCCGCGCCTCGCCGAACACAGCACTCCAGAACGGCATGCCGCTGTCGCTGTTCGCGGGTCGGGGCTTGGTGCTGAGATAGAGCGCGCCGACGACCAGGCTCTGCGCCAGCTTCAGCTTGAAGTCGCGAACGCCCTCGCAGCCGATGGCGCGGCAGAAGCGGGTCACTGTCGGCTCGCTGACCCCGGCGCGCTGGGCAAGCGCGGCGTTGGAAGCGTCGACGGCATATTTGACGTCGTCGAGCACGACATCGGCGACGCGGCGCTCGGCCGGGCGCAGCTCGGCGTAGCTGTCCTTCACCTGCGAAATGATGTCCGGGATGCGCCTGACATGGTCGTGCCGGTCGTCATCCTCGTCCGGAATTCGCAACGCCTGGCTGTCAGTTTCGGTCATTGGCCAGTCCTTCCCTGCCCGCTTCTGGACCCACCATATTTGCGATTATCCGCCCGCTGGCCATAGGCAATCAACCGGGGTGAGTATGTAGGAAAGTAACACACACTGCAAGTTGGTCGAAAATGAAGAAAAATCAGACGCTTAGATAAGAACTGATTGAGCCTGATTGCGTCAGTCCTTTGTCGCCGCTTGACAGTAAAGTAGGATAGTTACAGACTGATTTCGCGGACAGATGGGGGCCTCCGGCAACCCATCGCGCAGTCTCCGAGGGGGAGCATGAATACGGGCAGCGCAAGAACGCCGAAGCTCGGCGTGCAGGCAGCGAGCAAGGTTTACAACACGGCCTCCGGCGATCTCCTCGCCCTGGACCGCTGCAGCCTTGATGTGCACGCCAACGAGATCGTCTCCATCGTCGGTCCTTCCGGCTGCGGCAAGACCACGCTCTTATGGTCGATGTCGGGCCTGCACCGCCTGACCAGCGGCGCGATCCTGCTCGACGGCAAGGAGATCACCGGCCCGCGGCCCGAGATCGGCATCGTCTTCCAGGAAGCGAACCTGCTGCCCTGGCGCAACCTCGACGCCAACATCAACTTCCCCTTCGAGATCAAGGGCGAGAAGCCCGACCGCGCCTGGATCGCGCATCTCTTGAACCGCGTCGGACTCGACGGCTTCGGCGGCAAGTTCCCGCGCGAGCTTTCCGGCGGCATGCAGCAGCGCGCCGCGATCGTGCGCGCTCTGGCGCTGAAGCCCTCTGTGCTTCTGATGGACGAACCCTTCGGCGCCCTCGACAGCTTCACCCGCGAGGAGATGAACCGCCTCGTCGAGGAGATCTGGCTCGACACCAAGACCACCATCGTCTTCATCACTCACAGCATCGAGGAAGCGATCTTCCTCTCCGACCGGGTCGTGGTGTTGACCACCCGGCCGGGCCGTGTCGCCAAGATTTACGATGTGCCGTTCCAGCGGCCGCGTTCGCTGGAGATCATGGCGACCAAGGAAGTCTTCGACCTCACCAACCGCATCAAGATGGACATCGTCGGCGAGCGCCGGCCGAAGGGGCCGGAACAGCCAGAACACAAGAGCGCTGAAATCGTGAGGATCAGGCCGTGAGCGGGGGCGACGCCATTCCGGAATTCGCAAAGACGAAGTCGGGAGCCAAATCAGGCGACGGCCAGGATGTCAGCCTCACCAATCTTTCCGCCTTCGCCAGCGGTCCCGGCATCAAGTCCGGCGCCGAGGTGGCGGCGATCCTCGCTGTCGCCGTGGTGATCATAGGCGGCATCGAGCTGGCGCTGCGCATCTTCCACGTCCCGCAATACATCATGCCGCCGCCGAGCTCGATCGTTTACGCTCTATTCGACGAGTTCCCGCTGATAGCCCCGCATCTCGGCTACACGCTGGTCGAGCTCGTCTCGGGCTTCGCCATCGGCGCCATCGTCGGCCTGGTGATGGCGGCCGTGATCACGCAGTTCCCCTTCGCCGAAAAGATCGTCGCGCCTTATATCCTCATCCTCGTCACCACGCCGATGCTGGCGCTGGTGCCGCTGCTCATCTTGCGCTTCGGCTTCGGCTATACGCCGCGCATCATCGCGGTGGCGCTCGCCGCCGGTCCGATGGTGATGATCAACGCCGCGACCGGCTTCCGCCGCGTCGACAGCGCCAAGATCGCGCTCGCCCGCTCCTATGGTGCAAGCACCTTGCAGATCTTCTGGAAGATCCGCGCGCCGATGGCGCTGCCGATGATCCTGGTCGGCCTGATGATCGGCGCGATCTTCGGGCTGCTCACCGCCGTCGGCGCCGAGATGGTCGGCGGCGGCTTCGGCCTCGGAAACCGGCTCACATCCTATTCGTCGATGATCCAGATGCCGCAATTCTTCGCGGTGGTACTGATCCTGTCGATCCTCGGCATCCTGATCTACGTGCTGTTCTTCCTGATCGGCAAGAAATGGGCGAGCTGGGAGACGTAAGCGCGGAAGGATGATGCCGCCCGGGAGGCGGGCGAAGGCGAGCAACCAATAAAGGGCAATCAACAAAGGGGAATGCGATGACCAACGAAAGCTCATTCGACACAGCGACAAGAGCAGGCATCAGCCGCCGCTACTTCCTGCAGGTGACGGCGGCCGGCGTGGTGACCGCCACAGCGCTCGGCGCATCAGGCCTGAGAGCCAGGGCCGCGGCCTATGAAAAATTCACCTGGATCTCGCCGCGCGGCACGCTCGAGGTGCTGGACGACTATCCCTACTGGTCGGCCAAGAAGGCCGGCTATTTCGGTGACCTCGCCACCGACATGCAGCCGGGCCCGTCCGACGGCACCGCGACCGTGAAGTTCGTCGATGTCGGTCAGGCCGACATGGGCTTCCCGTCGCCCGGCGTCTTCTCCTTCGCCATCCAGAACGGCATGAAGCTGAAGTCCGTCTTCCATATGGGCGCGCGCGACACCTTCAGCATCGCCTTCCGCAAGGGCCAGGGCACCAAGAACCTCAAGGACCTCGAAGGCAAGACCATCCTGCTCGGCTCCGCCGCCTGGCAGGCGATCACCGATCCGCTGCTTGCAGCACAAGGCGTCGACATCAAGAAGGTGAAATATGTCGAGGCCGGCTGGCCGACCTGGGGCACCGCGCTTGCCGGCGGCCAGGGCGATGCGGCACTCTCCTGGGAAGGCCTGCGCGCCGAGTGGATCGCCAAGGGCCTCGACTTCGAGTACTGGCTGGGCGTGCAGAACTCCAAGTTGCCGGCCAACACCTTCGTGGTCCGCACCGCCGATCTCGAGGATCCCGACAAGAAAGCCTTTCTGGAAAAATACCTGCGCGGCTGGGCGATGGGCCTCGAATTCGGCTACCAGAACCCGCGCGCGGCGGTCGAAGCCGTGTTCGATCAGTTCCCGACTCTGGCCAAGAACCTTGGTCCTGAGCTCGGCACCACCTCGATCCTTCAGCAGATCAACGTCTTCCGCGGCGACATGGACAAGCGCGGCGGCTGGGGCTCGCATGACATGGCGAGCTGGCAGGGCTTCTTCGACGAGATCCTGAAGATCGGCCAGATCACCGCGCCGGTGAAGGCCGAGGACGTCTGCACCAACGACCTGATCCCCGCGGCCAACGACTTCGACAAAGCCAAGGTCAAGGCGGACGCCGACGGCGTGAAACTGTCAGAAGGCTTTGCGGCGCTCGACGTCGAAAAGATCAAGGCGCACCTGTTCGACTCGGCGGTGAAGTGAGGGTGCAGAAAGAGGGCAAAGTCGCACGTGCTTTGGAGGATTATTGAGGTCAGCGCCGCCCCTCATCCGCCTGCCGGCACCTTCTCCCCGTATAGTGACGGGGAGAAGGGAGATGGCCGCGATCTCGGCACTCTATCTGCCACGCTGGCGATTGGCGAAACCTTCGGCGAAAGCTTCTTTCTCCCCGTCACTATACGAGGAGAAATGCCCGGCAGGGCAATGAGGGGCAGCGCCAGCCTAAGGTGTTGCCTGGATTAGACACATGGGCGGCGGCAGCACATCGCCGCCCACCATTCAATCAAAGAATCGGGGAGGCTGACATGGCCGACAAAGTGAGAATCCTGGTGGTTGGTCTGGGCAATATGGGCGCCTCGCATGCCAGCGCCTATCACCGCTCCGACGGCTTCGAGATCGTCGGCATCATGAGCCGCACCATCAAGAGCAACAAGAAGATCCCCAAGGAGCTCGCCGGCTATCCGCTCTATGAGGATTTCGACCTGGCGCTGAAGGAGACGAAGCCGGATGCCGTCTCGATCAACAGCTGGCCGAACACGCACGCCGAATATGCGCTGAAGGCGATCGCCGCCAACTGCCATGTATTCATGGAAAAGCCCTTGGCCACCAACATTGAGGATGCGGAGAAAGTGGTGGCAGCCGCGCGTGCAAAGAACCGCAAGCTGGTGCTCGGCTACATCCTGCGCGTCCACCCGTCCTGGATCAAATTCATCGAGGTCGGCAAGACGCTCGGCAAGCCGCTGGTGATGCGCCTCAACCTCAACCAGCAGAGCAGCGGCAGCGCCTGGCATTGGCACAAGAACCTGATCGACTCGCTGATCCCGATCGTCGATTGCGGCGTGCACTATGTCGACGTCATGTGCCAGCTGACCGGCGCCAAGCCGGTGCGCGTGCATGGCATTGGCGCAAAACTCTGGGCCGAGGCCGACAAGCAGAATTACGGCCACCTGCATGTCACCTTCGATGACGGCTCGGTCGGCTGGTACGAGGCCGGCTGGGGCCCGATGATGAGCGAGACGGCTTATTTCGTGAAGGACGTGGTCGGCCCGAAGGGCGCCGTCTCGATCGTCGCCGGCCAGTCGGGAAGCGGCGCCAAGGAGGCCGAGGAGGTTTCCGATTCCGCCGATATCGACCGCCACACCAAGACCGACGCGCTGAAGATCCATTATGCGCAGGTCGACGGCGACAAGAATTTCTCGAAGCCCGACGAGATCGTCAGCATGGAGGACGAGCCCGGCCATCAGGAGCTTTGCGACCGCGAGCAGGCCTTCTTCCTGCGCGCCATCCGCGAGGATCTCGACCTGACCGAGCAGATGGATGCGGCCGTCAACAGCCTGCGCATCGTGCTCGCGGCCGAGCAGAGCATCGCGGAGAAGCGCACCGTCGAGCTGGCCTGAGGAGTTCTGTTCAGGCCGATTGCCACCGTCGGCGCTGCCCCTCACCCTTACCCTCTCCCCGTGAAGAACGGGGAGAGGGGGATCGCAAGCGTCGCGGCCAGCCTCCTTCTCCCCGTCACTATACGGCGTAGTGACGGGGAGAAGGGAAATAGTCGTAACCTAGGCGCCCTTTCTGCAACGCTGGCGATTGGCGAAACCATCGATGACGGCGTCTTTCTCCCCGTCCCTATACGGGGAGAAATGCCCGGCAGGGCAATGAGGGGCGGCGCCAGCCTCCGCGAGGCAAGAACTACAGCAACTTCACCTACGTTGTTCGCTCCAGACTGAAAGTCGACGGGCCAAAACCCCTATAAAATTCCTATATCTTTCCTCTCCGGCCCGCCTCGAACCTTTATGGCGATCGGGTCCATATTTCCTTCGAAAAACGCTTTGATCGCCGTCGCCGCTAAGGTGACGTGCGTCCGCGTGCAGTTTTGAGCCAGCCACTGCGAGCCGCAAACACAAAGTGGAAAAAAGGAACGCCTGCCATGGACCTCATTGTTCTCGGGATCGGGATTTTGTTCTTCGCCCTGTCCTTAGCTTACGTCAAAGCCTGCGACAGAATCTGAGCGAAAAGGTCGGATCATGCTTTTCGATTACATACTCGGCGGCGCGGTGACCTTGTTCCTGCTTGCCTATCTCACTTACGCGCTCATTCGCCCAGAGCGCTTCTGACCGGCACGCGGAGAGCTCATCATGACTATGAATGGCTGGATACAGATCCTCATTTACTGCGGCATCCTCGTCGCGCTCGTTAAGCCGCTTGGCGGCTATATGTACCGCGTCTTCGACGGTGATCGTACCTTTCTGTCGCCGGTGCTCGCGCCGGTCGAGCGCGGCCTCTATCGCCTCGCCGGAACGAATGAGAAGGAAGAACAGCACTGGGCCGTCTACGCGACCGGCATGCTGCTCTTCAATCTTGCCGGTTTCCTGGTTCTTTACGCGCTGCAGCGGCTGCAAGGCGCCCTGCCCTACAATCCCGCGGGCATGACCACGGTCGAGCCGGGGCTTGCCTTCAACACCGCCGTCAGCTTCGCCACCAATACCAACTGGCAGAACTACGGCGGCGAAAGCACGATGTCCTATCTCGTGCAGATGGCCGGCCTCGCCGTGCAGAACTTCGTCTCGGCCGCCACTGGCATTGCCATCGCGATTGCCTTGATCCGCGGCTTTGCCCGCGCCTCCGGCAAATCGATCGGCAATTTCTGGGTCGATCTGACCCGCTGCATGCTCTACGTGCTGCTCCCGCTCTGCATCGTGTTGACGCTCGCCTATGTGTGGCTGGGCATCCCGCAGACGCTTGGTCCTTATGTCGACGCCACCACCCTGGAAGGCGCCAAGCAGACGATCGCGCTTGGACCGGTCGCCTCGCAGATCGCCATCAAGATGCTCGGCACCAATGGCGGCGGCTTCTTCAACGCCAACGCCGCGCATCCGTTCGAGAATCCGGACGCCATCTCCAACCTGATCCAGATGCTGTCGATCTTCGCACTTGGCGCTGCCCTCACCAATGTCTTCGGCCGCATGGTCGGCAGTGAGCGCCAGGGCTGGGCGATCCTGGCCTCGATGGGCGTGCTGTTCCTCGCCGGCGTCATCGTCTGCTACTGGGCCGAGGCCGCCGGCAACCCGCTCGTCCATGCGCTTGGCATCGACGGCGGCAACATGGAAGGCAAGGAGACGCGCTTCGGCATCGCGCTCTCGGCGCTGTTCGCGGTCATAACCACGGCGGCCTCCTGCGGCGCCGTCAACGCAATGCATGATAGTTTCACCGCGCTTGGCGGCATGATCCCGCTCATCAACATGCAGCTCGGCGAGGTCATCGTCGGCGGCGTCGGCGCCGGCTTCTACGGCATCCTGATGTTCGTCGTCCTCGCCGTCTTCGTCGCCGGCCTGATGGTCGGCCGCACACCCGAATACCTCGGCAAGAAGATCGAGGCCAAGGAGGTCAAGATGGCGATGCTTGCCATCCTGTGCCTGCCGCTGGCGATGCTGATCTTCACGGCGATCGCCGTGGTCCTGCCGAGCGCCGTGGCCTCGATCGCCAATGGCGGCCCGCACGGCTTCACCGAGGTGCTTTACGCCTATACCTCGGCGGCCGCGAACAACGGTTCGGCCTTCGGCGGCCTCTCCGGCAACACGCCCTGGTACAACATCACGCTCGGCATCGGCATGCTGATGGGTCGCTTCCTGGTCATCATCCCGGCTTTAGCCATCGCCGGCTCGCTGGCCGCCAAGAAGACCGTGCCCGCTTCGGCCGGCACCTTTCCAACCGACGGCACGCTGTTCGTCGGCCTGCTGGTCGGCGTCATCATCATCGTCGGCGGTCTCACCTTCTTCCCGGCGCTCGCCGTCGGGCCGATCGTCGAGCACCTGGCAATGATCCGTGGGCAGACTTTCTGAGATGACCATGCCCTGGTTCAACCACATACGCCGGCACGACCGTCACCAACCCGGTGACGGTCAGCCCGATGACGGAAGGGACGAGAGGCCTCGTCCTTTCCCGACGCTCTCCACCTTCCTCGGCATGGCAGCGGTGCTGCTCGTGCTGTGGCTGCTGGCTTCCGCCCTTCCGCACCTCTTCCCGAAGACCGAGCACCCCGCGCCGTCCAACATCACCGATACTGGAGCCTCGAAATGAGCCAGTCCAAATCCGCGGGCATTCTGGATGCCCGCATCCTGGTGCCCGCCATTGGTGGCGCCTTCCGCAAACTCGATCCGCGCACGCTCATCAAGAACCCGGTGATGTTCGTCGTCGCCATCGTCTCGGCGCTCACCACCGTTCTGTTCGTCAAGGAACTCATCACCGGCGGCGGCGATCTCGGCTTCACCCTGCAGATCATCATCTGGCTGTGGTTCACCGTGCTGTTCGCCAACTTCGCCGAAGCCGTCGCCGAAGGTCGCGGCAAGGCCCAGGCCGACTCGCTGCGCAAGGCGCGCACCGAGACCCAGGCCAAGCTGCTCGTCAACGGCGACGATCGCGGCAAGTTCAAGCTGGTGCCGGGCACCAGCCTGAAGGTCGGCGACATCGTGCTGGTCGAGGCCGGCGACATCATCCCCTCGGACGGCGAAGTGATCGAAGGCGTGGCTTCCGTCAACGAGGCGGCGATCACCGGCGAATCCGCCCCCGTCATCCGCGAATCCGGAGGCGACCGTTCGGCCGTCACCGGCGGCACGCAGGTGCTATCCGACTGGATCCGCGTGCGCATTTCCGCCGCCTCCGGCCAGACCTTCCTCGACCGCATGATCTCGCTGGTCGAGGGCGCGGAGCGCCAGAAGACGCCGAACGAGATCGCGCTCAACATCCTGCTCGTCGGCATGACGCTGATCTTCGTGCTGGCGACCGCGACCATCCCCAGCTTCGCCTCCTTTTCGGGCGGCTATATCCCGGTGACCATCCTCGTCGCTCTGTTCGTGACGCTGATCCCGACCACGATCGGCGCCCTGCTGTCGGCCATCGGCATCGCCGGCATGGACCGCCTGGTGCGCTTCAACGTGCTCGCCATGTCCGGCCGCGCCGTCGAGGCCGCCGGCGACGTCGACACGCTGCTGCTCGACAAGACCGGCACCATCACCCTCGGAAATCGGCAGGCGACCGAATTCCGTCCGGTCAAGGGCGTCACCGAGCAGGAGCTGGCCGATGCTGCCCAGCTCGCCTCGCTGGCCGATGAAACCCCGGAAGGCCGCTCGATCGTCGTGCTCGCCAAGGACAAATACGGCATCCGCGCCCGCGATATGGCGAGCTTGCACGCGACCTTCGTGCCCTTCACCGCGCAAACCCGCATGAGCGGTGTCGACATCGACGGCTCGTCGGTGCGCAAGGGCGCGGTCGACGCGGTGCTCGCTCACGTAAATCAGGCAACCGTCGCAGCTCATGGCTTACGTCCGACCAGCGACACCATCCGCGATCTGCAGGCCATTGCTGACGAGATCGCCAAGGCCGGCGGCACGCCGCTGGCGGTCGAGCGCGACGGGCGCCTGCTCGGCGTCGTCCACCTCAAGGACATCGTCAAGGGCGGGATCAGCGAGCGTTTCGCGGAACTGCGCAAGATGGGCATCCGCACGGTGATGATCACCGGCGACAACCCGCTGACCGCGGCGGCCATCGCCGCCGAAGCCGGCGTCGACGACTTCCTCGCCCAGGCGACGCCGGAGAACAAGCTGTCGCTGATCCGCGAGGAGCAGGCCAAGGGCAAGCTGGTCGCCATGTGCGGCGACGGCACCAACGACGCCCCTGCGCTCGCCCAGGCCGATGTCGGCGTCGCCATGAACACCGGCACGGTGGCCGCCCGCGAGGCCGGCAACATGGTCGACCTCGACAGCGACCCGACCAAGCTGATCGAGATCGTCGAGATCGGCAAGGCGCTGCTGATGACACGCGGTTCGCTGACCACCTTCTCGATCGCCAATGATGTGGCCAAGTACTTCGCCATCATCCCGGCCATGTTCGCGGTCTTCTACGTCGCGCCCGGACAGTCCACTGGTCCGCTGCAGGCGCTCAACATCATGCATCTGGCGACGCCGCAGAGCGCCATCCTGTCGGCCATCATCTTCAACGCGCTGATCATCATCGCGCTGATCCCGCTGTCGCTGAAGGGCGTGAAGTACCGCGCCATCGGCGCCGGCGCGCTGCTTACCCGCAACCTTCTCGTCTACGGCCTCGGCGGCATCGTCGTGCCGTTCGTCGGCATCAAGGGGATCGACTTGATCGTCACGGCCCTCGGCCTCGCATAAGGATCTATTCCGATGTTCAAGCAACTCAGACCCGCTTTTGTCATGATCGTCTTTTTTACGGTGCTTGCCGGCCTCATCTATCCGATCGGCATGACCGGCATCGCCCAGGCGCTGTTTCCCAAACAGGCCAATGGCAGCCTGATCGAAAAGGACGGCAAGATCATCGGCTCCGAACTGATCGGCCAGGCCTTCGCCGGCGACCGCTATTTCCATGGCAGGCCGTCGGCAGCCGGCGACGGATACAACGCCGCCTCTTCCAGCGGCTCGAATCTCGGCCCGACCAATCCGAAGCTGATCGAGCGCATGAAGGGCGACGCCGACAAGCTGAAGGCCGAAAACCCGAACGCGCCGGTGCCGATGGACCTCGTCACCACTTCCGGAAGCGGCCTCGACCCTGACATCAGCCCGGAAGCCGCCCATTTCCAGGTGCCACGGATTGCCAAGGCCCGCGGCATCGACGAAGCCAAGGTGAAATCGCTCGTCGACAGCCATGTCGAGGAGCGCGAGCTGGGCTTCATGGGCGAGCCCGTGGTCAATGTGCTGGCGCTCAATCTCGCGCTCGACGACCTGAAATAATCAGCACCCGCGCCGGGGATCGACACGATCCCCGACGCAATTCATGATTGGACTTGATGCCGGACGACAGGACCAACCCCGAGAACAGACCATCTCCCGACGCGCTGCTCGAGCATGCCGAGCGGGAGGGCCGCGGCCGGCTGCGCATATTCCTCGGCGCCGCGCCCGGTGTCGGCAAGACCTACGAGATGCTGATGGCGGGCCGTGCCCGCCGCGCCGACGGCATCGACGTCGTCATCGGCGTCGTCGAGACGCACGGCCGCAAGGAGACCCAGGCGCTGGTCGACGGCTACGAGGTGATCCCGCGCCGCGGGGTCGAGTACAGAGGCCGCGCTCTCGAGGAGATGGATATCGACGCCGTCCTGAAACGGCGTCCGGCATTGGTCCTGGTCGACGAGCTCGCCCACACCAACGCGCCCGGCAGCCGCCATCCCAAGCGCTACCTCGATGTGCAGGAAATCCTGTCGCAAGGCATCGACGTCTACACCACGCTCAACATCCAGCATGTCGAAAGCCTGAACGACGTCGTGGCGCAGATCACCCGCGTTCGCGTGCGTGAAACCGTTCCCGATTCCATCATCGACGAGGCCGACGATATCGAGGTCATCGACCTCACCCCCGACGACCTGATCCAGCGGCTGCAGGAAGGCAAGGTCTATTTCCCTCAAACCGCCCAGCGCGCCATCGAGAACTATTTTTCCCCGGGCAACCTGACGGCGCTTCGCGAGCTGGCGTTGAGGCGCACGGCCCAGCGCGTCGACGAGCAGCTGCTCAATCACATGCAGTCCCACGCCATTCCGGGACCGTGGGCTGCCGGCGAACGCGTCCTCGTCTGCGTCGACTCGCGTCCCGGCGGAGCCGCCCGCATCCGCTACGCTCGCCGGCTGGCCGATCGGCTGCGCGCCCCCTGGACGGCGCTGCATGTCGATACGCCTCGCCTTGCCGGCACGTCGGAAGAGGACAAGGACCGGCTGGCGACCAACCTGCGCCTGGCCGAGCAGCTCGGCGCCGAGGTGGCGACCATCCCGGGCCAGAACGTCGCCCAGGACATCGTGCGCCACGCGACGGCGAACAACTTCACCCATATCGTCATCGGCAGGCCGACCCGCTCGCGCTGGCGGGAACTGATCGAGGGCTCGCTCACCTACGATCTGATCCGCAATGCCGGCGACATCAGCGTCCACGTCATTTCGGGAACCGAACGCGACGCACAGACGCCGGCCGCGAAGGTGAAGGCAGCGGCCGAGCAGAAGCCTTTCCAGATCTGGCCCTATTTGTTCTCCACGGCTTATGTCGCCGGTGGGTTGGCCGTCAGCACCGTTCTCGACCAGTTCTTCGATGTTCGCAATCTCGCCAGCGTCCTGCTCTTGGCGGTGCTGACATCGGCGGTTACGTTCGGGCTGTGGCCGGCGCTCTATGCCTGTTTCCTGAGCGCGCTTGCCTTCAACTTCTTCTTTCTCGAGCCGCGCTACACGCTGACGATCAGGGACCCTGAGAGCATCGTCGCCTTTGCCGTCTTCCTCGTTGTCGCCGTCATCGCCAGCAATCTGACTGCCCGCGTGCAGCGCCAGGCGGTCGCCGCCCGTTCCCGCGCGCGTGCAACCGAGGACATCTACTCCTTCTCGAGGAAGCTCGCCGGCGCCGGCACGCTCGACGACGTTCTCTGGGCCACCGCCTTCCAGATCGCCTCGATGCTGAAAGTGCGCGTGGTGCTGCTTCTGCCCGAAAACGGCACCATCACCGTCAAGGCCGGCTACCCGCCGGACGACACGCTGGCCGAGGCCGACATCGCGGCCGCCCGCTGGGCCTGGGAGCACGACCGCCCGGCCGGCCGTGGCGCCGACACGCTGCCAGGCGCCAAGCGCCTCTATCTCCCCTTGCGGACGGGGCGCACCGCCATCGGCGTCGTTGGCCTCGACAACGACAAGCAGGGACCGCTGCTGACGCCCGAGCAGCAGCGTCTTCTCGATGCGCTTGCCGATCAGGCGGCGGTCGCCATCGAGCGCATCCAGCTCGTTGCCGATGTCGACCGCGCCAGGCTCGCGGCGGAAGCGGACCGGCTGCGCACGGCGCTGCTCACCTCGATCTCGCATGACCTGAAGACGCCGCTTGCCGCCATCATGGGCGCCGCCGGCACGCTGCGGGAATACGCGGCCGCCCTTCCCGAAAAGGACCGCGCGGACCTTCTGTCGACCGTGGTCGATGAGTCGGAGCGACTGAACCGCTTCATCGCCAACCTGCTCGACATGACCAAGATCGAGTCTGGCGCCATGGAGCCGAACTACGCTCTCCATTATGTCGGCGACATCGTCGGCTCGGCGCTCGATCGAGCGCGAAAGATCACCGGTGAGCACCGGATCGACACCGACATTCCGCCGGACCTGCCGATGCTGCGCCTCGACCCCGTTCTGTTCGAGCAGGCGCTGTTCAACCTTCTCGACAATGCCGCCAAATATGCGCCGCCCGGCTCGGCCATCCGCCTGCAAGGCTGGCTCGACAATGGGACCGTCATCCTGCAGGTCATGGATGAGGGGCCGGGCATTCCGCCCGGCGACCTCGAGCGGATCTTCGACACCTTCTACCGCGTCCGCAAGAGCGATCAGGTCCGCGCCGGCACGGGCCTCGGCCTGTCGATCAGCCGCGGGTTCATCGAGGCCATGGGCGGCGCGATTTCGGCGGCTAACCGCACCGACCGGCCGGGCGCGATCTTCACCATCCGCATGCCCGTGCCGGAAGCAATTCCGAACCTGACCGTCGCCAAAACGGATGACGCCGCATGACCAATCCGAACGTCAGCATTCTGGTCGTCGACGACGAGCCGCCGATCCGAAAGCTGCTGCGCGTCGGCCTCGGCAGCCAGGGCTATACGGTATCCGAGGCGCCGAATGCCAAGGCCGCGATCGAACTCATTGAGGCGCAGCCGCCCGACCTGATCCTGCTCGACCTCGGCTTGCCCGGCATGACCGGCCTCGAGCTGCTCGGCAAATGGCGCAACGACGGCCTCGACATTCCGGTGGTCATCCTGTCGAGCCGTACCGACGAGGCCGGCATCGTCCAGGCGCTCGAGCTCGGCGCCGACGACTATGTGACAAAACCCTTCGGCATGAACGAGCTCGTCGCCCGCATCCGCGTGGCGCTGCGCCACAAGTTCCAGCAGCAGGGCGAGAAGCCGGTGTTCCAGACCGGCGACCTCTCGGTCGACCTGGTGAAACGCATCGTCAAGGTCGAGGGCAAGGAAGTAAAACTATCACCGAAGGAATACGACATCCTGCGCATGCTCGTACAGTATGCCGGCAAGGTGCTGACCCACCAGTTCCTGATGAAGCAGATCTGGAACGACTCGACCGACGTGCAATATCTCAGGGTCTATGTCCGCCAGTTGAGGCAGAAGATCGAGAAGACGCCGGACCAGCCACGCTACATCATCACCGAGACAGGCGTCGGTTATCGGCTGCGTGAGGTGGAGTAGTTTCTCAACATCGAAGCCCTCTCGAGGCCGTCATCTCAAGGCGAGCGAAGCTCTTGGTGGGACGGTTAAGAAAGGTACTGTGGCGCCGCGTTCCTTCATACCCCTCTGTCCTGCCGGACATCTCCCCCGCAAGGGGGGGAGATTGGCAGCTTAGGCGCTGCGCCTCCTTTCGACGTCGACAATTGGCGAAAGCCGCGCAACATCCGATCTCCCCCCTTGCGGGGGAGATGTCCGGCAGGACAGAGGGGGGTGCTGTCCCGCCAGCATTTCGGACTTCTGCGCCACTACGGCGCTCTCATGTGACGGCGAGGTCCTGGGGTGCGGCGACGGTCAGTCCGCCGACAGGTCCGCCGTCCTGGCGAGCGCGCTGGCGAATCCGTTGAGCGAGATGGTGAAGGCGACCGGCTGCATCGTGTCCGCGGCCGTGGCGTTGATTTTCAGCGTGGTGCTGTTCTGCAGCTGTGAGGCGGTGTCGGCATCGAACGCCACCGGCACCAGGCAGCCCACGGCCTGGCACGTGTTGAACTGCAGGGTTCCTTCCAGCTTCTTGTCGTCGGCCTCGAGCGAGATGCCGTTGGCCAAAGCCAGCCCGAAGGGCAGCGCCAGCGTGCCCATGGCGTCCTGGCCGGTCTTGGTCGTCAATTCGATAGCCAGCAGGCGCTGTCCGCTTTGCTTGTTGAACTGCTGATGCGACAGGCTGCACAGCTTGTTCGTGCCGGTGACCTGGCAGTTGACGGTCCAGTCGCCATGCGTCTCCGACAACGCCGAAGCGCCGCCCGGCAGCTGCGGCTTGGCCGCGGCGTCGGCCGGTTGGCCGGCCGCCGGCGCCACCTTGTTCTGCGCGGCGAGCGCAGGCAGGCCTGCGACCCCGGCAACGACCAGCATTGCGACGAACAACTTGGACCTACTTCTCATCATGGAATCTCTCTTCACCCGACCCCGTCCGGCCGCGCGATAGAGCGGTGAAACCGCCGCTGCCGTCAAGCGCAATGCTGGTTCGCCAGCCGGATTTTCTTTGGCATGACAATCGATCGACTGGTCGCATCCAAGCCTTGGACCATGGCACATCCGGACAAACACCCTATATTGGGTGAGGTTTTGGTTTCATGCGGGAAGGACACGATGTCTCATCCTCGCCTCTCGGCGGTTTTGATATCGGCAGCTCTGGCGACTGCTGTGTTGTCGGGCACCGCTTTCCATGCCTCGGCGCAGGTCGTCATCCCGACAAACCGTAACGCCCTGATCCAGCAGAACGAACTGCAGGCGCTGCGGAATCAGCTGCAGCGACAGCAGTTCCAGCAACAGCAGCAGTTTTATCGCGAGCAGGACCGGCAGGTCGTGCCGAAGCCCCGCCCCGAAGTGCCGATTGTCAAGCAGAATTGCCAGTCCCAGGTGATCGGCACCACGATTTCGCGGGTTTGCCGCTGACATCCGGCTTTTTTCGGTTTATTTAGCCGACTTACTTGCTGGCGAAAGCCGGGATTGCAAGGGTGACGGTTTTAGAGCAATTCCAGGAAAAGTGTATAACGGTTTTCCGTCCGGAATTGCGTAAAAACAAATAGTTAGAGCAGTTCAGCGTTTCCGTGAAACTATGAACTGCTCTAGGGTTTGCAAGGGCAGGATTTTGCCGTGCGCGGACAGCGCCCGGTGTGAATGCTGCTCTTATCGGATTTTGGGATGGCAACAGCCAAGAAGAAAGCGGTACGCAGGGCAAAGAAGGGGGAGCGGATCCGCCAGGTGGCGGCCATCCCCTTTCGTGTGAGCGAGGGCGGCAACCTCGACGTGTTGTTGGTCACGTCGCGCACGACCAGGCGCTTCATCGTGCCCAAGGGCTGGCCGATGAAAGGCAAGAGCGGGCGCAAGGCAGCCATGATCGAGGCTCAGGAAGAAGCCGGCGTGCTTGGCAAGGCGCTGAAGCAACCCGCCGGCGGCTACTCCTACTGGAAGCGGATGGCCAACCGTTTCGTCCGCGTCGACGTGGTCGTCTACCTGCTTGAGGTCACCGAGGAAATGGCCGACTGGCGGGAAGCAGCGAACCGGCAACGCGCCTGGCTGCCGGCGGCCGATGCGGCTCTGCTCATCGACGAGCCGGAGCTTTCGACCCTTCTGAGGGATTTGACGGTCCCAACGACCGAGCCGGCCTGACAGGATGCCCTATTCGGAGTCGCCGGGAAAGGGCCGTACCGGTGTGCCGGTATAGGCCCACAGCCATTCCCTTGGCAGCGGACCTTTGTTGCGATCTGCCTCCTGCGATTGCTCCCAGGCATGCGCCAAGATGCCGACCGAACGCGACAGCACGAACAGGCCGCGCGTCAGTGCCGGCGGGAAGCCAAGCTCGCCATAGATGACGGCGGTGGCGCCATCGATATTGAGCGGGATCGTCTTGCCCTTGCGTGTCGCGACCTCCGCCTCGATCGCCTCGGCTATGTCGGCGAAGCGACCGCTGACGATCCCACGCGCGGCGAAATCGCGCGTCAGTTCGATGAGGCGCGGCGCGCGCGGGTCGATCGGATGGAAGCGATGGCCGAGACCCGGCAAATAGCCTTTTTCCTCGGCGAAGAAACGGTCGAGCCGCGCCGACACCGCATCGGCAAGCGTCGCGCCCTGGTCCACTGCCGCGGCGATGTCGCCATAAAAGGTGAGCGCCTGTTCGCCGGCGCCGCCATGCACGTCGCCCAGCACATTGATGGCGGAGGCCATGGCGTTGTTGATGCCGACGCCGCAGGTCGCGGCCATGCGCGCGATCGCGATCGACGGCGCCTGCGGCCCGTGGTCGACGGCCGCACCCAGCGCGATCCCGAGCAGTTCTGCCTGCTGCTCGCTCGGCAATTCGCCGCGCAGCATCAGCCAGATCATCGCCGGAAAACTGACGCGGCCGATGAGATCCTGGATTTCGTAGCCGCGCAGCCGGATGACGCCGGGCCGCATCTCGATGAGGCCGGTCCGCCACCATTCCTCGCCGCGCTCGCGGCCAGTCTTTTTCTCCGTACCGCTCATGCCCGCGCCCTTGTCTTGTCGCGGGCCGGCAACGCGGCGAAAACCTCGTCCATATGCTCGCCAAGCCGCGGCGGCGGTCCGGCGGGCATGGGTGCATCGCCATCGACCATGAAGCCGCCGCGCACCACCGTCAGCGGCTTGTCCATGCCTTGCACATCCGCGAAGCGGGTTGCCATGCCGCGCTCCGTCACCTGGCGTTCCTCGAGCACCTCTGGGATCGTCAGCACCCGTCCCGCCGGTACGCCCGCGCGGTTGAGCTTTTCTTCCCAGGCGGCGGCCGGAGCGCCGGCAAGCGCTTCCTCGATCAGCGTCTTCAATGCGGCCCGGTTCAGCTTACGCCTTTCGCGTTCGGCGAAACGTGGATCGGAGGCCAGTTCCGGCCGGCCGATCAGCCCGCAAAGCGTGACGAACTGCTCCTGCTTGTTGGCGGCGATGTTGAGCAACCCCTCGCCGGTGCGGAACGCGCCGGAGGGCGCGGCCGTCATGTTCTCGTTGCCCATCGGCTGCGGCTCGACGCCGGCCGTCAGGTAGTTCGACACAGGCCAACCCAGCGCCGACAGCGTGCATTCGAGCATCGACACGTCGAGGAAGGCACCCTCGCCGCTGGTCTTCTGCCTGACAAGCGCGGCGGCAATCGCAAAGGCCCCCACCAGCCCGCCCAGCGTGTCGGCCACGGGATAGCCGACACGCAGCGGCGCGGTCTCCGGCGTGCCGGTGATGCTCATGATCCCCGACAATCCTTGGATGATCTGGTCATAGGCCGGGTTGCCGCGCATCGGCCCGGTCTGGCCAAACCCGGATATCGCGCAATAGACGAGGCTCGGCCGGACTTGCCTGAGCTTTTCATGGCCGAGGCCGAGGCGATCCATGACGCCCGGCCGGAAATTCTCGACCAGCGCGTCCGACGTGGCGACGAGATCGAGGAAACGGTCGCGGTCTTGCGCCTTCTTCAAGTCGAGCACGACCGATCGTTTGCCGGCGTTCTGCGCCAGGAACGATGCGCCCATGCCGGCCTGGTTGAGTTCCGGCGAGGCGCCGAGCTGGCGCGCGAGATCGCCGCCCGGCGGCGCCTCGACCTTGATGACGTCGGCGCCGAGCAGCGCCAGCTGGTAGGCGCAGTAAGGGCCTGCCAGCACGTTGGTGAGGTCGAGGACGCGGATGCCGGAAAGCAGGTCTGTCATGATGCTCCAAATCGATCAGGCATCGCCAGGCACATGCTCCGGCCCACGCATGCGCCGGTGTTCGATCCAGGCCCAGATATGCGGCCCGACCAGACCGATGAAGGCCAGCGTCAACAGTGTCAGCGACAGCGGATGCCGGTAGAACACGGTCCAGTCGCCATTGGCGATCGTCATCGCCCGGCGGAACTGCGTTTCGGCGAGCGGCCCGAGGATCATGCCGATGATGACCGGCGCGGTCGGGAAATCGAAGCGCCGCATCAGGAAGCCGGCAGCCCCCAGAAGATAAAGGATAACGAGATCGATCGGCGACTGCGAGATGCCGTAGGTGCCGACGGTGGCGAACACCAGGATGCCGGCATAGAGCTGCGGCGCCGGGATTTTCAGCAAACGCACCCACAGGCCGATCAGCGGCAGGTTGAGGATGACGAGGATGACGTTGGCGATGAACAGGCTGGCAATCAGGCCCCAGACGAGATTGGCCTGCGTCGTCAACAGCAGCGGCCCAGGATTGATGCCGTAGCTCTGGAACGCCGAGAGCATGATCGCGGCGGTCGCCGAGGTCGGCAGGCCGAGCGTCAGCATCGGCACCAGCACGCCGGCGGCTGACGCGTTGTTGGCGGCCTCGGGTCCGGCGACGCCTTCGATGGCGCCGACCGTGCCGAACTCCTCCTTGTGCTTCGACAGCTTCTTCTCGATGGCATAGGAAAGGAAGGTCGGGATCTCGGCGCCGCCGGCCGGCATCGCACCGATCGGGAAGCCGATCGCGGCACCCCTGAGCCACGGCTTCCACGAGCGCGCCCATTCGGCAGCCGTCATGTAGAGCGAGCCTTTCAGCGGCACGATCTCGTCCTTGCCGGCATAGCGGCGCGAGGCCATGTAGAGCGTCTCGCCGACCGCGAACAGGCCGACCGCGACGACGATGACGTCGACGCCGTCGAGCAATTCGCCCATGCCGAAAGTGAAGCGCGGCTGCCCGGTCTGCAGGTCGACGCCGATCATGCCGATGACGAAGCCGACGAACAGGCTGGTAAGCCCCCGCACCGATGACGAACCGAGCACCGCCGACACCGTGATGAAGGCGAGCACCATCAGCGAGAAATACTCGGCCGGCCCGAAGGCAAGCGCGAACTTGACCACGATCGGCGCCAGGAAGGCGACGCCCAGCGTGCCGATGGTGCCGGCGACGAAGGAGCCGAGCGCCGAGGTCGCAAGCGCCGCGCCGCCGCGCCCCGAACGCGCCATCCGGTTGCCTTCGAGCGCGGTGACGATGGTGGCGCTTTCGCCGGGCGTGTTGAGCAGGATCGACGTGGTCGAGCCGCCATACATGGCCCCGTAATAGATGCCGGCAAACAGGATGAAGGAAGCTTCCGGCGCCACCTGGTAGGTGATCGGCAGGAGCAACGCGATGGTCAGCGCCGGCCCGAGGCCGGGCAGCACGCCGATCGCGGTTCCGAGCGTCGTGCCGAGCAGGCACCACAACAGATTGGTCGGCGTGAAAGCGACCGCAAATCCGTGCGCGAGATAGCCGAGCGTGTCCATTGCGTCAGCCCCTTACCAGGCCGACGACGGCGTTGATCAGCGTGTTGAGCTGGTTCTCGATCAAACCCGCGCCGATGTTGACGCCGAGCGCCCGGGCGAAGCCGAAATAGGCCGCCAGCGCCAATACCAGGCCGAGCAGCGCGTCGCGCAGCGGATGTCGGTTGCCGAAGCCGAAGCAGACCAGCACGAACATGATCACCGAGGCGGCGGTGAAGCCGAGCGGCTGGATGAGCAGAAGATTGGCGACGAGGCCCGCGACCACGAAGCCCATCCCCTTCCAGTCGGTCGGCGTTTCCTTCTCTTCTTCGGGTTGCCAGCCGCCGCGAACAGCGGCCAGGATGAGCAGCAGGGAAAGCAGGATCATCCCGGCCATGGTGATGTAGGGGAAGATCCTTGGGCCAACCTTGGAGTAGAGCGGCGACACCGGGATCGCCAGGGTCTGCCAGGCAACCGCCCCTGCGCAGGCGAGAAGCCCGACGCCGATCAACAATTCGGGTATGGCAAGGCGCGGCGGTGACGCCTGCTGGTCGCTGGTGCTCATGATCTCCTCCCCGGAAGGCCGGCCTTCCACTGCCGGCATCGCCGCAGTCTCAATGCTGCTCGATCATCTGTCCATGCTGTTCCGAAGGGAGCCAGGCCCCCTTCGGACATTGCGCCGGCCAGAGCTCAGGCGAGGCCGAGATCCTTGAGGATGGCGCCGATCCGGGCGGTGTCTTCGGTGACGAACTTGGCGTAGTCGTCGCCGGTCAAAAGGATCGGCGTCCAGTTCCGGTTCTTGCACTCGGTCGCCCAGGCGTCGCTCTTGGCCATGGTCTCGACCAGCTTGATCATCGCCGCCTTGTCGTCGTCGGAAACGCCGGGCGGGGCAAAGACGCCGCGCCAGTTGAACAATTCGACATCGATGCCGGCTTCCTTCAGCGTCGGCGCGTCGATGCCCTCCTGGCGCTTGTCGGACGAGATCGCCAGCAGCCTGAGCGCGCCCGCCTTGACCTGCTCGGAGAACTCGCCATAGCCGGAGATGCCGGCGGCGACCTGGTTGCCGAGCAGCGCCGACAGCGCCTCGCCGCCGCCGGCGAAAGGCACATAGGACAGGTTTGCAGCCGGCACGCCGGCCGTCTTGGCGATCAGGCCGAACAGGATGTGGTCGGAGCCGCCGGCCGAACCGCCGGCGACCGGAACCTTGGTCGGATCCTCCTTCAGCGCGGCGACGAAATCATTAGCCGTCTTGAATGGCGAGGCTGCCGGCACCACCAGCGCCTCGAACTCGCCTGTGAGGCGCGCGATCGGCGTGACTTCGGTGAGATTATTGGCGGCCTTGTTGGCGATGATGGCGCCGACCATGACCATGCCGGCGACCATCAGCGAATTGCCCTTGCCCTTCCACTGGTTGACGAATTGCGGCAGGCCGACCGTGCCGCCGGCGCCGCCGACATTGGTGATCTGCGAGCCGGAGATCAGCTTTTCGGAGCGCAGCACCTGGTCGATCGTGCGCGCGGTCTGGTCCCAGCCGCCGCCGGGCGCCGCCGGCACGAAGATCTGGATCTGCGGGGTGTCCTGCGCAAAGGCGGGTGCGAAATGCAAAGCCGCGAAGCCGGCGGCGGTGCTCGTCAAGAATCTGCGTCTGTTCAGCATGGGATTCCTCCAAATCACGACACCTCCTCCGGTGCCTGCCAAGACGTGGCCTGAGTACAGACCCGCATTTCGAGTTCAAGCAGATGTTACCGCGTTCTGTCAACGGGAATGGCATTCTACTGGACAGAACGCTTCTATCCGGACTAAATCTCTTTGTCCGGGCCTGCCTGGACTGAGCGATCACATGAAATCATCATCGGGATGAAAAATACACCTTCCAGTCCGACATCGTCCGACGGCGTTGCCGCGCTTGACCGCGCCATTTCCATCCTCAACGCGTTCACCACCGCTGACCGGTCGCTTGGCCTCGCCGAGATCGCGGCCCGCACCGGCCTCTACAAGAGCACGATCCTGCGGCTGGCCAACTCGCTGATGCGCGGGCAATTGCTGGAGCGCCTCGATGACGGACGCTACCGCATCGGGCCCGCCACCTTCCGGCTTGGCGCGCTCTACCAGCGTTCGGTCGTGGCGATGGAAATCCTGCTGCCGATCATGCGCGACCTCTCCGAGCGGAGCTGGGAAAGCGTCGCCTTCTATGTCCGCTCGGGCGACGTGCGCACCTGCCTCTACCGGGTCGAGTCCAAGCACCCGATCCGCTACACGATACGGGAAGGCGACGTGCTGCCTTTGCTTGCGGGCTCCGGTGGCCGCGTTCTCGCCGCCTTCTCGGGCCAACCGGGCGAGCCCTACGAGACGATCCGCGAGACCTACAATTACATCTCGCTCGGCGATCGCGACCCGCAGACAGCGGGCGTCTCTGCGCCAGTGTTCGGCCCGGGGCGGACATTGGTCGGCGCGCTGACGCTCTCCGGCCCGAGCACGCGGGTCGATGCGGTTTTTCTCGAGCGCATGAAGCGCCCGTTGATCGAGGCAGCCGCGCGCGCCACCCGGGCATTCGGCGAGGACGCATCCATGCTGGAGGAGGCAAGCCTCAACGCGGGCGCCGCCAGCTAGGTTCGAGAGCACGCCGGCTCACAGCCAGACATCCACTTGACTCACACATATCTCAATGGTTATAGATCAATCAATAGCCAATGGGTTATTGATCAAGATGCCGGCCACGCATGATATGCTCTTCCGAACGCTTGCCGATCCGACAAGGCGCGCCATTTTTGAGCGTCTGTGCCGTCAAGGCGAGCAGACGGTCGGCGCGCTGACGGCTGAGGCCGGGGTCTCGCAGCCGGCGGTGTCGAAGCATCTCGGCCTGCTGAAGGAAGCCGGGCTGGTGCGCGACCGCCATGAGGGACGCCAGACGCATTACAGCGCGCAGCTTGGCGCGCTGGCGCCGCTGATGGACTGGACGCGTCAGATGGCGGGGTTCTGGGAGAGCCGGTTCGACGATCTCGAGGATCTGCTGAAGAGGATGGATCAATGAACGACATGCCGGCCGGAACGCGCTCCGTCGTCGTCGAGCGCGAGATTCCTTATCCGCCGGAAAAAATCTGGCGTGCGCTGACGCAACCGCATCTCATCGAGGAGTGGCTGATGAAGAACAACTTCAAGCCGGTCGTGGACCATCGCTTCAATCTGAGCGCGGACTGGGGCGGCGTCGAGTGCCAGGTCCAGACGGTCGAGCCCAACAAAACGCTGTCCTACACGTGGGATACCAAGGACCTGGAAAGCATCGTCACCTGGACGCTCACCCCGACGGGCATGGGCACTCATCTGCGCATGGAGCAGGTGGGATTCCGGACGGATCAGGAGCCGTATTACCGCGGCGCTACGGTAGGCTGGAAGAGGTACTTCGCAGCCCTGGAACAGGTGCTTTTGCGGATCGATTGAAGTCCGCCGCAAGGTTCAAAAAAGCGGAAACTGCCTGGCGGACGGCAAACCGCAGGCGCGATCGATGGAGACATGCGATGAAGATCAAGCTGACCAGCGTCTATGTCGACGACCAGGAGAAGGCTCTTGGCTTCTACACGGACGTGCTGGGCTTCACCAAGAAAGCCGATTTCACCAACGGGCCGTTTCGCTGGCTGACGGTCGCCTCGCCCGACGACCCGGATGGGACCGAGCTGCAGCTGGCGTTGAACGACAATCCGGCGGCCAGGACCTACCAGCAGGCCATCTTCAAGCAAGGCCAGCCGGCGCTCATGCTGTTCACCGACGACATCAAGGGCGACCACGAGCGCATCACGGCGAATGGCGGCAGCTTTGCCATGGCGCCGACCGCGGTGACCGGCTCGACCATCGCGCAGCTCAACGACACCTGCGGCAATCTCATCCAGATCACCCAGCTGGCGCGCTGGTAAGGCCGGCGTTTCATTCGCTTTTCAAAAGGAGGCAGCATTGGACTGGAGCAAGTGGATCAGGCAGTTGCATCGCTGGTTGTCGATCATCTTTACCGCGACCGTCATCGCCAACTTCGTCGCCATGGCATTGGGCGAGCCGCCCGCCTGGGTGGTCTATTCGCCGCTCCTGCCGCTTTTCCTGCTGCTGTTCAGCGGCCTCTATATGTTCGTGCTGCCCTATGCCGTCAAATGGCGCGGCGAGCCGGCGCGCGAGCGCATAGGATCGGCCTGATGGCGAAGGCGAAATCGCCGAAGGTTGCCGCCAAGCCTTCAGAAGCCAGGCCCGCGGACGCGAAACCCGTCCTGCTTTCAGGCGGCAACCCGCAGATCGCCAAGGGCTATGGCGACGCCCCCGTGCAGGCCTATATCGCGGCGATGCCGGGCTGGAAGAGCGAGGTCGGCCGCCGGCTCGACCAACTGATCATGCAGGCCGTTCCGCAGGTTGAGAAGGCCGTGAAATGGAACTCGCCGTTTTACGGGATGGAAGGCGAAGGCTGGTTCCTCGGCATCCACTGTTTCACCGGATACATCAAGGTGGCCTTCTTTCGCGGCCTGTCGCTCAGGCCGGTGCCGCCCGGCGAATCCAAGAGCAAGGACACACGCTATCTTCACATCCATGAGGACGACCATCTCGACGAAGCGCAGTTCGTCTCTTGGGTGAAACAGGCAAGCCAATTGCCCGGCGAACGAATGTAAGCGCATTATCGATCAAGCACGGTTCGCCTGAAGAGGCGCCATGGCGATCCATTTGTCCAGCATCGGAGGAGAACAGATATGGAGAAAAGCGGCGTGCAGGAAAGCAAATCTCCTTCCGAGCTGATCGATGGACGCATCGCGGAACTGGGCGATTGGCGAGGCGAGATGCTTGGCCGGCTGCGCGCCCTGATCAAGCAGGCTGATCCTGATGTCACCGAGGAATGGAAGTGGCGCGGCGTGCCGGTCTGGGAGGATGCCGGAATGATCTGCACCGGTGAGACCTACAAGGCCGTCGTCAAATTGACCTTCGCCAAGGGCGCGGCGCTGCCGGACCCCGCAGGCCTCTTCAACTCCAGCCTCGAGGGCAACACGCGGCGCGCCATCGATTTTCGCGAGGGTGAAGTCATCGACGAGGAGGCGTTCAAGGCTCTCGTTCGTGCCGCAGTGGCCCTGAACAAATTCAAAGCCAAACGCTGATCAACTGAGATTGCCTCCAGCCTGCCGCTCCAAAAGGATCGTCGGCGTGTCGTGATAGGTGGTGCGCAGGATCTCGCGATAGCCGTTCTTTTCCGCCACCTTGAGCGAAGCGCCATTGTCGGGATCGATGATGCAGACGGTTCTGGCCCGCCCGAACACCGCATCCCCCCAGGCGACGATGCGCCCGACGACTTCGCTCGCCAGCCCCTGGCCATGCGCGACCGAAGCCAGCGCCCAGCCAGCCTCCGGCACGCCTTCGATCGACGGCTCGATCTCGCGCTTCAGATCATGAAACCCCGCCTCGCCGATGAACCGGCCTGTGGCCTTGTCCTCGATGGCCCAGAACCCATAGCCAAGCAGCGACCATAGCCCGGCATGTCGCAGGAAGCGCATCCAGCTTTCCTCGCGGGTGCGCGGCTTGCCACCGATGAAACGGGTGACCCCGGGGTCTGCCCACATCGCGACATAGCTCTCGAAATCACCGAGCCGATGCGGCCGCAGAACGGTTCGCGCCGTCTCGAGTATTGGCACGCCGGCTTCCCTTGCAATGCTCATGGCATTTACCTCTAGGAGCAATTCCAGGAAAAGTGTGTAACGGTTTTCCGTCCGGAATTGCATAAAAAACAAAGAGATAGAGCGGTTCGGCGTTTCCGTGAAACGCTGAAACGCTCTAGTGAGGCGGCAGCGCTTAGCAAACCAGTGCGTTCGAACAAGGGCCAGGATGGCCCGAGGCATCTTCCAGAGGCAACAAAGGCCGGCAAACGCCGGAGGGTTGGCTTCAGCCGTGCCAGGCCATGTTCATATAGACGCCGCCGCGCGCCAGTTCGTCGAGCATCTGGTCAAGCCGCTTCTGCCTCGTGCCGGGGCGTTTAGCGCGCGCGATCCAGCCGAGATAGTCGTTCTTCTGATAGTCCGGCCGCGCGTCATAGGCGGCAGTCAATCCGCGCCCCGCCAGGGCGGTCCGCACGTCGTCAGGCATCGGATTGAAGGCACGCGTCAATCGGCTCATGATCCAAGCAATAGACTGCCGGTAGTTGGCGTCAACGCTGCACATGGCTAGCTTGCGCATATGGGATTTTTGTTCCGCGATGCTACTCTGCAACTTCTGAAAACTGATTCAACACTCGCGCTCTTCGACCAAAGGAAGACCCATGGACACCACCGACCTTCTGCTGGCGATCGCCCATCACCTTCTGGTGTTCTCGCTGGCCGGCATCATCGGCGCCGAGTTCGTGCTGGTGCGCGGCGACTTGGGGGCGGCGGCGCTCAAGCGTCTTGCCGGCATCGACCGCCACTACGGCATCATCGCCGCGCTGATCGTCATCATCGGCATCTGCCGGGTGTTCTTCGGGCTGAAAGGCTGGGAATTCTATGTCTACAACTGGGTGTTCTGGGCAAAGATGGTGGCCTTCGTCGTCGTCGGCCTGCTGTCGATCGTCCCGACCGTTCGCTTCCTCTCCTGGAGCAGGCAGGCGGGCGGCAATCCTTCTTTCTCGGTGCCGGCGGCCGAACTCGCCTCGGTGAAGAACTATGTCCGCGCCGAGGGCTTCATCTTCCTGCTCATCCCTGTCTTCGCCGCGGCGATGGCGCGCGGCTACGGCTACTGAGCAATCCCAGGAAAACCATGCAGCGGTTAGGCTCGGCGATTTCGCCGCAGCCCTCCGTCCGGAACTGCGAAAAACATAAACTCTAAACCTCCGCGGGAAACGCCTCCTTCAAGGGCGCGATCGGCACCAGCGGCGCCGGCACGTCGGTGGTCTTTTCCTTGGATTTGCAGATGTCGGCGATCACACAGATCGGGCAATCCGGCTTGCGCGCCTTGCAGACATAGCGGCCGTGCAGGATCAGCCAGTGATGCGCGTGGCGCATATATTCGGCCGGGATAACTTTCAAGAGCCCCTGCTCGACCTGCTCCGGCGTCTTGCCGGGCGCCAGCCCGATCCGGTTGCCGATGCGGAAGATATGCGTGTCGACCGCCATCGTGTGCCGGCCGAAGGCGACGTTGAGCACGACATTGGCGGTCTTGCGCCCGACGCCCGGCAGCTTGACCAATTCGTCGCGATCCTCCGGCACCTTGCCGGCATAGTCGTCGATCAGCGCCTTCGAGAGCGCGATCACGTTCTTGGCCTTGTTGCGCCACAGCCCGATGGTGCGGATATAGTCGCCGACCTTGGCCTCGCCGAGCGCCAGCATCTTCTGCGGCGTGTCGGCCGCCGAAAATAGCGCTTTCGTCGCCTTGTTGACGCCGGCATCGGTTGCCTGCGCCGACAGCACCACCGCGATCAGCAATGTGAAAGCGTTGATATAGTCGAGCTCGCCCTTCGGCTCCGGCCGCTGCACGGAAAAGCGCCGGAAAATCTCATGCAGCTCGGCGGCAGTATAGAGCGAGCGCGGCCCGCGCTTCCGGGACGGCGCCTTTGCTTTCGCGCCGCCGCCTGAGGCGGAGGCAGACTGCTTTTTGACGGGCAAGGAATTTTTGGACTTGGGAAGCGTCATTCCCCTCCTATAATATTCCCTCATGAGCGACACAAACGCCTCGTTCGAAGCCGACAAGCCGTTTTTCGAGGCTTTGCTGACGCCGCATCGTTCCCTCGGCCGCACCGGCTTTCTCATCCTGATGGGCGCGCTGATGTTCGGCTGGGCGGTCACCGGCGCGATCTTCCTGGCGCATGGCGCATGGCCGGTCTTCGGCTTCTTCGGGCTCGACGTGGTCGGTGTCTACATCGCCTTCCGCGTCAACTATCGCGCCGCGCGCGCCCGCGAGGAGATCTCGGTCTCGCGCACCAGCCTCGACATCCGCAAAACGGCGCCGTCGGGCCGTTTCGAGGATCATCGCTTCAACCCGTTCTGGACGCGGTTTTCGATCGCCCGCCATGCCGAGATCGGCATCACCAAAATGGCGGTGGAAGCACAAGGCAGGAGCGTCTCGATCGGCAGCTTCCTCAATCCTGACGACCGCGAAAGCTTCGCCACCGCCTTTTCGCGCGCGCTGGCGACCGCCAAGGCGCGCTGAGGTCTCCCTCGCCCCGGTCACACTAACTTTTCGCCGGCCATGATTGTCCCTCTGGTTGGAACCGATATGGGCGGCGGGAAGGCAAGTTTCGGGTGGTGGCAAAGCGCCGGAAGACCGATATTCGCGGTCAAAGAGATATTGCCATGGGAGATATTGCCATGAACGCCCAGATGACCATGAATACCCTGATGAAACCGTCCGCGATCCTGCAGAACGACATCACTCCCGAGGGCAGCGACTACGAAGTGGTTCGCCGCGCCATCGAAAAGATCAGCCTCGACTATCGCGACCAGCCTTCGCTGGAGGTTCTGGCCGAAGCAGTCGGCGAGACGCCGACCGGCCTGCAGAAGCTCTTTACCCGTTGGGCCGGCCTGTCGCCGAAAGCTTTCCTGCAGGCGGTAACCCTCGACCACGCGCGCAGGCTGCTCGATTCCGGCATGCCGCTGCTCGAAACCTCATTCGAGCTCGGCATGTCGGGCCCCGGCCGGCTGCACGACCTCTTCGTCACCCACGAGGCGATGTCGCCCGGCGACTACAAGACCCGCGGCGCCGGCCTCACCATCCGCTACGGCTACCACATCTCGCCTTTCGGCATCGCGCTCATCATGGTGACCGACCGCGGTCTGGCCGGCTTGGCCTTCTGCGATGCCGGCGGCGAGCGGGCTGCCTTCGCCGATATGTCCGGCCGCTGGCCGAACGCTTCCTATGTCGAGGATATGTCGGCCACCCAGCCTTATGCCGCGCGCGTCTTCGATCCGACGCTGTGGCGCGCCGACCAGCCGCTGCGCGTGGTGATGATCGGCACCGATTTCCAGCTGCGTGTCTGGGAGGCGCTGCTGCGCATCCCGATGGGCAAGGCCTGCACCTATTCCTCGATCGCGGCAAGCATCGGCGCGCCGAACGCAAGCCGGGCTGTCGGTGCGGCGGTCGGTGCCAATCCGATGTCCTTCGTGGTTCCTTGCCACCGTGCGCTGGGCAAGTCCGGAGCGCTGACCGGCTATCACTGGGGCTTGACGCGCAAGCGCGCCATCCTCGGCTGGGAAGCGGGGCAAGTGGCTTCCTGAAAGCTCGACTTTTCCGCACAGTTGCGAAAAAGCGCGCATCAAAGTATAAACAAGTATAACTGAAACAATTCCATCCAAATATCTGAAAAATACAACCGGCAGCAACCTCTGGTTTCGCCGGTTGTATTATAAGTTGCTTGGTGTTCTTATTTTAGTTAACGCTAAATTAACCATGATGAATGGATGATGCCCCTATGCTGAGCCGGCCATTCGGCTCGAAAGAGGGGTCTCGATGAAGTTCCTGCGCGTCGCAATGGCCGCGAGCCTGCTGGCCGCTTGCGCCGGCCAGACGGCATCGGCCGCCACCGGGAATGTGCTGTTCAACGGCACCATCACCGCCACCTGCACGCTGACCGTCAACTCGAACGGCACCATGACCGTGAGCAGCAACCTGCAATCGCTGAGCTCCCACAATGCGGGCGGCTCGGCCGGCAGCGTCCAGGTCGACACTACGGGCGGCGTTTCGCTGAGCGTCGACCCGGTGACCACGACCACCGCGCCGACGAGCGACGTCACAGCCACCACCTGGACACCGACCTTCGCTACAACCGGCGCGCAGACCATTGTCGAAACAGGCACCGCGACAGCGCTCACCGTGCCCGGCACGTCGACCGCCGCGATCAATCTTACGGGCACCAAGAGCGGCACCAACCGCTTCTCGGCCGGCGGCTACCAGGCGACGGTGACGGTGCGCTGCGAATAGTTCTCTCGCCAATGGAGCGGTCGTTGACAAAGGTTCGGATCTTCTTCGCGGCAGCGCTGGCAGCAAGCCTTGCTCCCCTTGCGGCGACGGCACAGTCGATGACGCCCATGCGCGGCGAAGTGAGATCCTTCACCGATGCCTTCGCCGTCCGGGTCTTTCCCGGCAATCCGTATGATCAGCGAATCCGGGTCGAGGTCCATGTCTACGACCAGGATTTTCAGCCCGTCGACGCCCAGATCACGCCGAGGGCCTTCCTGCTTGCCGGCCAGGCATCGCGTCCGGTTCTCGTGGTCGTGCCGTTCGACGGCGCGACCGAGCGTAAGGTGCGTATCTGTACCGAGAGTATCCCCTTTCCAGGCGAGCAGACGCAGATAAGGGCGCAGATATGCGGAAAGTTCTTCGGGCATCGCAGGTTCTGACCCTCTCGTTGCTGCCTGCCTTGGCGGTCGTCAGTCGGGGGTTCGCCGAGGATATCCTGAACCTGAACCAGAACCAGACGGGCTTCACCTTGCCCGGCGTCACCTTGCCCCAAGGCCAGGATGAGGTGCATGCCAGCGACGGCACGACCTGCCGCTCGGCCGTTTCAGGCAGCGGCGCCTATCTGGATGTCGGCGTCATACGGGGCAACAGCAGCAGCCAGTCGAACAGCGACGTCGCCACCTACGGCCGCGTGGTGATCCCGATCGGGCGGACGCCCAAGCGCCTGGACTGCAGCCGCCTCTACGAGCTCGAGGTCGAGCGCCTGCAAATGGAGTTGCGGCTCCTGAAGATGGGACTGGCTCCGGACGGCCAGATTACCGGGAGCGTGGCCGCCACGGCTCCCTCGGGCACGCCACCGGCATGGGCCAACGAAGGCTGGAGCATCAGAGGCGGAACCGACGGTGGCAGGAAAAAGAAGAAGAACTAGCCACGCGCTGCTTGCCGCAGCCGCGCTCGGCGGTTTCGGCCTCCCAGCGCAAGCCGCAATCGTCGGCACCTGCACGATCGTGATCGGCAGCTCAGGAGCGATGAAGGCGAACCCGGCGATCAACATATTCGGTTCCAGGCAGGCGGGCGGATCGAGCGCAACCGCCACCATCACCGCGAGCTCGCTGCTCTGCACGATCCTCAACCTGCTCGACTGCTATTCCGTCTCGGCGCCCGCGCCGATCGCCTTCACCTCGGCGCCGAGCGGCGGCGACGCCAACGTCACTTTTGACACCGTCTTCCGCCTCGACGGCTCGGGGGCGGACATACCGGGCAGCTCGCCGCAGCGCGTCACCAACGGCACCCACACCATCCAGGTCGACCTCACGGCGACGAAATCTGCCGGCATCTTCCCGGCGGGCAATTATCAGGGCATGGTCACAGTGCGCTGCGAATGAAGCTGTGGGCCAAGCCACACGCGCAACCGGCATGATCTGGCAACCGGCGATCTTTGCGGCTAGCCTCCCGCGCAATCAATCGCGTAAAAGCAAGGGCTTGGAGCACACCGGCCTTCGACCGAAGGCTGGACCGTTCCGGCAGGAGGCGTTTCTTGATCATCATCGTCGGCTCGATCAACCTCGACCTGATCGCCAATGTCGACCGCTTGCCGGAGCCCGGCGAGACGGTCCGCGGCTCCGGCTTCGCCACCGCTCCCGGCGGTAAGGGCGCCAACCAGGCGCTGGCCGCCGCCCGCGCCGGCGCCGAGGTGCGCATGGTGGGCGCCGTCGGCAAGGATAGCTTTGCCGCCGAGGCGTTGGCGCTGCTGAAAGCCGGCAATGTCGATCTTTCCGGCGTCGGCGAAAGCTTCGCCTCCACCGGCACGGCGCTGATCCTGGTCGGCGCCGACGGCGAGAACGTGATCGCCGTCGTGCCGGGCGCCAACGATTCGGTGCTGCCAGGCGACATCGCCAAGGCCCACCTGAAGAAAGGCGATGTCGTGCTTCTGCAGCATGAGATCCCGCTGCCTACGGTCGATGCCACGCTCGACGCCGCGCGTGCGGCAGGTGCCGTCAGCATCCTCAACACCGCGCCTTTCCGCGCCGAAGCGGCCGGCTTCCTCGGCAAGGCGGACTTTGCCGTCGCCAACGAAACCGAATTCGACCTCTATGGCGAGGCGCTGGCGCTGTCGGGCCGCGACCGGCAGGCCCGGATGCGCGACTATGCCCGAAAGACCGGCCGCGCCATCGTCGTCACGCTCGGCGGCGACGGCGTGCTGGCCGCCACTGCCGACCATGTCCTCACCGTTCCGGCGCTGAAGATCACCCCGGTCGACACGGTCGGCGCCGGTGACACCTTTTGCGGCTATTTTGGCGCCGGCATGGCGTCCGGCCTCTCGCTTGAACAGGCGCTCACGCGCGCCGCGGCGGCAGGCTCGCTCGCCTGCCTGAAGCCGGGCGCCCAGCCGGCGATCCCGCTGGCGAAGGACGTCGACGCCGCCCTGGCCGCACGGTGACGGCGATGCGCCCCTCGACGAAACATGCCGTGTCGCCGGCCGGCGACATCTGCCGCCTGTCCGCCCTGGAACTCGCAGACAAGATCAGGCAGCGACAGCTCTCGGTGCGCGAAGTCATCGGCGCTTTCCTCGACCGTATCGAAGCGGTGAACCCGCTGGTCAACGCCATCGTGTCGCTGCGCGACCCATCCGACATCCTCGCCGAGGCCGACCGGGCCGACGCCCATCTGGCGCGAGGTGGCGAGGCTGGATCGCTATTCGGCCTGCCGATCGCCATCAAGGACCTTGCTTTGACCAAGGGCTTGAGGACCACTTTCGGCTCGCCGATCTTCGCCGATTTCGTGCCCCAGGAAGACGACTTCTTCGTCGAACGCCTCCGCAAAGCCGGCGCCATCATCATCGGCAAGACCAATGTTCCGGAATTCGGGCTGGGCTCCAACACCTACAACCCGGTCTTCGGACCGACGCTCAACGCCTTCGATCCGGTCCTCACCGCCGGCGGCTCGAGCGGCGGCGCGGCGGTGGCGCTGGCGCTCGACATGGTGCCGGTGGCCGACGGCAGCGATTTCGGCGGCTCGCTGCGCAACCCCGCAGCTTACAACAACGTCTATGGCTTTCGCCCGTCGCAGGGGCTGGTGCCGGCCGGCCCCGACATCGATGTCTTCCACGCCCAGATGGGCGTCGAAGGGCCGATGGGCCGCAACGTGCGCGACATCGCGCTGCTGCTCGACGAGCAGGCCGGACACCATCCACGGGCTCCGTTGTCACATGACAAGCAGGGCTCCTTCCTGGAAGGGCTGCGCACGAAAGCGGTCGGCGGCCGCATCGCCTGGCTCGGCGATCTCGGCGGCCAGCTGCCGACGGAGCGGGGGGTCCTCGAGCTTTGCGAGGCCGCCCTCGCCCGCTTCTCCGATGCATCCTTCGCAACCGAGGCGCTGGTGCCGGACGTCGATTTCGAGGCGCTGTGGCAGGCTTTCGTGACGCTGCGCCAGGCAAGCAGCGGCTGCGGGCTGAAGGCGCACTATGACGATCCGGAAAAACGCAAGCTGCTGAAGCCGGAAGCGGTCTGGGAAGTCGAACAGGCGATACGCCTCACCGCGCCGCAAATCCACGCCGCCACGGTCCGGCGCTCTTTATGGCACCGCACGCTGCTGTCGCTGTTCGAGCGCTTCGATCTCATCGTCCTGCCGACGGCGCAGGTTTTCCCCTTCGACGTCGCCACCCACTGGCTGCGCGAGATCGCCGGGCGCGCCATGGACAGCTATCACCGCTGGATGCAGGTCTCCGCCTTTGCCACGCTGGGCGCCTGCCCGGCGCTCAACGTGCCGGTCGGCTTCGACGGCAAGGGTCGGCCGATGGGCATGCAACTGATCGGCCGCGCGCGCGGCGACCTCGCCGTGCTCAAGGCTGGCGCCGCCTATGAGGCGACGCTGCCCTGGCCGGCGGGCGCGAGCTGAAGCAATTCGCGAGAAGTGTAGCGGTTTCCCGTCCGGAATTGCATCAAGCCAAATAGCTGGAGCAGTTCGGCACGGCCATATTGGACTGCTCCACCTGTCACATCGCAACCGGAGCCGGTTTGGCGAAATCGCCGAGCTCGCCATCGGCGATGTCCAGCCACACGTCGCGGTCGATGATCAGTGTCGCCGTGTTGCGGCCTGTTCCGCAGACGATCTGATCGAGCCCGAGCACGGCGCGATCGATAAGCACGCGGGCGCTGCCGATGGGCAGCGGCACGATGCCGCCCTGCTCCATGTCGAGGTCCCTGCGCACGCTCTGGGCGTCAGCAAGCCACAGATCGGCCCTGCGCAGCCCGAGCGCGTCGGCGATCTTCTTGTAATCTGCCCGGTCGGCCGCTCTCAGCGCGACGATCGCGAAGCCGCCCGGCCGCGCGAAGGTCAGGCCCTTGACCATTTTCGCCGGGTCCAGCGACAGGATGGTCTTGGCGTCCTCGAAGGAGATGAGCGGCGCATGCGTCTCGACCTGGTAGCGCGCGCCGCGTTCTTCCAGGAACCGCTTGACCGAAGGGCTCATGCTTCCGCCATCTCCGCCGCTTGCAGTGTCGTCGCCACTTTCCCGGCCCAGCAAAACCGCGCCGTGAAGTGGCGCAGGATCGGCGGCTCATAGACGAAGTCAAGGCCGCGGATCGTCTTTGCCCGCTTCGCGACCGCGATCAGCGCATCGGCGATGTAGTCCATATGGTCGTTGGTGTAGACCCGGCGCGGGATGGTGAGACGCAGGAGCTCGAGCGGCGATTTTTCCTGCTTTCCCGTCGCGGGATCGCGGCCCAGCATCAGCGAACCGATCTCCACGGCACGCACGCCCGCTTCCAGATAAAGCTCGCAGGCCAGCGCATGTGCAGGGAAACTGTCGGCGGGAATATGGGGCAGCATCGCGGCGCCGTCGACGAATACGGCGTGCCCACCGGTCGGGTACTGAATCGGCACGCCCGCCTGCCGCAGCCTTTCGCCGAGATAGGCGACCTGGCCGACGCGGTATGCGAGATAATCGGTCTCGACCGCCTCCTCGAGGCCAATGGCGATCGCCTCCATGTCGCGGCCGGCAAGTCCGCCATAGGTGATGAAGCCTTCCATCGGCACGCAACGCACCTGCACCGCCCGGAACAGGTCGGCGTCCTGGCGGAAGGCGCAGAAGCCGCCGATATTGACCAACCCGTCCTTCTTGGCCGAGAGCGTGAGCAGGTCGCCATAGCACATCATCTCGCGAACGATGTCGCGGATCGAGCGGTCGGCATAGCCCTCCTCGCGCTGCTGGATGAACCACGCATTTTCTGCAAAACGCGTGGCGTCGATCATCACCGGGATGCCGTGGTTGCGCGCCATTTCGGACGCGGCTCTCAGATTGGCCATCGACACCGGCTGTCCCCCGGCGCTGTTGCAGGTCACCGTCGCGACGATGCCGGCGACATTGGCGGCGCCATGTGTCTCGATCGCCGCGGCCAGCGCGCCCAGATCGAAATTGCCCTTCCAGTCGTCATAGCGAGCGGTGTCGTTGGCGGCAGTCGTCAGCACATTGATGGCCTTGGCCCCGGCGAGCTCGACATGCGCCTTGGTCGTATCGAAATGGTAGTTGGACAAGAAAACCGGCGCCTTGGAGCCGCGGCGCTTCACCAGCTCGGGGAAGACTATCTGCTCCGCGCCTCGTCCCTGATGGGTCGGGATCGTGTAAGGGTAGCCGAACAGCCGTTCGACCGTTTCGGAGAGACGATAGAAATTGCGGCTGCCCGCATAGGCTTCGTCGCCAAGCAGCAGCCCCGCCCATTGGCGATCGCTCATCGCGCCGGTACCGCTGTCGGTCAGAAGGTCGATATAGACATCCTCGCTTCTGAGCAGGAACGGGTTGAGCCCCGCCTCGGCGAGCGCCGCCTCGCGGAAGGCGCGGTCGGTCATGCGGATCGGCTCGACCATCTTGATGCGGAAAGGTTCGGGGATGCGCTTGTTCATGGCATGCTCCATCGTTGCGGCCTGAAGCGCCGCGTTCGTTGCAGGGATTGGCTGGATCAGGTCAGGCGGCGAAGGCCGCGCGATAGGCCCCGGGAGGCACGCCGACGCGCGCCTTGAAGATACGGGTCAGATGCGCCTGGTCGCTGAAGCCTGTGGCCATCGCCGCCGACAGCGGATCGAGGCCGCTCCGCAGCATGGCCTTGGCCGCGTCGACACGCCGGTTGATCAGGAAGGCGTGCGGCGACATCCCGGTCCTGCGGTGGAAGGCGCGGATCAGCCGCTGCCGCGACAGCCGCGCCTCGGCCGCCAGATCGTCCAGCGTCAGCCGCTCGGCGAAGCGCTCCGAGAGAAGCTCGACAACGCGGGCAACCGGCCCGCGCTCGCTGCCGGCGAGCGGGAAACGCACCCCGGCATGCACCGACAGGCAGTAGACATAGGCGGCGAGCAGCTTCTCCTCGGCCTCCATAGGCGAGCATTTCTCCTCCCACAGGCGATGCGCTGCGAAAAACAGGGCAGCACCGCGCGGGTCATGCACGATCGGCTCGCGGAATGTCGGCGTTCCGGTCCGGTCGAACGAGGTGTTTTCCGAGGCGATCTCGCGCAGCAGGGCAGCCGACGGATAGCTGACGCGGTAGCTGAAACCGTCATTGGCCGGCGCGCCGTCATGCACCTCGAAAGGATTGTAGAGCGTGAGATCGCCGGCGCGCACCGCATGGTTGCGCCCGCGAATGAAGATGGTGCCTGTGCCGTGCCACAACGTGCCGACAACGAAGGTATCGTGCGCATGCGGCTGATAGCGGTGGCGCTTGAAGGTGGCGGAGAGGCACTCGATACCGCCCACCGGCGCGGTGAAATAGCTCGCACTCTCGTCCTGGCTCAGCGCGTTCATGACCGTCTCCGTGCACTGCATGGCCGGAAATCTAACATCCTGGGGGTCACCGGTATTGCACAAAGATATCACCGGCCGAATTTGTGAAGCGCCGCAAAATCAGCCGATAGTCCTCCGACGCGCTATTTTCGTTGGCTTGCTTCCCCGGCACGTGCATTCTGGCGGCCGGCTGCCGCACGAGCCGCAGAAGAGCCGAGGGAAGATCATGTCGCTGGAGCTTTACGCCGCCTATGTCGTCGCCTGCATCGTCATCATGCTGGTGCCGGGGCCAACCGTCACGCTGATCATCGCCAACAGCATGCGCCACGGCTCGCGCGCCGGGCTTGCCAATGTCGCCGGCACCCAGGCGGGCCTCGCCATCATGATCGCCATCGTCGGCATCGGCCTCAACACGCTGATCGCCGGCATGGGCCACTGGTTCGAATGGGTGCGGCTGATCGGCGCCGCCTATCTGATCTGGATGGGCGTGCAGATGTTTCGCGCCAAAGGCACGCTGAATCCCGACGGCTCAGCCAGGAAGCCGCGCGGCGGCTTCTTCCTGCAGGGGTTCTTGGTGGCCATCTCCAATCCGAAGACGCTCGTCTTCTTCGGCGCTTTCTTCCCGCAGTTCATCGCCCCGCAGGGCAATTACACGCTGCAGATCTTGGTCATGGGCCTGACCGCGATGGTCTTCGCCGCCATGTCGGACTCGACCTACGCCCTTGCCGCCGGCCGCGCCGGTCGCGTCCTATCGGCCAGCCGCGTCAAGCTGCTCTCCCGCGTCAGCGGCAGCTTCCTGGTGGGCGGCGGGCTCTGGCTGGCGTTCTCGAAGGCGAAGTGAGCGCCTCCTCCCCTTCCCCCCTTGCGGGGGAAGGAAGAGGCGTTACAGCCGCCCCAGCCTCTCGACCAGCAGCGCGAAGAAAGCGTCATGGTCGATGTCGCGCATCACCATGGCGTTCTTCTCGCGCCTGCTGACGCCCCACCAGTCGATCACCGTCATGCCCATGGTGAGCTCGGAGGTCGTCTCGACGCTGACGTTGCAGCGGCGGCCCTTGAACAGTTCAGGCTTGATGAGATAGGCGATCACGCACGGATCGTGCAGCGGCCCGCCGTCGGTGCCGTATTTCTCCTCGTCGAAGCGCTCGAAGAATTCCAGCATCTCGGCGGTTGCGGTGCCGACCCTGGTGCCGAGCTCGCGAAAGGCCTTGGTGCGCCTGGCGGTGGTCAGCGCCTTGTGGGTTACGTCGAGCGGCATCATCACGATCGGAATGCCGGATTTGAACACCACGTCGGCCGCCTGCGGGTCGACATAGATGTTGAATTCGGCGGCGGGCGTGACGTTGCCGCCCTCGAAGAAACCGCCCCCCATCAGCACGATTTCCTTGATGCGCGGCGCGATCCGCGGCTCGCGGATCAGCGCCAGGGCGATGTTGGTGAGCGGCCCGAGCGGGCAGAGGGTGATCGTGCCGCTTGGCTCGTTCATCAAAGTCTCGACGATGAAGTCGACCGCGTACTTCTCCTGCAACGGCATCGTCGGTTCCGGCAGTTGCGGCCCGTTGAGGCCGGTTTTGCCATGCACTTCCTCGGCGGTGACGAGCTCGCGCGCCAGCGGGCGGATGGCGCCCGCATAGACCTTGATGTCGGGCCGGCCGGCAAGCTCGCAGATCTTGCGGGCATTCTTTTCGGTGAGTTTCAGCGGCACGTTGCCGGCAACGGCGGTGATGCCGACGACCTCCAGTTCGGAGCTGCCGAGCGCCAGCAATATGGCGACGGCATCGTCCTGGCCGGGGTCCGTGTCGATGATGATCTTTCGTGACTGGGGCATTTCAATTCCTTTTTGGGGAGTCTTTTTGGGCGGGGTTTTGATGGCTTGAACTTGATCGCGCGGCGGACCATATCAAGACCATCGGGAAAAATGCCATCCGGGTTTTTCCAGTTTATGTCGCTCTTGAGAGGACAGTGTAACATGAGCCGAATGACGCCCTTCTCCAGCCCGCTTCTGCTGGGTTTCGACGCCATGGAAAAGACGCTCGAACGTCTGGCGAAGTCGGGCGACAGCTATCCTCCGTATAACATCGAGCGCCTGAGCGCCGCCGACGGCAATGCCGAGAGGCTGCGCATCACGCTTGCCGTGGCGGGTTTCGCCGAGAGCGACCTCGATGTCACCACGGAGGAGAACCAACTGATCGTGCGCGGCCGTCAGACCGACGACACCGAGCGCGAGTTCCTCCACCGCGGCATCGCCGCGCGCCAGTTCCAGCGCTGCTTCGTGCTGGCCGACGGCATGCGGGTCGTCGGCGCGGAGCTGAAGAACGGTCTTTTGTCGATCGATCTCGACCGTCCGGAGGCCGAACGGCTGGTACGGAAAATAAACATATCGGTGAAAGACTGATCTTTGCCGATGGCTCTAATGCGGGACGGCCGGAAGCGGCGTCCTCGCGCCAAGGAGGCTTGAAAATGACCAGAACTGACGAAACCCTGACCATGACCAGCGGCGAATTCGCCCATCTCGGCGAGGGTTCGGTCGCTTACCTGAGGAAAGTATCGAGCGACGATCTGCGCGGCCGCTTCCCCGGCCTCGACGAGATCGCGCCCGGCCTTGAACTGTGGGCGCTGTTTGCCGCCAACGGCCAGCCGATCCTGCTTTCCGATGCCCGTGACCGGGCGCTGGCGGGTGCGCTGGAGAACGATCTCACCACGGTCGCCATCCACTGATCCCGGTCGTCGTCTGAACTGGAAAGGGCCGCTCCCGGCGGCCCCTAAAGGTTTTATCCCAAAAAACCACGTTTCGCGCGAGAAGCTTCAGGCCGCGTGCGAGGCCTGCGTATCCGACAACAGCGCGTGGATCGCCACCGCGTCGCGCGTCCCCCTGATCTTGGCCACCGTATCGGCATCGCGCAGCACGCGCGCGATGCGCGACAGCGCCTTGAGATGGTCGGCGCCGGCGCCTTCGGGCGCAAGCAGCAGGAACACCAGATCGACCGGCTGGTCGTCGAGCGCCTCGAAATCGACCGGCGTCTCCAGCCGGGCGAACACGCCCGCGATCCGCTTCACGCCCGCGAGCTTGCCATGCGGAATGGCGATGCCGTTGCCGACGCCGGTGGAGCCCAGCCGCTCGCGCTGCAGGATCGTGTCGAACACTTCCCGCTCCGGAATCCCTGAAATCGCTGCCGCCCTCTCCGACAGCAATTGCAGAAGCTGCTTTTTGGAATTCGCCTTCAACGCCGGCATGATAGCCGAGACGCTGATGAGATCGCTGAGATCCATGCTTGAAAAATCCCTTGCTCGCCTTGCCGCGCCAGTCGTCCCCCTCGCACGGCTGGCTTTCTTATCCCTGCGCGACTTTGGCCGTCGACGGATCGATCCAGCCGATGTTCCCATCCGGCCGGCGGTAGACGATGTTGAGATGGTCGTTTCCGGCGTTGCGGAAGACGAAGACCGGGCTGTCCTTGGTGTCGAGCTCGATGACAGCCGATGCCACCGACATGGTGCGAAGCGTCATGGTCGATTCGGCAACGATAGCCGGAGCGAAGTTCTCCGGGATTTCCTCGTCATCGTCGGCGAGCGGCTCCATCACGGTGTAGGCGATGTCGGTGGACTCGCCATTGCCATTGTTCGAAGTGTGCGACTTCAGCCGGCGCTTGTAGCGCCGCAGCCGCGTTTCGAGGCGATCGGCGGCCGCCTCGAAGGCAAGTGTGGGATCCTGGGCGTCGCCGGTCGCCTGCAGCGAGGCGCCGGAATCGAGTCGGATCATGCAATCGGCCGAGAAGCGCGACCCTGCCTTGATGACCGTTACATGTCCTGAAAAACCTCGATCGAAATACTTTTCGATCGCTTCGTTGACACGATCGTTGATGCGCGTGCGGAACGCATCGCCGATGTCCATGTGTTTTCCCGAAATGCGCAGATTCATCTGAAAACTGACCTTCCTTGCTCAGGCTTCAAACTGTCCCGAGTTTATACCCGTGGTGCGCGCGCACAAGCTTTGCAGCGGCATGCGCGCCTATTTTAGACCCGAACTTTCCGGTTGATCACAAGTCGCCTTCTTGGCCGTCCGAGGCCTTCGCTTTGACGGACCCATTCGCGAGCGGGCATCACGGCCCGGCTCATGCGGGCGGGCTTCTAGACACTTCATTGCAGCTTGTCAATGAAGCTCGAAAACTGTGGAAATCCGCGCACTCCTTAAGCCCACACCAACTAGGGCAGGCCGGCTGAATATCAACCGACCTTAGCGTCCGGCGTTGGCGAGCGCCCGCTTCTCGCGGCGGCGCTGCACCGATGAAGGGATGTTCATGCCTTCCCGGTACTTGGCGACGGTGCGGCGGGCGATGTCAACGCCATTTTCCCTCAGCATGTCGACGATGGCGTCGTCGGAAAGCACATCGGCGGGCTTTTCCTCGTCGATCAGTTGCTTGATGCGGTCGCGCACGGCTTCCGAGGAATGCGCCTCGCCGCCTTCCGCAGAGGCGATCGAAGCGGTGAAGAAATAGCGCAGCTCGAACACGCCGCGCGGCGTCAGCATGTATTTGTTGGCGGTGACGCGGCTGACCGTCGATTCATGCATGCCGATCGCGTCGGCCACTGTGCGCAGGTTGAGCGGTTTCAGGTGCCGTACGCCATGGACGAGGAACGCGTCCTGCTGGCGCACGATTTCCGAGGCCACCTTGAGGATGGTCTTCGCCCGCTGGTCGAGGCTGCGCGTCAGCCAGTTGGCGTTCTGCAGGCATTCGGCGAGAAAGTCCTTTTCCGCCTGGTCCTTGGCGTGGCTGGAAACACGGGCAAAATAGACGTTGTCGACCAAAACGCGTGGCAGCGTGTCGGGATTGAGCTCCACCGCCCAACTGCCGTCGGCGGCGGCGCGCACCTCGACATCGGCGACGATCGCGTCGCTGGCGCCGCCCGAAAATGCCATGCCGGGCCGCGGATCGAGCGCCCGGATTTCGGCCAGCATGTCGAGAAGGTCTTCCTCGTCGACGCCGCAGATGCGCTTCAGTGTCTGGAAATCGCGCCGCGCCAGAAGTTCGAGGTTGGCGACCAAGCTTTTCATCGCCGGGTCGAGCCGGTCGCGCATGGCAAGCTGCAAGGACAGGCATTCGGCGAGATCGCGCGCAAACAGGCCGGCCGGCTCGAAGGCCTGGCAGACCGTGAGCACGCGTGCCACGGCCGCCTTGTCCGCACCAAGCCGCGCGGCAACCTCGTCCAGGTCGGAGCGCAGATAGCCGGCCTCGTCGAGCCCATCGGCGAGTTCGCCTGCAATCAGGCGTTCGGCAGGGTTCGGGAAGGCCAGCGCGATCTGCTCGCCGACATGCTCGCGTAGCGTCACTACGGTCGCCGCCATCTCGCCGACATCGAAACCCTCGGACGAAGTACCGCCGGCGCTGCCTCCGGACGCCGACTTCCACTGCGCCGTGAGGTCCGGTCCCAGCCTCTCGCTCGTTCCGGGGTCGTCGGGGAACAGGTTCTCCAGCGACGAATCAAGCTTTTCCGAGATCGCCTCGGCGCTCCATTCCGTTTCGGTCTCGAACCAATCATCCCCGCTGGCGGGTTCCGCCGCGGTCTCGCTCTTCTGCGGCTGGTCGCCGCTCGCATCCTCCTGCGGCTCGGCCCGCTCCAAAAGCGGATTGCGCTCGATCTCCTCGTCGATGAAGCGTTCGAGCTCGACATGGGTGAGCTGCAGCAGCCGGATCGACTGCATCAGCTGGGGCGTCATCACCAGCGACTGGGACTGTCTGAGCTGCAGTTTGGCCGCCAGCGCCATGGTTGGATTCAAACGCCTCGTCTACGCATCGAACTGCCGTTTTTCAGTCGGGCATAGAAACTGGCCCGGCTTTTGCTTGTCAAGGCAAACGCTAGCAGCGACGGCTTACCGGAGCGTTATTCGCGGGCGGAACTGGCGGGAATCTCGAAAAACAGACGAAAATCCTGCCGGATTGGAGAATTTTACACCTAGAGCGTAAATCCCTCGCCGAGATAGAGACGCCGCACATCGGCGTTGGCGACGATTTCGTCGGCCCGGCCATGCGTCAGCACCTGGCCGGCATGGATGATATAGGCGCGGTCGATCAGGCCCAGCGTCTCGCGCACATTGTGGTCGGTGATCAGCACGCCGATGCCGCGCGCGGTCAGATGGCGAACGAGCTGCTGGATGTCGGCGACCGCGATCGGGTCGATACCGGCGAAGGGCTCGTCGAGCAGCATATAGGCCGGCCGCGTCGCCAGCGCCCGCGCGATCTCGAGACGGCGTCTCTCGCCGCCCGACAGCGACAGCGACGGCGCCTTGCGCAGATGGCTGATGTGGAATTCCTCGAGCAGCTCGTCGAGGGTGCGCTCGCGCTCCTTGCGGCTCTTTTCCACCACCTCCAACACCGCGCGGATGTTCTGCTCGACGCTCAAGCCGCGGAAGATCGACGCTTCCTGCGGCAGGTAGCCGATGCCGAGGCGGGCCCGCCGGTACATCGGCATCGAGGTGACGTCGAAGCCGTCGATCTCGATCGTGCCTTCGTCCACCGGGACAAGGCCGGTGACCATATAGAAGCAGGTGGTCTTGCCGGCGCCGTTCGGGCCAAGCAGCCCGACCGCCTCGCCGGCGCGCACGCCGAGCGTCACGCCGCTCACCACCTTGCGGCCCTTGTAGCTCTTGGTCAGGCCCTTGGCGATCAGGGTGCCCTTGAACTTCGCCTTGTCGACGCCGACCGTTGCCGGGGCAGCCGGTTTTGCGGCCGCCCGCCCCGGAAGGCGGGCCAGCAGCGACGATACGCCGGCCATTAGTTGCTCGACGCTCCCTGCTGGGCCGTTCCCTGCTTCTGGGGCGTTATCGACATGATGACGCGGCCGCTGCTGCCGCAGCCGTCGACATTGGCAAGGCCGCTCTTCATCTGCACGGTGAGCTTGCAGCCCTTGAGCACATTGTCGCCCTGCGAGAGCACCACTTCATTGCCGGAAAGAACGAGCACCTGCGTCTTCATGTCGAAGGTGCCCTTGTCACCGGTGGCGATCTGGTCGTTCGACTTGATGTAGACTTTGTTCTCGACCACGAGGTGGTCGATATTGGCCGCACCCGTCATCGCCGACGCGCCGGCGGCCGCGCCCTTGGGGGCGTTGGCATCCTTGACGTAAAAAACCGTCATCTTGCCGGCCTTGAGCAGCGTCGGCCCCTGGTTGACGGTGACGTTGCCGCTGAAAATCGCCGCGCTGTCTGCCTGCCGGACCTCCAGCTTGTCGCTTTCGATCTGGATCGGCTGGTCGCCCGACAATTTCAGGCCGGACATCTGGCTGGTGCCGCTCGACTGGGCAAGCGCGGGCGCCGCCCCCAGCAACAGCAAGAAAGAGGCCGCCGCTGCAAGCCTTGCCGAATTACTGCGACGCATTCTGTTCTCCGCTCTTTGCCTCTGCCGCCTTCAGACTGGCCGCATCGATGTTGACGCGCACCCGGTTCTCGAAGACCACCACCTTGCCGTTCTCTTCCACCGACATCGAGTCGGCGGTGATGCGCGACCCGGCGCGGCTGACATCGACCGGATTGTCCGTCTTCATAGAGCCTTTGCCCATGTCTAGGAAGACCGATTTGAACTTGGCTTCCATGCCGTCGCTGGTGGTCACCGAGACATCGCTGGTGAGGTCCATCGTGTTGGCGTCTCGGTTGTAGATGCCGTGCGCGGCGTTGACCGACACGACGTTGTCGCTGGCGACGGGCAATTTGGCATTGATGCCTTCGAGGTCGATGATGCCTTGCTTGCCGACATCCTGCGTCGCCCTGGTCGCCGTCAGCGAATAAGGCAGTTTCTGCTTGGTGAAGCCGTTGAGCTTGGGATTGGCCATCACCAGCTTGCCGTCCGAAAAGGCTGTGCCCTCGGCCTGCACCGAGACCGACACCGGCGCGGCGAAATAGGAATAGATCGGAAAGGCGATCGCAATTGCAGCCGCCAGCAGCGGCACGGCGAACTTCAGCACGCGCACGCGGCGCGAATGCCGCTGCGCACGGTCGAACGCGTCGCCCCGCGTGCCGCTTTCGCCAGCGGCAGCCGACACCATTTCGGCATCGCTCGTTTCGTCAGATCGCGCCAACATGACTGTTTTCTAATGAGCCCTTGCCCGCCAAACACCGCCTATAGGTGGTATGCCGGTCCCCGCAAGCAAGCACAAGCGGAGGAAAACTGCAAAAATGTGACGGCTACTACCGCACGACTAGGACGAATTCGGCTGAACTGCCAGCCCTTCATAGCAGATAGGGGCCGGCTGCGTTAATTTTTCGTGAGGTCATCTCCAGCATTCGATCAGCAGCGCCGGTGTTCTCATGAAACGGTAGCCGCGCGCGGAGGCTTGCTTTAAAAGCGTCCTTTCCCACCGACTGTGAGGCTGACGATGGCAATGAGAGCCGACGACCTGATCGACCGCCGCCGCTTGCGCCGCAAGCTGACGTTCTGGCGCGTCGCCGCGTTTGTGGTTCTGGCGGCGGCGCTGATCGCCTTTTCGGCATGGATCTACGGTGAGGATTTCACCGGCCAGGCGGTCGACCACATCGCCAAGGTCAAGATCGAGGGCACCATCACCGAGGACGAGGAGCTGATCAAAAGGCTGGAGACGATCCGCAAGTCCGCGACGGTGAAGGGCGTCATCCTGTCGATCGATTCGCCCGGAGGCACCACGGTCGGCGGCGAGTCGATCTATGAGGAAGTGCGCAAGCTCGCCGGCGACAAGCCGGTGGTGGCCGAGGTCGGCACGCTGGCGGCGTCCGCCGGCTATATGATCGCGAGTGCGGCCGACCACATCGTTGCCCGCAAGACCTCGATCGTCGGCTCGATCGGCGTGCTGATCCAGTATCCCGACGTCAGCGCCCTGATGGACAAGCTCGGCATCAAGCTCGAGGAGGTGAAATCCTCGCCGCTCAAGGCCTCGCCTTCGCCCTTCAAGCCGACCAACGACGACGAGCGCGCCATGGTGCGCAAGCTCATCCTCGACAGCTATGACTGGTTCGTCGGCATTGTCGCCGAACGGCGCAAGATATCGCATGAGCAGGCGCTCGCTCTGGCCGACGGTTCGATCTTCACCGGCCGCCAGGCGCTCGGCAATCACCTGGTCGATGCCGTCGGCGGCGAGACCGAGGCGATCGACTGGCTGGCGACCAAGGGCATCGACAGCAAGCTCAAGGTCGTTGAATGGAAAAGCACGGAGGGGCGCGGCTTCTTCTTTACGAGGAGCATGACCAAAGCCGTCGCGAACGCGCTCGGCCTGCCCGACGCCGTCGGCGACGTCATTCACGAGCTTGGCGCCGACCGCTTGTTCCTTGACGGTCTCGTTTCGGTCTGGCACCCTTGACAACCGTTAGGAAGAACCAAATAAAGCAATAAAATCATCCTGATAAGTGACTGCAGTGGTTTACGGGGAACGTTCTCATGATCAAATCCGAACTTGTGCAAATCATTGCCGCGCGCAACCCGCACCTTTTCCTGCGCGACGTCGAAAACATCGTCGGCGCAATCTTTGACGAGATCACCGATGCGCTTGCCGAAGGCAACAGGGTCGAGTTGCGCGGTTTCGGCGCCTTTTCGGTGAAAAACCGCCCTGCCCGCACCGGCCGCAACCCGCGCACCGGCGAGTCCGTCGAGGTCGAGGAGAAGTGGGTGCCGTTCTTCAAGACCGGCAAGGAGTTGCGCGAAAGGCTGAACGGCGGCAAATAGGCGCCGTGCCGGCGGATCGAAACGACGTCTCGGCGCTTAAAGCATGTCTCCCGAAAGTGGGAACCGGTTTCGGGGCAAAGACATGCGTAAAATCAAAAACCTAAGCGCGCAGGGCGAACTCGAAAGATCGCGACGCGCTTTGAGCCGCCTCTCCATGGAGATCTGATGTTCAATCGCTTCATGCTCGTCGTGGTCCTCGTGCCGCTGGCCGTCATCTTGATCGCGCTTGCCGTCGCCAACCGCGGACCGGTCGCCTTCACGCTCGACCCGTTCCATCCGGGCAATCCGGCGCTGACGCTGAATTTGCCGCTTTTCATCTTCCTGTTCCTGGCTTTAGCCATCGGCATGATCGTCGGCAGCTTGGCGACCTGGGTGAAGCAGGGCCGCTACCGCAAGCTCGCGCGCCAGCGCGGCATCGAGGCCGAGAACCTGCGTCAGGCGGTGAGCCGCGCGCCGGCGGCGCCTAAGGGACCAGCGCTGCCGAAACCCTCGAACTGAAGCAATCCCAGGAAAAGTGTATGGCGGCTTTCCGTCCGGGAATTGCGTGAAAACAAATACCCTAGAGCATGATGCCGAAAAGTGTGAAGCGGTTTTCGGACGACATCATGCTCTATCTCTTTGATTTAGAGCCGGATTCAGATTTCGGATCGACTCGATCCGAAATCATCCGGCTCTGGCGGCGCTCTAATTCTAAGGAGTCTTCGATGCTGACCATCTCGGCCGCCGAGGTCGATCAGGCGCTCACCTTTCCAGGGCTGGTCGAGACGCTGCGCACGGCCTTCCGCGACGGTGCGGTGCAGCCGGTGCGTCATCACCACGCCGTCGAACGCCCGGATGGAGCCGCCTCGACACTGCTGTTGATGCCGGCCTGGACCGACTTCAACGCCGCCGGCAGCTCGGCCGGTGGCCATATCGGCGTCAAGATCGTCACCGTGTCGCCGGACAACAACGCCATCGGCAAGCCGGCGGTGATGGGCCTCTATCTGCTGCTCGACGGCACGACGGGCGAGCCTGAGGCGCTGATCGACGGCCAGCGGCTGACGCAATGGCGCACCGCTTGCGCTTCGGCGCTCGCGGCGTCCTATCTCGCCCGCAAGGATGCCTCGCGGCTGCTGGTGATCGGCGCCGGCGCGCTGTCGTCCTTCCTCGCCAGGGCGCATTCGGCGATGCGGCCGATCAAATCCGTTCGCATCTGGAACCGCACGCCGGCCAATGCCGAAAAGGTGGCGGCAGCGCTCCGCGCCGAAGGCCTTCCGGCGAATGTTGCCGGCGATCTCGAAGCGGAGCTTGGCGAGGCCGACATCGTCTCGTCGGCGACGATCTCAACCACGCCGCTGATCAAGGGCGCGCTGCTGAAGCCGGGCACCCATGTCGATCTGGTCGGCGGCTTCACACCGGAGATGCGCGAGAGCGACGACGATGCAATCGTCCGCGCGCGCGTCTATGTCGACACCCGGGCCGGCGCCACCAAGGAGGCCGGCGACATCGTCCAGCCACTGGCTTCCGGCGTGCTGAAGCCGGAAGCCATCGTCGCCGACCTGCATGAGCTGACGCGCGGCGAGAAACAGGGCCGGCAGGGCGACGGCGAGATCACGCTGTTCAAGTCGGTCGGCGCCGCGCTCGAGGACCTTGCCGCCGGCATCGCCGTCTATAAGGCTCTCAAATAGCCGACACCGCCGGCTTTGCGCCCATTGTCTCGCCGATCAGTCGGAAGTCGTGCTCGCTGATCTCGAACAGGCCAAACCGCAACTGATTGCCCCAGTTCGCCTTGCCGGCGGTGAAATCAAGGCGGTCGAGCAGCGGCTTGATCGGCGCTTCCTTGGCGTCTGACCAATCGACATCACGCCGCGCCGGCTTGAAGCCGCCGCCCATCTCGCCCTGGTAGGTCTTGCCTTCGCGCACCGTGCCTATTGCCGTAAAGGACTGCAGCCCGTCCTTCTCGCCGAGCACGGTGCTCGGCGAGTAATAGACGATGCCGTCGCCGGGCTTGATGCGGCGCAGCGGTGAGGCCTTGCCGTGATTGACCTGCATGAAGCCGGCCTGGCGGCCGATCCTGACATGCCCGGCCGATGCGACAACAACCCAGTAGGTGCTCATCCCTGCGCTCCCTCGAAAGGCCAGTAGACGCGCAAGCGGTGATTGTCGGGGTCGAGCGCGACGAAGGTGCGGCCGAAATCCATGTCGGTCGGCGTCTGCAGGATTTTCAGCCCGCGCTTGGCCCAGTCGGAATGCGTAGCGTCGACGGAGGGTGCGTTCTCGACCGCAAGCACCAGTTCGCCGCCTCCACCAGCAGCGGCTGCAGCCGGCTCCACGGTGTGGCGCGACCAGAGGCCGAGCTTGAAGCCCTTGTCGAGCACGAACATGACGAAGGTCGGCGAAGTCTCGACCGGCTCGCTCCCGAGCAGCGAAGCGTAAAACGCACCGCTCCGCTCAGGGCTGTCGACATAAAGGATGACGAAATTTGGCGTGGCCATGTCTGATCTCCAAGCTGTTTGAACCTTGGCGACCTTAGATCGCGCCACTGTCAGATTCTGGCAGCAGTGTTCAGTCCTCGGAATTGTTCGACGCGTTCTGAACCGGCCTGTCGAGCGTCGCCCGCCATTCCTTCAGCATAGCCTGGCGGCGGCGCGGATAGCGAATATCCGTGGCACTGAGACCCGACATGCGATCGGCGCGAAAGTGGCGAAAATCCTGGCGCATCTCGCACCACGCCACCATCACCCGCACCTTGTCGAAGAAGCCGAGCGCGAACGGCCAGACCATACGCTTCGATGCGGCGCCCCCGGCATCGCGATAGAGGAAGCCGAGCTTGCGCTCGTCGCGGATCGCCTGCCGCACGACGCCGAGGTCGATCGCCTCGACGGTTCCCGAACCCGGCCCGACCAGCAGCGTCGTGGCGTCGAGATCCTCGCGCAGATCGTCCGGCAGGACAGCCGCGATCTTGGACAGCGCGTCCGTCGCGGCCGCGGCCAGTCGCTTGTCCGGCTGTTTCGCCACCCAGCGCGAGCCGAGCACGATCGCCTCTATCTCCTCGTCGGTGAACATCAGCGGCGGCAGCATGAAGCCGGGCTTCAGCACATAACCCAGCCCCGCCTCGCCCTCGATCGGCGCGCCCTGCCCCTGCAGCGTCGCGATGTCGCGATATAGCGTGCGGATCGACACGCCCATCTCGCCGGCAAGCGTGCGGCCGCTCACCGGCCGGCGGTGTCGGTGCAGGATCTGAATCAGGTCGAGCAGGCGTTCGGAACGGGACATGACTGGAGATTTGCCTGTTTCTTCGGGCGAGGTCCATCGCATCGCGACAGAGAAGCGGCGGACCATCTGGTTGCGAAGGCGGAGGGCCTATGCCAAAAGCGGCCTGCCGTTCCGGAGATTGTTCTTGAAGTCCTTTCGCGACCGAAACCGCGACAACCGTCCGCGCCAGCCGGCGAAACCCGGTTCCAGCCCGTCGCGCCTGCGCGAGACCGCTTCGGCGGCGAGGTCGGAGCCGCATCATCGCCAGGAGGCAAAACCCGCGCCGCGCGTGCTTGCCCGCCGCGACGGCCCGCTGCCCGCCGAGCGCCTGCCGCTGATCCTCGAAGTCGCGCCCAACGCCGACTATGCGCTGTTGGACAGCGGCGCCGGCGAGAAGCTGGAGCAGTATGGGCCTTACCGCATCGTGCGTCCGGAAGGCCAGGCGATCTGGCAGCGCGCGCTCCCGGCGAAGGAATGGGAGCGCGCCGACGCCATCTTCACCGGCGACACCGACGAGGAAGGCATCGGCCGCTGGCGTTTCCCGAAAACGCCGCTCGGCGAAACCTGGCCGATGAAGCATGACGGCATCGACTATCTCGGCCGCTTCACCTCCTTCCGCCACGTCGGCGTCTTCCCCGAACAGGCCTCGCACTGGGACCATATGGCAGGGCTGATCGCGGCCGCCCGGCGTCCGGTGAAGGTGTTGAACCTCTTCGGCTATACCGGCCTTGCCTCGCTGGTGGCGGCCCGCGCGGGCGCCGAGGTCACGCATGTCGATGCCTCGAAGAAAGCGATCGGCTGGGCGCGGCAAAACCAGGAGATGGCCGGCCTCTCCGACAAGCCGATCCGCTGGATCGTCGAGGACGCGGTGAAGTTCGCCGAGCGCGAGGAGCGCCGCGGCAGCCGCTACGACATCGTCCTCTTCGACCCGCCCGCTTATGGTCGCGGCCCCAAGGGCGAAGTCTGGCAATTGTTCGAGGACCTGCCGGGTCTCACCGACCTCTGCCGCTCGATCCTGACGCCGAAGCCGCTCGCTGTCGTTCTGACCGCCTATTCGATCCGCGCCTCCTTCTTCGCCATCCATGCCTTGATGCGCGACACCTTCGCCGGCATGGGCGGCACGGTCGAATCCGGTGAACTGATCATCCGCGAGAAATCCGCCGGCCGCGCGCTGTCGACCTCGCTGTTCTCGCGCTGGGTGGCTTGAAATGGTGGCGTATGACGGACACCGGCCGGTCGGCCAGGTCAAGGAAGTCACCAGCCTCGCCAATCCGCTGGTCAAGGACATCAAGGCGCTGGCGCTGAAGAAATTCCGCGACCAGCAGAACGCCTTCATGGCCGAAGGCTTGAAGCTGGTCATCGACGCGCTCGACCTTGGCTGGTCGATCAGGACGTTGGTCTTCGCCAAGGCAGGACGCGGCAACGCGGCCGTCGAAAAAGTCGCGGCGCGCACGGTCGCCGCCGGCGGCACCGTGCTCGAAGTCTCGGAAAAGGTGCTCACCGCAATCACTCGCCGCGAAAACCCGCAAATGGTCGTCGGCGTCTTCGCGCAGCAGACGCTACCGCTAAAAGGTATCCGCGCCACAGACGGCGACGTCTGGGTCGCGCTCGACCGCGTGCGCGACCCAGGCAATCTCGGCACCGTCATCCGCACCGTCGATGCCGTTGGCGCCAAGGGCATCATCCTGGTCGGCGACACCACCGATCCGTTTTCGCTGGAGACGGTGCGCGCCACTATGGGCTCGATCTTCGCCGTGCCGGTCGCCAAGGCGACGGAGCAAGCTTTCCTCGCCTGGCGGCGCGATTTCCCGGGTCTGGTCGCAGGGACGCATCTGAAGGGCGCGGTCGACTACCGCTCGGTCGACTTCTCAAGGGGCCCGGTGCTGCTCTTGATGGGCAACGAGCAGCAAGGGCTGCCCGACAGCCTCGCCGAAAGCTGCGACCGGCTATTGAGAATCCCGCAGGCCGGCCGCGCCGATTCGCTCAATCTGGCGGTTGCCACCGGCGTCATGCTGTTCGAGATCCGGCGCGGCGCGTTGAAGCTCGACCCCGCCACCGACACGCGATGAGGACTGCCAAGTGAAATCCTGGTCCCCTTACGCCCTGCTGGTCGTCGCGGCAATCGCGCTCGACCAATGGATCAAGCAGCTGGTCGAGAACGGCCTGGCCTTCCAGGAAAAGGTCGATCTCCTGCCGTTCCTGGCGCTGTTCCGCACCTACAACACCGGCATCGCCTTCTCGATGTTCTCTTCCTTCGGCGACACTGGCCTGGTGGTCATCGCCGCGCTCGTCGTCGCTTTCGTGCTCTATCTCGCCGTGCGCACGCCCCCCGGCCACGTCATTGCCCGCATCGGCTTTGCCCTGATCGTCGGCGGCGCGCTGGGCAACCTGATCGACCGCGCCGTCTACGGCCACGTCATCGACTACATCCTGTTCCACACGCCCGTCTGGTCCTTCGCGGTGTTCAATCTCGCCGACGCCTTCATTTCCGTCGGCGCAGCCCTAGTTGTCTTCGACGAACTGATCGGCTGGCGGCGGGAAACCAAGCCCCAGGACCGAGGCAATTGACCTAGCGCGGCCGCCGCCCCAAATTCGTTTCAAGGGCAATTCCAGGGAAAATGTGCAGCGGTTTTCCGCCGCAACCGCGTAAACAAATCGCCAGAACCGAGGAGACAAAAGTGTCGGATACCTTCAAAGCCATCCTCGTTTCGCGCGACGCCGAGAAGAAGCAGTCGGTCGAGATCGTCGACCTCACCGAGGCCGAGCTGATGGAAGGCGATGTCACCGTCGCCGTCGAGGCGACGACGGTGAACTACAAAGATGGGCTGGCCATCACCGGCAAGGCGCCGGTCGTGCGCCGCTGGCCGCTGGTGCCCGGCATCGATTTCGCCGGCACCGTCATTTCCTCTTCCCATGCCGATTGGCGCAAGGGCGACAAGGTGATCCTCAACGGCTGGGGTGTCGGCGAGACGCATTACGGCGCCTATGCCGGGCGCGCCCGCGTCAAGGGCGACTGGCTCGTGCCGCTGCCCGAGAGCATGAGCCCGCATGATGCGATGGCCGTCGGCACCGCCGGCTATACGGCGATGCTCGCCGTCATGGCGCTGGAGCGGCACGGCATCGTGCCGGACCGCGGGCCTGTGGTGGTGACGGGCGCTGCCGGCGGCGTCGGCTCTGTCGCCATCTCGATCCTCTCCACCCTTGGCTACCATGTCATTGCTTCCACCGGGCGCAATGCCGAAAGCCCCTATCTGATCGATCTCGGCGCGGCCGAGGTGATCTCGCGCGAGGAGCTCAGCCAGCCGGCAAAGCCGCTGGCCAAGGAACGCTGGGCGGGCGGCGTCGACTCGGTCGGCACTCATACGCTCGCCAATGTGCTGTCGATGACATCCTATGGCGGCGCGGTCGCCGCTTGCGGCCTGGCCGGCGGCATGGACCTGCCGACGAGCGTCGCCCCCTTTATCCTGCGCGGCGTGTCGCTGCTCGGCATCGATTCCGTCATGGCGCCGAAACCGGTCCGCCTCGAGGCATGGCGCCGCATCGGCGCCGATCTCGATTTGAAGAAGCTATCGACCCTGTCGCGGTCGATCGGCTTCGACGGGATCGTCGACGCCGCGCGCGACATTGTCCATGGCAAGATCAGGGGCCGCGTGGTCGTCGATATGTAGTGCAATTCCAGGAAAAGTGTTCGGCGGTTTTCCGTCCGGAATTGCACTAAAACAACACAAAATCGCAGGAATTCCGAACCAAAAATTAAAATTCGAATGATCCGCCGCAAGCTTCCATAATCTCTGTCTGGCAAGGTTTCCCGCATGTTCGCGGACTCCGACATCAGACAGGACAGCAAGGTCGCAGGCGATGACGGGCTGGACGCCGGCGCGCCGAAGCGGCAGGTGCTCGTTGCGCCGCCGCTGGTCCCTGCCTTGCAAGCGGACAGCCGTGAAGGCCTGCCGTTCCTGACGATCGTCGCCATCGCCGTGCTGGCCGGGCTGGCGCATCTCACCGGAGCGCCGATCTTCATCACCGTCGGCCTGCTGGCGAGCGGCCTCGGCAGCCTCGCCATGCATCTGCGCAACAGGAACACGGAGCGCCGCACCACGGCTCTTCTCGACGAGACCGCCGCCCGCAGCCGCGCCGAGATCGAGACGCTCGCCGACCGCATGTGGGAGATGCAGGAGAGCGAGGAGCGTTTTCGTGGCCTGATCGATGCGCTCGGCGATCTCGTCGTCCATCGCGACCGCGACGGCCATATCGTCTATGCCAACAAGGTGTTCGCCTCGCTTGTCGACACAGACCAGCGCGACCTTGCCGGCAAGACGCTTTCCGAGCTCGGCATAGATGTCGGCGTCGTGCCCGACGCCGCCTTCTCGGACCACGAATGCCTGAGCTCCACCGATGTCGCCGTCCGCACGCCGAACGGACCGCGCTGGTTCTCCTGGATCGAGCTCTCGGTGCGCGACAAGGATACGGGCGCGGTGTCGCACCGGGCTATCGCGCGCGACATCACCGCCCGCAAGCGCGCCGAATCCTCGCTGATTACCGCCCGCGAGCGGGCCGAATATGCAAGCCAGGCCAAGTCGCGCTTCCTCGCCACCGTCAGCCACGAGATCCGCACGCCGATGAACGGCATCATGGGCATGGCGAAGCTGCTTGCCGACACCGACCTGTCGCCGGAGCAGCGCACCTATGTCGGCGCCGTCTCCACCTCCGCAAGCGCGCTTCTTGCGCTGATCGAGGACCTTCTCGACTATTCCAAGATCGAGGCCGGCCGCTTCGATCCCGAGCCGCAGCCGACCTCGCTGCGCGAAATCGCCGACAACATCATCGAGCTCCTGGCGGCGAGAGCCTTCTCCAAGAACATCGGTCTTGGCTGTTATGTCGAGCCCGACGTGCCGCAGATGATCACCGCCGATCCCGGCCGCGTGCGCCAGGTGCTACTCAATCTCATCGGCAACGCCGTCAAATTCACCGACGCCGGCGGCGTTCTGCTCACCGTCGCGCGCGCCCGCACCGAGAGCACCGACCGCATCTGCTTCACCATCGCCGACACAGGTCCGGGACTGCGCGAAGAGGACATGGAGCGCATTTTCGAGGAGTTCGAGCAATCCGACGGCACCTCGACAAGGGTGCATGGCGGCGCCGGTCTCGGCCTTGCCATCTCCAAGCGGCTGGTGATCGCCATGGGCGGCACGATCTCGGTTTCGAGCCGGCTCGGCGAAGGGTCCGAATTCGTCTTCGATATCCCCGCCACCGCGGCGACCGAGCCGCCGCCGCATCGCCACAATATCCTCTCGGACCGGCGCGCGGTGATCGTGTCGAAAAACGCGGTCGAGGCCGATGCCATCGCCCGCGCCATCCGCGCCCATGGCGGCGCCGTCGATATCGCCGCGACGCCGGGCCAGGCCGCTTCGTTTGCCGCCGGCTGCAACGTGCTTCTGATCGATGCCGCGCTTGAAAACAGCGACGGCCGTTTGCTGAAGCGCCTGCGCGAGAGCGGCTTTGTCGATTGCGAGGCCATCACCCTGATCGCTCCGACCGATCGCGGCATGCTTGGCGAGTTCCGCGCCAACGGCTACGCGACGTTCCTCGCCCGGCCGGTGCGCGGCGAAACGCTGCTGCGTGTGCTGTTGACCAGCCATGTGGCGGCGCCGGCCGAGCCGCAGCCGAAACCCCGCGGTGCCGCGTCCGCGCGCCGCCGCGATCAGGGCCTGTCCGTGCTGATCGCCGAGGACAACGACATCAATGCAATGCTTGCCCGCGCCACGCTGCTCAAGGCCGGGCATCGCGTCAAGATCGTCGGCAACGGCAAGGCCGCGGTCGAGGCCGTAACCGATGCCGGGCTCAAGCATCGTTTCGACGTGGTTCTGATGGACCTGCACATGCCGGTGATGGACGGGCTGGACGCGATCGCCGCCATCCGCCGCCATGAGGAAGCGCTTGCCGTGCCGCCGATCCCGATCATGGTGCTTTCGGCCGACAGCCAGGAAAAGACGCGCCACACCGTGCTGGCTCACGGCGCCAGCGGCTTCGTCACCAAGCCCCTCGACCCCGATGCGCTCGTCCAGGCCGTCGAAGGCCAGGTTGCGGCGTAACGATTTTTTTGGTTTCGCGAACACCTTGGATTGCCTGGCTTTCGCAGCCGTAACATAGCCGGTTGAAGGTATTGCCCAGCCGACGAAGTATTGCCGGGCTCGCCGTATCACGGTACTGTCACAATCCTGTTGCACCTACACCGTATCCCCGTGCCAAGAGGGATGGCTCGAAGGAGAGAATCACTCGTGCATACAGTAATGCCTGAATGCGACACTCGGCCGAACGCCAGCGCTTTGCTCGGCGCGCGTACCGCCGACGCCGTCGCAAGCGGCGCACCGCTGGGCCGTATCGGCAACCTTGAAGTGCGTCTCGCCCGCAACGAGGCCGAGATCGCCGCCGCCCAGGAAGTGCGCTACCGGGTATTCTATGACGAGCTTGGCGCGAGGAAGGATTTGTTCCAGGCGCAGGACCGGCGCGATGCCGATCGCTTCGACCCGCTCTGCGATCACCTTTTGGTGTTCGACACGTCGCTTCCCGGTCCCGAGCACCGCCGCATTGTCGGCACCTACCGCCTTTTGCGGCAGGAGATCGCCACGGCCGCCGGCGGCTTCTACTCCGAGGGCGAGTTCGAGTTGACCAAGCTGGTCGCGCGCCATCCGGGCCAGCGCTTCCTTGAGCTCGGCCGCTCCTGTGTGCTGCCGGAATACCGCTCCAAGCGCACCATCGAGGCGCTCTGGCAAGGCATCTGGGCCTATATCAACCACTATGGTATCGGCGTGATGACCGGCTGCGCCTCCTTCCATGGCATCGTGCCGGCGGCCCATGCCGAGGCGCTCACCTATCTCGCCCATCATTGCCGCACCAACCAGGCCTGGGATGTCAAGGCGGTCGCGGGCCGCTACTGCTCGATGGACCTGATGCCGATCGAGGCCGTCAACGCCAAGGCGGCGATCGCCGCCATGCCGCCGCTGGTCAAAGGCTACCTGCGCGTCGGCGCCCGCATCGGCGACGGCTGCGTCATCGACCACGAATTCTCGACCGTCGATGTCTTCGTCGTCATGCCCGTCAAGGAAATCGGCGCCCGCTACGTCAACTACTATGGCGGTGAAGGGCAGCGCTTTGCTGCGTGAGAATAGCGAATAGCGAAAGAAATAAACGATGTTGGGTTGGTCACAACAACCCTATTCGCTACTCGCTACTCGCTATTCGCTCCCTCACGGAATATCTTCCGGCCTCCGGCCGGGCCGGCTTTTGTAGGCAGGAAACGACCAGCCGAATTTGAGCGCTCCCCCGCGTACCAGGAAAGCGGCCGCGAAGCCGAGCAGGCTGGATGGGAGCGCCGCCATGCCGATAAGGTCGCAAAGCGTGAAGAGCGCCGCCCCCGCAAGCGCCGCCGTGACATAGATCTCGGGTCTCAACAGCACAGACGGCTCGCCGGCGAGCAGGTCGCGCAATATGCCGCCGAAGGTCGCCGTGAGCACTCCGGTGATGACCGATACGACCGGCGAGCCCGTGATCGCCAGCCCCTTTGCAGCCCCCATCACCGCAAAGGCGGCAAGCCCGATCGCGTCGAGCCAGAGCAAGAGCTTATAGCGGGATTCGACGCGATGGGCGCTGAAGAAGACAAGCACCGCCACGACGGCGCAGATCAGCACATAACCGCTATTGGCGACCCAGAACACCGGCAGGTTGAGGATGACGTCGCGCAGCGTCCCGCCGCCGATGCCGGTGACGCTGGCCAGGAACAGGAAGCCGATGATGTCGAGTTCCTTGCGCGACGCGGCAAGCGCGCCCGTCGCCGCGAAAACCGCGACGCCGGCGTAGTCGAGCAGTTCGATCGGATTCATGGTGAGCGAGTAGTGAGTAGCGAATAGTGAGTAGTGGTGAATAACACGGTTCGTACCGGCTTCCCTACTCGCTATTCCCTATTCGCTACTCACTCTCTTCACGCATCCTTCTCGGCCTGCTCGTTCACCGGGCCCGGTTCGACCTTTGCCTCGCTTGCCGCCTTCGGGCCGCCCTTGGCGACGCCGACCATCGCGGGCCTCAAGACGCGCTCGCCGATCGAATAGCCGGGTTGCACGACCTGGACGACGGTGCCGGCCGCAACGTCGGCGTTGGGCACCTCGAACATCGCCTGGTGGAAGTTCGGATCGAACTTCTCGCCCTCGGGCGCGAGCTTCTTCACGCCGTGCCGCTCCAGCGCCGACAGCATGGCGCGCTCGGTGAGGTCGACGCCTTCGATCAACGCCTTGAAGCCGGCATCGCCCGCGGCCTTGGCCTCGGCGGGAATGGCATCCAGCGCGCGGCGCAGATTGTCCGACACCGACAGCATATCGCGGGCGAAGTTGGCCACCGCGTAAGTGCGCGCGTCATGCACGTCGCGCGCGGTGCGCCGCCGCAGGTTCTCCATTTCGGCCGCGACGCGCAGCGCACGATCCTTCAATTCCTCGTTTTCCTTCAGCAGCCGCACAAGCGCTTCATAATCGCCGTCGACGCCGCCTTCCGCACGTTCGCCAGAAGCCTGGGCGCCGGAAGCCTGGGCGTCGGAAGCCTGGGTGGCTTCGATTTCCTCGGGCGCGCGTTCGTCTTTTGCCTGGTCGCTCATCGCCGTATCCCGTCATTCGGATTGGTTTGGATTTGCGCCCGATATCGAGGTTTAAAGGCCAAAAATCAAGGGGCAAGCGCCATTGCCGACCATCCCCGGGTCATTCCAAATTAATTCAAATTTTACCCTACCGGACAGCTTCGCTTGCCTCTGTCGGCCGATGCGGGAACCATTGCCGGGCTAGAGGAGTTTCGAAGCCGACACAGGATTTTGGGACTATGAGCGGCACCAACAGTGAAAGGCGCGCCAGACTCGCCAACGATATCAGGCGGCAGGTCAGCAGCGAAGCGACCAAGCGCCTCTTGCGCACCCTTCCGGTATTTCGCCTGGAGAAAGAGGTGCCCAAGCGGCTTACGGACCTGCTCGACCGCCTGGACGGGGCGGAGGCGGAAAAGGTGGGCGGCGTGCGGCGCCGATAGCCGCGCTGCCCGCCTCCCCTATAACGCTCCGCAGCGTCGCGGCGGAAAGAGCCAAAGCATGTCTCCCGAAAGTGGGAACCGGTCTCGGGACAAAGACATGCGCAAAATCAAAAACCTAAAGCGCATGGAGCGAATCTGAAAGATCGCGACGCGCTTTTACGCCGCCTTGCGCTCGTCTCGCATAAGCGCTTCGCCATGGCGAATTTCGGTGCCGAGCACCTTCAGGCACTCCCGCATGAAAGCGGCAAGCCCCGGCCAACCCTTGGCTGACACCAGATTGCCGTCGACATGTGCGCCGGTCGGCGCAACGTCGATATAGGTGCCGCCGGCGAGCGTGACCTCGGGCTCGCAATATTGCAGCGCCGCCACTTGCCTGCCGCGCACCACACCGTCGACGGCGATGAGGATCTGCACGCCGTGGCAGATGGTGAAGATCGGCTTGCCGGTCTCATGGAAATGCCTGACCAGCGCCTGCACGCGCTTGTCGATGCGGATATATTCCGGACCGCGCCCGCCGGCCGCGTAGACCGCATCGTAATCCGCGGGATTCACCTCGGCGAAGGTCTTGTTGAGGATGTAATCGTGGCCGAGCTTTTCGGTATAGGTCTGATGGCCCTCGAAGTCGTGCAATGAAGTCTTGAGCACATCGCCGGCCTTCTTGTCCGGGCACACGACATGGACCGTGTGGCCGACCGCATGCATGGCCTGCTCAAAGACGAAAATCTCGTATTCCTCGCTGAACTCGCCGACGAGCATCAATATCTTCTTGCCTGCCATGTCGATTCCTCCGTTGACGGCTATTTATTTCGGATCGCGAAATAAATAGCCTATCCTAAGGGCAACACGGCGGAAGGGAAAGCGCAAATCGCGTAAGTGGTCCGGCCAGATCGGTGACGGCTTCCCACTTCCGCTCATTGCAATGCCAGCCCACCGGGAAAATCCGCAGCCTTGGTCCGACCAGGCTGGCCCGAAACGAACCAGGCATGCCGTCACGCCGTCAGCCCGGGCGCTTGCGTCGCCAGGAATATTTCGGGCCCTTGGCTTCCGGCTCAACGGCCGGCTGGTAGTAGAGCGGCAAGCCGCCGGTGCGCCCTTCCTCCAGCCGTTTCAGCAGCACCGGGTTGGAAACTTCGAATTCGTCGAAGCCGAGCCTCAGCATATGCGGCAGCTGGTCGACCAGCACCTGGCCCGTTGCGCGGATCGCGCCCTTGAAGTTGTGCCGGCTGCGCAGCAACTCGCCCTTTGAGAAGGAGCGGCCGTCATTGAACGCCGGAAAGGCCAGCGCCACCAGTGACAACTGATCGAGCAGGCCGACGATCTTGTCGAGCTCGTCGCCTGGCTGCAGCAACACGCCGATGCGCTCCTTGGCCGACTTGCGGACGTCGTCGTCAAGTCCGAGGAAGGCCTGCAACGGCAGGATGAAGCGGCCGTTGCCGGCGAGCGCCTCCACGCCTTCGGCATGGACCCAGTCGTCCTCGCGAAAACCCTTCGGGGTCCAGAGGCGGGTTTCCGATTTGGTCGGTTCAGTCATCAAATTCCTAATACCTAAGAATGCAAGGATATGTCGCTATTCAGGTCAGGCCGAGTCGAAAATGGTGGCTTCCGAGAACCGGAGCGGAGCGTACTTGAAGTACGTGAGCACCGGAAGCGCAGGAAGCCGCCATTTGCAGGCCGGCCTCACCTGAATAGCGGCGTATCCTTAAAGCGATGCGTCGGTCAGCGACTTTTCCAACCCCGACAGATGGATGCCGCACTCGGTCTTGGCGTGCCCTGCCCAGCGGCCGCTGCGCGCATCCTCGCCAGGCTGTACCGGCTGCGTGCATGGGAAGCAACCGATCGAGAGATAGCCATAGGCGACGAGCGGATTTTCGCGCAGCGCATGCGCGCGCATGTAGTCGGCCTGGTCCGACGTCGTCCAGCGCGCGAGCGGATTGATGCGGATGCGCGAGCCGACCGCCTCGAAGACCGGAAGCGCAGCACGCGTCGAAGCCTGGAAGCGCTTGCGTCCGGTGAACCAGGCGCGGAACGGCTCGACGCCGCGGGCCAGCGGCTCGACCTTGCGCACGTTGCAGCAGGCGTCCGTGTCGGTCTCGTGCAGTCTGCCGGTAGGATCGACGCGCTCGAGCGCCGCCTCGTCCGGCTTGATCACCCTGACATCGGTCAAGCCGAAATCGGCGACCAGCGCGTCGCGGTAGCCGAGCGTTTCCTCGAAATGCTTGCCGGTATCGAGGAAGATCACCGGCAGCGACCGGTCTATCTTGGCGATCATGTGCAGGAGCACCGCCGAATCCGCGCCGAAGGACGACACGGCGGCGACCTCGCCGCGGAAGAATTCGCGCACCGACCGCTCGATGATCTCGATCGGCTTCAGATGACCGAGCAGCGCGTCGAGCCCCGCCGCTTCCGCGGCGACGCCGGCCTCGACGCCGTCCGTGCGATCAAGCGGCCTTGGTTTCGCCAGCATAGAGCGCCTCCTTGAACGGCGAGGGACCGACACGGCGGTAGGCGTCGATAAAACGTTCATCGGGACTGAGCCGAAGGCCGAGATAGGTATCGACGATCTGCTCGATGGCATCGGTGATCTCTTCCGAGGAGAAGCCGCGGCCAATGATCTCGCCGACCGAGGTGTTCTCGTCGGCCGAGCCGCCGAGCGTCACTTGGTAGAGCTCGGTGCCCTTCTTCTCGACGCCGAGGATGCCGATGTGGCCGACATGGTGGTGGCCGCAGGCATTGATGCAGCCGGAGATCTTCAGCTTCAACTCGCCGATCTCGCGCTGCCGCTCCAGCGAGGCGAAGCGGCGCGAGATTTCCTGCGCCACCGGAATGGAGCGCGCCGTGGCCAACGCGCAGTAGTCGAGGCCCGGGCAGGAGATGATGTCGCTGATCAGGTTTGAATTGGCTGTCGCGAGACCAATCTCGACCAGCGCGTCATAGACCGTCTTGAGGTCGGCGCGGGCCACATGCGGCAGGATCAGGTTCTGCTCGTGACTGACGCGCAGCTCGTCGAAAGCGAATTTCTCGGCGATGTCGGCCACCGCTTCCATTTGGCTGTCGGTGGCGTCGCCGGGCACCTCGCCGATGCCCTTCAGCGAGATCGTCACCGCCGCATAGTCAGGATGGCGATGGGTCACGACATTCTGGTCGAGCCATTCCGAGAAGCTTTTGGAATCGAGCCGCGCCTGCTTCACTTGCGCGTCGCCTTCCGTCCGGTCCGGCAATGCCGGCGGCGCGAAATAGGCGTTGATCGCCTGGATGTCGGCTTCCGGCAGCTTCAGTTCGGCGTCCTTCAGCTCCTGCCATTCGGCCTCGACCTGGCCGGTGATTTCCTCGACGCCGGTCTCGTGGACGAGGATCTTGATGCGTGCCTTGAACTTGTTGTCGCGGCGGCCATAGAGGTTGTAAACGCGCAGGATCGCCGTGCAGTAGGACAGAAGGTCGGCTTCCGGCAGGAAGTCGCGGATCTTCCTGGCGACCATCGGCGTGCGGCCCTGGCCACCGCCGACATAGACGGCAAAGCCCAGCTCGCCGGCCGCGTTCTTCTTCAGATGCAGGCCGATATCGTGCGTCTGGATGGCGGCGCGGTCGCGCTCGGCGCCGGTCACCGCGATCTTGAACTTGCGCGGCAGGTACGAGAATTCCGGATGCACCGACGACCACTGGCGCAGGATTTCCGCATAGGGGCGCGGATCGGCAACCTCGTCGGCGGCGGCTCCCGCGAAATGGTCCGCGGTGACATTGCGGATGCAGTTGCCGCTGGTCTGGATGGCGTGCATCTCGACGCTGGCCAAATCGGCGAGGATCGCCGGAATGTCCGACAGCGCCGGCCAGTTGAACTGGATGTTCTGGCGTGTGGTGAAATGGCCGTAGCCCTTGTCGTATTTGCGGGCGATGTGGCCGAGCATGCGCAACTGCCGGCTGTTCAGCGTGCCATAGGGCACGGCGATGCGCAGCATATAGGCATGCAGCTGCAGATAGACGCCGTTCATCAGCCTGAGCGGCCGGAACTGCTCCTCGGTGATCTCGCCGGCAAGCCGGCGCTGCACCTGGTCGCTGAACTCGGCGACCCGGGCGCGAACGAAATCTTGGTCGAACTCGTCGTAACGGTACATGCTTCGTCTTCCGGGGGCGCGTCCGCCCGCTCTTTCCTTGAACTTATGCCGCCCGGGCCGGTGCCGCGGACGCCTGCTTGCCGATGTCGGTGCGGATGGTCGGGCCCGCGGCGCGGATCTTCTCGCGCAGCCGCACCGGCTCGACCAATCCATCGACCGCGGTGACGTCGATCAGGTTGACGTCGACCACCTCGTTGTTGGCGGCGGCCGCGGCGCCGATCGCTTCCAGCCGGTCCTCCGCCGCTTTGTCGTGGGCGATGTCGGCATGGCCGACTATCTCCGCCCAGCCGCCATCGGCGTACCAGACGGCAATGCCGTCGGAGAGCCTGTTCGCGGTCAAAACCTTCATTCCCGTACTCCTTCGGCCACCGTGCTGGCGGCTTCTTCATGCCCTGTGTCTTCGCGCTTGTGTGTCACGAGCGGCTCGGATCGCTCGAAATTGGCGCCGGCGACCGCGTCGCCGATGATCGTCATGACCGGACCGGTGAGATCGGCGCGCGCTTCGAGCGACGGCAGGTCGGCCAGCGTGCCGTGAAAGCGGCGGCGGTTGCCGAGGCTGGCATTCTCGACGACGGCGACGGCGGTGTCCGGCGACAGTCCCGCTTCGATCAGACGGCCGGCGACTTCGGCGGCGACCGAGCGGCCCATATAGACGGCGACGGTGGCGCCGGAGATGGCGAGCTTGGCCCAGTCGGGCAGCGAGTTGCCCTTGAGGTCGTGGCCGGTTGTGAACACCATCGAGGAGGTCACGCCGCGCAGCGTCAGCGGCAGTTCGAAATCGGCGGCTGCGGCGAAGGCGGCGGTGACGCCCGGAACCACCTCATAAGCGATACCGGCCTCGCGCAGCGCCGCCATTTCCTCGCCGGCCCGGCCGAACACCAGCGGATCGCCCGACTTCAGCCGGACCACCCGCTTTCCGGCGCGGCCAAGCTCGATGAGCAGCGCGTTGATCTCTTCCTGGCTCTTGGAATGGCAGCCCTTGCGCTTGCCGACAGGCAGGCGCTCGGCGTCGCGGCGGCCCATGGCGACGATCGCCTCCGGCACCAGCGCGTCATAGACGATCGCGTCCGCTTCCATCAGCAGACGGTGGGCGCGCAGCGTCAACAGATCCTCCGCGCCCGGACCGGCGCCGACGAGCGCGATATGGCCCGCTGCCGGCGTGTTCGAAACCAGAAGGTCGAGCGCCGCACCATGCGCCCTGTCGAACTCTCCGGCTTCGATGGCCTTGGCAGGAGCGCCGGCGAAGAAATCGCTCCAGAAACGGCGGCGGCGATTGCCTTTCGGCAGCCGCTCGGCCGCGGCACGGAACGAAGCCGCCAAGGCCGCCAACCGGCCTAGCGACGGCGACAGCATGCGGTCGATGCGCACGCGCAGCATCTGTGCGAGCACCGGGCCGGCGCCCTCGGTGCCGATGGCGATGGCGACCGGCGCCCGGTTGACCAGCGCCGGGGTGAAGAAATCGCAGAGCTCCGGCCGGTCCACGACATTGACCGGGATGCCCAGCCGGCGCGCATCCTCGGCGACGCGGCGATCGAGCGCCTCGTCGCCACCGGCGGCGAACACCATGGCCGCGCCTTCGAGCTGCGCGGCGTCATAGGCGACTTCGATGTGGATGGCGCCGGTGGATGCGATGAATGCAAGCAGCTCCGCATCGGCATTGTCGGCAATGATGCGCAGCGAAGCGCTCGACTGCGCAAGGAGCCTCGCCTTGGCAAGCGCCTCCTCGCCGTTGCCGACGATGGCCACAGCTTCGCCGTCGACGCGCACGAAGACGGGGAAGGCGTTGAGCTTGGCGTTGGCTGGCGACATGGCGATAAGCAATAGTTGAACAGTTTGGCAGTTTTACGCGGGCGCGGCAAAAACCAGAAGGCAAGCACTCGCGCATCCCTCGGAGGCAGGCAATCGCTTTTTCGCAACCGCGAAATGCAGGAGAAAAAAATTCTACGTCTGGGCTTGAGGTGGCCTGACACCTCGCCGACACCCATTGATACCGCATAATTTTTAGCGCTGGCCGGTCATGGCGGCAAAATGGTTTTTTCTAATTTCTACTAAGTTAGTAGATTAAAGCCGTATCCGCTCCGAGCGGCTGCTTGATGCGCCGCGCAAAGAGCGAGCGAGCAGTCGTCGCTGACTGGAACAATCGCGCTTGGCGGCACGTTTGGCTAACGATCCCATCGCTGCCGGCAGACCGCATTTTGAAGCTTGGTCGGCAGGCCTAGAAGCTGAAAAGGAGGAGCGCTATGAGCATCAGGCTGAAACATGATCTTTGGGTCATCGTGGCTGACGGCGAAAAGGCGCTTTTCCTTCGCAACCAGGGCGATACCAAATGTCCGGACCTGCAGGTCGTGCAGGAGCTGGAGCAGGAGAATCCGGCCACCCGCGAGCAGGGCAGCGACAGGCCGGGCCGCTACAGTGACGGGCCGACAGTTCACCGCAGCGCGGTTGAAGACACCGATTGGCACCGTCTCGGCAAGGAACGCTTTGCCGATACCATCGCGGAGCGGCTCTACAAACTCGCGCATCGGGGTGACTTCCACGAGGTCGTGCTGATCGCTCCACCGCAGGTGCTCGGCGAGATGCGCCAGAAGCTGCACAAGGAGGTCTGCGACAAGGTGAAGGCGGAGATACCGAAGACGCTGACCAACCACACCATTCCCGAGATCGAGAAGCTGCTCCAAGCGGCCTGAGCCAGGCAGCGAGAGGCTATCGAACGCCATTGAGGTTGATGCTGCACGACCGCGCGCGACGGCCGGCTGCGGTTTTCGTCCTCCGGTGGCCTCCGGGGCGCCGATTTCAGCGCACCAGCGGTTGCGTCACCACCGCTCTCCCCATCATATTGCGAAAGGCGACGGCCTCGGGCGGCGCTTATCCGACATCGCAGTTTCTGAAAGGCGCTCCATAGACCATGCCGCATGACACGCCCCTTATCGCCACCATCGTCGCCGGTTTGGGGCTTGCTTTCGTCTTCGGAGCATTGGCCAACCGTTTCCGCATCCCGCCGCTGGTCGGCTATCTCGTCGCCGGCGTGCTGGTCGGGCCGAACACGCCGGGCTTCGTCGCCGACGCCAGCCTCGCCAACGAACTGGCCGAGATCGGCGTCATCCTCTTGATGTTCGGCGTCGGCCTGCATTTCTCGCTGAAGGACCTTCTGTCGGTTCGCGCGATTGCCGTGCCCGGCGCCGTCGTGCAGATCGGCTTTGCCACGCTGCTCGGCGTTGGCCTCGCTTGGCTGCTCGGCTGGTCCTTGGGCGCCGGCCTGGTCTTCGGCCTGGCGCTTTCCGTCGCCTCGACCGTCGTGCTGCTGCGCGCCATGCAGGAGCGACGGCTGATCGAGACCGAGCGCGGCCGCATCGCCGTCGGCTGGCTGATCGTCGAGGATCTGGCCATGGTGCTGGCGCTGGTGCTTTTGCCGGCGCTCGCCGGCGTGCTCGGCGGCCAGCCGCAGGCCGACGACCATGCGAGCCTGCTTTCGCTGCCTGCCAGCTACGGCATCTGGGGCGTCGTCGGCGTGACGCTGGCCAAGGTCGCCGCTTTCGTCATCGTCATGCTGGTCGTCGGCCGCAGGGTCATCCCGTGGGTCCTGCATTATGTCGCCCATACCGGCTCGCGCGAGCTGTTCCGGCTTGCGGTGCTCGCCATTGCGCTCGGCGTCGCCTTCGGCGCGGCGAAACTGTTCGGCGTGTCGCTGGCGCTCGGCGCCTTCTTCGCCGGCATGATCATGAGCGAGTCCGAGCTCAGCCATCGTGCGGCCGAGGAATCGCTGCCGCTGCGCGATGCCTTTTCGGTGCTGTTCTTCGTCTCGGTCGGCATGCTGTTCGACCCGCTCAGCCTGATCAGCAACGGCCTGCCTATACTCGCCACGCTTGCCATCATCGTCGTCGGCAAATCGATTGCCGCCTTCGTCATCGTCATCGCCTTCCGCTATCCGATCGCGACGGCGCTGATGATCTCGGCCAGCCTCGCCCAGATCGGCGAATTCTCCTTCATCCTGGCCGAGCTCGGCGTCGGGCTGAAGCTGTTGCCCGAGCAGGGCCGCGACCTGATCCTGGCCGGCGCCATCCTGTCGATCCTGCTCAATCCGTTGATGTTCCTCGTCGTCGACTGGATGAAGCCGTGGCTGGAAGCGCGTGCCACCAAAGCAGCGCCCCCGGTCGAGGCAAGGCCGATCGGCCCGGCTACCGAGCCAGGCCAGGTGGCTTCGGTGGTGGCAGCTCCGGAAAAGGAAGATGGCCCGCCACCGCGCACCGCGCTCACCTATCATTCCATCCTGGTTGGCTATGGCCGTGTCGGCAGTCTCGTGGGGGCCGCGATGAAGGAAGCCGATCTGCCCTTCCTGGTCATCGAGGATGCCGACAAGACGCTTGCGAAGCTGAAGTCCGACGGCATCGAAACCGTGGCCGGCAATGCCGCCAGCGCGGAGATCTTTTCAGCCGCCAATCCGGAAGGCGCCAAGCGGCTGATCCTCGCCATTCCCAATGCCTTCGAGGCCGGGCAGATCGTGCTTCGGGCCCGCGCCGCCAATCCTGCGATAAACGTCATTGCCCGTGCCCATTCCGATGCCGAGGTCGAGCATCTGAGAGGCCTCGGCGCCGACACGGTGATCATGGGTGAGCGCGAGATCGCGCGCGGCATCGTCGAGGTGGTGACGGGCGCGGCCGTTGTGGCGCCGGTCAAGGCGGAAACCTGAAACCAGCTCTTCGCATTGCCGATTTGCGCGGAGTGAGCGGGGTTCAAGCAACGAACGCCGAACCGCCGTTTTGCGCGATGTCGCTGAGATATTTGGCCGGCGGCTTGCCGAGCGCCTTCTTGAACATGGTGATGAAGGCGGTGACCGATTCATAGCCGAGATCGGCCGAAACCTGCTGCACGCTGGCGCCGGCGGCCAGCTCTCGTATTGCGACGATCAAGTGCAATTGCTGGCGCCAGCGCCCGAAGCTCAGCCCTGTCTCCTTGACCACGAGACGGGCGAGGCTGCTCTCGCTCAGCGCAACGCGGCTGGCCCACTCCGCCAGGGTGCTGCGGTCGGCGGGATTTTCTGCCAGCGCTTCGGCGATCCGCCTCATGCGCGGTTCGGATGAGATCGGCAGATGCAGTTGCTGGACAGGCATGCGCGGCAATTCGGTAAGCAGGATCCTGGTCAGGAGCTCGCCCCTCGCATCGTCGTCGTTCGCACGATCCGACAGCTCGATGATCAGTTCGCGCAGCAGCGGCGAGATCGAAAGCGTGCAGCATCGGTCCGGCAGATCGGCGGCCCCGGGCTCGATGTAGACAAAGAAAATCCGGGCATTGGCGGTTGCGATATTGCTGTGTTCCATGCGGCTCGGAATCCACACGCCGCAATGCGGCGGCACCATCCAAAAGCCGCTCGGAACGCGGCATGTGACGCCGCCTCCCACCGCAAAGACGAGTTGCCCTTTGCGGTGCCAGTGCTCAGGCACTTCAGTCTTGTTCCCGGTAACGTCGACGCGCACCGCGATTGCTGGCGCCAGCACATTGTCGACGTCGAAATCGGGCCAGGGCCAGCGAAGAGGCTGTCTCATGATTGACGACTTTTAGCGATCGTTTGACTTTATGTCTAAATTTTTCGGCGCAAAAGTCGATAGATTGAGCGGTGACCGTCGCAGTCGATCGCGGCTCCCTAATCGCCAATTTCAAAGGTGGGCCTATGCTCGCTCTCGCCATTTCTTCCGACGGCCCCGACCGGCTGAAGCTCACCCAGGTCGACGAGCCAAACTGCAATGGAAATGAAGCATTGGTGGCAGTTCATGCAACATCGTTGAATCGTGGCGAGCTGCGCTTGCTCAGCATACGACCTGACGGGTGGATACCTGGCCAGGACATCGTCGGCATTGTCGAGCGCGCGGCGGCCGACGGCTCAGGCCCGACTGCGGGCACGCGCGTTGCGGCCTTGGTCGACCAGGCCGGCTGGGCCGAACATGTCGCCGTTCCGACCGACCGTCTCGCCGCCCTGCCGGACAACGTCGGCTTCGCCTCTGCCGCCACGCTTCCGGTCGCTGGCACAACGGCGCTAAGAACTTTGCGCCATGGCGGTGACCTGACCGGCCAGCGGGTCCTGATCACCGGCGCAAGCGGCGCGGTCGGCCGATTCCAGATCCAGATCGCTCGTCAACAGGGCGGGCGCGTGACCGCAGTCGCCGCCTCCCGGCACGGCGAGGATCTCCGTCGCCTGGGCGCCGAGCAGGTGGTCGAGGCGATCGAACTGGCCGAGGGACCGTTTTCGCTGATCACCGAGTCGGTCGGTGGTGAAAGCCTCGCACACGCGATCGAACGCGTCGCACCCGGCGGGACCATCGTCATGTTCGGTTCGAGCAGTGGCGAACTCACTCCGATTGGCTTCCGCCAGTTCGTTCCGGGTCACGAGGGGGCGAGGCTTCAGACTTTCGCCTATTACACATCCGGTTCAGCCATCGGCGCCGACATCGCCTGGCTGCTTGGCTTAGTCGCGGTCGGCCGGCTGGAAACCCGCGTGGCCATGACCGTGCCGTGGACGGACATCGCCCAGGCCCTGGACGCGCTGCGACAGCGCGGCATCAGCGGCAAGGCCGTTCTCACCATAACCGGATGAGCGGTCCTTGGCTTGAAGTCAGCCGTCTCACACGTGCTGGCCGCCATTGATGTGGATTTCCGAGCCGGTCACGTAGGAGGCTTGGCCCGAACACAGGAAGAAGATGATGTCGGCGACTTCCGCCGTAGCGCCGAGGCGTCGCAGCGGAATCGTCTCGACTATTCTGTCGGTGCCTGGCGAAAGGATGGCGGTGTCGATCTCGCCTGGCGCGATCGCGTTGACGCGGATGCCGTGCGGGCCGAAGTCATGCGCCATCTCGCGCGTCAGCGAGCCGAGCGCTGCCTTCGACGTCGCATAGGCCGTGCCGGCGAACGGATGCACCCTGGTGCCGGCGATCGAGGTGACGTTGACGATCGAGCCCTTGGCCGCGGCGAGTTCCTTGAACAGGCCGCGTGCCAGCATGATCGGCGCGAAGAAATTGACCTGGAACACGTCACGCCAGACATGCATCGGCGTCTCGATCGAGTTCATCCGGCCGCCGTCCTTCAGCTTCGGCGAGATGCCGGCATTGTTCACCAGCGCATGGAGCTGCCCGCCATGCGCTTCCAGCCGATGCCGGATTTCCGAGACGGCGATGCCGACATCCTCCTGGTCTGCGAGGTCGACCTTGATGTGGTCCTCCGGCCCGGCGGGCCACGGACAATCCTCGGCAAAGGCCTGTCGCGAGCAGGTGATGACGCGCCAGCCCTCACGCGAAAAGCGCTTCACCGTCGCATGGCCGATGCCGCGGCTGGCCCCGGTGAGCACGATGGTTTTTCTGCTGTCGATTTCGGCCATGGCTTGATCTCCGGCCGGACATGTAGCCGAAGGCGCTTGCCATTGCGAGAGGCGAGTTGCCGGCTGGACCACGATCCCGAAAGCGGGATCAGGCTTTAGCCGCCACTCAGAATATCGAGAATGGACGTCTGCCGCCGTTTCTTCGGGCCGCCGACGTCGCCGGGCGGCACCGGATGCCCGACCGACGCGGTGGTGCCGCCGTCGCTGGGCATGTCGAAACCGTCGGCATCGACCGTCTGGGCCGGACGCGCCTGGCGCGCAGGCGCCTGGGCAACCGGCGCCGACTGGCCGACCGGCGCGGGCGGCGCCGGCGGCGGCTGTGAGCCATCCGCCGACGGGATCTCGTCCGGGACGACCGTATCGGAGGGCGTCGACTTCCACGTGCCGGGCAGCGGCCTGACCGGCACGCCTTCATGCGCCGCCACCATGAACTCGTGCCAGGCCTGCGCCGGCAATGCGCCGCCGGTCACTTTCTTCATCGGGCTGCCGTCGTCATTGCCGAACCAGACGCCGGTGGTGAGGTTGGCGGTGTAGCCGACGAACCAGGCGTCGCGCGAATTCTGGCTGGTGCCGGTCTTGCCGGCCGAAGGCCAGTTGAAGGCCGCCTTCTTGGCGGTGCCGACCTCGACCGTGCCCGTCATCATCGAGTTCATCATGCCGACGATGTCGGCCTTGATGACGCGCGGCGCGCTCCCGCCATTGTTCTCGTAGAGCACCTTGCCGCCGGCCGTGGTGACGCGGCTGATAAAATGGATGTCCGGCTTGTAGCCCCCGTTGGCGAAAGGCACATAGGCGGAGGTCAGTTCCAGCGGCGTCACTTCCGACGTGCCGAGCGCGATAGAGGTGTTCGACTGCAGGTCGGACTGGATGCCCATGCGGTGCGCCGCCTCGACCACCGCGTCGGGCCCGACTTCCATGGTGAGTTGCGCCGCGACCGAGTTCAGCGACTTGGCCAGCGCGGTGGCTAAAGTCACCTTGCCATAATATTTGCCGCCGTAATTGTCGGGCGTCCACTTGCCTATTCTGATGGGGGCGTCGTTGCGCACGCTGTCCGGCGTGCGGCCGGCCTCGAGCGCCGCCATGTAGACGAACGGCTTGAAGGCGGAGCCTGGCTGGCGCCGCGCTTCCGAGGCGCGGTCGAACTGGCTGGTCGAATAATCGTAGCCGCCAACCATTGCGCGCACGGCGCCGGAATCGTCGATCGACACCAACGCGCCTTGCGTGACGTTGAGCTTCTTGCCGCTCTCGTCGATCAGCCGGCGGATCGACTGCTCGGCGAGTTTCTGCAGCGTCAGGTCGACCGTGGTGTCGATGACGATGTCGCCGCGCACGTCGCCGATAAGGTCGGGCAGTTCCTCCATGACCGTGTCGGCGACATAGTTTTCCGAGCCGGTCCAGTAGGAGGGCGAGCGCGTCGCCGGCGCGCTCAGCGCCACCTTGTATTCCTTGTCGCTGATCTTGCCTTCCTCGCGCATGGCGGCGAGCACGAGCTGCGCGCGCTCTTCCGCCGCCTTCGGGTCGCGCGCCGGTGAAAGCCGCGACGGCGCCTTCAACAGACCGGCGAGAAGCGCTGCCTCCGACAGCGAGACGTCGCGCGCGCTCTTGCCGAAATAACGCCGCGAGGCCGCTTCCACGCCATAGGCGCCGGAGCCGAAATAGACCCGGTTGAGGTACATTTCGAGAATCTGGTCCTTGCTGTGCTTGTGTTCCAGCCACAGCGCCAGGAGCACTTCCTGCACCTTGCGCTCCAGCGTCCGGTCCGGCGTCAGGAACAGGTTCTTCGCCAGCTGCTGCGTCAGCGTCGAGCCACCCTGCGAGAAATGACCGCCGAGCACGTTGGTGACCATGGCGCGCGTCAGCCCGATCGGGTCGATGCCGAAATGCGAATAGAAGCGGCGGTCCTCGATGGCGACGACGGCCTCGGGTATATAGGGCGACATCTCATTGAGGCCGACGGCCTCGCCGCCGCTCATGCCTCTGTTGGCGATGAGCTGCCCGTCGACCGAGACGATCTTGATGTTGGGCGCGCGGTCGGGGATCGACCAGGTGGTCGCCGCCGGCATCTTGGCGCCGTAATAGACGACGATGCCGGCCACCGCGATGCCGCCCCAGATGCAGAGCACGAAACACCAGTAGAGCAGGCGGCCGAAGATGGAAAACAGACCGCGCCGGTTGCGGTCTCGGCCGCGACGCGACGATTTCGCCTTGCCGGATTTGCGTTTTGCTCCGGATTTGCGACTTGCCGGCACGACGCGATCCTCCTCGCTGACCGAAAAGCCGTCGGAGGGTTTCGCCCGCGGCGAGCCTTCGAAGCTCGGTTCGATGCGACTGTCTCTGCGGTTCGCCATGCGCTGTGCTTGCTTGTCCCCGGTGCCGATGGCGCTCGAGGTGCAGAGTAGATGCGGCGGTTTAAAGGCGCGTTAAATTGGCACTCGGCCAGCCCTTTGAGATTCCTTACGAAATTCTTAATCCGTTACCGTGTGTTACCGCTCTGTTCACGATACTTAAGCCGAGCCTCGGCGAAGCGATCGGCGGCCGTGGTCGGAGGCGAAGAAGCTATAGCGGCCCGCGCCGGACGATGCGTTGGTGATCATCGATAAGCCGTCGAGGCAGATCAAGTTTCCCCACCGAGCCGCCGGCGCAAAGGAGAACTGCCGTGAATCACATGATCATCGCTCGGGCCCCTGCCCCAACGGAATAAGGGGCTATGTCTTTTCGTCATTCAGACGAATGCCGCGGGCAGGGTGGACCTCCGTCGATTGCGGACTTGCTAGCAAATCGGACAGTCTGCGCTCGCGCCGGCTGATAAGCCCTAAGCCCCCCGCCCGTCAGTCGGTGCATAGCCCGGCTTGCAAGCCTCAATCACCACCCAAAAAGCAAGCCGGGCTTACCTGCTCCGGCCGTGCGCGCAATAGTAGGGGCCTTACAAGGGGAACGAGCCTTATCTCGCTGTAACGGAACTTCCGAGAAATCCGGCTTCGAATTCGGTCCGCAGCTCGTCCTCACGTCCGAGATACCGAGGCGAAAGGTGTATCTGGTGGGCGGAGATAGCGCCGGCTTGCCTGGCGATCGCGCCTGCCTGCGCGGCAGTCAGATGCTTCTTCGACGCCGCGAGGTCTCGGTCTTCCTCCAAGAATCCGGCTTCGATGAAAAGATGATCGGCGCGGCGCACCAAGTTAGAGAGACGTGTGACGTTCTCCGGACCGAAGGCTAAATCGGTTGCATACGCGATGCGTTGACCCGGCCCACAGACCAGCGCCCGATCCCGCAGCAGTTCCCCAAGCGTTACCTTCCTGCCTGCAATCGGCGTGAACTCGGTGGCCGCATCAGCGCCGCATCGCGCCGCCCGCTTGGCGTTTGTGAGCCAAGGTCCGACAGGAAGATCAAGCTCGTCTAGACGCGACCGGTGCACGTTCACCCGCAGTTTTTCCTGGAAGGCGAAGGCTAAGCAAGGAATCCCGTGATCGAGCGTGACGGCTTCGATCGTGAACTCCGGATCGTCCAGGGGGAACAGGGTGTCCGGGTTCTGCCAATTCTCCCGCGCGAAAGCCCTGCGCGCCCGGAAGGCGGCTGCAGTGGAAAAGCCTTCTTCCGTCCAATCAGAGGCGGAGATCGTAAAGTCCTGCGACTGCTCGTTGAGGAGATTCCACGTGTAGGCCCGCAGCTTGGCCTCTACGGCATCGGCCAGTCCGGGCGGGCCGATGATATGGACCTGCTTGTCACGATAGAGCGACACCCCCAACAGGCGATCGAACCCGCTAAAGTGATCCATGTGCATGTGCGACACGAATACGTGCGAAACGTGCAGGATCTCACGTGGCGAAAGCGCCGACAGATCGCCGAGGTCAAAGAGGACTGCCCTACTGCCGAAGCGGAAATCGAGAAGCAGTCCCGGGCGGGAAAACGGCTCATTCACTAAGCGCGGCTGGACGAGAAGAGTCATGATAGGGAAGGCAAGAGTTGCATCCTCCACAATTCAGGACGCGTGCCGTTCGTTCCGCCGCCGGTCCGAATAGGCTATGGGGACGCCCATCACGTCTACACGGTCGAACGTGTCGTCGGGGATCTCGGCGTCTGCGAAGGGCTCATCCAGGAACTGCCCCACGATCTCGAGCCCGAGCACGGCGTCATCAGGGTCTACGGGGTCAATGATGACGACGGGATCTTGGCCTTCGCCGATAATGGCATCAAGGAGATCGAACTGCCGCGGCGCGACGGCCGGAGATCAAAGTCGGCGTTCCTCGCAAACGCAAAGAACCGCCCCGAGCGTTCAGATCGAGACGGCGAGTGAGTTATGATGAAAGTGGTTGCGGGGACCCGCAACCATCACCATCGGACCCGACAACAACGGCGAGATCGCTTTTGGCGCCCTGCAAGCCGGCCTCGATCCGAGCTACGCTCCCCATAGTCTAGCTCACGTCACATGGGGCGGATGTGACGAGATCGACGAAGTCACAGGCGATGGCCATTCCGAATTGCTCGGCGACGACCCGATCGAAATCACGTTCGCCTGCCACGATGGCGACGAGGCCATCCTCAAGGCAATACGGCAGACTTCTTCAACAGCCTGCTAGACCTTCATCCTTCGAATCTCATCGACGACTTCGGGATTAGCCAGGGTTGAGACGTCACCGGCATCCTCATCATTCGAGATCGCCCTTAGGACACGGCGCATGATCTTGCCGGAACGGGTCTTCGGCATGTCGGGGACCATCACGACACGGCGCGGTCGGGCAATGGGCCCGATCTCACGGATCACGGCGTCTTCCACTCGCTTGCGGATGTCCTCGCTTGGGGCCAGCCCGGGCTTCAGCGATACGTAGAGGTCGGGTACCCTGCCTTTGATTTCGTCCCTGGCGGGGACCACCGCAGCCTCGGCGACCTCCTCAACAAGGAGACTGGCGGACTCGATCTCCTTGGTTCCGAGCCGATGCCCAGCCACATTGATGACGTCATCGATCCGACCCAAGATGCGATAATAGCCGTCGGCCGCCTGCAAGGCACCGTCGTTGGCGAAGTACGGCCAGTCGCGCCAGTCGCGACTCTTTCGGTTCTTGCAATATTTTGCGTAGTATTGTTCGACGTAGCGATCGGGATTCTTCCAGATCGTCTGAAATGTGCCCGGCCACGGATTTTGGATGCAGATGTTTCCAGCGCGGCCGGAGCGCGGCGGTATCTCGTTGCCGTCCTCGTCATAGATGATCGGATGGATGCCAGGCACGCCTGGCCCCGCGCTCCCAGGCTTCATCGGGTGGATGGCCGGCACTGTGCTGCACAAGAAACCGCCGTTCTCAGTTTGCCACCATGTGTCGACGATGACCGCTTCGCCCTTGCCTACAACGTCGTGGTACCACCGCCACACCGCCGGCTCTATGGGCTCGCCCACTGTCGTCATATGCTTGAAGTGGTAGTGGTATTTTGCCGGCTCATCGGGTCCGGCGCGCCGAAGCGCTCGGATTGCTGTCGGCGAGGTGTGAAAGATGTTGACGTCGAGCTCTTGGGCGATGCGCCACGGACGCCCCGCGTCAGGATGGGTCGGGAGCCCCTCATATACGACCGAAGATGCGGCGAGCGCCAATGGTCCGTAGACGATATAGGAATGACCGGTGATCCAACCGATATCGGCCATGCACCAATAGACGTCCTCCGGATGGATGTCCTGAATGTACTTTGAGGTCCCCGCGACGTAGGCGAGATATCCACCGGTGCTGTGCTGGCAGCCCTTGGGTTTGCCGGTGGTGCCGCTTGTGTACATGAGGAACAACGGGTCTTCGGCGGGCATTTCCACAGGGTCGATCCTGCGGTGCCGGTAACCCGACAAAACTTCGTTCATGATGAAGTCGCGGCCCTCGACCAGCGGCGTCTTGCTCGAGTAGCGCCCCGGGTACCTCTGCCACACGAGCACTTTCTCGAGCGTTACGCCATCCTTCTTTGCTTCGGTGAAAGCGATGTCTGCTTTCTCCTTGTGATCGAGGAGCTGGCCGCCTCGGTAATAGGCGTCCATTGTGATCAGCGCACGGCTTTCGGAATCAACGACCCGGTCCGCCGTGGCTTTGCCGCTGAAGCCGCTGAAGACCTGCGAGTGAATGATGCCGAGCCGCGCGCAGGCTAGCATCGTGATGGGAAGCTCCGGGACCATCGGCATGTGCAGCGTCACTCGGTCACCTTTCTTGAGACCGCAGAAGTCCCGCAACAGCGCGGAGACTTCGTTTACGCGCACGTAGAGTTCCTGGTAGGTGACATGCTGGATGGCTTCGTGCTCGGGCTCGGGGACAAAGTGGATCGCGGTCTTGTTTTTGTGCTTGGCGAGATGGCGGTCGACGCAGTTGTAGCTGGCGTTGAGCCGGCCCCCAATGAACCACTTCCAGAACGGCGGATTACTCGTGTCGAGTGTGACGTCCCAAGGCTTATACCAGTCGAGAAGATCGGCGTACTCTTTGAAGCAATTCGGGAATTTCTTGAGGCTGAATCGCTCAAAGACCGTCTGGTCAGTCAGATTGGCTTGAGCAATGAATTTCTCCGGTGGTTTGACATAGTCCTCTTCCTGCCAGTGCACTGCGATCTCGGCCTCGGACACCTCTGTGGCTCGATCCTGTGACATATGCTGCCTCCCAGGTTTTGTGGCTTGAGGAAGCCGTTGCTCTCAAGCGAAGCAAAAAGGATAACACCCGCAGGCCTGTGGCCGAAAGCCTGGCGCTGGCCGCCAGCGCAACAGGCGCTGCTCGAACGGAAAGTGAACACCGCACCCGATCTGGATGAGTTGACTGACCTTTGATCGCAAAACCCGAAGGCCAGCGTGCTCCCGGAGGGGAGCAAATAGAGTCCTCTATACCCAGGGCGAGGTCCACACCCACAGGAACAGGCTGCGCACCTAAGCGGGGTGATTGGGCGAAGCTGGCCAATGGCAATGTTATCGGACTTGCGTCGCCCAACCCGTCAGCCAAGGCGCCGCCTACAGCGACGATCTCTGCAGTTGAGCCCCGCAGCATAGCGTTCAGACTGGAGTGTACCCTTCGATCATCGTCAGAATCTCTTCCTCGATCGCTCTGCGCCGATCATGCAGAATGCGCGCTTCCGGGCTTGTCTCTCCGTTCTCGGTCCGCACGATCTTTGTAACTTCACGATCGGTATCAGCATACTGCTGACAAAGAGCATCGAAAACCTGGCTGTCCTGGATCAGTTGTCGAACCGCGGCCTCATTCTCCGGGAACCGTGCCAGTATATCGCGTATACGGTCGACCATAGCAGCCTCCTAGTTCCTCCTCCTGAACTGCTTGATAATGTAGCTGTCGGCCGACGCCGGAAAAGATGCGAGTGCCGGCATTTTCAAATTCCGGCGCCTCGGGCCGCTCGAGAGGATGGTGGGGCCGTGCTCACCACGGGGCGGAGCTCGTATGGCGGCAGAAACAGCAGCAACGCTCCCCTTTTGCGAACCGCGTCTTGTTCAAAGATGCGAAATCATGGCACCTCCCGATCTGTGGCGCGATAGATTCCATAGCCAACCTTGATAAGCAGGCCCTTTTTACACATTCAAGCTAAATAGCAGCGGGGAATGCCGACGTCCGTGAGATCGCGCGTTCGCACGACCCCCTCGTTCTCGGGCGAGAGCGACTGCCCGCTCCCTGAGGGATGGCTTCGGCCCACCAGCCAACGAACGCCGTGCATGCTCGCCCTGCCACTGAGTGCGAGCGACCGGTAACGGTCAACAACAAAAACAATCGCTTACCTTTAAAGGCGCGTTAAGTGCGGAAAAATCGAAGCGATTGAAAATCAAATGCCCGGCAATCGCGATCTGACCCGATTTCGCGGACGCAGGAGCGCAAGCGGCGGCAAGACCCGATCGCGCTCCTACTTTGTGGTTCGTCGCGACGCGCTTTAATGCATGTCGCGCAAAAGTGCGTAACGGTTTTGCGAAAACGACATGCATAAAAACAAAGACTTAAAGCGCGTCGCCTGAATCCGTTTCAGCGCGACGCGCTTTAGTCGAGCACGGCACGAACCGACAGCGCCGCTCTCGATGCCTGCATGACGTCGCCGACATGGCAGTAGCAGACGATCTCGTGCAGCTGATAGTCGCTGAGCTTGAAGAAGCGCTTTGCTTCCCCGTAACTGTCGTCCTTCAAACCCTCGCCGTGCAAAATCGGGTCTTCGAGAGCGACCGATATCGGCGAGCCGTCGCCGCGCATGATGTCGCGCTCGGGCCGGGCACGGTATTCGGTGCCGGTAAGCGCGGTTAGCAGCCGGGTTGGCTCACGTTCGAGAAGCTCCGCCCAACGTGCGAGGCGCTGGGTTCGGCTCATGATGGGTCTGGCAGTTTTGACCTCGGCAACGGCGTGCAGCTGGTCCAGTGTTTGGTGCCTCATGGCAACCTCCTAGTGGCTAGGTTGGTTGGCCCCAAACTCCCTATGCCGTGATGATACCGCCGAACCGCCCGGACGTCACTCTCGTTGCCGTCCCGTTCCCGCAAGATTGATGGGAGCTGTTATCCGGAGCAAGCCGGTCAAGCCGCAAGATGCGCACGCGACCGGATCAATTCTGTTGGATCGAAATGCCCTTGTCGTCGATCTTGAGCTCCACGCCTTTCGGCCTGGTCTGCTCGCGATAGATGTAGACGCCAAGTCCAATGATCACGACGACCAATACCCCGATAACGAGGTAGAGCATGTTCTGTCTCATTGCGCCCCCTTGTTGCGGCCGGACCTCATGCTCGCTTCAGAAACTGTCAACGATTGCTCACTGGTCGTCGTCGTCGCCGGATGCCGGCCGCCAGCTCGTCGGATCGACTTTTTTCTGGGTGTCGCTGTCGGTGTAGACCCACCAGCCGCCGTCACGATACTGACCGGCGGATTCGTTGATCACGCCGTCGACGTCCTTCCAGATGATCGTGACCTTCGAGCCGTCTTTCGGCGCGGTCGCTATCGGTTTGCGCTCTGCCATTTCATTCCCTCTCACTCCAACAATGGACCGGCAGGAACGCGGCTCGACGCGCCAGGTTCCGTCAGCTGTGCGCGAAGATATCTTCTTCCCCCCAGCCCATCAGGTCGAGCTTGGCGCGCGTCGGCAGGAAGCGGAAGCAGGCGTCGGCCTCCTTGGTACGGCCCTCGCGCGCCAGCCGTGCCGCAAGCACCTCGCGCAACCGGTGCAGGTAGAGCACGTCCGATGCCGCATATTCGAGCTGCTCGGGCGAGAGCGTTTCCGCCGCCCAGTCCGACGATTGCTGCGCCTTGGAGAGACCGATGCCGAGCAGTTCGTTGCAGATATCCTTCAGCCCGTGCCGGTCGGTATAGGTGCGGGTCAGCCGCGAGGCGATCTTGGTGCAGAACACCGGCTCGGCCATGACGCCGAAGGTGTGGTAGAGCACGGCGATATCGAAACGGCCGTAGTGGAACAGCTTGGTGACAGTGCGGTTCCGGAGCAGGCTGACGAGGTTCGGCGCTTTCCGCTGACCGGGGGCGATCTGGATCACGTCGGCGCTGCCGTCGCCGGGCGAAATCTGCACCACGCAGAGCCGGTCGCGATGCGGATTGAGCCCCAGCGTTTCCGTGTCGATGGCCACCGCCCCGACATTGTAGCGGGACAGGTCCGGCAGATCGTTCTTGTGGAAACGGATGTCGGTCATTCTCTTCTCCGGATCGCGGCCTGCAGCGCCGCGCATCCTTTGGGATGCGCAAAGGACGCTGCAGCACTTTGCGCTAGAAAGCCCGTCCTCGCCGCGATCCGAAGAAAAATCAACAAAAACTTGTCTTTCCCGCCTCTCAACGGGTCAGCGCGTCGAGAATGCGCGCCCAGGAGCGCTGCCCCTTGTGGAAGGAGGAGAGCTCGTACTTCTCGTTGGGCGAATGGATGCGGTCGTCGTCGAGGCCGAAGCCGACCAGCAGCGATTCCATGCCGAGATAGGTCTGGAAGTCGCCGACCACTGGAATAGAGCCGCCGCCGCCGGTGGTGACGGCCTGCTTCTCCCATTCGTCGGACAGCGCGTCCTTGGCCTTGGCGAGGAACGGCGAGTCGTAGGAGAGCTGGATTGCCGGCGAGCCGCCATGCGGATGGAATTCGACCGAGCAGTCGGCAGGGATGCGCCCACGCACGAAAGCCTGGAAGGCGGCGCGGATCTTCTTCGGGTCCTGCTTGTGCACGAGGCGGAACGACACCTTCGCCGAGGCTTCCGCCGCAATCACCGTCTTGAAACCCTTGCCGGTGTAGCCGCCGATGATGCCGTTGAATTCGGCGGTCGGCCGAGCCCAGGTGAGCTCGAGCAGCGAGCGGCCCTTTTCGCCGGCGGGAATGGAAAGCCCGACGGGTCCGAGGAAGGTCTCGGCGGTTTCGCCGAGCCCTTCCCAGGACTTCAGCACTTGGCTAGGCGTCTCCTCGACGCCCTCATAGAAGCCCGGGATGGTGACATGGCCGTCCTTGTCGTGGACGTCGGCCAGGATCCTGGCGAGGATCCGGATCGGATTGGCGGCCGGGCCGCCATAGAGGCCCGAATGCAGGTCGCGGCTGGCGGCCTTGACCGTGACTTCCTCGCCGACCATGCCGCGCAGCGACACGCAGATCGACGGCGTCTCGCGGTTCCACATGCTGGTGTCGCAGACCAGCGCGAAATCCGCCTTCAGTTCGGCGGCATTCGCCTCGAGGAAAGGCTTCAGCGACGGCGAGCCGGATTCTTCCTCGCCTTCGAACAGGATGGTGACGCGGCAGGGCAGGTTGCCATGCACCTGCTTCCAGGCGCGGCATGCCTCGACGAAGGTCATAAGCTGCCCCTTGTCGTCGGCCGAGCCGCGCCCGGTGATCACCTTGCGGCCGGGCTCGATCTCCTTGATCGACGGCGCGAACGGATCGCTCTTCCAAAGCTCGATCGGGTCGACCGGCTGGACGTCGTAGTGGCCGTAGAACAGGACATGCGGCGCGCCGGCGGGCCCCTCGTGATGCGCCACCACCATCGGGTGTCCGGGCGTGTCGCGCACGCTGGCGTCGAAGCCGATCAGCTTGAGCTCGGCGACCAGCCATTCGGCGCCCTTGCGGCAGTCGGCGGCAAAGGCCGGATCGGTGGAGATGGACTTGATGCCGAGCAGGCCGAAAAGCCGTTCCAGGCTCTGGTCGAGGTTCTGGTCGAGACGGTCGAGGACGGGGGAGATTCTGGACATTTTTTTCAGCCTTTCGATTCTGGCCCGACCCTAAAGGGGCGAGCAGAAAACGCAAAGCCGTGATCATTGGACCACCGGTTTTGGCGTCAGTGACGCGGAGGCTGCAGGGCAAAAAAGAACCGCCGTGGTGGAGGGGGAACCACGGCGGTCTTTACTCGAAACGTTGCGGCAGCCCGGAGAGGGGGGATAGGCTGCCGCAGTTGCCCGGGATAGGCGGGGGACGGGCCTTACTCCGGACTTCGGCGAAAACTGCCGATGACAGCTATTTGGGTCCGTGAACATGGCGATTCAAGGGCACGAGCATTACACTTTTGTAACATACCCGTGAGTGGCCGGATGAGCAGGCGGATTCCGGCAGGATCGGCACTTGTCAGGGTGTTGCCGGAACCGGTGGGTTGCGCCGCCTTTGGCATGGACCGCGAAGCCTGGCCGCGCTATCCCTGCCGGCATGAAAAAAGGCGATCACCTCTTCCTTGTCGACGGCTCCGGCTACATTTTCCGCGCCTACCACGCGCTGCCGCCGCTGAACCGCAAATCCGACGGCCTGCCGACCAGCGCCGTGCTCGGCTTCTGCAACATGGTGTGGAAGCTGATGCAGGATGCCCGCAACACCAGTGTGGGCATTGCGCCGACGCATTTCGCCGTCATCTTCGATTATTCGTCAAAGACCTTCCGCAGCGATCTCTATCCCGAATACAAAGCCAACCGTTCGGCGCCGCCGGAAGACCTCATCCCGCAATTCGGCCTGATCCGCCAGGCGACCGTAGCCTTCAACCTGCCCTGCATCGAGATGGAAGGCTTCGAGGCCGACGACATCATCGCCACCTATAGCCGGCTGGCCTGCGAGGTCGGCGCCGACACCACCATCGTCTCTTCCGACAAGGACCTGATGCAATTGGTCGGCCCGACGGTCGGCATGTACGACCCGATGAAGGACCGCCAGATCGGCATCCCCGAAGTGATCGAGAAATGGGGCGTGCCGCCGGAAAAGATGATCGACCTGCAGGCGCTGACCGGCGACTCCGTCGACAACGTGCCCGGCGTGCCCGGCATCGGCCCGAAGACCGCGGCGCAATTGCTGGAACAGTTCGGCGACCTCGACGGGCTTTTGGCTCGTGCCAGCGAGATCAAGCAGGACAAGCGGCGCGAAACCATCATCGCCAATGCCGACAAGGCGCGCATCTCGCGCGAGCTGGTGACGCTGAAGAACGACGTGCCGCTGAAAGAGGGGCTGGACGACCTTGTGCTGCATCCGCCGGACGGGCCGAAGCTGATCGGCTTCCTGAAGACGATGGAGTTCACCACGCTGACCCGCCGCGTGGCGGAAGCGACCGCAACCGAGATCGGCGACGTCCAGGCCGCGCCGGTCACCATCGAGCGCGCCGATACCGCGCATGGCCCCGATGTCGGCGCCGGCGCGCCGGCCCCAAGACCAGCCCCGCCAAACGGCGCCGCGGAGCCCTCCCGGCCGCCGGTCCGCGGCGAGGACGCGCCGCCGCAGGGCGACACCCCTTCCCTGCTCTCGGCGCTGCGGCTGGAGCAGGCGACGGCGCGCAAGATCGACACTTCGGCTTATACGGCCATTCGCGACGTGGCCGCGCTGAAAGCCTGGGTCGCCGAGGCGAGAGAAGCCGGCATCCTCGCCTTCGATACCGAGACCACCTCGTCCGACCCGATGCAGGCCGAGCTGATCGGCCTCTCCATGGCGATCGCGCCGGGCCGCGCCGTGTACGTTCCCCTCGCCCACATGAGCGGCAATGGCGACCTGCTTGGCGGCGGCCTGCTGGCGGATCAGATCCCGGTCCGCGAAGCGCTGGCGCAGCTCAAGCCGCTGCTCGAGGACAGGTCGGTTCTCAAGATCGTCCAGGACATGAAATACGACATCGTCGTGATGAGCCGGCACGGCATCGAGGTCGGACCGTTCGACGACACGATGCTGGTCTCCTATGTGCTCGACGCCGGCACGTCCGGCGGCCATGATCTCGCCTCGCTGTCGGAGAAATGGCTGGGCCATGCTCCGGCCTCCAAGAAGGAACTTGCCGGATCGGGCAAGAGCGCCATCGGCTTCGGCCAGGTCGATATCGAGCGGGCGACCGCCTATGCCGGTGAGCAGGCCGATCTGGCGCTGCGCCTCTGGCAGCTGCTGAAGCCCAGGCTCGCCGCCAAGGGCCTCGTTTCCGTCTATGAACGGCTGGAGCGGCCGCTGGTGCCCGTGCTCGCCCGCATGGAGCAGCGCGGCATCTCGGTCGACCGCCAGATCCTGTCCCGACTCTCCGGTGAGCTGGCGCAAGGGGCCGCGCGCGTCGAGGAAGATATCTACGGCATCGTCGGCGAGCGCATCAACATCGGCTCGCCGAAGCAGCTCGGCGACATATTGTTCGGCAAGATGGGCCTGCCGGGCGGCTCCAAGACCAAGACCGGCCAATGGTCGACCTCGGCGCAGCTTTTGGAAGACTTGGCCGCCGAAGGCCACGAGTTGCCACGCAAGATCGTCGACTGGCGCCAGCTCACCAAGCTCAAATCGACCTACACCGATGCGCTGCCGGGCTTCATCAACCCCGGCACCAATCGCGTCCACACCTCCTATGCGCTGGCCGCGACGACCACCGGGCGTCTGTCCTCCTCCGAACCCAATCTGCAGAACATCCCGGTGCGCACCGCCGAAGGCCGCAAGATCCGGACCGCCTTTATCGCCGAAAAGGGCCACAAGCTGGTCTCGGCCGACTACAGCCAGATCGAATTGCGCGTGCTGGCGCATGTCGCCGAGATCCCGCAGCTCAAGCAGGCCTTCGCCGACGGCGCCGACATCCACGCCATCACCGCCTCGGAGATGTTCAACGTGCCGGTCGAGGGCATGCCTTCGGAAGTGCGCCGCCGCGCCAAGGCGATCAATTTCGGCATCATCTACGGCATCTCGGCCTTCGGCCTCGCCAACCAGCTGTCGATCCCGCGCGAGGAAGCGGGCGCTTACATCAAGCGCTATTTCGAACGCTTCCCGGGCATCCGGGACTATATCGAGGAAACCAAGGCCTACGCGCGCGAGAATGGCTTCGTCGAGACCATCTTCGGCCGCCGCATCCACTATCCGGAGATAAGGTCGTCCAACCCGTCGGTTCGCGCCTTCAACGAACGCGCCTCGATCAACGCCAGACTCCAGGGCACCGCGGCCGACATCATCCGCCGCGCCATGGTGCATATGGAAGAGGCGCTGGACAAGGCGAAGCTGTCGGCCCGCATGCTTTTACAGGTTCATGACGAGCTGATCTTCGAGACGGTGGAAGCGGAGGTCGAGGCGACTATCCCCGTCGTGCGCCGCGTGATGGAGAACGCGCCGATGCCGGCCGTCTCGATGTCGGTGCCGCTGCATGTCGATGCCCGCGCCGCGGATAATTGGGACGAGGCGCATTAGGCGCCTCACCTTCGTTCGTCATCCACGGGCGGAGCAAGGAGCGAAGCGACGCGCGCAGACCCGAGGATCCATGCCGTGACGCAGGCCGTAAAACGCGGCGGTTGCGGATAGCCTTGCAAGGCTCGCGGCGCTTCGATCCAGATTCTGCGCCGTGGCGGCGCGTCTATGTCACGGAATGGATACTAGGGTCTGCGCGCGTCGCTTCGCTCCTTGCTTCGCCCTAGTATGACGAAGCGAAGGCTTACGCCGCCTCGGCCCGACATTTCGCGCACACACCCCGAAATTCGATCACCGCCTTCTTCGCCGCAAATCCGGTCGAGCGCACCCACTCGTCCAGCCGGTGGTCGACATCGTGGTCGGACATCTCGGTCACCTGGCCGCAACTGTCGCAGATGGCAAAGGCCGTCATCGAATGGCTATGATCGTGCGGCTCGGCGCAGGCGACGAAGGAATTGAGGCTTTCGAGCCGGTGCACGAAGCCCGATTTCACCAGAGTGTCGAGCGCGCGGTAGACCTGCAGCGGCGCCCGGAAGCCGCGCTCGCGCAGCTGGTCGAGCAGCATATAGGCGCTGAGCGGCCCGGTGGCGGCCTCGAGCTTCTCGAGCACGCACAGCTGGTTCTTGGTCAGCGCATCCCTTGCCGTCATCTTGTCCGTCCGGTCGTCGCATCGTTTCGCGTGCCGATTGTGCACGCAAACGGTCTCTGGTCCATGAGATAGCGACGAACGCGCATCTTTGCCACTGTTTCCGCAGCTGGCCGCCCGACGCAGCCCTTACTTGCGTGGCGGTCCCTTGCGCTCGGCGGATGCCGCCCAAAGGTTTATGTCGGCCTCGCGTGCGTAAGTGTCGATCTCGGCCAGTTCGGCATCGCTGAATTCGAGCGCCTTAAGCGCGCCGACGCAATCCTCGACCTGCTCCGGCCGGCTGGCGCCGATCAGCGCCGAGGTCACGCGGCCCTTGCGCAGCACCCAGGCCAGCGCCATCTGCGCCAGCGTCTGGCCGCGCCGGCCGGCGATGGCGTTGAGCGCATTGATGTTGGCGACCGACTTGTCGTTGATGAAAGCCGGCCTGAGCGACTTGCCTTGGGATGCGCGGCTGCCTTCGGGGATGCCGCCGAGATATTTGTCGGTCAGCATGCCCTGCGCCAGCGGCGAGAACACGATCGAGCCGATGCCCAGCCCCTCCAGCGTGTCGAGCAGCCCGTCGTCCTCGACCCAGCGGTTGAGCATCGAATAGCTCGGCTGGTGGATCAGGCAGGGCGTGCCGAGCCGCTTCAATATGTCGGCCGCCTCGCGCGTGCGCTGCGAATTATAGGAGGAGATGCCGGCATAGAGCGCCTTGCCGGAACGCACCGCATGGTCGAGCGCGCCCATCGTTTCTTCCAGCGGCGTCTCGGGATCGAAACGGTGGGAATAGAAGATATCGACATAGTCGAGCCCCATCCGCTTCAGGCTCTGGTCGAGGCTGGCCAGTACATATTTGCGGCTGCCCCATTCGCCGTAGGGACCGGCCCACATCTCATAGCCCGCCTTGGTCGAGATGATCAGCTCGTCGCGATAGCCGGCGAAATCGCTGCGCAGGATCTCGCCGAACGCGGTCTCGGCCGATCCGGGCGGCGGGCCGTAATTGTTGGCGAGGTCGAAATGCGTGATGCCGAGGTCGAAGGCCTTGCGCACGATCGCCTGCTTGGTCCTGTGCGGCGTGTCGTTGCCGAAATTGTGCCACAACCCCAGCGAGATCGCCGGCAGCTTGAGGCCGGACCGTCCGCAGCGGTTGTAGATCATCTTCTCGTAGCGGTTCTCGGCGGCGACATAGGGCATGGGAAATCCTCGGGATCGAAGAGCGCGGCGATCGCCGCTAGAGCATGATGCCGAAAAGTGTGGAGCGGTTTTCGGACGACATCATGCTCCGGCTCTAGTGTGAATTGAATCGATGCTTGCCCGACACCCTTACCCTCTCCCCGCCGAAACGGGGAGAGGGGTTGCCACCTACTTTTTCTTCGCCAGCAGCGCCTTCGCCTCCTTGATGCCGAGCGCTGCCGGCCGCTCGCAGGTCGTCTGCATGGCGACGAACTTGCCGCTTTCGCCGGAGCGCAGGATGCCGGTCATGACGTCGACGGCATGCAGGGCCAGCTCCATCGAGCAGCGGTGCGGCCGCCCTTCGGCGATTGCGATCGCCATGTCGGCGAGCCCTGCGGTGCGGTAGTTGGCCATCATGCCTTGGCTGTGCATCTCGTTGGGCACGCCGAACGGATGATCCCACTTCGGCAGCTTCTTCACCGGCTTGGTGGCATCGGTGAAGCGAACCTCGCCGCCGAAAAAGTTCGGGTCCGGCACAAAGACGGTGCCCGCCTCGCCGTAGAGCTCCATCGGCGCGTGGCCATGGCTCCAGACGTCCCAGCTGGTGTTGAGCGTCACCACGGCGCCGTTCTCGAATTCCAGCAGCGCATGGATGGTGGTCGGCGTGTTGACCGGGATTTTTTCGCCCGCACGCGGTTTGGAGCTGATCGTGCGCTCCTTGGCCGGCATCGCCGCGAAGGCCGCAACCTGCTTCACCGGTCCGATCAGCTGGATCAGGTTGGTGACATAGTACGGACCGATGTCGAGCACCGGGCCGGCGCCCGGCTGGAAAAAGAAATCCGGATTGGGGTGCCAGTGCTCCATGCCGTGGCCCATGACATGACAGGTGCCGCTGGTGATCCTGCCGAGCTTGCCATTGTCGATCAGCTCGCGCGCCAACTGGTGCGCGCCGCCGAAGAAAGTGTCGGGCGCCGAGCCGATGCGCAGGCCCTTCTTCTCGGCCCGCTTCTTCAAGTCCAGCCCTTCCTTGACCGACAGCACGAAGGGCTTTTCCGAATAGACATGCTTGCCGGCGTCGAGCACCCGCTTCGACACTTCATAATGCACGGCCGGAATCGTCAGGTTGACGACGATATCGATGTCGTCGGCTTCGAGCAGCTCGTCCACCGTTTGCGCGCGCAGCTTGAACTCCTTCGCCCGCGCCTTCGCGGCGTCCATGTTGATATCCGCGCAGGCGCGCATCTCGATGCCGCGGAACAGCGGCGCCAGCGAGAAATACGCCTTCGAGATGTTGCCGCAGCCGATGACGCCTACGCCAAGTTTCCTTGCCATTTTGATCTGCTCCTACCAGCTCTTGGCTGCCGCGATCGAGCGACGGGCGAAGCGCTCGACGTCGTTGGGGTTGTCCTGTTCCATGACGAAATACTGCGCAGCGCTTCTAGCGCGCAACGCCTTGATAAGGCCTGGCCAGTCGATGGTGCCGTGGCCGACATCGGACCAGCCGTCCTCGTCGAGCCCCTCGCCGGGCTTCGCCATATCCTTGACGTGAACGGCAACGATGCGCTTGCCGTGCTTTTCGATCCAGGGCAGCGGATCGGCGCCGCCGCGCACCACCCAGGCGACATCCATCTCCCAGCCGATGTCGGGCGCCGCAGACAGGATATGGTCCTGCGGCAGCGAGCCGTCGGCCAACGCCTTGAACTCGAAATCGTGGTTGTGCCAGGCAAAGCCGTAGCCCGCCTTCTTCGCCGTTTCGCCGACCTTCGCCAGGCGCTCGCCGAAGCCGCGCCAGCCGGCGGCGTCGCCCGGCCGCGCATCGGGCATCAGGTAGGGGCAGATCAGCAGCTTGACGCCGAGCGTATCGGCAATCCTGCGCACGCCGTCGAAATCCTTTTCCAGCGCGTCGATGGAAAAATGCCCGGTCGGCATGGCGAGCCCGTTCTTGTCGAGCTCGGCGCGGAAAGCCTTGGGATCGTCATAGACGCCGCCAAAACCTTCGACCTGGGAGTAGCCGAGCTCGCCGAGCATTTTCAGTACGCCGTCCCATGGTTGGAAATTGCGGGCACTATAAAGTTGGAATGACCAGTTCATCTGTCTGTCCGTTCTTGGTGGCTTGGGAGATTAAAGTCGGCTGTCGGTCTCGGCGTCGAACAGTGAAGCGCGCGCCGGATCGAAGCCGATGCGGATCGCATCGCCGTTGCGCAGCGTCTTGTCCGCTTCGACGCGGAAGGAAAGAATCTGGCCGCCGAGCTTGGTCCACACCAGCGTGTCGGAACCCATCGGATCGACGATCTCGACGGTGGACTCGGCGCTAAACGGCATCGCCTTGGCGGCGTCGCCCAAGGCAATGTGCTCGGGCCTGATGCCGAACACGCAGGGCTTGCCGGCACGACCGTTGTCGCCATCGAATGTGTAGCGGCCGAGCGGCACCGAAACACCGTCGGCCTTGAAACTAGGCGCATCGCCCGCTTCCAACTCCCCTTTCAGGAAATTCATCGCCGGCGAGCCGAGGAAGCCGGCGACGAAGCGGTTGACCGGGCGGTTGTAGATGGTCTGCGGCGCATCGAGCTGCTGGATGACGCCACCCTTCATCACCGCGATACGGTCGGCCAGCGTCATCGCCTCGATCTGGTCGTGGGTGACGTAGATCATCGTGTTCTGCAGCCTGCGATGCAGGAGCTTGATCTCGACGCGCAGTTCCGAGCGCAGCTTGGCGTCGAGATTGGACAGCGGCTCGTCGAACAGGAAGACGTCGACGTCGCGCACCAGCGCCCGCCCGATCGCCACGCGCTGGCGCTGGCCGCCGGAAAGCGCCGAGGGCTTCCGCTGCAGGAGCGGCTCGATCTGCAGGATCTCGGCCGCGCGCGCGATGCGTTTGGCGATTTCCTCCTTGGGCACGCCGGCGACGCGCAGGCCGAAGGAAAGGTTCTTCTCCACCGTCATCTGCGGATAGAGCGCATAGGACTGGAACACCATGCCGATGCCGCGATCCTTCGGCTCCTCCCAGGTGACGTTCTTGCCCTTGATGAAGATGCGGCCCTCGGAAATGTCGAGCAGGCCGGCGATGCAGTTGAGCAAGGTGGACTTGCCGCAGCCGGACGGCCCGAGCAGCACGATGAACTCGCCCTCGGCGACGTCGAGGTTGAGCGTCTTCAGCACCGACATCACGCCGAAATTGAGCGACAGGTCCTGGATCGAAACGCTGGGATTGGCGATCGCTGCTGCCATCATCATCCTTTCACCGCGCCGGCGGCGATGCCGCGCACGAAGAGCTTGCCGGAAACGAAGTAGACGATGAGCGGCACGAGGCCGGTCAGAATGGTCGCCGCCATGTTGACGTTGTATTCCTTCACGCCCTGCACCGAGTTGACGATGTTGTTGAGCTGCACCGTCATCGGATAGGTGTCCGGGCGGGTGTAGACGACGCCGAACAGGAAGTCGTTCCAGATGCCGGTCACCTGCAGGATGACGGCGACGACGAAGATCGGCAGCGACATCGGCAGCATGATGCGCAGGTAAATGCCCCAGAAGCCGGCGCCGTCGACGCGCGCGGCCCTGAACAGCTCCTCCGGCATCGACGTGAAATAGTTGCGGAACAGAAGGGTCAGGATCGGCATGCCGAAGATCGAATGAACGATCACCAGGCCGGTCAGCGTTCCGTAGATGCCGATCTCACGCAGGATGATGACGATCGGGTAGATCATCACCTGATAGGGGATGAAGGCGCCGACGATCAGGATGATGAAGAAGGTGTCTGCCCCCTTGAAACGCCAGTTGGCCAAAGCATAGCCGTTCACCGAGGCGATCGCGATCGACAAGAGCACCGACGGCACGGTGATGCGCACCGAATTCCAGAAGCCGCGCGAGAGCCCGTCGCAATTGAGGCCGGTGCAGGCCTGCGACCACGCCTTCACCCAGGGCTCGAAGGTGATCTCCAGCGGCGGCGAGAAGATGTTGCCGAGCCGGATTTCCGGCATGCCTTTGAGCGACGTGACGACCATCACGTAAAGCGGCAACAGATAATAGAGCGCCACCACGATCAGCGTGCCGTAGAGGAAGATGTTGCGGCGCGAGAGCACATGTCGCGGCTTCGTTCCGCTCGGCCCCAATGCATCGCGCGAAGGGGCTTCGCGCCGAAGGGCATCGGGCTTGGGTATGGAGGCAGCAATCTCAGCCACGCTTCTTGCCTCCGAATTCGAGATAGGCCCACGGCACGATGACGATCACCACCGAGAGCAGCATCATGGTCGAGGCAGCAAAACCCTGACCAAGATTCTGGGCGAAGAACATGTAGTCGTAGACGTATTTTGCCGGCACTTCGGAAGCGATGCCCGGTCCGCCGCTGGTCTGGGCGACGACCAGGTCATAGACCTTGACGATGCCGGCGGCGATGATCACCAGCGTGGTGATGAAGACCGGCCGCATCATCGGGATGACGATGAAGAGATAGGTCTTCCACATCGGTATGCCGTCGACCCTGGCGGCCTTCCAGATGTCTTCGTCGATGCCGCGCAGGCCGGCAAGCATCAGGCACATGATGAGCCCCGTGCCTTGCCACAGAGCAGCGATCGAAATGCCGTAGATGACGATGCTGGAATTGTAGAGCGGGTCGAAGCTGAAACTTTCCCAGCCGAGATCGCGCACGACGCGCTGGATGCCGAAATCCGGATTGAGCAGCCACTGCCAGACCAGCCCGGTGACGATGAAGGACAGCGCGAACGGGTAGAGGAAGATGGTGCGAAACGTGTCCTCGAAGCGGATCTTCTGGTCGAGGAGTGCCGCAAGCACGAAGCCGATGACCAGCGAGAACACCAGCGAGATCACGCCGTAGATCAACAGGTTCTCGATCGACACCAGCCAGCGCGGAGTCGCCCACAGCCGGTAATACTGGTCGACCCCGACGAAGTTCAGCCGCGGCAGCAGCTTCGAATTGGTGAAGGAATAGAGCACCGTCCAGGCCGTGCCGCCGACGAAGACCACCAGCGCGGTCAGGATCATCGGGATCGATGCGACCTTGGCGTTGAGGTTGCGGAAAATCTGGTTGGGGCGTTCGCTGTTGCTCATCTCGGCAGCCGGGCTGGGACAATGAGGACATCATGCTCCCGACCCCGGATAGGCAGGGGCCGGGAGCTGGCGGGGGCGCCGTCGATCAGTCGGCCGAAGCGATGATGTCGGCGAAGCGCTTCTGCGCCTCTTCGAGGCTCATGTCGGGCTTGGCGAAGAATTCGGAGAACAGATCCTCCTTCTGCTTCTGGCTGTCCTGCGAGAGCAACTGGTCCGTCCACGGGATGACGGCGCCCTTGGCGAGGATGGCGAGACCCTTCTTCATGCAGTCGTTCGCCGTGTCGAGGTCGACGTCGCCGCGCACCGGCAGCGAGCCCTTCTTGAGATTGAAGGCGACCTGGGTCTTCGGATCGAGCAGTGTCTCGGCCAGAACTTCCTGCGCCTTGGACTTGTCGGCGTCCTTGAGCAGCGGGAAGTAGAAGGCGTCGCCGCCGGTGGCGATGACCTCATTCAGGCCGAGGCCCGGCAGGCAGCTATAGTCCTTGCCGGCGGTCTTGCCGGCGACCTGGAACTCGCCCTGCGCCCAGTCGCCCATGATCTGTCCGCCGGCCTTGCCGGTGATGACGAGATTGGTCGCCTGGTTCCAGTCCTGCACATTGGTGTTCTTGGCCATCTTGCGGGCGTCGTCGGCCGCCTTGAACACCTTGGCGATCTCGGGACCGCCAGCGAATTTGGCGTCCTTTTCCTTGTAGACCTTGAGGAAGGCGTCGGTGCCGCCGACCGCGGCGAGCAGCACGTCGAAGGCGCCCGATGCCTGCCAAGGCTGTCCGCCGACGGCCAACGGGATGATGCCGGCCTTTTCCAGCGCCGGAGCGGCCGCCACGAATTCGTTCCAGTCCTTAGGCATCGGCACGCCGGCCTTCTGGAAGGCTTCGTTCGACAGCCAGAGCCACTGCCAGGAATGGATATTGACCGGCACGCAATAGATCTTGCCGTCGATGGTGCAAGAATCGAGCAGGCTCTTCGGTCGCACGACTTCGGTCCATTTGCCCTTGGTGGCGATGTCGGTGAGGTCGCGCATCAGGCCGGCCTGGACGAGTTCCTCCGCCTGCCGGCCGTGGTTGAACTGGGTGGCGCCCATCGGATCGCCGCCGGTGATGCGGCTGATCATGATCGGCCGCGCCGTGCCGCCGGAGCCGGCGATGGCGCCGTCGACCCAGTGATTGCCGGTCGCGTCGAAGGCCTTGGCAAGTTCAGCCACCGCCGCCGCCTCGCCGCCCGAAGTCCACCAATGGGTGACTTCGAGGTCGGTCGCGGAAGCCGGTCCGGCGAAGTTCAGCGCGACCGTCGCGGCGAACGCGGCAGTCAGGAATTTGTATTTCATTTCGGTTCCTCCCAGAATCTGAAACGTTACAGATTTTCGATACGGCAAATGGCCGGCATAGGCAACCCCTCGAATGAACTTGGTCCAAGATTTTTTCGAGACGCGAACAAAATCCTTCTCCTGGGAGGGCCCAAACATGCGCAGCTTGACCGAATAGCGCCAAAAGCTGCAAGAAACTGAGATTTCTTTGCGATTCCAGTAGCCTTGGACCGACTTCGTCAGCGTTGACCGCGAGGATCGCGGTTTGCCTTCCGGCCTCAGGCGTTGGCAATCTGTAACGTTTCAGTATATTGAACCGTGTCACGGGCTGAAAGCCGCGAAATGTCAACGCGCACGATTGCCGGTAGGCCTCGCGGCTGCTATGCGCCGGATGGGCGGGACGAATGGATAGACGAGCTACCGAGAAGGACGACGAGACGTCGGCCAAGGAACGGCCGACGCTGAAGACGCTTGCCTTCATGACCGGGCTGGGCGTCACGACCGTCTCGCGCGCGCTGAAGGATGCGCCCGAGATCGGCGCCGAGACCAGGCGCCGCGTGCAGCTCGTCGCCAAGCAGATCGGCTACCGGCCGAACCGTGCGGGCGTCAGGCTCAGGACCGGCAAGACCAACGTCATCAGCCTTGTGCTGAACACCGAGCACGAGATCATGAGCTTTGTCTCGGACATCATCTATGGCGTCACGGAGGTGATCGCCGACACGCCCTATCATCTGATCGTCACGCCCTATTCGCGCTCGCAGGATCCGCTGGATCCGGTGCGCTATCTGGTCGAGACCGGCTCCGCCGACGGCGTCATCATTTCACGCACCCAGCCCAACGACCCCAGGGCGCGCTATATGCTGGAGCGCGGCATTCCCTTCGCCACGCATGGCCGCACCGACATGGGGCTCGTGCATCCCTATCATGACTTCGACAACTACGCCTTCGCCGGCGAGGCGGTGCGCCACCTTGTCGGCATGGGCCGTCGACGCCTCGCTTTGGTGACGCCCCCGGTCGGCCTCACCTATTACGGTCATACGGTGAACGGCTTTGCCGATGCGCTGAGCGAGGTCGGCGCCAGCGAAGTGCCGTTCAACACCGTTTCCATCGACCACACGATCGAGCAGATCAGAATGCGGACCGCGCAATTGATGCGACGCGAGAACCGCCCGGACGGCATCGTCTCGAGCGCCGCCGCCGCGACGCTCGCCGTCGTCGCCGGCATTGAGGACGCCGGCCTGAAGCTCGGCCGCGACGTCGACGTGGTGTCGAAACAGTCGTCGGAACTGCTGCACCTGTTCCGCCGGGAGCTGCTGGTCGTCAACGAGAATTTCCGGCTCGCCGGCTCCGAGCTCGCCCGCGCGGTGCTCGGCTGGATCGGCGGCGCCGCGCCCGGCTCGCTGCAGTCGCTCAGCACGCCGGGCGAGGTCCAGGCCTACCGGCATTCGGAAGGCCAGTGACGCGGCGCCTTTCGCGACGGCGATCCTCATGCAAAGGGGTTCAGTTCGGGCTTCGCGGTCATCAAGGCGACAATAAGCGCAAAGAGCGTGATCATGGTCAGGCGTCCAACCAGCGCGCGTTTGTCGCCGGCAAAGGCTTTGACCTCGACGGCTGAGACGGCGCCGCGAAGTGCTGTTTGAGCTTGCGTCGCCCATGGGCGCACGAGCTTGTGCTCGACCGCCATCAAGGCAGCGACTAGCGCAAGCGACGCCATCAGCCACGGCGTCAGCAGGGACCAGCCGCCAAGAAACACAAGGACGATGCCAGCAAGCACACCGGGGCCTACCAGAAGCCCCGCAAAGCGACCGGCGAAGAAGGCCATTCTGGCCGGCCCTGGCTGCCCTCTTCGGGCAGGAATTAGCAGAAATTCATTCACCACGAACAACAGCAACGCGGCGCACATGGCGTATGCATGGAGTCCCAAAACAACTTCATAGAGCATCTGTCGTCATCCGCATCGTTAGAGCATTGGTGGACATAATGCGAGCGATAGCTCACAATTGTCTACTCGCATCGGAATCGACAGGAACATGCCGCCTAAGCCGCTCACGAACCCAAGGAAAAGCGCCTCTCAGGAGCGGTCGCGCGCGACGGTGGACGCGCTCGTCGAGGCGACTGCTCGCATTTTGATCCGGGAGGGTTTCGACAAAGCCAGCACCAACCGGATCGCCGCAGAGGCCGGCGTGAGCGTCGGCTCGCTTTACCAGTATTACCCGTCCAAGGAAGCGCTCGTTGCCGCCGTCATCGATCGTCACAACCAGGACATCATGCAGGTTGTGCGGCGGGCGTTCGCGGAGGTCGCCTCGCAGCCGGTCGAGCGGGCGGCGCGCAGGCTTATCGCCGTCGCGATCGAGGCGCATCGCATCGACCCCAAGCTGCACCGTGTCCTTGCCGAGCAAGTTCCGCGCACCGGACGCCTTGAAAACGTGGAGGCCTTCAATCGCGAAGCCCATGCCCTCTTCAAGAGCTATCTCGAAAGCCACAGCGACGAGCTACGCGTGGCCGACCCTGGGCTTGCGGCCTTCGTGTGCGTGACTTCGATCGAAGCGCTGGCCCATACCGCGGTGCTGCACAGCTCTGAAAAGCTATCGGATGAAGCGGCCGAAGCGCTCATCGATGAGGCTGCCCGGCTGATTATCGGATATCTGAAATAGACGTTCCGCGTGAGCGGCGGCGCGTCTCACCCGCCCGCGCCGCTGCCCCAAGGCCCATGGAACGCCCCCTGCTCGCCGATGCGCTCGAAGCCGTGCGCGCCGAAGAAATCGCGCTGCGCCTGGATCAGGTTCGAGGTGCCCCGGCCCTGGCGGTAGCTGTCGAAATAGGCGAGCGCGGAGGACAGCGCCGGCACCGGCGAGCCGGCCTCGGAGGCCCTCGCTACGATGCGTCGCAGCGACGGGTGCGCTTCCTTCATCATGGCGATGAAGGCCGGCGCCATCAGAAGGTTGGTGGAGGCGCCGCCTGACCCGAAAGCCTCCGCCATCGTGTCCAGCATCTGCGAGCGGATGATGCAGCCGGCGCGCCAGATCTTGGCGATGGTCGGCATCGGCAGGTTCCAGTTGAACTCCTTCGAGGCGCCGCTCATCACCGCGAAGCCTTGCGCGTAGGCGGCGATCTTGCCGGCGAACAGCGCCAATTCCAGATCCTTCAGCAGCGTCGCCTTGTCGCCGGAAATCTTCCCGACGCCGATATTGCCATAGGCCTTTTCCGCCGCCTGCCGCTCGTCCTTGATCGACGACAGCACGCGAGCCGCCACCGCGGCCTCGATGGCTGTTGCCGGAATGCCAAGCTGTTGCGCCTCGATGACCGACCATTTGCCGGTGCCTTTCTGACCGGCGCGGTCGAGGATGATGTCGACCACCGGCTTGCCGGTCTTGGGGTCGTCGGCGGCCAGGACCTTGGCGGTGATCTCGATCAGGTAGGAGTTGAGCCGGCCCTTGTTCCAGTCCTCGAAGACCTTGCCGATCTCCTTCGGCCCCATGTCCAGGCCGTCGCGCAGGATGCCGTATATCTCGGCGATCATCTGCATGTCGGCATATTCGATGCCGTTATGGATGGTCTTGACGAAATGGCCGGCGCCGTCGGTGCCGAGCCAGGCGGCGCAGGGCTCGTCCTTGAACTTGGCGGAGATCGCCGTCAGCACCTTCTCGACGCGCTTCCAGGAGTCTTCGGTGCCGCCGACCATGATCGACGGTCCATGACGCGCGCCCTCCTCGCCGCCCGACACGCCCATGCCGATGAAGGTCAGGCCCGAGCCGGAGAGTTCGGAGAAGCGCCGCATCGTGTCGCGGAAATTGGCGTTGCCGGCATCGATGACGATGTCGTTGTCGGAGAGCACCCCGCGCAGCGCCGCGATCTGCTCGTCGACCGGCTTGCCGGCCAGCACCATGATGATGATCGGCCTCGGCGGCCGGATCGCCGCAGCCAGTTGCTCCAGGCTGTAGCAGGGAACGACCATGTCCTTCAGCGCTCCGGCGCTCTCGACGAAGGCGTCGGTGCGCGATGGCGTCCGGTTGAAGACGGCGATGCGGTGCCCGTGCTCGGCGATGTTGAGCGCCAGGTTGGAGCCCATCGTGCCAAGGCCGATCAGGCCGATTTCGGCTTTTTCCATCGTTTCTTCCCTGCTTTCGAATGCTTTTGTTGAGGCCGTCGATTTGCAGGCGATGATTGACGAGCCTTCGCCGCGGCGTCAACCGCCTCGCCGAATTGTGTCTCGGTCTAGGTCACTGGGCTCTGATATCAATTGGCGCCTCTATCTTCACCATCTCGAAGTCGGAGACCAGAATGTCGAGGCGAGCGTTCCATCGACCGGATATCGGGATGACCAGATTGTCGACGCGCCAGGTGCCGTCGCCCGGCTTTATCGCCGGCCGCTTGATCGGTTCGATGCCGGAATCCGGCTTCGACAGCACCAGCGTCACCTGCTTGGCATCGAGCGGACCGAAATCGCCGGTCATCACGACGATCGAAGCCTCGACCTGTCCTGCATGGCCGGGCGTGATGCTGAGATCGGCCATCGCCTTCAGCGTGTGGATGTGGACCGACACCGGCTGCGCCGCGGCGATCGCCAGCGCGCGCGGCGGCGGCGTGAAGCGCCAGCCGGCGGCGACGCCGAAGACGGCGAGCGCGATCAGCATCTCGATGCCGATCGAACGCACCAGCCGCCGCTGCACCTCGGTGTCACCCGCCTCGGCTGGGGCGGTTAGCGTCCACCGGTTGACGGAGGCCAGCGTGAACAGGAACAACAGCAAGGCCAGTTTCAACAGCAGCAGGCGGCCATAGGCGGTGTTGATCAGCGCCGCCGGGTCCCGCACCTGGATAACCGACATCACGATACCGCTTGCGGCAAGCACGGCAACGACGGGCAGAATCGTGCGCGAGAACCGGCGCAGGAAAACCTTCGCTTCAGCCGGCTGGTGTCGCAAAACGAGGCCGAGCGGCGCCAGCGCGCCCGTCCAAAAGGCAATGGCTGTGCCGTGCAGGAACACCAAAGGCCGCATCAGCCATTGCGGCTCGGCCGCACTTGCATGTCCGCTGGCGGCAAGCGCTAAGCCCACGCCGACAAGTCCTGCCAGCGCAAGCAGCTTGCGAGAAGCCCCCGGTGCGACAAGGGACAGCAATGCCAGCCCAAGCGCGATCAAGCCAACCAGCACGGTCCAACTGAAGCTGGTTTCAATCGCGGTCTGCCAGACGACCGGCGCCGCGAACCGGACGAGCGGCGCGCCGAGCGAGTCCAGTCCCTGCAAGCCAAGCGAAAACGGGGCGGCGGCCAGCCCGCAGAGCAGAGCGCCGATGACGAAGCGCTGGCCGCAGCGGCGGTATTCGGCGAGCCAGGCGAGAGAGAAGGCGCCGCCGACGCCGAGAAAGAGGCCGGCATAGAGGAAGAACTTTCCGATCCAGATCATCGTGCGCAGCGACCAGTCGACGGTTTCACCGGCGACAGGCGCCGCGGTTGGCGCGCCGACGGAAAACAGCGCCGAACCGCCGACCGGATGGCCGTCCTCCGAAATCACCCGCCAGCTCAGCACATGCGTGCCCGATTTGAGCGTCTCGGGATTATCGATCTCGACGGTCCGTTCCGTGAGACGGAATGAGGTCAGCGCAAGCCGCGTGCCGTCCGGCCGCACGAGAGTGAGGACCAATGGCGAGACCGGCTCGCTGAAGGTCAGCGAGAAATGCGTAGGACTCTGCATCAGCACCGTGCCGTCGGCCGGATCGGTTGCGACCAGGGCCGCATGCGCGAAGGCGCGGCAAGGCAAGACCAGCAGCGCGATCAGCACGAAGGCCGCCACCAGGCTACTGGTGACAGGGTTGATGCGGGTGCCGCTCAGGCGGGCGGGGAAAATTGCTGCGTTCATGCGGTCTTTCGAGAAGCGATGGCGCGCCCGAATGGGACGCGCCATCAAGAGATCATTTCTTCGGCAGCAATTTGATGCCGGGCGCCGGATTTTCCAGAGCATCCTCATCCTGGCCCGCCGCCGGAATTTCGATCCAACGAACGGCAGCATCGCCGCATTCCTGCACCACCGGGAAATAGAGCATCTGGCCGGCCGGCAGATCGGCCGCCAGCGAAGCGCGGAAGACGAACTCGTCATAGAAGTCGTCAGGCAAATTGCCGCCGCTCCAGTCGACCTCCTTGACGCCGGTGGTCAGCGTCTCGCCATAGAGCTGGTACGACTTTTCGTATCTGCCCTTCTTGGTCTGCAGCGTCCAGCCGGGCTTCGGCATCGGCTTCACCGAAATGACGCCTTCCGGGATCTGCACCCGCACCGCTGTCGTCGCCTTGCCTTCACAGCCATGCGGTACGCGCAAGATTGCCTTGTAGGTCGAGCCGACGGCCGCTTCCTGGGTTTCGAGCGTAATGTGAGCGAGCGCGGCATTGGTGCCAAGCGCGCAAAGCGCGCCCACCGCCAAAAGATACTTTTTCATGAATTGTCCCTCTGATTTCGAATTGGCGGATGGCGGATTCACTCGGCGTGATCGTCCATGCCGCCCATTTCGCCCATGCCTTCGACGGCGAACTCAACGGTGACGCTGCCGGCCTTCTCGAAGGTCAAAGTGGCCGGGAATTTCTCGCCCTGCTTGGGCTGCCGCTTGAGGCCGACGAACATCAGGTGGTAGCCGCCGGGCTTCAGCTCGACCTTGCCGCCGGCCGGAATTTCCAGCCCGCCGCTGACCGGCCGCATGGTCATGACGCCGTCCTTGACGCCCATCTCATGCAGTTCGGCCTTGTCGGAGACCTCGGAGGAAATCGACAGCAGCCGGTCGGGCGCGCTGCCCTTGTTGGTGACCGTGAAATAGCCGCCGGCCACCTTGGCGCCGGGCGGCGTCGCGCGCGACCACGGGTGCCCGATTTCCAGGTCGCCGGCCTTGAATTCATGCGCCAGGGCGCTGGGAACGCTAGCTAAGAGGAGAAGGAGGACGAACACGGCAAGACTCAAGTGTTCGAAGCTGCGTGAAGGCATGCCGTGATGAGCGTGCGCACGCGCTGCAGGAAGAAGATTGGACATGGTTGCTCCATGGCTACGAGGTCGCGCCGGCGTCCGGTCGCGAGCAGTCTGATCTTGGATGAATGCGCCCGCGAAAAGTTCCGCGGATCGGACAGTCAGACTATTGCCGGCGGCGCGCGCGGATTGGCCGGAGAGCGGGTGCGGGCAAAGTCCAAGTGCCTGAACGCCGGCGCCGGGAAGGCGACGGCCTCCAACAGCTCCGCTCGGACCAGCGGGCTAGAGTCCGGCGGCGGAAAATGCGCCGGTGAAACCATAGGGCAGCCAGACGAACAGCAGGCCGGAAGATTCTGCTGGTGCGGGTCGCCGCCGGGGAATTTGACCGCCCCTTCATGGGTGCAGATGATGTTGCCGAAGGCATCGAGCTGCGACGGCCCGCCAAAGGCGAAAGCGCCGAGCGCCGACTGAACCAACAGCAGCAGCGCCGCGACGAACGCGGCTGGCATGCTCCATCGTCTCAGCCGGATATCCAACAGACTGCCTCTTCCAAGCAACTCAACCGACCCTAGCATGGGGACAGCAACCGGAAAATCGGCAAAACCATCCTGCGGCAACGCGGCGCGATGTGCCGCATCAGGCCGGCTGCACCTGCCGCCCTTCCGGAATGGAGCTCAGCAGCGTTTGGCGCGCCGACTTCAGATGCTTTCGGCAAGCGGCATCCACTTTGCCGGGATCGCGCGATTTCAGCGCCGCGATATAGGCCAGATGCTCCTGGACCGCGACCTCGTTGCGCTCACGTTCCTGCGCCTTGTTCCACTGGTAGTGGTAATGGAAGATCATCGCGATCACATCGTAGAAATCGACGATGAAGCGGTTGTGCGAGGCGCGGTGGATCAGCCGGTGGAAGCGCTCGTCGAGCTCGGAGAATTCGTTGAAGCGGGTGGCGATCTCGCCGGCCAGTTGGCGGTGCTCCTCCTCCAGCCTGTCGAGATCGGCCCAGACCGCGCTCTCTTCCGGCAGCGCGACGAAAGCGGCAGCCGAGCGCAGCTCGAACATTTCGCGGATTTCGGTCAGCTCCAGCGCGAAAGCGCGGGTGAAGCCCTTTAGCACCCAGTGGCTGTTGCGTCGCTTTTCGATCAGGCCGAAGCGCGAGAAGCGGATCAGGAATTCGCGCACGCTGGTGGTGCCGACGCCGATCTCGCGCGCCAGCTCCAGCTCGTTGAGCTGCATGCCGGCTTCGGCGCCTTCGGCAAGCAGCCGGCGCATGAAGGAGCGCTCGATGATTTCGGCCAGCGAATCGGTCTCTTCCTCGGGAAAGAAATCTTCCGGCTTCGGCGCCCGCAGCACGGTCTTGTTGCGCTTGTTCCAGTCGATCAGCCCGGTCTCCTCCATGCGCGAAAGGATGCTGCGCACCGTGGTGCGGCTGACGCCGAGCAGCGTCCCAAGCTCCGGCTCCGACGGCAGGCTCTTGGTTTCGTCGAGCAGCCGCAAGCCGCGGTTGAAGGCGTCCTTGTAGACATTGTTGCTCTTCGACATGCCCCGTATCCCCAACGCTTGCGGCGGCCCGCCGGAAGCGTGATATGATCGGTGTTCCTAGCGCAAGCCTCCGAAAAGCGGAACGGCTTTCGCCGGCTTGCCGAACGAGCAATTGCGCACCGAAAGAACGCGCGCCGCTCGCGGTGAAAAAACAATTGACGCAAAAATGTTTTTTCACGATAAAAGACATTATCCTCAAACGGGCGCATGTCAATCCGCCCACATTCCCAGGACTACCCAGGACAGCCGCCCGTGAACGCCGCAAAAACCATCCTTCTTTCCCCCGCCGACAATGTCGCGGTCGCCAATGGCCGCATCGAGATCGGCACGGCCTTGCCCGGCGGCGCGGTTGCCGTGGCAGCGATAGACCCCGGCCACAAGGTGGCGATCAAGCCGATCGCGGCCGGCGAAGCGGTGGTGAAATATGCGCAGGCAATCGGCCGCGCAACGCAGGACATCGCGCCGGGCGAGCATGTCCACTCGCACAATCTGGTGTTCGAGAGCGGGCGCTTGCCGGTGGTGCCGCCGAGCGCGGCCGAGCATGCCACCGAGGCCGACCGCAAGCGCACCTTCATGGGCTATCGCCGCGCCGACGGCCGCGCGGGAACGCGCAACTTCATCGGCATTGTCGCCAGCGTCAATTGCTCGTCCACCGTCTGCCATGCCATCGCCGACGAGGCCAACCGCACGCTTTTGCCCAAATATCCCGGCATCGACGGCTTCGTGCCGATCGTGCACGGCCAAGGCTGCGGCATGAGCGCCACCGGCGACGGCATGATGGTTCTGCATCGCACGCTCGCCGGCTATGCGCGCCACCCGAATTTCGGCGGCGTGCTGATGGTGGGGCTGGGCTGCGAGGTCAACCAGCTCACGCTTTACGGCCAGAAAGGCGTCGCGGCGGGAAAACGCCACTTCAATATCCAGGAAGCCGGCGGCTCGCGAAAATCCGTCGAGAAGGCGATGGGCGTGCTGGCGGAGATCGCCGAGGAAGTGGGCCAATTGCAGCGCGAGCCGATCCCGGTCAGCGAGATCGTCGTCGGCCTGCAATGCGGCGGCTCGGACGGCATGTCCGGCATCACCGCCAACCCGGCGCTGGGTGCCGCGGTCGACATCCTCGCCGGCGTCGGCGGCATCGGCATCCTGTCCGAGACCACCGAGATTTACGGCGCCGAGCATCTGCTCGCCTACCGCGCTGCCTCGCCCGAGATCGCCGCCAAGCTCGACAGCTATGTCAAGTGGTGGGAGGACCATACCGCCAAGCACGGCGCCTCGATCGACAACAACCCCTCGCCCGGCAACAAGCGCGGCGGCCTGACCACGATCCTGGAGAAGTCGCTGGGCGCGGTAGCGAAGGGCGGCCAGACGCCGCTCAACGGCGTCTTCGGCTATGCCGAGAAGGTCAGCGGCAGCGGCCTGGTGTTCATGGACACGCCCGGCTACGACCCGGTCTCGGCCACTGGCCAGGTCGCCGGCGGCGCCAACGTCATCGTCTTCACCACCGGCCGCGGCTCCTGCTTCGGCTGCCGGCCGACGCCGTCGATCAAGGTCGCCACCAACTCGACCATGTACCACCAGATGGAGGAGGACATGGACGTCAATTGCGGCGTCATCGCCTCGGGCGAGAAGACCATCGCCGGCATGGGCCGCGAGATCTTCGAGCTGATCATCGAGACGGCGTCCGGCCGCAAGACCAAGAGCGAGGCGTTCGGCTACGGCGATAACGAGTTCGTGCCCTGGCACCTCGGCGCAACGCTCTAAGTATTTCAAAACATCGGCCGGGCGAACGGCAAGGGGAGGCTTTGATGAACAAACGCCGGATCGGCACCACTGCGCTCGAAGTGACCGAAATCAGCTTCGGCGGCGCAGCGATCGGCGGGCTTTATCGCGCCTGTCCGCGCGAACCCGCGATGGAAACGCTGCAGACGGCCTGGGACGGCGGCCTGCGCTATTTCGACACCGCGCCCTTCTACGGCTTCGGCCTGTCGGAGCGCCGGACCGGCGACTTCCTGCGCGAGAAGCCGCGCTCGTCTTATGTGCTCTCGACCAAGGTCGGGCGCCTGTTCCGGCCGGTGCCGGAGGACCAGGTTCCCGATCACTCCTATGTCGATCCGCTGCCCTTCGCGCTCGACTACGACTATTCCTATGACGGCATCATGCGCTCGGTGGATTTTTCCTACGCGCGGCTCGGCCTCAACAGAATAGACATCCTGTTCGTCCACGACATCGGCGTCTACACGCATGGCGTCGAGGCGACGAAAATCCATTTCCGCCAGCTCATGGATGGCGGACTGAAGGCGCTGGAAGAACTGAAGTCATCCGGCACGATCTCGGCCTACGGCCTCGGCGTCAACGAGGTGCAAATCTGCCTCGACGTGCTCCGCCGCGCGCCGCTCGACTGCATCCTGCTCGCCAGCCGCTATTCGCTGCTCGACCGCAGCGCCGAGGCCGAACTGCTGCCGCTCTGCCGCGAGCGGCAGACATCGCTGATCATCGGCGGTGTCTTCAACTCGGGCATATTGGCGACAGGCCCGGTGCACGGCGCGCATTTCGATTATCTGCCGGCGAGCAAGGATATCCTCGACAGGGTCGGCGCGATGGAAAGGATCGCCGGAGAAGGCGGCTATCCGCTGGCCGCGGCCGCGTTCCAGTTTCCGCTGCATGAGCCGGTCGTCGCCTCGGTGCTGACCGGCACGGCCAAGCCCGCCAATCTGACGCGCAACCTCGAACTGCTCGACATCGAGGTGCCAGCGGCTGAGTTCGCCAAATACGACCCTTACACGGTCGTCCAGCAGCTCGGTTGAGATGCCGACGGCTACGTGCTTGTTGGCCATGTGTCGGCTTCACAATCGTGCGATTTCCCGAATCGGAATGAATATTCCATATTGACATAATTGTGGAATTAACATTCCATATTGGAAGGGAGGATCGGAAGCATCTGGGTGCCGCATAGGAGGAGCCGGTAAAGCCGGACGCGCCGGCCCGCACCACGCAAAAGGCATCAGACACCGCTTGCATCGGCCGGACCGATGCACTATCAAAAGGCGGCAAATGTTTTTTATTGATAAAGTTCTGTTTGGCTCGCGCCTGTCCAGATGGAGCTTCCGAACCTTCACCAGGCGACCTTAGGGAGGAACCTAATGAAATTTGTGACCAGCCTTCTCAACCGCCGCGCCTTTGTGGCGCTCGCCGCCGCCTCGATGCTCGCCGGCGCGATGCATTCGGCACCCGCCTCGGCGGCCGACGTGACCATCCCGATCATCGTCAAGGACACCACCTCCTTCTACTGGCAGATCGTGCTGGCCGGCGCGCGCAAGGCCGGCAAGGACCTCGGCATCAACGTGCCGGAGCTCGGCGCCCAGGCTGAGACCGATGTCAACGGCCAGATCTCGATCCTCGAGAACGCCGTCGCCGGCAATCCCGCCGCGGTCGTGATCGCACCGACGGAAGCCAAGGCGCTCGGCAAGCCGATCGACGAGGCAGCTTCCAAGGTCAAGGTCATCGGCATCGACTCCAGCGCCGAATCCAAGGCCTTCACCTCCTTCCTCACCACCGACAATGTCGAGGGCGGCCGCGTCGCGGCTCGAGGTCTGGCGGCAGCGATCGGCGCGGCCAATGGCGGCAAGGTCGAGGGCAAGGTTGCGCTGATCACCGCGCTGCCTGGCGCCGGCTCGCTCGAGCAGCGCGCGCAAGGGTTCAAGGAAGAGCTCAAGGCGAAATATCCCGGCCTCGAGCTCGTCGCCGACAAATATGCCGATGGCCAGGCCACGACCGGCCTCAACATCGCGACCGACCTGATCACCGCCAATCCGGACCTCAAGGGCATCTTCGCCTCGAACCTGATCATGGCGCAGGGCGTCGGCCAGGCGATCGCCGAGAACAGCCTTGCCGGCAAGGTGGCGCTGATCGGCTTCGACAGCGACGAGAAGCTGATCAAGTTCCTCAACGACGGCGTCATCTCCGGCCTCGTCGTCCAGGATCCGTACCGGATGGGTTACGACGGCATCAAGACCGCTTTAGCCGCCTCGAAGGGCGAGAAGGTCGAGGCCAATGTCGACACCGGCGCCAACCTCGTCACCAAGGACAACATGAAGGATGCGAAGATCGACGCGCTGCTCAACCCGAAGCTCAACTGAGCGGCATCGCGACAATCGTTTCCGGGGCCTCGCCGCCCCGGAAACATCCACCGCAAGCGGTTTGGAAATTCGTCGGCTTGCCCTGCGCAATTCCAGGAAAAGTGTGTAGCGGTTTTCCGTACGGAATTGCGTAAACTAGCTTTAGGCTCCGCCAACAAAATGCGCGCCAGACGCATCGCTGCGTACCCAACGGTTGAGATCGATCTGGGAGGACTGTCATGACGTCGACGGCTCAGGAACTGCACCCCGCACCAACGCTGGAGCCCGGCCGGACGATCCTGGAACTCAAAGGGCTCGAAAAGCGCTATCCCGGCACGCATGCGCTGAAGCCGGTGGACCTTGCCTTCAAGGCAGCCGAGATCCACGCCATCGTCGGCGAGAACGGCGCCGGTAAATCGACGCTCATCAAACTTTTGACCGGCGTCATGCCGCGTACCTCCGGCGAGGTGATCTGGGAAGGCAAGGCGGAAGCGCTGGCCACGCCGCATGAGGCGATGGCTCTCGGCATCAATGCCGTCCATCAGGAGGTCGTGCTCTGTCGCCACCTCACCGTCGCCGCCAACATGTTCCTCGGCGAGGAGAATTCGCGCTTCGGCCTGCTGCAGCAGCGCGCCATGGTGAAGGAAGCGCAGAAGATCATCGACGGGCTGGGCTTCGACCTGCCGGCGCATGTCATGCTCGGCGACCTCACCATCGGCCAGCAGCAGCTGATCGCCGCAGCCCGCGCCACGGTGCGCGGCACCAAGTTCCTGATCTTCGACGAGCCGACCGCCTACCTCACCCGCAAGGAAGCCGACCAGCTCTTCAAGCTGATCCGCCGGCTGAAGGGCGAAGGCGTCACCATCATCTATATCAGCCACCGCATGGAGGAGGTCTTCGAGCTTGCCGACCGCGTTTCGGTGCTGCGCGACGGCACCCTCGTCGGCACCCGGAAGATCGCCGAGACCAACGAGCCGGAACTGGTCAAGCTGATGATCAACCGCTCGATCGAGCAGATCTATCACAAGGAGCATTTCACGCCGGGCGCGACGATCGTCGAGACGAGGAACCTCTCGGGCAAGGGTTTCGAGAACGTTTCGGTGATCGTCCGCGCCGGCGAGATCGTCGGCCTTTACGGCCTGATCGGCGCCGGCCGCAGCGAGTTCGTCACCACGCTCTACGGCCGTCACAAGAAGTCGGCCGGCCAGATTTTTTGGCAAGGCAAGGAGGTGCAGGTCAATTCCGAGCATGACGCTATAAGGCTCGGTATGGCGCTGGCGCCGGAAAGCCGCCGCGACCAGGGCCTTTGCCTCAACCTGCCGGTCGGCATGAACCTCAACCTGCCGATCTACAAGCGCATATCGAGCAATCTTCTGATCTCCGGCGCACGCGAGAAGGCCGAAGCCGACCGCCAGATCGCCGATCTCAGGATCAAGACGCCGACGCGCAACGCGCTGGCCTCCAGCCTGTCGGGCGGCAACCAGCAGAAGATCGTCATCGGCAAATGGCTGGCGCATGGCGCCAAGCTGTTCATCTTCGACGAGCCGACGGTGGGCGTCGATGTCGGCACCAAGGCCGAGATCTACCGCCTGTTCTCGACGCTTTTGTCCAAGGGCGCCGGCATCATCCTGATCTCGTCCTATCTGCCGGAAGTCTATGAGCTCGCCGACACGCTGCATGTGTTCCGGCGCGGCAAGCTGGTCGCCACGCATGGTTTCCGCACCGCCAGCCACGAGGACATTTTGGGTCAGGCGCTGGCCGAGAAACAAGAAAAGTCGGGAGGACAAAAATGAGCACCGAGGCGATCCCCGCCGAAAAACCCAAGCGCAATTTCAATGCCTTGTTCGGGCTGACGCTGCTTGGCCTTTTGCTGCTGATGTGGATCGTGCTGGCTCTCGCCACGCCTTCCTTCGCCACGGCGCTCAACATCACCAATCTTCTGCGCCAGGGCTCGCTGATCGCCATCCTCGCCGTCGGCCAGACCTTCGTCATCATCACCGGCGGCATCGACCTTTCCGTCGGTGCCGTGGTCGGTTTCACTACAGTCGTCGTCGCGCTACTGATCAACGCCGGCTGGCCGATCTGGGCGGCTGTGCTGATCACCCTGCTGGTCGGCGTCGCCATCGGCCTCTTCCACGGTTTCGGCATCGTCAAGATGGGCCTGCCGCCCTTCATCATCACTTTGGCCACCATGACGTCGCTGCGCGGCATCGGTCTCCTGATGACCAACGGCAACTCGATCTCGATCAACAGCGATTCGTTCCAGGCCTTCTCGCGCGGTTCGCTGCTCGGCATCCCCTACCTCTTCTGGATGGTGATCCTGGTCGCGATACCGTCCTACGTTTTCCTGCACCACACGCGCTGGGGCCGCTATTTGTTCTCGGTCGGCTCCAACGCCGAGGCCGCGCGCCTGTCCGGCGTCAACGTGCCGCGCACCATCTTCATGGCCTATATCCTGTCGGGCCTGCTGGCGGCCTTCGTCGGCGTGCTCTTGGCGTCCCGCATCGGTATCGGCAATCCGACGCAGGGCGACACCTATGAACTGCAGGCCATCGCCTCGTCGGTGATCGGCGGCACCTCGCTGTTCGGCGCCATCGGCTCGGTGCACGGTCCGCTGATCGGCTCCTTCATCCTTTCCACGATCAACAACGGCGCCAACCTGCTCAACGTCAACACCTTCTGGCAGCGCGTCATCACCGGTGTCTTGATCATCGTCATCGTCTACTTCGACGGCCTGCGCCGTCGCGGCAAATAGTCCCTGAAATGACGCGCCGGCCTGATCGACCGATGGGCCGGCGCTCTCTTGAATACTGGATCAGCGCATGAAAGCCGTCGTCTGCCGCTCGCCCGGCGACCTTGTTCTCGAAGACCGCGCCGCGCCCGGCGCGCCGCCGCCCGGCTGGGCGCGGGTGGCGGTCAGCCATGTCGGCATCTGCGGCACCGACTACCACATCTTCGAAGGCAAGCACCCTTTCCTCGCCTATCCGCGCATCATGGGCCACGAGGTTTCGGGCACAGTCGTGGAAAGCGGTGAAGGCGTCGACCTTCCCGTCGGCGAGCCGGTGATCATCAATCCCTATCTCGCCTGCGGCAAATGCATCGCCTGCCGGCACGACAAGCCGAACTGCTGCGTCAGGATCGAGGTGCTTGGCGTACACCGCGACGGCGCCATGTGCGACGAGATCCTGGTGCCGGCCGAGAATCTTTACCCGGCAAACGGCCTGACGCTGGCCGATGCGGCCGCGGTCGAATTCCTGGCGATCGGCGCGCACGCCGTTCGGCGTTCGCTTGGTGCGCAAGGCGCGCGCACGCTGGTCATCGGCGCCGGTCCGATCGGACTCGGTACAGCGATCTTCGCGCGCATTGCCGGGTTTAACGTCAGCCTGCTCGACATGAGCACGGAACGGCTCGGTTTCGCAGAAGGCGCGCTCGGCTTTGCCGCGCTCGACGGTTCGAAAGCACCAGCGACCGACCTGGTACGGGAGGCGACGAGCGGCGAAGGCTTCGACCTGGTCTTCGACGCCGCCGGCAACACGCAGTCGGTAGAGTCGGCCTTCGCCCATGTCGCACATGGCGGCACGCTGGTGCTGGTCAGCGTCGTCAAGGACGACATCACCTTCTCCGATCCCGAGTTCCACAAACGCGAGATGACGCTGGTCGGCAGCCGCAATGCGCTCCGTGCCGATTTCGACCACGTCGCCGCCTCGATCCGCAATGGTGCGGTGCCGCTCGGGAAACTCGTCACGCATCGCACGACGCTCGCCGGAACGCCGCGCGATCTCGCGCGATGGGCGCATGAGAAGTCGGGATTGATCAAGGCGGTTATCGAGGTTGGGTGAGACGCTGGTTCGCAGGTCGGCTTGCGTCGGCGATTGGCGGAAAACGCCAAGGGAGTCGTCCTAGGGTGAAGCAAGGGGCGAAGACTCTGGGACCCTATGACTTCAGAACGCCTCAGCAGCGCAGCACTCCGAAACGCTGGCGGGACAGCACCCCCTCTGTCCTGCCGGACATCTCCTCCGCAAGGGGGGAGATCGGATGTTGCGCGGCTTTCGCCAATTGTCGACGTCGAAGAAGGGCGCGGCGCTTAAGCTGCCAATCTCCCCCCTTGCAGGGGAGATGTCCGGCAGGACAGAGGGGGGTGTGAAAGAACGCGGCGTCACAGTACCTTTCTTAATCGTCTTTATCCAAGGGATCTCCGCGACGGAGCTTCGCTCCTGCTACGCCCCGGATGACGACGTCGAAGGCTAATCGTTCGCCGAAAGCCTGAGTTCCACCCGCTCCGCGGGAAAGCGCGACTCCGCGAACTGGATCGGCTGGCCGTCGAGCGTGACGTTGACCGCAACCGCCACCAGCACGATGGCGCCAGGCTGCAAATCCAGTGCGGCAAGATCGTCGGCATCGGCATGACGGGCCGACAACACCGTCGAGTGCCTCAGATAGTCGTTGATGCCGAAGCGCTTGAGCGAGGCGGTGATCGATCCCGTCTCCGCCATCGCGGCCTCGATGCCGGCGAAGCGCTTGGCGTCGAACCAGGTCGTCGCCCGCGACACCGGATGCCCGTCGGCCTCGCCGCGCGTTTCCAGCCGGATCACCGCTGCCCCCCTGGCGATCCCGAGCGCCTCGGCGATGCGCCGGTTGGCCGGCTCGGTCGAGGACGACAACAGAGCGATGTGGCGCTCGGTCGTCTGTCCCTGCAGCCCGGTCGAAAAGCGTGTGCGGGCGCCGATCGGATAGGACAGCCGCTTGCGCGATAAGACGAAGGTGCCGCGCCCCTGCTCGGCCTTGAGCACGCCGTCCTGCACCAGGGCTGCAATGGCGCTGCGCACCGTATGGCGATTGACGCCGTAGCGTTCCGCCAGCGCGACCTCGGGCGGCAGCGCCGCGTTCTCGGCGAAATCGCCGCTCGCGATCCCCTGCAATATCTTGTCGGCGATCTGGCGCCACAGCGACACGCCGCTGCGCCTTTCAATGCTGCTCGCAATTCCGATCATTTCCCCGCCGCCAAACTTTTACGCTCCTTTGTCATCCACCCGTCATGGACTCTCGCTAGGTGATGAGTATAATTTGTATAGTTGTCTATATCAATAGATAAATTATCTTCATGCGAGGAGTGAAGCCATGCGAGGACAGGAAGCGCGCGAGCAGGCCGAGCGGAAGGCTATGATGGCGACGCTGGCGCATGCGGCGGCCGATGAAATCACGCGTCTTTGGAACGGCTCCGGCCTGCCCTCCGAGGCCGAACTGCTGCGCGGCCCGGAAACCGGGCTGGTGACGGTGCGCGGGCGGATCGGCGGCGGCGGCGCGCCCTTCAATGTCGGCGAGGCGACGGTCACCCGCGCCACCGTGCGGCTGCCCTCCGGACAGGTCGGCCATTCCTATGCGCTCGGCCGCGACAAGGGGAAGGCGAAGCTCGCGGCAATAGCCGACGCGCTCTGGCAGGACCCGGCTCATCGCGAGGCGGTCGAGAGAAAACTGGTCGCGCCGTTGCGCGCGGTGCTCGAGGCGGCGCACGAGAAGCGGCGTGTCGAGACGGCGGCCACGAAGGTCGATTTCTTCACCATGGTGCGCGGAGAGGACTGATGGACATCGCCACGCAATCGATCGAAGGCGGCTTCGTCGATCCCGTCTTCAACGCTCAAGTCGTGTTTCGCGCCATCATGGATGCGATGGCGCGCCCCGGCAGCGTGCAGGCCCTGCCGCCGCTCGCCCATCCGCCGGCGCCGCTGTCGGCGACCGCCGGCGCCGTGGCGCTTTCGCTCTGCGACAACGACACGCCGATCTGGCTCGATCCACGGCTGCAGGCGGAAGCTTCCGTCAAGGCCTGGCTCGGCTTCCACACCGGCGCGCCCTTGGCCAACACGCCGGCCGATGCCCATTTCGCTTTGATCGCCAATCCGGCGGAGATGGCGGCGCTCGACGGCTTTTCGCAAGGCACGCAGGAATATCCCGACCGCTCGACGACGCTGATCCTGTTGGTCGACGATCTCGCCTCCGGTCCGTCGCTGCTGCTTGAAGGGCCGGGCATCGAGAAGACCGCGATGATCGCGCCGACAGCCATGCCGCGCCATTTCGTCGAGCAGTGGAAGCAGAACAACCAGCGGTTCCCGCGCGGCGTCGACATCGTCCTCGCGGCGCCCGGCAGCCTCGCCTGCCTGCCGCGCACCACCCGCATCAAGACGATGGAGGCATGACATGTATGTCGCGGTGAAAGGTGGCGAAGCCGCAATTGCCAATGCGCACCGCCTGCTTGCCGATCGCCGGCGCGGCGACCGCTCGGTGCCTGCGCTGCGCCTCGACCAGATCGTCGAGCAGCTGGCGCTTGGCGTCGACCGGGTGATGAGCGAGGGCTCGCTCTATGACCGCGAGCTTGCGGCTTTAGCCGTCGTCCAGGCCCGCGGCGACATGATCGAGGCGATCTTCCTGGTGCGCGCCTACCGCACCACGCTGCCGCGCTTCGGCTACACCAGTCCGGTCGACACCGGCGCCATGCAGGTCGAGCGGCGCGTGTCGGCCACCTACAAGGATCTGCCCGGCGGCCAGGTGCTCGGCCCGACCTTCGACTACACCCATCGCCTGCTCGACCCCGAGCTTGCCGTCGGCGCCGATGTCGAGGCGCCCGCGCAGCGTCCGGCCGAAGCCGAAGCCATGCCGCGCGTTTCCGCGATCCTCGCCCATGAAGGGCTGATCGAGGCCGATGGGGAGATGCCGCTGGACCATGTGCCCGGCGACATCACGCGCGAGCCGCTGCAGTTCCCGATGGCGCGCGACATCCGCCTGCAAGCGCTGTCACGCGGCGACGAGGGGTTCCTGCTGGCGCTCGGCTATTCGACGCAGCGCGGCTATGCCCGCAACCATCCCTTCGTCGGCGAGATCCGCATCGGCGAGGTCGAGCTGGAGCTTGATGTGCCGGAGTTGCCTTTCGCCGTGCCGCTCGGTTCCATCCGCGTCACCGAATGCCAGATGGTCAACCAGTTCAAGGGCTCGGCCAAGGCGCCGCCGCAATTCACCCGCGGCTATGGCCTGGTCTTCGGCCAGAGCGAGCGCAAGGCGATGGCCATGGCGCTCTGCGACCGGGCGCTGCGCGCGAGCGAGCTCGGCGAGGATGTGATTGCCGCCGCGCAGGACGAGGAGTTCGTCATCTCGCACTCCGACAATGTCCAGGCAACGGGCTTCGTCGAGCATCTGAAGCTGCCGCACTATGTCGACTTCCAGGCCGAGCTCGACCTCGTGCGCCGCATGCGCGCCGAATACGAGGCGCGCGATAATGAAGACAAGGCCGAGGAGAAGAGGGAGGCCGCGGAATGACAGCGCAACCGACAGAGATCGCCACCTACAACTTCGCCTATCTCGACGAACAGACCAAGCGGATGATCCGCCGCGCCATCCTGAAGGGCATTGCCATTCCCGGCTACCAGGTGCCCTTCGCCTCGCGCGAGATGCCGATGCCTTACGGCTGGGGCACAGGCGGCGTTCAGGTCACCGCCTCGATCATCGGTCCGGATGACGTGCTGAAGGTCATCGACCAGGGCGCCGACGACACCACCAACGCCGTCTCGATCCGCGCCTTCTTCAAGAAGGTCGCCAACGTCGCCGTCACCACCGAGACGGCGAAGGCCACCATCATCCAGACCCGTCACCGCATCCCCGAACATCCGCTCGATGCCGGCCAGGTGCTGGTCTTCCAGGTGCCGATCCCCGAGCCGCTGCGTTTCCTTGAGCCGCGCGAGACCGAGACCCGCAAGATGCATGCGCTCGAGGAATACGGCCTCATGCATGTGAAGCTCTATGAGGACATCGCCAGGCACGGCCGCATCGCCACCACCTACGCCTATCCGGTCAAGGTCGAGGGCCGCTATGTGATGGACCCCTCGCCGACGCCCAAATTCGACAATCCGAAGATGCACCGTTCCCCGGCCCTGCAGCTTTTCGGCGCCGGCCGCGAGAAGCGCATCTACGCGGTGCCGCCCTTCACCGACGTCGTCAGCCTCGATTTCGAGGATCATCCCTTCGAGGTGCAGACCTTCGACCAGCCCTGCGCGCTTTGCGGCGCCGAGAACGTCTACCTCGACGAGGTCATCCTCGACGACCATGGCGGGCACATGTTCGTCTGTTCCGACACCGATCACTGCGAGAAGCGGCGCGCCGATCCTACCTCCTCCTTGTGGGGAGGTAGCGCCGAAGGCGCGGGTGGGGGTGATGGCGAATTCCTCTCAACCCCCACGCCGGCGCTGCGCGCCGACCCTCCCCACAAGGGAGGGTAAGGAGGCAAAATGACCGACGAACCGCTGCTGCGCGTTTCAGCGCTTTCCAAGTTCTACGGCTCGCGCGTCGGCTGCGAGGACATCTCCTTCGACCTCTGGCCGGGCGAGGTGCTGGCGGTGGTCGGCGAGTCCGGCTCGGGCAAGACGACGTTGCTCAACTGCCTGTCCACCAGGCTGCTGCCGTCGTCCGGCACGGCGAGCTACCGCATGCGCGATGGCCAGTGGCGCGAGCTCTACCGCATGAGCGAGGCAGAGCGCCGTTTCCTGATGCGCACCGACTGGGGCTTTGTGCATCAGAACCCTGCGGACGGCCTGCGCATGACCGTATCGGCCGGCGCCAATGTCGGCGAGAGGCTGATGGCGGTCGGCGACCGCCACTACGGCAAGATCCGCGCCACCGCAGTGGACTGGCTGTCGCGGGTCGAGATCGACGAGGACCGCATCGACGACGAGCCGCGCGCCTTTTCCGGCGGCATGCGCCAGCGCCTGCAGATCGCCCGCAACCTGGTGACGGGACCGCGGCTGGTGTTCATGGACGAGCCGACCGGCGGCCTCGACGTCTCGGTGCAGGCGCGCCTGCTCGACCTGTTGCGCGGCCTGGTCACCGATCTCGGCCTCGCGGCCGTCGTCGTCACCCACGATCTCGCCGTTGCGCGGCTTCTGTCGCAGCGCATGATGGTGATGAAGGACGGCCGCGTCGTCGAAAGCGGCCTCACCGACCGCGTGCTCGACGACCCGCGCGCGCCTTACACCCAGCTTCTCGTTTCCTCGATTTTGCAGGTTTGACGATGGCCACCCCTCTCGTCGTTTCCGATGTCGCCAAAAGCTTCACCATGCACCTGCGCGATGGCGTCACGCTGCCGGTTGTCGTGGGCGTCTCCTTCTCGATCCGCGCCGGCGAATGCGCCGTGCTCGGTGGCCCGTCCGGCGCGGGAAAAAGCTCGGTCCTGAAGATGCTCTACGGCAACTACGCCGTCGACGAAGGCCAGATCATCGTCCAGCATGAGGGCGGCCTGATCGATCTCGGTTCAGCCAGTCCGCGCACCGTGCTTGCCGTGCGCCGTCATACCATCGGCTATGTCAGCCAATTCCTGCGCACCGTGCCGCGCGTCTCGGCGCTCGACGTCGTCGCCGAGCCGCTAGTCGAGCGTGGCGAGGACAGGGAAACTGCCCGTGGCAAGGCACGCACCCTGCTTGCGCAGCTCAATTTGCCGGAAAAGCTCTGGGCCCTGCCGCCGGCGACCTTCTCCGGCGGCGAGCAGCAGCGCGTCAACATCGCGCGTGGCTTCATCACCGAGCATCCGATCCTTTTGCTCGACGAGCCGACCGCTTCGCTCGACGCGAGGAACCGCGATGTGGTGGTCGAGCTCATCGCCGCCAAAAAGGCGGCGGGCGTCGCCCTGCTCGGCATCTTTCACGACCAGGATGTGCGCGACGCGGTGGCCGACCGCATCATCGACGTCACCGCCTTCGCCGCGGGCAGGATCGCCGCATGAGGAAGCTTTCGGAGACGCCGCTGGTCCACGAGACGGCGCAGGTCGAGAACTCCAAGCTCGGCCGCTGGACCGAGATCGCCGAGCGCAGCCGCATCTCGGAAAGCGAGCTTGGCGATTATTCCTACATGATGCAGGACTGCGCCGTCTGGTGCACGACCATTCGAAAATTCTCCAACATCGCGGCAAGCGTGCGCATCAACGCCACCAACCACCCGACCTGGCGGCCGACACTGCATCACTTCACCTACCGCGCCTCGGACTACTGGGACGATGCCGAGCACGAGAGCGAGTTCTTCGCAGAGCGCCGCGCCAGACGGGTCACCATCGGCCACGACACCTGGCTCGGCCACGGCTCGACCATCCTGCCCGGCGTGACCGTCGGCGATGGCGCCGCGGTCGGCGCGGGCGCCGTGGTATCGAAGGATGTCGCGCCTTACACCATCGTTGCCGGCGTGCCGGCGAAACCGATCCGCGAACGTTTCGACCGCCGCACCGCCGAGCGCTACCAGGCGCTCGCCTGGTGGGACTGGGACCATGCAAGGCTGCGTGCCGCGCTCGATGATTTCCGCGAGCTGGAGGCGGAGGCGTTTCTGGAGAAGTACGGTTGACGCCAGTGATGTTTTTGTCGAATTAGTATCCGCGCAAATTTGCGCGGTGGAGCACATGTGTGAGCCCTATTTTCGCAATACCTCTTTTCATTGGACTGGCGTTAATCGCATTGGGAATTTGGATGGTGAGACTTGGAGTTACGCGCTGGGGACAATCTGACAAAGTCTCGGCAATAACATTGGTAATTTTGGGTTTTGTTTTGTTGGCAGCAGCCATAGCTCCGCTCTATATCTTGTGGTTCCTCGCGAACCTTACAGGAAAGCCAGGCTGACAACCTCTGCACGTTTACGTTGTCAATCTTCCATTTTACAGCTTTACCACCAAGGCCCCCCGGAACATGCGCCGAGTTTCACGTCCTTGACACATGACTCGGACAAGAGCCGATCTCCCCCAGGAGATCGCCATGCTCGCCACTGTTAGACCCTCGCTCGCCGGATTTTTCGAAGGCACGAACCCGGCGCCGCCCGCGCATCTCGGCACCCGTTACGACGCATCTGGCAACTTCCTGCCGGAACCCGGCAACACGGTCGTCAGCCATCTCGTTGAGGGCTCGCCTTCGGAAGTCGCCATCATCGAGGTGCGTGAGCGGATGCTCGCCATGCCGGACGCGGATCGCCTCGCCTTTACGCCGATCTCCAGCCTGCATATGACCCTTTTCCAGGGCATCATCGAATACCGGCGCCGCCTTCCTTACTGGCCGTCGGACGTGCCGTTCGACACCGGAATAGGCGACATGACTCGCCTCTATCTCGAGCGCCTCCAAGGCTTCGAGGACCGCGGCGCATTCAACATCAAGGTCGTCGAAGTCCTGCCGACCGGCCTGACCGTCGCCGGCGCCACCGAGGAAGACCGCCTGATCCTGAAAGCCTGGCGCGACGCGCTGTCGGTGCCGTTCGGCTACCGTCACCCCGACCACGACACTTACGTCTTCCACATCACCTTCGCTTACCAGATCCGCCGGCTTGCCGATGAACGTGTGTCCGCCTGGCAGCACCTGTTCGACGACTGCCTGTCGTTCCTCGACCGCGAGGCCCCGGTGATCGAATTGCGCCCGCCAGCCTTCTGCAGCTTCAAGGACATGAAACGTTTCGAGGAATTGCTGGTCCTTGGATAATCCGATGCATGTCGCCCAAAAGTGCCTGGCGGTTTTTGGACAACGACATGCATAAACAAGGATTCCTGCCTGTGGGTCGTAACAAAACTGACATCAATCCGACACCCCAGCTTCATGGGGCTGCGCTAGCGAAGGTTAACGGACCTTCGAAACCGCGACGTACCGGAGTCTTGCCATGTCAGCATCATCGGCCACGCTGGAAATCCGCGGCGTAACCCGACGATTTGGCAAGAACACTGCCGTCAGCGACATCAACATCTCGATCCCGCAGGGCCAGATGGTCGGCATCATCGGCCGCTCCGGCGCCGGCAAATCGACGCTTCTGCGCATGATCAACCGTCTCATCGATCCCAGCCAGGGATCGATTTTCTTTGACGGCGCCGAGGTTTCCAGCCTGCAAGGCTCGCCGCTGCGCCGCTGGCAGCGCGACTGCGCCATGATCTTCCAGCAGTTCAACCTGGTGCCGCGCCTTGACGTGCTGACCAACGTGCTGCTCGGCCGGCTCAACCACCGTTCGACGTTCTCCAACCTGCTCGGCATGTTCTCGCGCACCGAATGCGCCGAGGCGGTGGCCGCGCTCGAGCGCCTCGACATCGCCCGCACCGCGCTGCAGCCGGCCGGCACGCTTTCCGGCGGCCAGCAGCAGCGCGTGGCGATCGCGCGCGCTATGATGCAGCAGCCGAAGGTGCTTCTGGCAGACGAACCGATTGCCTCTCTCGACCCGCTCAACGCCAAGGTGGTGATGGATTCGCTGCGCGACATCAATTTGCGCGAAGGCATCACCGTCGTCACCAACCTGCACACGCTGGATACCGCCCGCGCCTACTGCAACCGCATCATCGGCATGGCCGCCGGCAAGGTCGTGTTCGACGGCGCGCCGGAGGATCTCGACCGGGACGCCGTCCGCACGGTCTATGGCGCCGACGCCAATGGCGTCGAGATCTCCGAGGCCATCACGTCGACCAGCGTCACCGTCAAGCCGAAGATCACCGCATCCGCCGGCCCGCTCGAACCAGCCTTCCCTGGCTACTGAGTCCACCGCCGGCCGAAATGGTCCCGGCAACTCGTTAGCAAGAGCAACCCGGATCGCACGCCCGCGTCAAAGGCTGAATTCAAAATTAGAACGCTGCCGGCGCGAAGCCGGCAAAACAGGAGAGAGGTCAAAATGTTCAGGAAAATGGTTTTTGGCGCCGTATCGTTGCTCGCCATGGCGGCAAGCGCCGCTCACGCCGCCGACATCAAGGAGTTCCGCGTCGGCATCCTCGGCGGCGAGAACGAAACCGATCGTCTGCGCAACTACCAGTGCCTTGCCGACCATCTAAAGGCCGAATTCGGCTTCGAGAAGGTGTCGCTGTTCCCGGCCGCCGACTATGACGGCGTCATCCAGGGCCTGCTTGGCGGCACGCTCGACTTCGCCGAGCTCGGCGCGTCCGGCTACGCCAGCGTCTATCTCAAGGACCCGAAGGCCGTCACCCCGATCCTCACCACCAAGCAGACCGACGGCTCGACCGGCTACTATTCGATCGGCCTGGCGCTGAAGACTTCCGGCATCACCGACATCAAGTCGGCCAAGGGCAAGAAGCTCGGCTATGCCGACCCGGATTCGACCTCGGGCTATCTGATCCCGCTGACCCAGATTCCGAAGGACACCGGCGCCTCCAACGAGACCTACTTCGCCTCGACACAGTTCAACGGCGGCCATGAGAACAACGTTCTCGCCGTCCGCGACGGCAAGGTCGACGTGGCGGTGGACGATTCGTCCGGCATCGGCGACTTCAAGAACGGCTACACCTCCGGCACCTTCCACAAGGAAGTCGCCAAGGGCGCCGTCGACCCGAACGACTTCGTCGAAGTCTGGCGCTCGGGCCTGATCCCGAACGGCCCGCTGGTCGTCCGCACCGCGCTGGGCGCCGACATGACCGCCAAGCTCGCCGACTTCTTCACCCAACTGCCGGCCAAGGACAAGCCCTGCTTCGAAGGCGTCGAAGGCGGCGATTTCACCGGCTATGTTCCCGTGAAGCCGGACTTCTACAGCGTCATCGTCGAAGCCCGCAAAGCCGCTATCGGCGGCTGACGGCATCAGGAAAAAGGGCGGCGTCCACTAAAGCGACGTGCGTCCACTTGGACGCACAAAGTACGCTTTAGCACTTTGGATTGCCGCATCGGACTTTCCGAAAATCGGATTTCGATTTTCGGGCCGATGCGGCGGCGCCGCCCTTTTTTCATGTTCCGATCATGACAGCCTCAGCGACAATCCATTCCGAAGCGACAAGGCAGCAGGCGGACGCCTGGCGGCGCCAGACGTCGCTCCGCCGCTTCTACACCGCGCTCGGCGTCGGCCTTCTTCTGGTTGCCATGTGCGCGACCATGTGGTTTGCCGACGAGGCCAATGCCGGCCATTTCTTCGAGCGGCTGCCGCATATACTCGATTTCCTGAGCTGGCTTGTCCCGAAGGACTGGTACGATGTCTGGCGGGCGCTGTTCGACATCGCCTCGCCGCACGACAAGGGCACGCAGGAATTCAACTTCCCGCTCGGCCGCGTCTATGTCTGGGGCGGCTTCTACGTCCCCGAATATTTCGAGCTGATGCTGACCACCGTCAATGTTGCGCTGGTCTCGACCTTCATCGGCTTCGTTTTCGCTGTTCCCTTCTCCTTCATCGCCGCGCGCAACCTGACGCCGAACCCGATCCTGCGGCTCGTCGTCAAGCGCTTCATGGAACTGCTGCGCGCCTTCCCGGAGATCGTCATCGCCGGCCTGTTCGCCGCCATCGTCTCGATCGGCCCGGTCGCAGCGATCATCGCCATCGGCCTGCATTCGATCGGCGCGCTGGGCAAGCTGTTCTACGAGATCAACGAGAATATCGACATGCGGCCTGAAGAGGGTCTGCGCGCAGTCGGCGCCAACTGGATCGAGCGCGTGCGCTTCGCCGACCTGCCGCAAGTGCTGCCCAATTTCATGTCCTACACGCTGCTCCGGATCGAGATCAACGTGCGCATCTCGACCATCATGGGCGCCGTCGGCGGCGGCGGCATCGGCGAGGAGCTGAAGCTTTCGATCTCGCGCGGCTTCGGCGCCAAGACGTTGGCGCTGGTGCTGCTGCTCTTCGTCACCATCTTCCTCGTCGACCAGTTCTCCGCCTGGCTGCGCCGCAAGCTTGTTGGTGAGCAGGCTTTCCTGATGAGTGCTGCTTAACCATGGCTATGACAGTCGACGAAATCAGGGCCATCGAGGAACGCCACCCGCGGATATTCCAGCGGCCGGCCTACAAGCGCTTCTGGCCGCTGCTCCTGATCGCGGGCACGGTGCTCTATCTCGCCTACGCCCTGTGGTTCTTCAGCCTGCCGCAGGTGTTGAAGGAATCGCATTGGGAGCGCCTGCCGCTCTTCCTGTCGCAGTGGATCAGCTACGACCTGCAGCCGGAATTCCGGCTCGACCAGTCTCAGATCACGCCGAAATATCCGCGCTTCTCGGCGCTGGGCGAGAACCCCAATCCGGACTGGGTGATCAGGAATCCCGACGGCACCTTCACCGTGCAGATCGACGGGGAAGCCAAATCCGTCACCTTCGACAAGACCCGGGCGACGATTGTCGCCAGCGGCGAGACCATTCCGATATCGCTTACCGGCGGCAAACCGGTCGTCGCGGGCCCGGTACCCTCCTGGGTGACCGTGCATGACGACGAGGTCGTCGCCAAGATGGGCTTTGCCGGCGAGGTGCGCGTCACCGTCGACCGCGTCAAGGTGCGCAAGCGCTTCCTCGGCTGGGCGAACTTCGTCTTCGACACGCGCTCGCCTTTCTTCGGCAAATCGGCCGGGGAGGTGATTTCGCTGATCGTCTCGGGGCCTGAGCTCCAGCCCGGCACCTCGAACCTCACGCTTGCCGCCGACAACATCTGGAACAACGCGCAGTGGCAGCACGGCGACGTCTGGACGAAGCTGTTGCAGACCATCGTCATGGCCTTCCTTGGCACGCTGCTCGGCGGCATCGTCGCCTTCCCGCTCGCCTTCTTCGCCGCCCGCAACATCACGCCGAGCGGCCTGCTCAGCCAGGTCTTGAAGCGCTTCTTCGACTTCATGCGCTCGGTCGACATGCTGATCTGGGCGCTGTTCTTCACCCGCGCCTTCGGCCCCGGCCCGCTGGCCGGCAGTGCCGCCATCTTCTTCACCGAGATCGGCACGCTCGGCAAAACCTACTCCGAGGCGCTGGAGAACATCGACGACAAGCCGCGCGAAGGCGTGCTCTCGACCGGCGCCAACGGCCTGCTCGTGCAGCGCTACGGCGTGCTGCCTGAGGTGGTGCCGATCTTCATCAGCCAGACGCTCTACCAGTGGGAATCGAACACCCGTGGCGCGACCATCATCGGCGCCGTCGGCGCCGGCGGCATCGGCCTGAAGCTGTGGGAAGCCATGCGCACCAACTCGAACTGGGCCAACGTCTTCTACATGGTGCTGCTGACGCTGTTCGTCGTCTTCGTCTTCGACAACATCTCGAATTTTTTGCGCCGAAGGCTGAGCCGCACGCTGCATGATTACAATAGGCTACAGGCGGCGCATGAGTGATGAACTCAGCGCCGGATGGGTGCGCCGAGATTCAGGTCAGGCCGAGTCGAAAATGGTGGCTTCCGAGAACCGGAGCGGAGCGTACTTGAAGTACGTGAGCACCGGAAGCGCAGGAAGCCGGCATTTGCAGGCCGGCCTCACCTGAATATCGGTGTGCCCTAAGCGGCCTTCTTCCACCCGTCCCTGATATGCCGATACCCCTCGCGATAAACCGCCTCCGGGCTCTCCGCAAAATCCCGCCACACCTTGGTCGCCGCCGCCAGATCCTTCAGCGAGCGGCCGAAGGACTCGATGGTCAGCCAGTCGTCATAGCCGCTCTTGCGGATGGCTGAAAAAGTATCCTTCCAGGGGATGTTGCCGCGCCCGGGCACACCGCGGTCGTTCTCCGAAATATGGATATGGACGACGTTTCGGCGATTGCGCGTATAGGCGCCGATCGGATCGGCCTCCTCGATATTGGCATGAAACGTGTCGTACATCGCCTTGATGTGCGGCCGGTCGATCGCGTCGATATGCTCGCACAGATCGTCCATGGTGTTCACCAGATAGCATTCGAAGCGGTTGAGCGCTTCGAGCCCGATGGTCACGCCCTTCTTGCCGGCATGGTCGCCGATGGCGCGCTGCGAGGCGACCGAGCGCTTCTTCTCGGCAGCCGTCGGCCCGCTGCCGGAGAAGGCGCCGAGCGTCGAATGCAACGGCCCGCTCAGCCTGTTCGCGCCTAGCGCAGCGCTGCAGTCGATCGCCCATTTCATGTAGTCGATGCCGGCCTTGCGTGTCGCGCCGTCAGGCGAGATCAGGTTCATTGCCGGATCGCCCATGGCCGAGACCGCGGTGCGCTCCAGCCCGATGCGATCGAGCATCTCGCCGAGCTTTTTGTAGTCGTCAGGTTTGCTCGCGAAAACCGGGATCTCGACGCCGTCGAAGCCTGTCGCCTTGATGTCCTTCAGCAGCGCCTCATGCTTCTTCGAGACGCTGGTCGTCCATAAGAACATGCACATGCCGATTTTCATCGACATCCTCCCCCCTTTGACGGCCGACATTTTCCCCCCCGTCGGCGCTGCCCCCTCATCCGGCCGCTTCGCGGCCACCTTCTCCCCGGTGGGGAGAAGAGACGCGCGCCACCCTCGGCGACCTCCTCTCCCCTCGGGGAGAGGTCGGATTGCCCCGAATTGCTTTCGCAATTCGGCTGGCAATCCGGGTGAGGGGGACTCTCCGTTCGCCGACGAGCGCCGCGACTACAGCTTCGTCCACGCCCCATTCTTCTTCGACGACTTCACGCAGGCCTCGATGAAGGCCATGCCTTCGACGCCGTCCGCGATCGTCGGGAAGACGACATCCTTGGCCAGCTTGCCGCCTTTGCGCCGTGCTGCCCGGATCGCCCGCGCGGCCTCCTGGTAGATATTGGCGAAGCCTTCGAGATAGCCTTCCGGATGGCCGGACGGCACGCGCGACACACGCGCCGCGACAGGCATCGCGCCGGCGCCGGCGCGGGTCAGCAATTGCTTCGGCTGGCCGAACGGCGTGTACCACAGATAGTTCGGGTCCGCCTGCACCCACTCCAGCCCGCCCTTCGAGCCGTAGATGCGCAGCTTAAGCCCGTTCTCGTGCCCAGGCGCGACCTGGCTCGCCCAGATCATGCCCTTGGCCGGATGCGCCTTGCCGACCGGCTTGAAGCGCAGCATGACGTTGACATTGTCGTCGAGCTGGCGTCCCGGCACGAAAGCATCGAGGTCGGCCGAAAGCGAATCGAGCTCCAGCCCCGAGACGAAGCGGGCGAGGTTGTAGGCATGGGTGCCGATGTCGCCGAGCGCGCCGCCGGCGCCGGCCTGCTTGGGGTCGGAGCGCCATGAGGCCTGCTTCTGGCCGGTGGCGGCGAGGTCTTCGGTCAACCAGTCCTGCGGATATTCCGACTGCACGATGCGGATATCGCCGAGCTGGCCCTTGGCCACCATCTCGCGCGCCTGCCGGATCATCGGATAGGCGGTGTAGTTGTGGGTGAGCACGAACACCTTGCCGGTCTTTTCGACCAGGGCCGCAAGCTTCTTCGCCTCGGCCAGCGAAGTCGCCAGCGGCTTGTCGCAAATGACATGGATGCCCGCCTCCAGGAAGGCTTTTGCCGCCGGCACATGCACATTGTTGGGCGTGACGATCGCCACCGCCTCGATGCCGTCCGGACGCTTGGCTTCCGCTTTTGCCATCTCGGCGTAGGAGCCGTAGCTGCGCGCCGGGTCGAGCCCGAGTTCTTCGGCCGAGGCCCTTGCCCGTTCCGGATTCGACGACAGCGCGCCGGCCACCAGCACAAAATCATTGTCCATGCGCGCCGCGATGCGATGCACCGCCCCGATGAAGGCGCCCTGCCCGCCGCCGACCATGCCGTAGCGGATCGGGCCGCCTCCCGTTTCCGACTTCGATGCGCCGACCATTTCTGTCTCCCTTGTCTGAGATACCCCTCCCCCTCGAGGGGAGGGTGGCCCGTAGGGCCGGAAGGGGTCGGTTCATGCCGAGCTCTACGCCCGGCGACCCCACCCCGATCCGCATTGCGGATCGACCCTCCCCTCAAGGGGGAGGGTAAACTGTGCTAAATCCCCATCATCGCGCGCAGCAGCTTCTTGTCGCTGGTGCCGCCGGCGAAATCGTCGAATGCCCTCTCGGTGACCCGGATGATGTGGTGCTGGATGAAGGGCGCGCCTTCGGCGGCGCCGTCCTCGGGATGCTTGAGGCAGCATTCCCATTCCAGCACCGCCCAGGAGTCGTAATTGTACTGGGTGAGCTTGGAGAAGATGCCGCTGAAATCCACCTGCCCGTCGCCGAGCGAGCGGAAGCGTCCGGCCCGGTTCACCCAGCCCTGATAGCCGGAATAGACGCCCTGCCGCCCCGTCGGGTTGAACTCGGCATCCTTGACGTGGAAGGCTTTGATCCGCTCGTGGTAGATGTCGATGAACTCGAGATAGTCGAGCTGCTGCAACAGGAAGTGCGACGGGTCGTAATTGATGTTGCAGCGTTTGTGGCCGCCGACCGCGTCGAGGAACATCTCGAAGGTCGCGCCATCGAACACATCCTCGCCCGGATGGATCTCGTAGCCGACATCGACGCCGTTCTCGTCATAGACGTCGAGGATCGGCTTCCAGCGCTTGCCGAGCTCGGCGAAGGCCTCCTCGATCAGCCCCGGCGGCCGCTGCGGCCAGGGATAGAGGTACGGAAAGGCGAGCGCGCCGCTGAAGGACACCGAGGCCTTGAGCCCGAGATTCTTCGACGCCTTGGCGCCGAACTCCATCTGCTCGACCGCCCATTTCTGCCGGGCTTTCGGATTGTTGTGCACCTCGGCCGGCGCGAAGCCGTCGAACTGCGCGTCGTAGGCCGGATGGACCGCCACCAACTGCCCCTGCAGATGCGTCGACAGCTCGGTGATCTCGACGCCGGCGTCGGCGCAGATGCCCTTCACCTCGTCGCAATAGGCCTTCGACGACGCCGCTTTCTTGAGGTCGAACAGGCGCCCGTCCCAGGTCGGGACCTGCACGCCCTTGTAGCCGAGACCGGCCGCCCATTTGGTGATCGAGGCCAGCGAATTGAACGGCGCCGCGTCGCCCGCGAACTGCGCCAGAAACAGGCCGGGACCCTTCATCGTCGTCGGCATCGGCATCCTCCCTCTCTCGTTTGTCGCGACCAAGCATAGCGCCGATTGGAGTGAGGGCCAGCCTGTTTGGTCGTTCGGTGTTGGCGCCAGAACATGGCGTCATTCTGGTATTACCAAATCCAGCCATTCGGTCAAGCCGTTGCAAACGGCGAGAAGGCGGCGGCCACAACCGCAAAGCGAAGATTTAATCCATTGAAATCAACGCATTGCTTAACGACCCGGGTGCCATATCCGGTCTCCTTGCCGTTCATACGAATTTGCTGTAGAGGTCTTGTCAGGCCCAATTGGTCGAACCAGTTTCAAAGAAAAATCGCTGGAGCGCCTTGGGGAGGAATCGTGTGGCGAGCTCTTTTGAAGTCGTCGCGGGCAAACATGACAGGCGAATTCTGGGAAGGATAGACCATGCATCTTTCGACGCACAACTGGATGCGGGCGGAGCCTCTGGAGACGACGCTCAAGCGCATCAAGAAGCTCGGCTATGAGTCGATCGAGATTTCCGGCGAGCCCGAGCAGTACAAGACCAAGGAAACGCGCGCGCTGCTGAAGGAGCACGGCATCCGCTGCTGGGGCTCGGTGACGCTGATGTTGGGCGAGCGCAATCTCGCCGCCAAGAACCAGGGCCAGCGCGAACGCTCGGTGCAGTATGTCAAGGACGTGCTGACCATGGTGAGCGAGCTCGATGGCGAGATCATCACGCTGGTTCCCGCGACCGTCGGCAAGGTGGTGCCGGACGGCACCGAAGCCGAAGAATGGGGCTGGGTTGTGGATGCCACGCGCGAATGCTTCGCCCATGCCAAGAAGGTCGGCGTCAAGGTCGCCGTCGAGCCGCTCAACCGCTTCGAGACCTATCTCTTCAATCGGGGCGCCCAGGCGCTCGCCCTTGCCGATGCGGTGAGCCCGGAATGCGGCGTCTGCCTCGACGCCTACCACATCCACATGGAGGAATTTAACGTCTACGACGCCATCCGCCAGGTCGGAAAGCGCCTCTACGACTTCCATGTCGCCGACAACAACCGCTTCGCCGCCGGCCTCGGCCAGATCGATTGGCCGAAGATCGTCGGCACGCTGAAGGAGATCGGCTATGACGGCGCGCTGACCAACGAGTTCGTCGCGCCCGTCGACCGCACGCCGGCCGCGCCCTATCCGGAGATGGTGGAGCGCAACCCGGTCGATATCTCGCCCGAGCAGCTCAAATTTATCCAGGACCACGGCTCCAGCCTGCTCACCGAGAAGTTCTACACCGATCAGATGCGCATCACCGCTGAAACGCTGCTGCCGCTGATCAAGTAGCCGATCGAAGCTTAGCCCTTCCGCCCTCGCCGGGCGGCGGGGCCGGGGATGAAGATGCACATCAAAAGCGTCCAGGCCTGGTGGGTTCGCATACCGATCGAAGTCGCGAAGCAGCACCGCAGCGACTTCGGTCAGGTGACGACGTTCGACGCCGCCATTTTGCGCATCGAGACCGATGACGGCCTGGTCGGCTGGGGCGAAGGCAAGAACGCCGCCGGCAGCGCCGGCAGCTATGGCGCGCTGGTCCACATGCTGAATCACGAGATTGCGCCGCAGCTTATCGGCCGCGACCCGGCCGACATCGGCATCATCTGGGAGATGCTTTATAACGGCGTGCGCCACCACACGGCAGCCCACACCGGCCATGCCATGCCGCAGCTGGCGCGGCGCGGCATGAGCGTGGCGGCGATCAGCGCCGTCGACATCGCGCTCTGGGACATCCTCGGCAAGTCCTTGGGACAGCCGGTCTGGCGGCTGCTCGGCGGCCGCAAGGTCGAGCGCATGCAGGCCTATGCCTCGGGCGGCTGGGCATCGGCGGACGCAATCGGCGAGCAGCTCAAATCCTACATCGCCAGGGGCGGCTTCAAGGCGCTGAAGATGCGCGTCGGCGCCATGGACGGCGCGCCGCATATTTCCGCGGCCCGTGTGCGCGCCGCCAGGGAAGCGATCGGCCCCGACGTCGACCTGATGGTCGACGCGCATGGCACCTACACCGTTGCCGAGGCGAAGCGCTTCATCCAGCTCACCGCCGATCTCGACCTCGCCTGGTTCGAGGAGCCGGTGATCGCCGACGACAAGCCGGGCATGGCCGAGGTGCGCGCCTCAGGTTCGGTTCCGGTCGCCACCGGCGAGAGCGAGGCGACGCGCTATGCCTTCCGCGATCTGGCGGTGCTGAAATCGGCCGATATCTTCCAGCCGGATCCCGCTTTCTGCGGCGGCATCAGCGAGGCAATGAAGATCGGCACCATCGCCAGCGCCTTCAACCTGCGTTTCGCGCCGCATCTTTGGGCCGGCGCGCCCTGCTTCTTCGCCGGGCTGCATGTCTGCGCCGCTTCGCCCGCGAGCTTCACCGTCGAATATTCGCTCGGCGCCAACCCGATGATCCACGATCTCGTCGAAGAGACTGTCGAAGCAAAGGACGGTATGATAGCGATCCCTGAAAAGCCTGGATTGGGATTCACCGTTTCGGAGCGATTCGTGGAGGCGCACGCGCAACGCATTTGACGATGAAAGAAAAGAACCTTCTCGCGGAACTCGCCGCCTATCTGTTCTCCAACTCGGACAAGGAGTCGGGCCGCACGCCGTCGGAGCGCGAGCTGGCGGAACATTTCGGTGTCAGCCGCGGGCAAATCCGAGAAGCGTTGGCAATTTTGGAAGCCATGCGCATCGTCGAGCGCCGCGCCAAATCCGGCATCTATATCGACACCAAGCAGGCCAGCGTAGAAGCGTTGGCGCTTTTCGCCCGCGCGGGCCTGCCGCTCGATCCGGTACAGATCTACGAGACGGTCGAGCTGCGCAAAATCCACGAGATCAAGGCGGCCGAGCTTGCCTGCTCGCGCGCCACCGAGGAGAATTTCGAGCGTCTGCGCGAGATACTGAAAGCTTCCGAGGAGCGCATCGCCGCCGGTGAAGGCCTCGCCAAGGAAGACCGCGAGTTCCATCTCGAGATCGTGCGTGCGACCAAGAACGGCGTCTTCCACAACATCTGCAGCGTCTATTATCTGATGGGCGAGCAGCGCCTGCCGATCTATTTCAACGATCCCGAGCGCAATATGCGTTCGCATGCCGAGCACATCCAGATCTACGAGGCGCTGCTGCGCCGTGACGGCAATCTGGCGCAAGCGCTGATGAGCGCCCATCTGCAGGGCGCCGAGAGCTACTGGAAGGGCCTGATCGAAGGCCGTGGGGCCGAGCCGAAAAGCGCGGCGCTCGAAAAGGCCTGAGCCCGATGCGCAAGATTCTCTCGACGCATCCGCTGCACCCGCGCGCCACGGCCATGCTGGCGGGGGCTGGCCGGCTGGCGATCGCTTCCGCCCTCGACGCCAGGACGCTGACCGCTGAAGCCAGGGACGCCGACATCGTCATCGTCCGTGCGCCGCTGCCGCCGGATCTCTTCGACGGCGCCAAGGATCTGCGCGCCGCGATCCGCCACGGCGCCGGGCTGGACATGATTCCGGTCGAAGCGGCGACCGCCGCCGGCGTGCTGGTGGCGAATGTGCCGGCCGTCAATGCCCGCTCGGTCGCCGAGCATGTGATGTTCACCGCACTCGCGCTCTCGCGGCGCTTCCGCGTGATGGACCGCGACTTGCGCGCCAAGGGCTGGCTCGCCGGGCGCGAGCACGCCAATTCGACCAGCGAGCTTGCCGGCAAGACCATCGGCATCGTCGGCCTGGGCGCCGTCGGTCAGGCCGTCGGCCATATCGCCGCGCACGGTTTCGACCTCAATGTCGTGGCGACCACGCGCAGCTTGCGTCCGGCACCGGAACGCGTCGGCTTCCTGTCGATCGACGCGCTTGTCGAGCAGAGCGACATCATCGTGCTCTGCTGTCCGCTGACCGAGGAGACGCGCGGCCTGATCAGCCGCGAGCGTATCGGCCGCATGAAACCGCATGCGCTTTTGATCAATGTCTCACGCGGACCGGTGGTCGATGACGAGGCGCTGATCGAAGCCCTGCGAAAGAGCCGCATCGGCGGCGCCGCGCTCGACGTCTTTTCGACTCAGCCGCTGCCGCCGAACCATCCCTATTTCGGCTTCGACAACGTCATCGCCACCCCGCATTTGGCTGGCATCACCGAGGAATCGATGATGCGCATGGGCGTCGGCGCGGCGAACGAGGCCCTGCTGGTGCTCGCCAACAAGCTGCCGGTCAACTTGCGCAATCCGGAAGTGATCGAACACTATCGGCGGCGGTTTCCGGCCGGCGGTTAGTTTCGCGGCGAGCATCGAGACAGAGCAGACCTGAGATGCCGGCCGGACAGCGCCCCCCTCTGTCCTGCCGGACATCTCCCCCACAAGGGGGGAGATTGGACGTCACCCCCGGCTTTCGCCAATCACCAACGTCGCAGGTTGAGCGCGGCCCTGAAACTGCCAATCTCCCCCAAAGTGGGGGAGATGGCCGGCAGGCCAGAGGGGGGCGCCAAGGAACGCAACGCAAATTTCCCTGATGCCAATTTGCCTCGGTTCGCGGCGTCCCTATCAACGGCCAAGCAAAGCCTCTATCGCGGCAGCAATCGCAAGCAAACGACGATCATCCCCATGCCTTGCCACCAGCATCAGCCCGGCCGGCAGGCTTGTCCCAGGCATCGGCAGCGAGATCGCGCAGAGATCGAACTGGTTGGCGACCTGAGTGTTGCGCAAGAGGAGGCCTTCCGTTCGTTCGCGAAGCGCTTGATCGCCGGCCATGGCGGCAATGGACGGCGCGACCATCGGCACGGTCGGCAGGGCAAGCACGTCGACTGCTTGCAGCCGTTCCTCCATGGCTGCGGCCAATTCCCCGCGGCGGCGGATTGTTCGGATATAGACGGAAGCGGGAACGGCGAGCGCGCGAGACAACGGCCCGCTCACGTGCAGATCGACCGGCACCGAGGAGCCAGCGGCCAGCCAGTCGGCATGCACTTCTGCGCCTTCTATTGCTGCGATCGAGGCCCGCTTTGTCGCCAAGCGCATCTCGGCGATCAGATCATCGATCGGCAAGTCAGCGAGGCGCGCGCCCACCTGATCCATCCCGCTAACACATCTGTCGAAGGCCTCAGTCACCTCGGATTGCGTCTCGCCGAAGAGCACGCCACGTGGAATGCCGACGCGCAGGCCGGCAAGCGGGATCGGCTGGAGAGAAACCGGCTCCTCTCCCGCCATGATCGCGTCGGCAGCCATGCAATCGGCTACGCTGCGGGCAAGCGGACCGATCGAATCCAGCGTTGCCGACAAAGGCAAGGCGCCGGCCAGCGGCACGCGCCGCGCCGTCGGCTTGAAGCCGACGACACCGTTGAGCGAGGCTGGAATGCGCACCGAGCCGCCTGTGTCCGAGCCGATAGAGATGTCGCTGCTGCCCTCGCCCACCGCGACCGCCGCTCCGGACGACGAGCCACCCGGGATCAGGCTGGCATCGGCGGCATTGCCCGGCGTGCCGTAATGCAGATTGTCGCCGATCGCGGTGAAGGCGAATTCGGTCATGTTGGTCTTGCCGAGGATCACGGCTCCCGCCTGGCGCAATCGGCGCACGACTGCCGCGTCCCGCGCGGCAGGCTGGGCACCGGCGAGCATCAGCGAACCCGCCCTGGTCGGCTCGCCGGCGATATCGAACAGATCCTTGATCGAGACGATCGCGCCGTCTAGCGGCCCGAGGCTCATCCCGGCTTTGCGGCGGGCATCGGATGCATCGGCGGCTGCCCGCGCGGCCTCGGCATAGAGCCTTGTGTAAACCCTCTCGTCCGCGGCGCGATTGGCAAGACGTGACAGGATGGTTTCGAGACGGTCGCGGACGGGTTGCATGTCGATGTCGGACTCCGCAAGAATCGAACGTCTTTAGAGCAATTCCAGGAAAAGTGCACAGCGGTTTTCCGTCCGGAATTGCGTAGGAACAAAGGCACGGGCCGATTGGGCCTGCGGAAGGGATAACCCGGCAGGCGTGCCTTTGCACCTGCCAGCGACAGGAAGAGACTGATGCTGTACAAAGGCAGTTGCCACTGCGGCAAGGTGGCGTTCGAGGTCGAAGGCGAGCTCGGCGGTGCGGTGCGCTGCAACTGTTCGATCTGCGCGCGCAAGGGCGCGCTGCTCTGGGCCGTGCCGCACGGCAGCCTGCGTCTGGTCGCCTGGGGCGACGACCTCGGCAAATACACTTTCGGCAAGGGCTCGATCGCGCATCGCTTCTGCCGGACCTGCGGCATTCATCCCTTCGCCGAGGATGCCAGCCTGGGCAGCGAGCGCAGCGCCTACATCAATATCAATTGCCTCGAGGACGTCGACCTCGCGGCGGTGCAGGTGTTCGAGTTCGACGGCCGCTCTGCCTAGTTCCTCGGATACAAGGTGTAGGAAATCCGAATGCCGGCGGGACAGCGCCCCCTCTGTCCTGCCGGACATCTCCCCCACTTGGGGGGAGATCGGACACCACCACGGCTTTCGCCAATCGCCAACGTTGCAGGAAGAGCGCCTTCGGCAAAGCTGCCAATCTCCCCCATTGTGGGGGAGATGTCCGGCAGGACAGAGGGGGCGCGAAGGATCGCGGCCTATCCCTGTTTCGGGCCGATGGCGAAAGTCACCAGCGCCGCGAGCAGCGTCGCCACGGCGCCGTAGGCAAAGGCGCTGGCCACGCCGGCGTGGTCGACCAGCAGGCCGCCGAACACCGCGCCCAGCGCGATCGCCACCTGGAAGGTCGCGACCATCAGGCCGCCGGCGCTCTCGGCCTGGTCGGGCGCGGCGTGCACCAGCCAGGTCTGCAGCCCGACCGGCACCGCGCCGAAGGCAAAACCCCAGGTGGTGACCGCGACGGCTGCCGTTACCGGCGAAGCGCCGAGCGTGAGCAGCGCCAGCGCCGACACTGCGATCAGCAGTGGCGCCAGGCCGACTGCGAGCTTGAGGTTACGCTCGGCCAGGAAGGCGCCGGCGAAATTGCCGAAAAAGCCGCCGATGCCATAGGCGAGCAGCACCAGCGAGATCGTCTCGATCGGCATCACCGGCACCGTCTCCAGGAACGGCCGCACATAGGTGAAGCCGGCAAACTGTCCGGACGCGACCAGCAGCACGACAAGAAGCGCGACGCGGATCGTCCGCCGCTTCAGAACCTCGATCAGGGTGCGGAAGCCTGCCACGGCCGTCGGCGGCAGGCTGGGAATGGTGGCAAGCTGCACCAGCAAGGTCAGCGCGCCGACGACCGCCGCGATCATGAAGGCCGTGCGCCAGCCCCAGATGTCGCCGACATAGGCGCCTACCGGCGCCGCGGTGACGGTGGCGACCGACACGCCGGTCAGGATGATCGACATGGCCCGCGGCATCAGCCGCATCGGCACCAGCCGCATCGCCATGGCGGCCGACATCGACCAGAAGCCGCCAAGCGCGATACCCAGAACCACGCGGGCCAGAAGCAGGACGGTGAGCGAGGATGCAAAGGCGGCAAGCAGGTTGGAGACGATCAGAAGCACCGTGAGCATCCACATCACCAGCCTGCGGTCGAGCCGCTTGGTGACTATGGCCATGGTCGGTGCCGCGATCGCGCCGACAACGGCGGTCGCGGTGACCGCCTGGCCGGCGGCGCCTTCGCTGACGCCGAGATCCTGCGCCAGCCGCGTCAGCAGGCTGGCGGGCAGGAATTCGGCGGTCACCAGGCCGAACACCCCGAGCGCCAGCGAGACCACCGCGCCCCACACAGGCTCGGTTCGTTCTTCGTCATCGGTTCGGTCGAGGATAGCGGCGTCGATAACGCCTGTGGCAGGTTCGGTCATGGAAGCGTCTCCGGGAAAGTTGCAGCGCAACATTTGACTGCAGTGCAACATAGGGAGTGACGACCTGGAGTTTCCATGTTAAAAACACCGAAATGAATTACAATTCGTCCAAAACCACCGTACCGGCATCCGGCGATCCGCTGACCGACATGCTGCGCGGATTGCGGCTCGACGGCGTCGATTATGGCCGCTGCGTGCTGGGCGAGCCCTGGGCCGTTTCCTTCCCAGCGCAGAATGCGGCGCGGTTCCATTTCATCGGCCAGCAGGGCTGCTGGCTGTTCTCGCCGGCGAAGGAATGGATCGAGCTCTCGGTGGGCGACGCGCTGCTGATCCCGCGCGGCGACGAGCACGTGCTGGCCAGCGCGCCGGGCGTGCCGCCCGTGCCGATCGGCCGCTACACCATCGAGCCGGTCTGCGAGAACATCTACGATGTCTCCAACGGCTGCGATGGCTGCAAGACGCTGCTGTTTTGCGGCAGCATGCATTTCAATCTCGACGGCTCGCATCCGCTGCTCGACATGATGCCCGACCTGATGCAGGCGCATAAGCTGATGGCGAACGCGCCGGGCATCCAGCACCTGCTCGACGCGATGGCCGGCGAGGTGACGATGGACCGGGTCGGCTCCGGCGGCATCCTGGCTCGGTTGGCCGACGTGCTCGCCGCCACCATCATCCGCTCCTGGGTGGAGAATGGCTGCGGCGATGCCACCGGGTGGATCGCCGCGGTCCGCAATCCCGATGTCGGCAAGGTGCTCGCTTCCATCCACCTGCAGCCCGACCGCGACTGGTCGGTCGAGTCCCTGGCGCGATTGATGGGGGCGTCGCGCTCCGCCTTCGCGCAACGCTTCGCAACGGTGGTCGGCGAGACGCCGGCTAAATATGTGCTGCGTGTGCGCATGCACCAGGCACGGCAGTGGCTCGCCCGCGACGGCATGAGGGTGTCGGTGGTGGCGGCGAAGCTCGGCTATGACTCGGAAGCTTCCTTCAGCCGCGCCTTCAAGCGCGTGATGGGCGTCGCGCCGAGCCATCTGCGCAGCGCCGGCGGCGACGAACAACCCTGACACCCGCGGTCATGCTGGAGCTGACCTGCCGCCGGCTGGAGGAATTGCCAAGTCTTTTGGACGACGCGTCATTCCGCGCCTGCTGAGGCGGCATAAGCTCTTCGGCGGAGGAAACCGTCATGGCCAAACATCTTGCTCCGCTGACGCTTGCCGCACTCACGATCTTTTCGGGGCAGGCATTCGCTCTCGAAGACAGCTATCTGCCCGCCGACAAGATCCCTTATGCCGTCGAAGCGCCGGACCAGCCGCAACGCCTCGGCCCGCTATGGGGCGAGCGCGCCAAAGGCCCGGCCGGCACCTTGCTGAAAGTTCCCGGCAACTGGCATGCGCCTGTCCACGCGCACACCGCCGATTACCGCGCCGTGGTTATCAAGGGGCTTTGGGCGCATTGGCAGATGGACGGCGGCGAAGCAACCAAGGTCGAATTGCCTCCGGGCTCCTACTGGACCCAGAAGGCCAACGAGATGCATGACGATGCCTGCCTGTCGGACACCGAATGCGTGATCCTGCTGATCAACGACACGCCTTACGAGACTTATCTGCCGAAATAGCCGGCCGGCGGCCGGCGGGTCTCTGCGGACGAAAAGGCAGGCTCGTCAGCCAGCTTGATCGGATGCGTTGGGGTCTCTTCCGCTATCCTGCATGCCTCATTTTTGAGACGCAGCCGCTCCATGGTCTTCACCTTCAGCCTGATGATGCCCCCCACCTTCAGAGGCTTCGGTGATCTTCTCGTATTCGGATAGCGACATCTTCGGAAGACGGCGAACAAAGGCCACCATCGCCCATAGCTCTTCCTGGTTATGCGTTGAACCAAACGCAGGCATCCCGGTCATCTTTATGCCGTTTTGCAGGACCCAATAGAGCTCAGCATCATTTAAGGTGGCAGTGGTTCTTGTAAGGTCCGGCGGCTGGGGCTGCATGTTCCTAGCGAATTCTGCCCGGGAAATTCCCGGACCACCGTGACAGGCGACGCAGCCTTCCTCCTTGAAGTGAAGGCCACCAGTGTGGATCATCTCCGGATCGTCAAGCGATCGAGCGAAGCTGACATTGTGGCCGGCGTGGCGTTCAATAGAATTGGTCCGGATTTTCTCAAGCGACCAGCGGACAACGTTCGCGTCCTGCTCGTTGGCAGCAACATTGTAGAATCCGAAATAGGCGTAGCTTGCCACTCCGATGATGATTGCAAACAGGAAAACAGCGATCGCAGCCAGGGTTCGCACGGGTTAACTCCGTGGCGGCAGGCGTTATCGCGTATACCCACCGTCTGCCAAAGTGAACGCCTGGAGCCGCCAAATTATTCCACGGCTTATCATCGCGACATCGCGAGCCGCGTACCCGAGACCAACGCAGTGATAGCCCGGCTGGTGTGTCAGTCAGAGCATCGAATCGGGATTCTTATTGGGTGCGCGCCTGCGCGGATAGATCAGGTGAGGAAGCGCTGCGTGGCCTGGCCGAACGCCGGGACGTGTCGCGCAACCTGATCCGAGGCGCGGCGAAGCGCCAGCCCACATAGTCCCGCGCTCCGCATAATTCGGCTTATGCCCAGTTCAACATAGGTCAAAAACCGTTCCGATTTTTGCGGCCATGCCCTACCCGGCGTGCCGCAGGCTCACCCCGCTGCCCTTGTCGAACATCACCACCTTGTCTGAGTTCCAGGCAAAGCGGACCGGCTGCTCGATCTCGACGGCGGTCCTGGCAGGCACGGTGGCTCTCAGCATCGCGTCGCCGACCCTCAGCGTCACGATCTTCTCGACGCCGTGATTCTCGACGTCGTGGACGCGTGCCTCGACCGGTGCGCCGCTTTCCAGATAGACGTCCTCCGGACGGATGCCGAAGACGAGCGGGCGACCGTCGATCGCACCGCCCGTCCTGGCTCCCCCGCTAACCGGCAATTCGAAACTCATCGGCGCCATCACCGCGCGGTCGTCGACCAGCTTGCCGTCGATGAGGTTCATCGGCGGCGAGCCGACGAAGCTCGCCACATAGGTGTCGCGCGGATTGTTGTAGATCTCCTGTGGCGTGCCGGTCTGGACGATGCGGCCGTGATTGAGCACGCCGACCTTGTCGCCCATCGACATCGCCTCGATCTGGTCGTGGGTGACGAACAAAAAGGTTGCGCCAAGCTGCATCTGCAGGTTCTTCAACTCGGTCCGCAGCGCCTCGCGCAGCTTGGCGTCGAGCGCCGACAGCGGCTCGTCCATCAGGAACACGCGCGGCTTGCGCACGATCGCCCGGCCGATCGAGACGCGCTGCATCTCGCCGCCGGACAACCGGTCGGTCTTGCGGTCGAGCAGGTGCTCGATGCGCAGCGTGCGGGCGGCGCGCGCGACACGGTCCTTGATCTCGGCATCGGGCAAGCGACGGATCTTCGGCTTCAGCGGGAACTCGAGATTCTGCCGCACCGTGTAGCGCGGATAGAGCGAATATTGCTGCAGCACCAGGGCCACGTCGCGCTCGGCCGCGCCCCAGTCGGCGACGTCGACGCCGTCGATGAAGACCTGGCCCTCGGTCGGCTTCTCGAGGCCCGCGATCATCCTGAGCGTCGTCGTCTTGCCGGCGCCGGTTTCGCCGAGCAGCACGAAGAATTCGCCGTCGGCGATGTCGAGGTTGAGCCCCGACAGCGCGGTGTGCGTGCCGAACGTCTTTGAAATGTTCTTGAGCTGGATATGGGCCATGTCTACCGTCTCAATTTCTTTTCGAGGGCGTCTGCCCTCCGCTATGGCTCCGGACGTTCGGTTGTTCGAAAGGCCAAATCGTTGGCCTTTCGCGTCCTTCGGCCATCACAATCTCACTCCGAGCGACTTGCCGCTCGCGGTGTCGAAGAAATGCGCCTGCGAGGGATCGATCCGGGCATAGACCTTCTCGCCCGGTCCGCTGACAAAGCCGCTCTTGGTGCGGGCGCGCAGCATCTTGGAGCCGACCTTGAGGTCGACGATGTCGAAGGAGCCGAGCGGCTCGACGATCTGCGCCTCGACCGGCAGGAAACCTGCCGCCGCCTCGTGACGCACAAGCACGCCCTCCGGCCGGATGCCAAGCGCAAGCTGGCCGCCGGCACGGCCGTTGAGTTTCGACAGCAGCGCGCGCGGGAACTCGAAGCCGCTGGCCGCATCCCCGACCGTGACCGACGCGGCCGAGGCGTTTTCGGCGACCTTGGCTTCGGCCACATTCATCACCGGGCTGCCGACGAACTGCGCGACGAACAGATTGGCCGGGTGCGAATAGACCTCGTCCGGTGTGCCGACCTGCTGCAGCACGCCTTCGTGCATGATGACGATGCGGTCGGCGAGGCTCATCGCCTCGATCTGGTCGTGGGTGACGTAGATGCTGGTCGAGCCCTGCTTGATGTGCAGCCGCTTGATCTCGGCACGCATTTCCTCGCGCAGCTTGGCGTCGAGCGCGCCGATCGGCTCGTCCATCAGCATTGCCTTGGGACGCCGCACCAGCGCGCGGCCGATCGCCACGCGCTGCATGTCGCCGCCCGACAGCGCCGAAGGCTTCTTGTTGATGAGGTCGGTGATCTGCAGCGTCTTGGCGACCGAGCGCACTTCGGTATCGATCTCGCTCCTGCTCTTGCGCGTCGCGCGCAGCGGGAAGGCGATGTTCTCGTAGACGTTCATGTGCGGATAGAGCGAGAACGACTGGAACACCATGGCGATGTCGCGGTCGGCGGCCTTGAGATGCTGCACCGGCTTGCCGTCGATCAGGATGTCGCCCTGGTCGATCGTCTCCAGCCCGGCTATGGCGCGCAGCGTCGTCGTCTTGCCGCAGCCCGACTGTCCAAGCAGCACGATGAACTCGTTGTCGTCGATCTTGAGGTTCAGGTCCTTGATGACCTGGACCGCGCCGAAGAATTTCTGGACGCTGCGAAGCTCGATCTGGGTCAATGCTGTGCCCCCTGATTTCGCGCCTGCTCAGCCGCCCCGTGTCCGGTGCCGGCTTCCTCCTCGCGCGGGATCTTGGAGGTGATGTTGAAGCCGATCAGCCCGATCAGAATGATGGTCACGCCATAGCTGTGGAGCAGCATGTTCCAAGGCTGGCAGAGCGCAATGATGCCCAGCACCATCAGGATCTGCGATCCAGGCTCCAGGTACTTTTCGTTGATGGCGCGAAAACTCATTTGCGGATCGCTCCGAAGGACATGCCGCGCAAGAGATGGTTGCGGAGCAGGAAGGTGAAGATCGCGACCGGCAGCAGGAACAGGAACGTGCCCGCCGCGATCACCGTCCAGTCGGGCAGGCCGGAACCGACCTGGCTGGGGATGAAGGGCGGCGCCGTCTGCGCGCGGCGGTTGGTCATGATCAGCGCGAAGGCATATTCGTTCCAGGCCGTGATGAAGCAGAACACAGCTGTGGCGGCGATGCCGGTCGCGGCCTCGGGCAGCACGATCTTGAAGAAGGCTTCCATGCGGGTATAGCCGTCGACCAGCGCCGCCTCCTCATATTCCTTCGGGATCTCGTCGATGAAGCCCTTCATCAGCCAGACCGAGAAGGAGAGATTGAAAGCAGTGTAGAGGATTATGAGGCCGAGATGGGAATCGTTGAGACCCGCAGCCCGGTACATCAGGAACATGGGAATCGCGACCACCACCGGCGGCAGCATGCGCGTCGACAGGATGAAGAAGAGCAGGTCCGCCTCTCCCTTCACCTTGAAGCGCGAGAAGCCGTAGGCGGTGAAGGTGCCCATGCCGACCGCCAGGATCGTCGAGGTGATGGCGACGATCAGCGAATTCATGAAGCGGCTCGGATAGCCCGACCACTGCACATTGCCCTGGCCGTCGCGCACGATCTTCTCGCCGCCGTTGAAGACGACGCGCTCCCACCACGGGGCGGCCGCATACTCTTCCGGCGTCGGCGGGCTGCGCAGTTGCGAGCGCTTGGCGAACAGTTTCACGAAGGGCGATATCTCCGGCTGGAACACCACCGTCGGCGGGATCGTCGTGGCGAGGTTGCGCGGCTTGAAGGCGGTCGAGGCGATCCAGTAGATCGGCGCCAGGAAGATGATCGTCACCACCAGCACGGCGACGATAGCGATGCGGTTGAAGGCGACTTCGGAAGACGTGCGGACGGCAGCCATCTCAGCGCTCCTTCACCTTGTTGAGGTATTTCACGTAGATGTTGGTGATCGCCAGCACCATGATCAACACGATGTAGGCCATGGCGCAGGAGCGGCCGGTCTGCCATTCCTGGAAGGCCATCTTGTAGAGCCGGATCGAGATCAGCTCGGCCGTCGGCTGGCTGGTCAGGATATAGGCGAGGTCGAAGGTCTTGAACGCTTCCATGGTGCGGAAGATGATCGCGATCATCAGGATCGGCGCGACCAGCGGCAGGGTGATACGGAAGAAGGTATAGAATGGGCCGGCCCGATCGATCGCGGCGGCCTCGTAGAGATGCTTCGGCACCGCCGAGAGACCGGCCAGCGACAGAAGCATGACGAAGGGCGACCACATCCAGATGTCGGTGAGCGCCACCGCATAGAGCGCCATCTTCGGATCGGACAGCCATTCGAACGTGCCGAGCCCGAGCGCGTAGTTGATGATGCCGAAGGACGGATCGTAGAGCAGCTTCCAGAACAGGCCGACAACGGCCATCGAGAGCATCATCGGCAACAGAAGCAGCGTCGTAAGAAGGCCCTTCATCGGGATGTCGCGATTGAGCAGCATCGCCACGCCGAAGCCGACGAACAGCTGGCCGGCAACCGAGATGATCACATATTTCGCGGTGATGGCGAAGTTCGACCACACATAGGGATCGTTGAGCAGGTCGCGATAGTTCTGCAACCCAACGAAATTAGCCGGCGCATTGGTCGAGGCGCGGAAGTCGGTGAAGGAGTAGCCCAGCGAATAGATCAGCGGGAAGATGTTGAAGACGATCAGGAACAGGATCGTCGGGATGATGAAGAGATTGCGGATCGAAATGTCGCTGAGGCCGCGGGCCGCGGCCCGCGAGGACCTGTCCAGCGTGGTGATCATCGTGGTCGCCAAAGCCCTGCTCCAGATTTCAGAAAAAAAGAGCGGAGGAGGCATGGAATGCCTCCTCCGTGAGGCATGTCGGTTACTTCACGCGGCCGTATTTCTTGAAGGTCGCGTTCCAGTCGCCAGCCAGTGCGTCGAGCGTCTCCTTGGCCGTGCCAGGTCCGCCGATCACATAGGGATAGATGCGCTGGTTGAGCTGCTGCAGCAGTTCGGCATATTCCGGCACCGCCCAGAAGTCCTTCACCTTGAACATGGTCTCGTAGAAGGCCTTGTTGTAAGGCGTGGCGTTCTGGAATTCAGGCGACTTCAGCACGGCCGCGCTGCAGGTGTAGCCGCCGAGCGCCGCCCACTTCTTCTGGGTCTCGTCCTTGATGAACCATTCGAGGAACTTCATCGCCTCGTCCTGCTTCTGCGAGTAGGAGACGATGGAGATGCCCTGGCCGCCCAGCGCTGCGAACTGATCGCCGTTAGGTCCCGGAGGATTGGCGAAGAAACCGGTGTTCTTGGCGTTCGGGTTCGACGCCTCGTTGATCAGCGAGGGGAAGAACGCGAAATAGTTCATGCTCATCGCCGCCAGGTTCTCGGTGATCGCCTGGTTGTCCTCGACGAAGAACGACTTGGCCCAGCCCGGAGGGGTGAACTTGTAGAGATCCCGGTAGGCATCGAGCGCGGCGACCGCCTTGTCCGAGTTGATGATGCCATCGACCTTGTAGGTCGAATAGTCGCCCAATTCGCCGCCGTACGAGAACAGCGCGTTCTCGAAGCCCATCGCCATCGCGTCGTAGGAATTGTCGGTGTAGATGGCGATGCCGTATTTCTTCTGGTCCGGCCGGTGGAAGAACTCGGCGATGTCATGCAGCGCCTTGAAATCCTTCGGCACGTCGAGGTCGTAGCCGTATTTGGCCTTGAAGGCTTCCTTTTCCTTCGGATCCTCGAACCAGTCCTTGCGATAGGACCAGCCGACGGCGTCGCCTTCGAGCGGGATCGCCCAGTACTTGCCGCTGTTGCCGGGATATTCGGCGTAATATTTCACCGTCGCCGGCGCCATCACGTCGTTCAGCTTGTGCTTGTTGAAGAAGTCGGTCAGGTCGACATAGTGGCCGCCGGTCGAGCCGGCGCCGAGCCATTGCGAGTCGCCGACCACCATGTCGTAGGCATCGCCATGGGCATTGAATTCGGTGAAGGCCTTGGTCTGGAAGTCCGACCAAGGCGTGGTTTCCACCGTGATCTTGACGCCGGTTTCCTTCTCGTACTCGTTGCCGAGTTCCTGCAAATAGTTGGCCGGATCCCATTCCGCCCAGAAGATGGTGAGTTCCTTGTCCTGCGCATAGACGGATGTCCCGCAGGCAAGCGACAGGCCGATACCAGCAAGCACGCTGGTTACTATCTTGCGCATAGTTTTCCTCCCTGGTGCGCATTCTACCGTGTCATTGAGAGCCGGCAGCATGGTCGGCCCTGGTAGTTCCTCCCGTGACGGCACTTTTCCGGCATCGAGCCTCCTCATCCTGCCGGAAAAAATGGATCGCAGCCCTCACTTTCGATCCGCTTTATGTCTACTGATCTGGTATTACCAATTCAAGAGGGACGTCAAGCGCTTTCTTGGACGCCTCGAAGCGGTTCGACAAGCCAATCGAGGCAGTATCTGTCTGTTTTCTCTTATTTTTCCTACTCCTTGATACATGAAGGCCTTGCTTCCGGCGATGCACCACAATTATTATCGGTAGCTGGCCCTCCAATCTGGTCGAACCAGATTTAAGACATCTCCGTCTTGGGTGATGTCGAAACTCCACCCGCTTTCGCCTCTGATTCCGCTATCGCCGCGCGCACCAGCGCGCCCGCCGCCCAGTCGGCGACCGACATCATGTCGCGGCTCTCCAGCCCCCATATATCCTTCAGCACGATCAGCACCTCGACGCCGAACATCATCGACAGCGCTTGGGCAAGACGCTTGAACTGACGCGGCTTGAGCTGACCCTTGAGCGGCGCGATCGCGTCCTTCAAAAGATCGACGCGATGACCGCGCTTGAAGGCCGGCTCGGTGCCCAGCGTGCCCGCCTGCCGCTGCGCCCACTGGTCGAGCGAAAGCTTGAGCGCCGCCTTGAACGTCGCCTCGAAAGCCTCGATGCGCGGCATGGCGGTGGCGAACAGCTCCGCCACTCGCCGCTCCGGATCGGTCGAAGCCGATTTCCAGGTCAGGATCGGGCCGAGTCCTTCGTCGACGACCGCCTGCACCAGTGCCGCCTGGCTTGGGAAGTAGCGGTAGGCGGTCGCGCGCGACACCTCCGCCGCCTCGGCCACCTCGCTCACCGAAGGCGTCACGCCAGCCTGCATCAGCCGCGTCGCCGTCTCCAGCATCAGCCGCCTCGTCCGCGCGCGTGGCCCCTTTTCGGCTGCCGGCATTTGCTCGGCGTCGTCGTTCGATGTGGCTTGTTGACGTGAGACATCCATATCAATACGATACGCGCGTCTCAAAAAATTGCAAGGCATCGCGCCGTGCGAGAAGCGGCAGGCGGCAACGCCGGACGCGCCGGAGAACAGGAGAGACAACGGGGAAACGCGGATGAAGCGCATCTATGTGGCCGGCACGGCCGACACCAAGGGTGAGGAACTCGCCTTCCTGGCCGATGCCGTCACTGCCGCCGGTGGCGCGGTCGCCCGCGTCGACATCGGCACGCGCGGCGCCACCGTCCCCGTCGATGTCGGGGCAAGCGAGGTCGCCGCGCATCATCCGGACGGAGCCGGCGCGGTGCTCGGCATCGACGATCGCGGCACCGCCGTTGCCGGCATGGGCGTCGCGTTTGCCCGATTCATGCAATCCCGCGACGACGTCGCCGGCGTGATCGGCATCGGCGGCGGCGGCGGCACCTCGATCGTCACCGCCGGCATGCGCGCGCTGCCGCTCGGCTTGCCGAAGATCATGGTCTCGACGCTCGCCTCCGGGGACACCGCGCCTTACGTCGATGTCTCCGACATCATCATGATGCCGTCGGTGACCGACATGGCCGGTCTCAACCGCCTGTCGCGGGTCGTGCTGCACAACGCCGCCCAGGCCATCGTCGGCATGGCGGCCAAGCCCGCGCCCGCCGCTGCCGGGAAACCCGCGCTTGGCCTCACCATGTTCGGCGTCACCACGCCATGCGTCACCGCAATCGCCGACCGGCTGCGCGCCGACTATGACTGCATGGTCTTCCACGCCACCGGCACCGGCGGCCGCTCGATGGAGAAGCTCGCCGACAGCGGCCTGCTCGCCGGCGTCATCGACATCACCACGACGGAAGTCTGCGACCTGCTGTTCGGCGGCGTGCTGCCGGCTACGGAAGATCGCTTCCGTGCCATTGCCCGTACGAAACTGCCTTATGCCGGCTCGGTCGGCGCGCTCGACATGGTGAATTTCTGGGCCCCGCCGACCATTCCCGAACGTTATCGCGGCCGTCTCTTCTACGAGCACAATCCGAACGTCACGCTGATGCGTACCACGGCCGATGAATGCCGCCAGATCGGCGAATGGATCGGCGGCCGCCTCGCCCGCTGCGACGGTCCGGTCCGTTTCCTCATCCCGGAAAAAGGTGTGTCCGCGCTCGACATCGAGGGCGGCGCCTTCTTCGATGCGGAAGCCGATGCCGCCCTGTTCGACGCCATCGAGCGCACGATCCAGCCGACGAAGAACCGCACCGTGACGCGCCTGCCGATGCACATCAACGACCCCGCATTCGCCAAGGCCGCGGCCGAGGCTTTCCTCGACATCGCCAAGAAGTGAGACCGGACAAGCATGGCCGCCATTCCCCGCAAGACGATTCTGGAGAAGTTCCGCAAGATGATCGCCGAGGGCGTGCCGATCGTCGGCGGCGGCGCCGGCACCGGCCTGTCGGCCAAGGCCGAGGAAGCCGGCGGCATCGACTTGATCATCATCTACAATTCCGGTCGCTACCGCATGGCGGGGCGCGGCTCGGCGGCCGGCCTGCTCGCCTATGGCAATGCCAACGAGATCGTCAAGGAAATGGCCTATGAGGTGCTGCCGGTGGTGAGGAAAACGCCGGTGCTGGCCGGCGTCAACGGCACCGACCCTTTCGTCATCATGCCGCTGCTGCTCACCGAGCTGAAGACGATGGGCTTCTCCGGCGTGCAGAACTTTCCGACTGTCGGCCTGTTCGACGGCACCATGCGCCAGAGTTTTGAGGAGACCGGCATGGGTTTTGGCCTTGAGGTCGACATGATCGCCGAGGCGCACAAGCTCGACCTGCTGACCACGCCCTACGTCTTCAATCCGGACGAAGCGCGCGCCATGACGAGGGCCGGCGCCGACATCGTCGTCGCCCATATGGGCGTGACCACGGGTGGATCGATCGGCGCCACCTCGGCGAAGTCGCTCGACGGCTGCGTGAAGGAGATCGACGCCATTGCCGATGCCGCGCGATCGGTACGCAGGGACGTCATCCTGCTTTGCCATGGCGGGCCGATCTCGATGCCCGACGACGCGCGCTACATCCTGGAGCGCTGTGAGGGTCTGCACGGCTTCTACGGCGCAAGCTCGATGGAGCGGCTGCCGGCCGAGGCGGCGATCGCCAGGCAGACGGCGGATTTCAAGGCCGCGGCAATCGGCAAAGCGAAGACCGCCAGCAACTAGGAAGGGATGAGGCAAATGGCCGACAGGAGCAAAGTGTTCGTCTACCCGAAGGATGTCAGCGCCTTCGGCTTCGACTGGGGCAGACTGGCCCTCACCGTCGCGCCGGAAGTGAACGGCGCGGAGCGCTTTTCCGGCGGCGTCGTCGACCTGCCGCCCGGCAAGGGGCACACGCGCCACAACCATCCGGGCGCCGAAGAGATCATCTTCGTCATCTCGGGCAATGGCGAACAGATGGTCGAGGACGAGAAGGGTAATCCCGTGGTCGCGAAGGTCGGCCCCGGCTGCACCATCTACGTGCCGGAAAGCCGTTTCCACTCGACGCTCAACACCGGCGACCAGCCGATGCAGCTTTTCGTCGTCTACTCGCCGGCCGGACCGGAGCTTGCGCTGCGCGACCTACCGGACTTCAGGCTGCTGCCGCCGGGTAAGCAGTAGATTGATTCCTGTTCACGGCAGCGCCGCCCCTCATTGTCCTGCCGGACATTTCTCCCCGTATAGTGACGGGGAGAAAGACGCTTTCATCAATGCTTTCGCCAATTTTCCACGTCGGAAGGTAAGCGCCGAGGTTGCGGCCATCTGCCTTCTCCCCGTCACTATACGGGGAGAAGGTGCCGGCAGGCGGATGAGGGGCAGCGCCTACCTTTGGCTCTATGAAGCTCCCCTGTTCCAGCCGCGCCCCCGATCGCCGAACATCACATAGCCGGTGTCGGTCACCGCGACGGTGTCCTCCAGCTTTACGAAGCCGCGCTTCGGGTGAAGCACGGTCGTCTCGACCGAGAGCACCATGTTCTTTTCCAGCGGCTTGGCGGCATAGGTGCCCTCATAGGTGACCGGGTGGTTAGTCATCAGGAACGGCGCCTCGTGGGTTATCAGCCCCATGCCGTGGGCGAAGAAATCCGTGTAGGACGCAACTTTCGAAGCCTTCAGCACGCTTTCGGCATGCGCGATCATGTCGCCGCCCAGCGTGCCCGCCTTGACCTTGGAAAAGGCCGCCTGCTGCACCGCTTCAACTTCGGCCAGCAGATCCTGGAGCTCCGCATCCGGCTCGCCAAGCACGCCCATGCGGCAGAGGTCGCCGATATAGCCGTGATAATTGCCGCCGGAATCGATCGACAGCACCTCGCCCTTCTTCCACGCCTGGTCTGACGCCGCGCGGTTGTGGCTGGAGCCAAACGTCAGCAGGCAATATTCGAAATGCGCGCCGCGATTGGTCTCCTCACGCCTGAGCCGCTCTATGATGTCGGTTTTCGTCGTGTCCTCGCGCGCCCAGGCGATCGTTGCCAGCATCGAGTCGGTGATGAGCTCGGAGGCGATGCGCAGTTTTTCGAGCTCGGCCTCGGTCTTGATGGCGCGCATATTCTCCAGCATGCCGGTCGCATCGATCAGCTTGGCATCCGGCAGCGCCTTGCGGATCAGCGTATAGGCATCCGACGGCAGGAAGCCCGGCTCGATGCCGATGCGCGCCGCCGACTTGCCGATCTTCTGCAAATGCTCCACCGCAAGGTTGGCGGCATCGAGCGTGCCCCAGCAGGCGGCATGCAATGTCGGTGTCCAGAACGGATGGTTCTGGTGCTCGCCGCCTTCCATCTTGTTGCCGATATAGGCCGCGCGCTCCGGCCCGCCCTTCTCGTAAAGGACGATCGGCAGGTAGCGGCTGTGGCCGATGGCATCCATCGCTGCGAAGAAGATGAACTTGTAGCCGCCGAGCAGATATTGCGTGTTGTGCTTGGAGGTGGCGAAGAGCACGTCGATGCCGGCCTCCTCCATCAGCCGGTCCACCCGCGCCTGATCGAACGGGATGCTGCTGACCTCGGTTTTGCCCGGAGCGATGTTCATCGGCCTCTCCCTGAATCTTCCGGCCGCTCAGGCGGCCAATCTTCTTGAACTTGGCTGTCGGCCAAATCTGCATCATTTTGACCACTCTGGTCCAGCCAGAATCGACGGCGCTTGGCCGATCTAGCCCTACGGCAGCGGCTCAAAATGGCATTACGCCATATCTGGTCCTACCAGATACTCGCAACTGCAGCCTGCATATAACTGGTCCAGTGAACGAAAATTTCAAAGCCAAGCCATCCTGCGCCAAAACCGTCTCTGGCGAAACCTTTGCCAAGGGCCATAATCCCGCTCATTTTGAGGCTGCCCGTGCCTGTCGCGGGTGAAGAGGGGAGTTGAGCGATGTCCGAATTGACCATTTCGCGCCGAGGCCTGCTTGCCGGTTCGGCGCTGCTTTTGGCTTCGACCGCATTGCCGGCCATCGGCAGGGCGCAAACGCCCAAGAAAGGCGGAAGGCTGATCGTCGCCGCCGACTCCGAGCCGCGCAACTTGAACCCGGCGATCGTCGCCTCCAACGGCGTCTTCTTCATCTCCAGCAAGATCGTCGAGACGCTGGCCGAGGCCTCCTTCGACGGCAAGGATGGACTTGAGCCGCGCCTCGCTCTCTCCTGGGAAGGTGCCGCCGACGGCTTGTCGGTGACCTTCAAATTGCGCGACGGCGTCAAATGGCATGACGGCAAGCCCTTCACCTCCGCCGACGTCGCCTTCTCGGCGCTGCGGATCTGGAAGCCGCTGCAGAATCTCGGGCGCACCGTGTTCAAGGATCTTGCAGCCGTCGACACACCCGACGACCTGACAGCAATCTTCAAATTCGCCAAGCCGACGCCGTTCCAGCTGATCCGCAACGCGTTGCCTGCACTGTCGAGCGTCGTGCCGAAGCATGTCTATGAGGTGGGCAAGATCGAGGACAATCCGGCCAACAACGCGCCGGTCGGCACCGGTCCGTTCAAGTTCGCCGAATACAAGGCCGGCCAGTACTACCGGCTGGCGCGGAACGACGACTATTGGGGCAAGGACGAGCCTTATCTCGACGAGATCGTCTACCAGGTGCTGCCCGACCGCACCTCGGCGGCGGCGGCGCTCGAGGCGGAAGAGATCCAACTCGCCGCCTTCTCCGCCGTGCCGCTCGCCGATCTCGACCGCATCTCCAAGGTGCCGGGCCTGAAGGTCATCACCAAGGGCTATGAGGGGCTCACCTACCAGCTCGTCGTCGAGATCAACCATCGCCGCAAGGAGCTGGCCGACCTCAAGGTGCGCCAGGCCATCGCCCATGCCATCGACAAGGACTTCGTCGTCAAGACGATCTTCCTCGGCTATGCCGCGGCCGCCACCGGCCCGGTGCCGAAGAACGATCCGCAATTCTACACCGCCGATGTCCCGACTTACGCGTTCGACGTCGCCAAGGCCAACGACCTGCTGGACGAAGCCGGCTACAAGCGCGCCGACGACGGCAAGCGCTTTTCGCTGAAACTGCTGCCGGCGCCCTACTTCAACGAGACAAAGCAATTCGGCGACTATCTGCGCCAGGCGCTGGCCGCGATCGGCATCGACGCCGAGATCGTCAACAACGATTCGGCCGCCCACATAAAGGCTGTCTACACCGACCATGCGTTCGACCTCGCCGTCGGTCCGCCGGTGTTCCGCGGCGACCCGGCGATCTCGACCACAATCCTGGTGCAGAGCGGCATTCCGGACGGCGTGCCCTTCTCCAACCAGGGCGGCTACAAGAATGCCGACCTGGACGCGCTGATCGCGAAAGCCTCGGAGACGCTCGATACCGGCGCCCGCACCGAGCTGTACAAAGAATTCCAGAAGAAGGTCGCGGCTGACCTGCCGTTGATCAATGTCTCCGAATGGAGCTTCATTTCCGTCGCCCGCGACACGGTCGGAAACATCGCCGACAACCCGCGCTGGGCGGTGTCGAACTGGGCGGACACCTATTTGGAATCGTGACACACTCGCGCGGATGAGCGTTCGCGAGGAAATGGGAACTTTGGCAAAGGCCGAGTTCCCGCCCACCCCCCTCTGTCCTGCCGGACATCTCCCCCGCAAGGGGGGAGATCAGCAGCTTGTCTGTCTCGCCAATTCTGCAACGTTGGAGATTAGCGAAACCGATAGTGACAGCCAATCTCCCCCCTTGAGGGGGAGATGTCCGGCAGGACAGAGGGGGGTGCCTGGGCGCATTCCTGGCCAGCTTGTCGTCACCCCTTCGAGGCGCGCATGACACGCGCCCTCATCCTGCTGCGCCGCCGTCTCGTCGGCAGCATCTTCGTCCTCCTGATCGTCGTCATCGGCAGCTTCCTGCTGCTCGAAGCGGCACCGGGCGATGCGGTCGACGCCTATATCGTCTCGACCGGCGGCGATGCCGGCATGATCGAATTGCTGCGCCACCGCTGGGGCCTCGACCAATCCGAACTGACCCGGCTGGCAAACTACCTCTGGGCATTGCTGCATCTCGATCTCGGCCAGTCGATCACCTTCTCGCGGCCGATCCGCGAAATCATCCTCGAACGTCTGCCCACCACGCTCATCCTGATGGGCAGCGCCACCGCCCTCTCCTTCGGCCTCGGTTCGGCGCTCGGCATCTTTGCCGGCGCGAGGCCCGGCAGTTTTCGCGATCGCTTCTTGTCGATCGGTTCGCTGGCACTCTATGCCGTGCCCGGATTCTGGCTCGGCCTTGTGCTGATCGTCGTCTTCGCCGTCGACCTGCGCTGGCTGCCGATCGGTGGCATCGAAACCATCGCTTCCGGCAAGGCCGGGTTTTCCCGCTCCGCCGACATCGCCACCCATCTCGTGCTGCCGGTGTCGGCGCTCGGCTTCATCTACCTCGCGCTCTATCTGCGCATGATGCGCGCCGGCATGGCCGAGGCCTGGCGGCAGGACTTTGTCCTCGCCGCCCGCGCCCGGGGCCTGCCGCGCCGCCGCATCGTGCTTGCCCATGTCGCCCGCAACGCGCTCTTACCCTTGGTCACCATGCTCGGCCTGCAATCGGCGCAGATGCTCGGCGGCAGCGTCGTCATCGAAAGCGTCTTTGCCGTCCCCGGCCTCGGCCGGCTGGCGCAGGAAGCCGTCGCCGGGCGCGACACGCCGCTGCTGCTCGGCATCATCCTGGTGAGCGCCGTCCTCGTTGTCGCCATCAATCTCCTGGTCGACCTTGCCTACGCCTTCCTCGATCCGCGCGTCGGCGCCAGCGAGGCCGGCGCATGAACCGCCTGCGCCGCTTCTTCAGCACGCCGGAAGCGATTGCCGGCGCAGTCATCCTTGCCTTGCTGGCCGCAATGGCGCTGGCGGCGCCGCTGCTTTTCCCGGGCGATCCGCAGGCGATCGCCGGCCCGGCGCTGCTGCCGCCGTTCCAGGACTGGTCGCTGCCGCTCGGCACCGACCGGCTCGGCCGCGACGTGCTGGCCGAGCTGTTCCACGGTGCCCGCACGTCGCTGGCGGTCGGGCTGGCAGCAGCCGCCGCGGCGCTTCTGATCGGCGCGGCGGTCGGCACGCTGGCCGGTTTCGCGGGAGGCCTCGTCGACGAGGTGCTGATGCGCATCACCGACGCCTTCCAGACCGTGCCGAGCTTTCTTCTTGCCTTGGCTTTTGTCAGCATCGTCGGCCCCTCGCTCGGCGTCGTCGTCTGGGCAATAGCGCTCGGTGCCTGGACCGGACCGGCCCGCGTGGCCCGCGCCGAAGTCCTGTCGATCCGCGAGCGCGACTATGTCGCCGGCGCCCGCGTCATCGGCATGCATCCGATTGCGATCGCTTTTCGCGAGGTGCTGCCCAATGCGCTGCCGCCGGTGCTGGCGCTCTCGTCGGTGATCGTCGCGGCGGCCATCCTCACCGAAGCGGCGCTCTCCTTCCTCGGATTGGGCGATCCCAACCGCGTCACCTGGGGCGGCATGATCGCCGAAGGCCGCGCTGTCTTGCGCACCGCGCCGTATTTGTCGATCGTTCCCGGCATCGCGCTGGTGCTGACCGTGCTCGGCGTCTATCTCGCCGGCGAAGGTGTGGTTGAAAGCACCGCGGTGCGCAGGAGTCTGTCGTGACGGCACTGCTCACGATCCGCGATCTTTCGGTGCGCTACCGCCGCGACGGCGCTGCGGTGGCGGCGCTGAACGGCATCGGCCTTGAGGTTGAAGCCGGCGAGCGCCTGGCGATCATCGGCGAAAGCGGCTCGGGGAAAAGCACGCTAGCGCTGGCGATTGCGGGGTTGTTGCAGGGAAGTGCGAGGATCGACGGAACGATTGACTGGCAAGCAAGCCAATTTCAAACGCCTCGTTCCGTCACACCCCCCTCTGTCCTGCCGGACATCTCCCCCGCAAGGGGGGAGATTGGCAGCGTCAACGCCGGCTCGCTTCCTGCAGTGTCAACATTTGGCGAAGGCGGAAATGAGAGCGCAATCTCCCCCCTAGAGGGGGAGATGTCCGGCAGGACAGAGGGGGGCGTGACAGAACGCGACCTGTCCAAGATTGATAGCAACCAAATCCCCCTCCTCGGCCGCGACATCGGCTTCGTCTTCCAGGACCCGTCCTCCAGCCTCGACCCGGTCATGCCGATCGGCAAGCAGATCGCCGAAGTCACACGCACGCACATCGGCCTGACCTGGTCGCAAGCCTACGCCAAAGCCAAAACCCTCCTCGAGCGCGTCCGCCTCCCCGCCCCGGAAGCCGTCCTACATGCCTATCCGCACCAGCTTTCCGGCGGCCAGAAACAGCGCGTAGCGATTGCCGCGGCCATCGCCGCCGCGCCCAAGCTTTTGATCGCCGACGAGGCGACCAGCGCGCTCGATACCATCGTCCAGGCCGAAATTGTCGCCCTGATCCGCCGGCTGGTCGCCGAGGACGGTATGACGCTCATCTTCATCAGCCACGACATTGCGCTGGCGGCCACGCTGGCCGAGCGCATCGCCGTGCTGCGCAGTGGCGAACTGGTCGAGCTCGGCGAAACCCGTCAAATCATCAACGCGCCGCGCCATGCCTATACCCGGGCACTGCTCGATGCCCATCTCGGTCTCGACGCCGAACCGTTGCTCGACCGGCAAGGCGTGTTGACATGAGCCTCCTCGCCGTTTCCAACCTTGCCAAGCACTATCGCCGTGGCGGCAAACCCTTCGCCGCTGTCGACGACGTTTCCTTCGAGATCGGGCCGGCCGAGACGCTGGCGCTTGCTGGCCCGTCCGGCAGCGGCAAGTCGACGATCGCCCGTCTGGTGTCGCGGCTGCTCGAGCCGGACTCCGGCCGCATCGACTTCGAGGGCACGGACTTCCTTGCGCTTTCGGGCGCCCGATTGCGCGCCCGCCGCGCCCGTCTTCAGATGGTGTTCCAGGACCCGCTCGCCGCCTTCAACCCGCGCGCCACGGTAGCGCGCGTGCTGGACGACCCTCTGCGCGTCCATGGCATCGCTCCGCGCGCCGAGCGCCCGCGTCGCATCGCGGCGCTGCTGGAGCGCGTCGGCCTCGATGCCGGCCTTACCGCGCGCGCCATCCACGAGATCTCCGGCGGCCAGCGCCAGCGCATCGCGATTGCCCGCGCCATCGCCACGCGGCCATCCCTGGTCGTGCTCGACGAGGCGGTGTCGGCGCTCGACGTTTCGGTGCGCGGACAAATCCTGGAATTGCTACTCGATCTGCAAAGACAGGAACGGATTGCCTATCTTTTCATTTCCCATGACCTCGGCGTCATCCGCGCCGTCGCGCATCGCGTCGTCATCCTCGATGCCGGCCGGGTCGCCGAGAGCGGCGATGCTCGCACGGTGATCGCGTCGCCACAGTCGGCGATCGGCAAGGCGCTGGTGGCGGCAACGCCGAAGCTTGGCAGAACCAGTCAGGACGCATCATGACCGACCCCGCAGCCAGAGCCGAAAACCTGTCGCGCGAACTCGATTCCGCTTTCCGCAACCGGGCCGATCTCTATCGCCTCTTCCTGGATGAACTGACCGCTGAGCTTGGCGCCGAGAGGGCCGAGGCGGTCATGATCCGCACCATCGAAAAGCGCGGCCGGGAAGTCGCCGCGGCTGCCTTTACCGGTTTCGGCCCTAATGATGCGCTGGCGATCGGCGAGGCCTTCCTTTCGGTCAGTCCGGATGGCGGCCGCATGTACCCGACCGACGTCGATCGCGGGCCCGACCACATCGCCTTCAAGGTGAAGCGCTGCCCGCTCAAGGACGCCTGGGTCGAGGCCGGGGTCGGCGAGGAAAAGCTCGCCACGCTCTGCCGCATCGCCGGCGCCTTCGACCGCGGCCTGTTCGAGGCGACCGGCGTGCGTTTCGCCAACGTCACCTGGACGCCGGGCCACGGCTCCGGCTGCTGCCACATCGCGCTGACCAACCGCGACGCCGGCTAAAGCATGATCCCAAACCGAAGGTCAGCGTAGCAAAAAGTGGGAACCGGTTTTCGGACAAGATCATGCTCAAAAAGACCTAGAGCAATTCCAGGAAAAGTGTGAAACGGTTTTCTGTCCGGAATTGCGTCAAACCAAAGAGATAGAGCGGTTCGCCGTTTCCGTGAAACGGTGAAACGCCCTAGCCGCCGACCATCAGCTTGACGACTTCGTCGTGATTGGTCTCGGAGATCTTGCGCTCGCCCGCCTGGACGCCTCGCCTCAGCACGACGATGCGGTCGGAGACGGCGAAGATGTCCTGCAGATTGTGCGAGATGAAGATCACGCCGCGCCCTTGCGCCTTGAGTTGACGGATCAGCGAAATGACCTTGCGCTGCTCCGGAACGCCGAGCGCCGCGGTAGGCTCGTCCATGATCAGGATCTGCGCGTCCCAGTAGACGGCGCGGCCGATGGCGACGGCCTGACGCTGGCCGCCGGAGAAATTGCTGACCGGCGCCTCCAGCCGGCTGACATGGAAATCGAGCCGGCTCATCGTCTCCTTGGCCGCCCTGGCCATCGCCTTGCGGTCGAGCACCGGCAGGAAGCCGAATGCCTTGCGCATCGGCTCGCGGCCAAGAAAGATGTTGGCGCCGATCGACAGATTGTCGGCCAAAGCGAGATCCTGGTAGATCGTCTCGATGCCTTTCTCGCGCGCCTCCTGCGGCGTGGCGAAGCTCACCGGCTGGCCTCTCAGCAGGATTTCGCCGCCGGTCGGCTGATAGACCCCGGATATCGCCTTGATCAGCGTCGTCTTGCCGGCGCCGTTGTCGCCGGCAAGCGCCACGACTTCGCCCGGCCGCACGACCATGGAGAAATCGTTGAGCGCGCGCACGGCGCCGAAATGCTTGGACAGATTCCGGACTTCGAGGAGGGGAGCGGTCTCAACGCTTCTATTCATCCTGACGGGCTCCACTGAACCGGCGCTGCGCCTGGTCGATGAGGACGGAAATGATGATGACGACGCCGACGGCGATGAACTGCCAGAACGGCTCGACATTGACGAAGACCAGCCCGTACTGGATGACCGCGATCACCAGCGCGCCGGCCACGGTGCCTAAGATCGTGCCGGACCCGCCGAACAGGCTGGCGCCGCCGATCACCACCGCGGCGACACTGTCGAGCAAGAGCGGCTCGCCGGCCTGCGCGGCGCCCGCCGTGAAGCGCGCGGCATAGAGCGCGCCGCCGAGGCCGGCGCACATCGCCGACAGCACGTAGAGGCGCAAGATGTGATCCTTGATGTCGATGCCGGCGCGGCGCGCGGCCTGCGCATTGGCGCCGATCGCGTAATTGTGCTGGCCGAACCGCGTCTGGCTCAGAATGTAGTGCATCACGATGATGAAGATCGCGGTGATGATGACAAGGTAGGGCACGCTGTAGAACTTGCCGTTGCCGAGCAGCGCGAACCAGGAATTCTGCACCGGCACCGTTGTGCCCCCGGCAAGCAGGTAAGCGGCACCGCGCGCGACGCCGAACATGCCGAGCGTGCCGATAAAAGGTGGTACCCTGAGGCGCGAGATCAAGAGGCCGTTGATGACGCCGGGCACGCCGGCGACGATCACGGCGGCAAGGATTCCGGCCAGCATCGCCAGCGGCAACGGGATAGCGGCCCCGGCCATGTTGGTCGCATGCGCGGCGATGACGGCGGCGAGCCCCATGATGAAGCCGAGCGACAGGTCGATGCCGCCCGAAATGATGACGAAGGTCTGCCCGGTCGCGAGCAGCAGCGGCGCCACGGCGAATATCGCAATCGATTGCAGGTTGAACGGATTGAGCACGAAGGTCGCGCCATAGACGACCCTTGACCAGACCTCGAAACAGATGATCAAGGCGGCGAGGAACAGCCATGCGCGCCCTTCGGCGATGCGTCGGATCCAGCTCTTGGCCGCTTCGCTGTGGTCGGCCTGAGGGGCGATATGCTTTTCGGCCTGCTGGGCCGGTGTTGTTGAGGTCATGAATGCTCCGCGGCGCGGCTCGCTTCAGGCGCAGGTCCCCTCCCGGCAGGCCGGGAGGAGACCAAACGTGTTTGGTTACTCGGAGTATAGATACTTCGAGATGTTCGGATCCGCGATGTTGGACTTGTCCATGATCGTGAAGCCGGTGCCGATCGAAACCGGGATCGAATGGCCGGTCAGGTGCGCATAGGCCGAGACGACGCCGAAATAACCGATCTCGGCCGGATGCTGGGCGATCGCCACGTCCACCAGGCCGGTGTTGATGTTGTCGACGATGCTGGTCGGAGCATCGAAGGCGACCACCTTGACGGTGCCGGTCTGCCCGGCCTGCTTGACGCCGTTGGCGGCGCCCAGCGCCGAGAACAGGTTGGCGCCGAAGACGCCGACGAGATCGGGATTGCGGGCGAACACCGCCTGCAATTGCGAGGCCGCCTTGTTGGCGTCGTCGTCGTTGAACTGGGTCTCCAGCACGGTGATGCCGGGATGCTTGGCCATTTCCTTTTTGAAGCCCTCTTCCCGCTGGTCGGTGGTCGAGATGCCGGGCTTGACGTTCGAGACATAGACCTTGCCCTTGTCGCCGATGGCGGTAGCCAAAGCCCGTGCCGCGATTTCACCGCCGAGCACGTTGTCGGAAGCGATGTAGGCCAGCGGGAAATCGGCGTCGCCGGCGCCGGTCTGGTAGGTCCCGGTGCCGATGAAGGTGTCGACGGTGATGACCGGAATGCCGGCGTCATTGGCCTTGCGCAGCGGCTCGACCAGCTGAACCTTGTCGGTCGGCGCGATCAGGATCGCATCCGGCTTCTTGGCGATGACCGCGTCAAGCACAGGCACCTGGGTGACCGGATTGAACTCCGGGGCACCCTGGAAAACCAGGTTCACGCCGAGCGCGTCGGCCGCCGCCTGGGCGCCTTTGCGCATGGTGATGTAGAAACCGTCGGTGGTCAGGCCCGGAATGAGCGCGATGGTGTATTTCTTGTCCTGCGCTTGCGCGGGCGCAATCAGCACCCCGGCGCTGACGGCGAGCGCCGCCAGCGCGGCAACAATCTTCTTCATGAACTCCTCCTCTTTGTGGTTGGCAGATTTGCCGTTGCAAATGACTGGAATGGCCATCGATCCGCCCAGGATGCCGACGGCCGGGAACGCCTGTCTGCTGTCGCGGGCAGCTTTCCTCCCAAGCGCCCTCCGGTCGATACGCGAACCGGTCGAAGCCGACCGGCCATTAGCTGCAGTCTCGTTTGCCGGCCTCAGCCAGACCCGAGGAACTGCGCCGCTCGGAGTTCATCCACCGAGTGCGCAGACTTGTAACACTTTGCAGAAATAAATTGCAACTCGGTTTTTCCGAGACCGCAGCGACAGCTTTTTCGCACCGGACAGCATCTGCCTGCTCCGAAGAGGCCCCGGCGGACTATTGCTCCGAGCTTGCGGCGACACAACTGATTTCGCGCCGGCGACCTGCACTGGCCGGCTGCTGGCGGTTTAACGAGGCGGCATGGTGTCGATGACCGCCTGCGCCGTCTTCGTGTCCGTCACAAGAGCATTGATGAGCCCGGCTCGGACGGCGCCGATGATCGCGGTTGCCTTCTCCGGCGAAGCTGCGACGCCGATCGCCAGCGGCGCGGCGCGAAGCTGTGTCGGCGACATCGCGATCATCCGGCTCTCTCCTTCCCAAGGGATCAGCACGCCATCGGCATCGAAATAGTGCCGAAGCACATCGCCCGCCGCATGGACCAGCGCCTGCTCGCTCGGCGTCGCGGCGCTCGCCTCCGGCGCGTTGATGGCATGCGGCAGGCCGACGCCGACGATCGCGACGTCGGTCCGGTCCCAGAGTGCCACGGCATCGCGGATCGCGGCATCGCCAAGGAAAACCTCGCGCAACTCGCTCGACGGCAGATAGGGCGCATGGATGAAGTGCGGCGTGCCGCCGAACTCTTCGGCTGCAAGCCGCACGAACTCGTTGATCTGGAAATGCGGGGCGTGCTGCTGCATGCCGCCGGTGGCGGCAACGGTGAGAACGCCCGGAATGCGCGGCAGACCGGCCCGGATCACCTCGCGTACGGCGCGTCCCCAGCCGATGGCCACCACGGAGCCGGCCGCCAGTTGCGCCTGTTTGAGCAGGCCGCCGAGCGGAGCGGAGAGCGCCGTCAGCGCGCCGGCCGACGGCGTCTCGATCACTGCGGCGTCGCGAAGCCCCAGCCGGTCGATCAGCTGTCGGGTGACGTCCTCCGGCGTCACCAGATCGATAACCTCGATCCTCACGATCCCTTCGGCCCGCGCGCGCTGCAGCAGGCGCGAGATCGTCGCCGTCGACACGCCGAGCTGCCGCGCGATATCGACCTGCGACATCTCCGCTTCGTAATGCAGCTTGGCGACCGTGTGCAGCATCGTGCGCGATGTGGTCGCATCCTGGATCGGAGAGACAGGCAGCTTGCAATTCCTTTCAGCAACGTGTTACACACACATACGCCGACGGGAGTTATCGCGCAAATCCGGCGAAGCCGCAACTTGAGGTCACTGCTCCGGCGAGGCCGCCTTCTGCAGCAGCCGACGGCACCATCAAAGGCGCAAAAATCGCCCTGCGGCGGGTGAAACTGAGCATCCCTGATCCGCGCTCTCGGCGAGGGCGCGCCCAACATCGGACGAAAAGACCATGGCGAAGATGACCACCGCGGAGTTGCGCGGCTACCAGCAAATCTGCGGACCGGACGGGGCCATGATGGCTATCGCATGCGACCAGCGCGGCGGCATGCGCACCTTGCTGGCGTCGGATCCGGCCGAACAGGCCAAGATCACCAACGACATGCTCGGCGACACCAAGACGGACATCACGCGCTACCTCGCCAGCGCCGCGTCCTGCGTGTTGCTCGACCCGCTTTGCGCCGTGCCGCGTGTGGTCGACAAGGGCGTGCTGAGCCGCGACACCGCCCTGCTCATCGGTCTCGACGCCTCCGGCTTCGATGTCTCGCCCGAGGGTTACCGCCTGTCGCGCCTGGTTCCCGGCATCGACGCGCGGCGCGTGCGCGAGCTGGGCGGCACCGGCGGCAAGATCATGGTCTACCTCAGGGCCGACAGGCCGGCGGCCAACGAGCATAACATCGCTATCCTGCGCCAGTGCATCGCCGATTTCGGCAAAGAGGACCTGCTGCTCGTGGTCGAGTTCCTGACCTATCAGCTCGAAGGCGAAAGCCCCGAGGATTATGCGGCCAGGACGCCCTGGCTCGTCGAGGAAGGCACGAGGATTTCGCTGGAGTGCGGCGCCAAGGTGCTGAAGCTTCCTTATCCCGGCACGGCCGAGGCCTGCGCCAACATCACCAGGATGGCGGGCGAGGTGCCGTGGGCGGTGCTGTCGGCCGGCGTCAATCATGCGACCTTCCTCGGCCAGGTCGAGATCGCTATGCAGAACGGCGCGTCCGGCGTCATCGCCGGCCGTTCGCTGTGGAAGGACTGCATCTCGCTCGACCGTGACATCCAGCGCGAAAGGCTGAAGACCATCGCCGTGCCGCGACTGCGCGAGATCCAGGCGGTGATCGGGCGCTACCGGCAAAAGGCCGCCTAGAGCATGATGCCGAAAAGTGTGAAGCGGTTTTCGGGCGACATCATGCTCTATTTCTTTGATTTAGAGCCGGATTCAGACTTCAGGTCGGTTCGACCTGAAATCATCCGGCTCTAGGGCATTGTGATTCAGGTGATGCGGGCCTGACCTCAATCGCAGGCCGGCGCCGGACAAGTGCGGAACATCATGCCACAAAGGTCGATGGCCATCGGGATCGATATAGGCGGCACCAATCTGCGTGCCGCCCGCATCTCGGGCGCGGGTGAAATCCTCAAGCGCGTCGCCGAGCAAAGCGCGCCCGATCCGGAACTGGTGCTCGGCCGCATCGCCGACATGGTGCGCCTGCTCGACACGCCCGAGGTGGCGGCCATCGGCGTCGGCGTTCCCGGCCGCGTCGATGCAAGGCGCGGCGCGGTGTTGTCAGGCGGTTACGTCGACCTTGCCTCGGTCGCCCTGCAACAGCGTCTGGAGAGCATGGCCGGCAAGCCCGTCGTGCTCGACAACGACTGCAACATGGCGCTGGTCGCCGAGATGGCGCTGGGGGCGGCCGCGGGGCACGACAATATCGTCATGTTCACCATCGGCACCGGCATCGGCGGCGCCGTTGCACAGAACCGTCAGATCATGCGCGGGCGCGCAACCGCCGGCCAGCTCGGCCACATCAGCGTCGACGCCAACGGCGAGATCTGCGCCTGCGGCCGGCGCGGCTGCGTCGAGACCACCAGTTCGGGCACGGCGCTCGGCCGCCACATCGCACGCGCAGGCCTGGGGCCGGGCATCTCCGTCGATCAGCTCTTTGCCCGCGACGCGGCCGGCGACGGCACGACGCGCGGCATACTGGAAGCCTGGGCCAAGCCGTTGCGGGCGGCAATCGATTCGGTTGTCGCCATGTTCGACCCCGACCTCGTTCTGCTCGGCGGCGGCCTGGGCCGGGCGGCGCACCGGGCGCTCGCATATGCGCCGGCGCTGGCGCCCTGGTATCAATGCAAGGTGGAACCGGCTAAGCTCGGCGACGACGCCGGCGTGATCGGCGCCGGCCTGCAGGCGCTCAAAGCGAAGGCAGGCACGCCATCGCCGAGGCGCGCCGTGCTCGTCAACGGCATCCCGGCAAGCGGCAAGGGCACCGTCTCGCGCGGCATCGCCGACCGCATGGGCTGGCCGCTGCTGGCGCTCGACACGGTCAAGAACCCGTTCCTCGAAATACTCGGCGGCGCCGACCGCGAGTTCAACCGGACGCTTGGCCGCGCCAGCTACCAGGCGATCTGGTCCGTTGTCGGCGAAGCTCCGGCGGGCGTCACTTTCGTCGTCGATGCCTGGTTCGGTTTCCAGCCACGAGACGTTCTCGAGGACCATCTGCGCAAAGCCGGCGTCGAGCGGACCGCCGAAATCTGGTGCCACGCGCCCGGCGAGGTCCTTGCCGAGCGCTACCGCGCCCGGCTTGACCAGAGGCCCGCCGGCCATCCGGGCGCGGCTTACATCCCCGAGCTGATCGAACTGGCCAAGCGCGCCGAGCCGCTGCGGCGCGGACCGCTTTTCGACGTCGATACGACGCAGCCGGTCGACTTCGACGCCATCACGGCGTGGCTGCGGTCGGCGATGGAGGGGTAGGAGTATTATTGAGCGCAATTTTTCTGCGACGACTACCAACTTCTTGCCGCTTGTAGCAGCCGCTCCCGCACGAATGCGTTCAGCGGCTGCCGCAGCCCCAGCCGATTCCAGGCGAGAAGAATGTCGTTGCTCGGCGGGTCAGAAGGGTCGTGCATCACCACCAGGGAACCTGTTGCGAGATATGATGCGCATAGATACTTCGGCAGCACGGTGATGCCGGCTCCGGCAACACAGGCATCGGTCAACGCGCGCAGGTCGGGGATAACTTGGACGGCCTCGGGCGGCGGTTCAGCGCGGAAGACCTGGCGGAAATAGCGCCGCACGATCGGCAGATCAGGCCCGTAACTGAGCCAAGGCAAGCCGGTGACCGCCGCTGCTCCGGTGCGCGACACCATCGCCGGCGGCATCAACGCCGCCCACCTCGGCGCCCCGACGAGCACAAAGGTTTCGCGGAACACCGGATCATATCCGATCATCTTGCGCGGAATGCGGACGGTGGCAATCGCCATGTCCAGTTCGCTGCTTTGGACACCCTCGATTAGGTCGCGCGCCACACCGAACCGCAATTCGATCCGAATGCCCATGTCCGGGAACCCGCTCAGCGCCGGGAGCACCTTCTCGGTCATGAATTCTATGGGACCGCCCAAGCGCACCGTACCGACAAGACTATCGTGGCGCATTGCTGCCGCGGCCAAGGCTGCCTCGATGCCGTCGAGATGCGGCGCAACGGCACGGGCAAGCGATTCCGCGGCGGCTGTCGGCGCTATGCCGCGTCCAACTCGCCGGAAAAGCTTGCGCTTGAGATGAGTTTCCAGCGCTTTGATGTGCCCGGACGCGGCAGGCTGCGTGAGAGCGAGTTGGACCGCGGCCTTCGTTACCGAGCCGACACGGTAAACGGCGAGGAAGGTTCGCAGTTGGTTGAGCTGATTCATAATTATTTTTATCAATTCGGCTCAACAATATGATTTTTCAGATGTGAGGCCAAGCCATATGAGCAGCATCAGCGGTTTGTTATGGAGACCTCCGATGCCCAAGATACTCATCGTCACCACGTCGCACGACCAGCTCGGCGGCACCGGTCGTCAGACGGGTTTGTGGCTCGAAGAGCTGGCAACGCCCTATTATGCCCTGCTCGATAGCGGCGCCGACATCATCGTGGCATCGATAAAGGGCGGTGAGGTGCCCTTCGACGCGAGGAGCATCAAAGCTGATGGCAACAATCCTCCGCCGGTGCAGCGGTTCCTTTCCGACGATCATGCGATGGCCTGCGTGAGGTCGACACCCTCCATCGATAAGGTACGCGCCTCGGATTATGACGCGATCTTCCTGCCGGGAGGCCACGCTGCGATGTGGGATCTTCCAGGCAATGCGGCGCTCGCCAACGCCCTAGGCCAAGCGTTCGACGAGGGGCGCGTGGTCGCCGCGGTGTGTCACGGTGCGGCGGGCCTCATATCTGCCAAGCGCGCGGACGGCAGCCCCATCGTGCGCGACAGGCGCGTCAGCGGGTTCACGGACGCAGAGGAGGAGGCGGAAGGTTTGACGGAGATCGTGCCCTTCCTGCTCGAGACGCGCTTGCGCGAACTGGGCGCACGTTTTGAGAAGACGTCCAACTTCCGACCATTCGCGGTGCAAGACGGCAACCTTATCACCGGTCAGAATCCGATGTCATCTGCGAAGGTGGCCGAGCTCGTGCTGCAGGCCGTCACATCGGCGAGTGACAGGCCGCCGGCCTTTGCAACTCCCACCGACGCAAGGCCGATGTTTATCACCATGCGGCTTAGCGCAAAGGACGCGGACGCGTTCAAGCGCCATTTGTTGAGCGTGATCCCCGTGACGCGGCTCGCGCCGGGTTGCCGCTACAGCCATTCCTATCAAGGCACCTCAACCGCGAACGCCTTACTATTGGTTCAAGGCTGGGACTCGATCGAACAGCAGCACGCCTATGTCGCCTGGCGCACACGACGCGGCGATTTTGTCCGGTTTCGCGCCCTTCTCGACAAGGACCCTGAGGTCGAGTCGTTCACGCTGTTCGATGCTTAGCGCCAAGATGGCAATATCGCACTCTGGTATGGCTTTGACGAACCCGACAGGATTCGAACCTGCCGTGACCTCCGTCTTCGCGAACGCTATAGATCCCGACCCTCCCATCGGCCTGCCGGCCGCCCCGGCGCCGCTAACATCCCCGAGCTGATCGAACTGGCCAGACGCGCCGAACCGCTGCTGCGCGGCTCACCTCTCGACGTCGACACGACGCAGCCGATCGACTTCGACGCCATCACGACGTGGCTGCGGTCGGCGATGTCGACGGGAGCGTAGAGAGCAAGCTGGCCGCCCTCGGTCACGCCGGCGACGGCTGCAGCGCCGTGCGGGCGATCTTCCAGGCGGATTCGACATGCCGCCGCGCCGCGGCTTCCGCCTCCTCCGGCTTGCGCGCCCTGATCGCATTCATGATCTCGTTCATCTCGGCGATCGCCGGCTCGCGCCGGTTCACTGAAGCGATCGTCATCGAGCGTAGCTGGTTGATACGCACATTCAGTCCGCTCACGATCTCCCAGGCGACGCGCTTGTCCGCCGCCTCGAACAGCGCCTCATAAAATCCGGTCGTCGCCCGCATCACCGCCGGCGGCTTGCCGGATGCCCAAGCCTCAAAAAGGGCCTCGAGCACACGTTCGAGGACAGCCAATTGCCCGTCAGTCGCCGACAAGGCGCAGGCGCGCGCCGCGATCCCCTCGAGCAGGGCCCTGAGCTCATAGATCTCGTCGGTGCGGCCGAGGTCCGGCCGTGCCACCGCCGGCCCGTGCCCGGGGATCATCTGCACGAGACCTTCAGCTTCCAGCTGCCGCAAAACCTCGCGCACAACCGAACGGCTGACGCCGAGCTGGTCGCAAAGCGGCCGCTCGATCAGCCTTTCGCCGGGCTGGAAATGAAAATCCATGATGGCCTCGCGCATGCGCTCGAGAGCCAATGTTCTCAAGGTCTTGGCGCTGCGATCGATGCGAAGCGTGTCGTCCTGCATGTGCTTGCTCCCTGCCTCGCCACAAAAACAGATTCCATGGCCGATTGACAGGTATTTGGTGCTCCATAGTATGGTATACCATAAGACAACGCGGGAAATGGCGCCTTTTCAAGCGTCGCCCGACAGAGGTTTCCATGCAGCCGGCCATTCGCAAGATCGTCACCTATACCGAAAACACGCTGATCGAAGGCGGCAAGGCGGCACCCAGGCCGCTGCGCCTGATCGGCGTCGCCGCCGTGCTGACGAACCCCTGGGCAGGCCGCGGCTTCACCGAGGACCTCTCGCCCGAGATCCGCGCCTGTGCGCCGGTGCTCGGAGAAATGCTGACCCGCGAGATCATTGCAGTCGCCGGCTCGGGCGACGCGATCGAAGGTTACGGCAAGGCCGCCATCTGCGGCACGTCGGGTGAGATCGAGCACGCCTCGGCGCTGATCCACACGCTGCATTTCGGCAACCATTATCGCCGCGCCGTCGGCGCCAAGACCTATCTCGCCTTCACCAATCTGCGCGGCGGGCCGAACACGCCGATCATGATCCCGCTGATGGACAAGAACGACGAAGGCCGGCGCTCGCATTACCTGACCGTGCATTTCCAGATCAGCGACGCCCCGGCCCCCGACGAGCTGGTCGTGGCGCTTGGCGCTTCCATCGGCGGCCGCCCGCATCATCGCATCGGCGACCGCTATCAGGATCTCAAGGAAGTGGGCGACCTGCATGGCTGACGCCGCGCTTGAATGGACCCGGGCCGCCGCGCCCGACGGCACCAGCTTCATCCGCGCCGGATCAGGCGCGCCGGTGCTTTTCATTCACGGCGTCGGCATGAACGCTGCGATCTGGCAGCCGCAGATCGAGCGCATGGCGGATCGTTGGGACGTCATCGCCATCGACATGCTCGGTCACGGCCGCTCGCCGCTGCCGCCGCAGGTGCCGGAGCTGGCCGACTATGCCAGGCAGGCGATCCGGCTGCTCGACCATCTCGGCCTCAATAGCGTATCCGTCGTCGGCCACTCGATGGGCGCGCTGGTCGCGCAGGAACTCGCTCTGCTCGCGCCCGAGCGCGTCAGCCGCATCGTTTCGCTCAACGCCGTGTTCCGCCGGCCGCCCGACCTCGCCGAAGCCGTTCGCGAGCGAGCCGCCGCCCTCACCGGCCACGGCGACACGGCAGGCGCCGCGCAGACCATTGCGCGCTGGTTCGGCGATCCGATTTCTGCGGAGCTCATGGCGGCAGCCGAAAAGACGGCGGCGGCGCTGGGCGAGGTCGACCCCGAAGGCTATGCCCGCACCTATCGCCTCTTCGCCCGCGCCGATAGCGATCACGCCGAGCGCCTGCCGGCGCTGGCCATGCCGGCCCTGTTCATCACCGGCTCGGAAGACAAGAACTCCTCGCCGGCAATGTCGGCCGCCATGGCGCGACTGGCGCCGCACGGCCGCTGTACCGTGCTTGGCGGCGAACGGCACATGATGGCGGTGGCGGCGCCCGATTTCACCACGCGTCACATCGTCGACTTCCTGACGGACGGCGAAGTCGCCGCGCAGAGCAACGGAGCGGATGCAGGCGCCAGCTTCGACAGCGGCGAGTTCCGCCGCGCGCTGGGCTCCTTCCTCACCGGCGTCACCATCGTCACCACGATCGGACCGGAAGGCGAGCCGCGCGGGTTCACCGCCAACTCCTTCACCTCGGTGTCGCTCGACCCGCCGCTGGTGCTGGTCTGCATCGCCCACAAGGCGCTGGGGCACCCGGTCTTCGCGACCGCAAAGAGCTTCGCTATCAACATCTTGAACGAAAGCCAGAAGGCGGCCTCCGGCATCTTCGCCTCAAAAGCGGCGGACAAGTTCGCCTCGGTCGACTGGCGCCCGGGACAGACCGGCAGCCCCATCTTGGACGGCTCGGTCGCGTGCTTCGACTGCGACACGGAGCGGCTGGTCGACGCGGGCGATCATTCGATCCTCATCGGCCACGTCCGCGATTTCCAGCACAACGCAGCACAGCCGCTCGGCTATTGCCGCGGCGCCTACGTCACGCCAGGCCTCAGCCAGGAGGCGCTGGCCGCCGCCCAGCCAGGCACCGATGTCGGCGCCATTCTCGAAAACGGCGGCCGCATCCTGTTTCTGGATACACCGGACGGCTTTCTCGAACTGCCGCGCGGCCGGGGCCTTGGCTCGGCAAGCGACGGCAAAAGCCTCAAGGGTTTGTTTGCCGCAAAAGCCATCGAAGCCCAACTCGGCTTCCTCTACGCGGTCTGGGACGATGCGGGGGACGTCTCGCGCACGCATGTCTATTATCGCGGCACCTTCGATGTGCCGGTGTCCAGCGATCGCGGCATCCGGCTGATCGACATCGACGCGATCGATGGATTGAAGATCGCCGACCCGGCGATCCGCTCGATGCTGGCCCGCTATATGCGCGAATGCACCGAAGACGCATTCGGCGTCTATGTCGGCAACGAGGTCGAAGGCGAGGTGCGGCCACTCGCCAGGGCTGCCTCGCTCATCACAGGTGACCAGGGATGAAGTTCTCGCTCTTCGTGCATATGGAACGCACCGATCTCGCCAAGCCCCATTCGGAGCTGCTGAGCGAGTTGGGAGAGCTGGTCCTTTTGGCGGAAAAGGCTGGCTTCGAGACCGCCTGGATCGGCGAGCATCATGGGATGGAATTCACGATCTCGCCCAATCCCTTCATCAACATCGCCTATCTGGCGGCCAAGACGACCCGCATCCGTCTCGGCACCGGAACCATCATCGCGCCGTTCTGGCACCCGATCAAGCTTGCCGGCGAGGCGGCGATGGCCGACGTCATCACCGGCGGCCGGCTCGACATCGGCATCGCGCGCGGCGCCTACAGCTACGAATACCAGCGCGTCTTCCCGGGGCTCGACGCCTGGGGCGCCGGCCAGCGCATGCGCGAGATCATCCCGGCGATCCGCGGCCTGTGGGACGGCGATTTCGAGTTCTCCGGCGAGTTCTGGCAGTTTCCTTCCACCACCTCCTCGCCAAAGCCCCTGCAGAAGCCGTATCCGCCGATCTGGGTGGCCGCCCGCGACCCGAACTCGCACGACTTTGCCGTCGCCAACCAATGCAAGGTGCAGGTGACGCCGCTGGCTTCCGGCGACGACGAGGTGGCGAGCCTGATGCAGCGCTTCAACACCGCCTGCGATGCGCATCCAGACATCGCACGGCCGGAAATCATGCTTTTGATGCATACATTCGTTGCCGAGGACGCGGCCGACACCGACCGCCTCAGCAAGGACCTGTCGAACTTCTACTGCCAGTTCGGCGCCTGGTTCCAGAACAAGAAGCCGGTGCACCAGGGCATATTGGAACCGCTCACCGTCGACGAGATCGCGGCCATGCCGCAATATGCGCCGGACAAGATGCGCCAGAACCTGGTGATCGGCGAAGCCGACGAGGTGATTACCCGGCTAAAGGCCTATGAGGCGCTCGGCTACGACCAGTACTCGATCTGGATCGACAGCGGCCTTTCACACGAGCGCAAGAAGAAGTCGCTGCAACTGTTCATCGACCGGGTGATGCCGGCCTTCCTCTGATCGCGAGCCCATGACCGACGCTCTTTTCAGGAACTTCATCGACGGCCGCTTCGACGAACCGTCCGCCACCTTCGACAGCGTCGATCCGTCGACCGGCGCGCCGTGGGCGAAGATGCCGGCTGCAAGCGAGGCCGATGTCGACCGCGCCGTCAAGGCGGCGCACCGCGCGCTGCGCTCGGGGCCGTGGCGGACGATGACGGCGAGTGCGCGTGGAAAACTGCTGGTCAGGCTCGGTGACCTCGTCGCCGCCAATGCCGGACGCCTGGCGGAGCTCGAGACGCGCGACACCGGCAAGATCATCCGCGAGACCCACGCCCAGATCGCCTATGTCGGCGACTACTACCGCTACTATGGCGGGCTGGCCGACAAGCATGAAGGCGCGCATGTGCCGATCGACAAGGCGGATCTCGACGTCACTATCCGCCGCGAGCCGATCGGCGTCGTTGCGGCGGTGGTGCCGTGGAACTCGCAGCTCTTCCTCTCTGCAGTAAAGCTCGGCCCGGCGCTGGCCGCCGGCTGCACGGTCGTGCTCAAGGCATCCGAGGACGGCCCGGCGCCGCTGCTCGCCTTTGCCGAGTTGGTCCACGAAGCTGGGTTTCCGGCCGGCACCGTCAACATCCTCACCGGTTTCGGCCAGGATTGCGGACGGCGCCTGACCAGCCATCCGCTGGTCTCGCGCGTCGCCTTCACCGGCGGTCCGGCGACGGCGCGCGCCATTGTCCGGAACACGGCCGAGAACCTCGCCTATACGACGCTCGAGCTTGGCGGCAAAAGCCCGGTCGTCGTCTTTGCCGATGCCGATCTCGACAGCGCCGCCAATGCGGTCGTCGCCGGCATCTTCGCCGCGACGGGGCAGAGCTGCGTCGCCGGTTCGCGCCTGCTGATCGAACGCCCGGTGAGGCAAGAATTCCTCGACCGGCTGAAGCGCAAGGCCGAAGCGATCCGCATCGGCGACCCGCAGGATCCGGCCACCGAGATGGGGCCTTTAGCCACGCTGCGCCAACGCGACCGGATCGAGACCATCGTCGCCGAAAGCCTCGCCGCCGGCGGCACGCTGGTCACCGGCGGCAAGCGCCCCGACATCGGCGACGGCTTCTACTACGCGCCGACCATCATCGATGCCGGTGCCAGCAACCTGCCCTGCGTGCGCGAGGAACTGTTCGGCCCGGTGCTCAGCGTGCTTGCCTTCGACACCGAGGCCGAGGCGCTGGCTTTAGCCAACGACACGCCATTTGGCCTCGCCTCCGGCGTCTTCACCTCGAATCTCGGCAAGGCGCACCGCATGGCGCGCGACATCCATGCCGGCGTCGTCTGGGTCAACACCTACCGCGCCGTGTCGCCGCTCGTCCCCTTCGGCGGCTACGGCCTGTCCGGCCTCGGCCGCGAGGGCGGGCTCGACGCCATCCGCGACTACACGCGCTCGAAATCGGTCTGGATCAAGACCTCGGACGAGCCGATCCCAGATCCCTTCGTCATGCGCTGAGAACGGCATGACGAGGGTGCACTGACAAGAACAAGAAACGGAACAGAGAAATCAGAGGAGAATGACATGAAACTGATCTTAGCCGGCGTCCTCGCCGGGCTTATGGCAGCAACCGCCGCCAAGGCCGATGAAATGGTGTTCACCAGTTGGGGCGGCACCACGCAGGAAGCGCAGACCAAGTCCTGGGCCGAGCCGTTCGCGGCCGGTTCCGGCATCAAGGTGCTGCAGGACGGCCCGACCGACTACGGTAAGCTCAAGGCGATGGTCGACGCCAAGAACGTCACCTGGGACGTGGTCGACGTCGAGATGGACTTCGCCATCAAAGCCGCCAAGGACGGACTGCTGGAGCCGATCGACTTCGCCGTCGTGCCCAAGGCCGATCTCGATCCGCGCTTCAGCAACGAGAACGCCGTCGGCAGCTTCTATTATTCCTTCGTGCTGGCCTGGAACAAGAGCGCGGTCTCGGGCGAGCCGACCAGCTGGGCCGACATGTTCGACACCAAGAAATTTCCCGGCAAACGGACCTTCTACAAATGGTCGGCGCCTGGCGTGATCGAGATCGCATTGCTCGCCGACGGCGTGCCGGCGGACAAGCTCTATCCGCTCGACCTCGACCGCGCCTTCAAGAAGCTCGACACGATCAAGTCGGACATCGTCTGGTGGGGCGGCGGTGCCGAATCGCAGCAGCTGATTGCCTCGGGCGAGGCCGCCTTCGGCCAGCTCTGGAACGGCCGTGTCTTCGCGCTGGAGAAGGACGGCGCCGATGTCGGCGTCTCGTGGAACCAGAACCTCACCGCCGCCGACGTCCTCGTCGTGCCGAAAGGCGCCAAGAACAAGGACAGCGCGATGAAGTTTCTCGCCACTGCCACCAGCCCGACCGGCCAGGCGAAGTTCGCCGAGGCGAGCGGCTACGCGCCGATCAACACCAAGGCCAAGGCCGAGATGGCCGCCGACGTGGTCAAGGGCCTGCCCGACGCCCATGTCGACGGCCAGATCAACCTCGACATGAACTACTGGGCCGAGCATCGCGACGAGATCGCCACGCGCTGGTACGCCTGGCAGACCAAGTAGCCCCCACGACAGGAGCGGGGCGCGGCAACGCGCCCCGTTTGAAAGGGACGTCCCATGACGGCGAATGCTTTCAGACGCCAGTCCTTCGCCGGCCTGCCGGCCGGCAGCGGCGGCGCCTTGCCGGCGCTGACCCTGGTCGGCCTATTCTTCATCGTGCCGGTGGTCGCGCTTCTCCTGCGCAGCGTCACCGATCCCGAGCCCGGCCTGCAGAACTACGCCGCGCTGTTCGGCAGTGGCACCTATGCGCGCGTGTTCCTCAACACTTTCCTGGTGGCTGCCGTCGTCACCGGCGTCACCATCGTAGTGGCGTTTCCGGTTGCCTGGATGCTGGCGATCATGCCGCCGGCGCTCGGCTCGATCGTCTTCGGCATCATCATCCTGTCGATGTGGACCAACCTTCTCACCCGCACCTATGCCTGGATGGTGCTTCTGCAGCGTACCGGCGTGATCAACAGGGCCTTGATGGGGCTCGGCGTCATCCATGAGCCGCTGCCGCTCATCAACAACCTGACCGGCGTCACCATCGGCATGGTCTACATCATGCTGCCCTTCATGATCCTGCCGCTGGTCGGCACGCTTCGCGCCATCGATCCGATGACCCTGCGCGCCGCCGCCCTTTGCGGCGCAAGCCCGTTGCAGGCGTTCCGCCGCATCCTGCTGCCGCTGTCGCTGCCCGGCATCGCCGCCGGCGGGCTGATGGTGTTCGTCATGTCGCTCGGCTATTTCGTGACGCCCGCCCTGCTCGGCGGCACCTCCAACATGATGCTCGCCGAGATGATCGCCCAGACGATGCAATCGCTGCTCAACTGGGGGCTCGGAAGTGCCGCCGCCTTCGTGCTGCTTGTCGTCACCATGGTGCTATACGCGATCCAGCTGCGCATGGTCGGTGCCAAACGGCTTGCCGGAGGGCTATGACATGCTGCTCGACTACGACCGGCTCGGATGGTTGCGCGCAGCACTTGCCGGCTTCACCGCTCTGGTCGCCGCCTTCCTCCTGCTGCCGGTGGTCTTCATCATCCTGCTGTCGTTCGGCTCGTCGCGCTGGCTGGCTTTTCCGCCACCCGGCTGGACGGTGAAATGGTATCAGGAATTGCTGGCCGACCCGGCCTGGATCGATGCCGCACTGACCAGCGCCAAGATTGCCGCGATGGCCGCCATCCTCTCGGTGCTGATCGGCCTGCTTGCATCCTTCAGCCTGGTCAGGGGCGAATTTCGCGGGCGGCAATTGCTGCGCGGGCTGCTGCTGACGCCGATGGTGCTGCCGGTGGTGGTTTTCGCCATCGCCATCTATGCCTTCTTCCTGCGCCTCGGCCTTGCCGGCACCACTGTGGGCTTCGTCGTAGCCCACACCATCCTGGCGCTGCCCTTCGCCATCATCCCGATCGCCACCGCGCTCGAGGGTTTCGACAAATCCATCGAGGACGCGGCGATCGTCTGCGGCGCGAGTCCGCTGCAGGCGAGGCTCAGGATCACCCTGCCCTCGATCCGCATCGGCATCTTCTCGGCGGCGATCTTTTCCTTCCTTGCCTCCTGGGACGAGGTGGTGGTGGCGATCTTCATGGCGAGCCCCACCCTGCAGACCCTGCCGGTGAAGATCTGGGGCAGCCTGCGCGCCGACTTGAGCCCGGTCGTCGCCGCCGCCTCCAGCCTGCTCGTCGGGCTCACTTTGTGCCTGATGATCGTGACCGCCCTCCTTCGTAGAAGACTGTCCAGATGACCCGGCCATTCCTGTCCATTCGCGCGGTGAGAAAGGCGTTCGGCGCCTTCGTCGCCGTCCATGACGTCACCATCGATGTGCCCAAGGGCGAATTCCTGACCTTTCTCGGACCGTCCGGCTCCGGCAAATCGACGACGCTCTACGCCATCGCCGGCTTCCAGGACCCGAGCTCCGGCGACGTGCTTTTGGAAGACAGGTCGCTGCTTGCCGTGCCGTCGCACAAGCGCAACATCGGCATGGTCTTCCAGCGCTACACGCTGTTTCCGCATCTGAGCGTCGCCGAGAATGTCGCCTTTCCGCTGCGCGTGCGCGGGCGGCCGGATGCCGATGTGAAGCGCAAGGTAGCCGACATGCTGGCGCTGGTGCGCCTGGAAAAGTTTGCCGACCGCTATCCGGGCGCGCTGTCGGGCGGCCAGCAGCAGCGCGTCGCGCTTGCCCGCGCGCTGGCCTACGACCCGCCGATCCTGTTGATGGACGAGCCGCTGTCGGCCCTCGACAAGAAGCTGCGCCAGGAAATCCAGGCCGAGATCCGCCGCATCCACCGCGAGACGGGCGTCACCATCCTCTATGTCACGCACGACCAGGAAGAGGCGCTGCACCTCTCCGACCGCATCGCGCTGTTCAAGGAAGGCCGCATCGAGCAGATCGGCACCGGCGAGGACCTTTATCTCAGGCCCGCGAGCGAGTTCGTCGCCGGCTTCATCGGCAACTCCAACTTCCTGCCGGTGGAGCATCTGGAGACTGAGAGCGGCGCAGCAACGGTGCGGCTTGCCGACGGCTCGGTCGTCACGGGCGTGAAGACCACGCGAGCCCTGGATCGCGGCGAGAAGGCCAGGCTGATGGTGCGCCCCGAAGCCTTCCGCCTCACCGCCGCTCCAGGAAATGCAGCACTCGCCGTAGAGATCGTCGACGCCGCCTTCTTCGGCGACCGCCGGCGCGTCGTGGCCCGCACCGCGTCGGGCGACGAGATCGACGTCAGGCCGACCTCGGACGCGGCGGAGCCGGACGACGCAAATGGCGCTTCGAGCCGGCAAATCTTCTTCGATCCCGCGTCGGCCTTCCTGTTTCCGGTCTGACGGCCAGCTATCCCGCGGCAGCTCTATCAGCCGGCGGTGAAGACGTGCAGTTCCGCACCCGCTTCGTCGATCGCGGCGCGAAGCTCTGCCGCCGGCTCGCTGTCGGTGACGAGATCGGAAATCTCGCTCAATGCGCAGACGCGTTCCAGGCTGTTGCGGCCGAACTTGTCGTTGGTGACGACCAGCATCGTCGACAGCGACCGCGCCATCATCGCCCGCTTCACCGCCGCGGCGCCTGAGACCATGTCGCTCGGCCCTTCGGCATTGACGGCCGATGCGCCGATGATGGCGACGTCGGCATTGTAGCGGCGCACGAATTCGACGGTGTCCTCGCCGAGCACGCTGGCTTCCCGGTGGTCATAGGTGCCGGGGCAAAGGATGACCCGAAAACTCGGATTGGCACCCGCAACCGACGCGATGCCGATCGAGTTGGTGATGACCGTCAGATCCCGTCTTAGCTGGGAAAAGCTGCGCGCAACCTCATAGGTCGTCGATCCGCCGTCGATCATCACGATGCGCCCGTTCTCGATCAGGCCGGCGGCGCCCCGCCCGATGCGGGCGCGCTCCTCGATCATGGTGAGGCCGCGCTCGGTGATCGCCGGCTCCGACGTCATCAGCGAGATCGTGGCGCCGCCATAGGTGCGGTTGATCAGCCCCGCCTCGCCGAGCTCGATCAGGTCGCGGCGGATGGTCTCGCCAGCGACGCCGATGCGGCGGGCGAGCTTGGAGACGCGGATCGATGCCGAGCGCCTGACTTCCGACAGGATCAGCTCGTGTCGCTCCTTCTTCGTCAGCCGGCCCGGCTCGATGTTCATCCTCTTCCTTACCCGGATTTCGTCCCCGGCGCCTGGACACTAGAGCATGTCTCCCGAAAGTGGGAACCGGTTTCGGGACAAAGACATGCGTAAAATCAAAAACCTAAAGCGCACGGAGCGAATCTGAAAGATCGCGACGCGCTTTAGCCGCGCCGGGGACCGGAAAGCCAGTATCAATGTCTCAGACGGTCGCGCATGGCATACCACAGCATGCCGAGCACGTAGAGCGGTCCGCGCAGCGCCGTGCCGCCCGGGAACGGCAGCGGCGTCAGCGTCGAGAACAGGTCGAGCCGCGCGGCGTCGCCCGTGATCGCTTCCGCCAGCAGCTTGCCCGACAGCGTCGACAGGATGACGCCCTTGCCGGAATAGCCATGCGCGAAATAGACCTCGCCGTAATGCCCGACATGCGGCAGGCGCGACGTCGTCACCGACACCAGCCCGCCCCACGCGTGATCGATCCGGCAGCCTCTGAGTTGCGGGAAGGTCTTTTCCATATGCGGCCGCACGAAGCCGGCGATGTCGGCCGGCGGCGAAGGCGTGTAGCGCTCGCCGCCTCCGAACAGCAGGCGGCCGTCAGCCGACAGGCGGTAGTAGTTGACGACGAAAAGCGTGTCGGAAACCGCGACATTGGAAGGGATGACGTTGCGCTCGCCCAAAGGCTCGGTGGCGACGATGTAGTTGCCGATCGGCATGATGCGGCTGTTGACGCGCGGCTCGAGCCCCTGGAGCAGCGCATCGCCGGCCAGCACGACATGTTTGGCGCGAACCGAACCCTTGTCCGTGAACACCCGAATGGACGGCTCGCGCTCCAGCCGCACCGCGACCGAGTTCTCGTAGATGGCAACACCCGCGGCGGAAGTCGCGCGCGCGAGCCCGAGTGTGTAGTTCAGCGGATGCATGTGGCCGCCGAGCCTCTCGAAGACCGCGCCCTGGTAGGGTGTATCTACCATCTGCCGCGCCTGCGCCGCCGAGAGGATCTCGACATCGGCAAAGTTCATCACCTTGGCGAGGCACTCGGCTTCCTCCTCGAAGTCGCGCATGTCCGAGCCGTTGACGGCGCCGACCAAGTGGCCAGTCAGGCGAAGGTCACACTCGATGCCATGGCGCTCGATGATGTCGAGCACCAACCCGCGCGCCTCGAAGGCGAGGTCGAACAGCGCCTTCGCCCGTTCGCGCCCAAATGCCTTGACCAGCCCCTTGGCGCCTTTGCGCAGGCCGGGGATCATCTGGCCGCCGTTGCGCCCGGAGGCGCCCCAGCCGATCTTGCCACCCTCCAGCAGCACCACCTTCAGACCGCGCTCGGCCGCATGAAGCGCAGCCGACAGGCCGGTGCAGCCGCCGCCGACGACCACCAGGTCGGCTTCGACGTCACCAACGAGCGCCGGATGGTCCGGCGCCGGATTGGCGGTGGCGACATAGTAGGATTTGCCGATATCGAGACCGGAATTGAAACCAGTTGAACGGGAAGCCACGGTCACACCTTGAGCAGCAGATGGTCGCGTTCCCACGACGTCACCACGGTCTGGAACAGGTCGAGCTCGACACTTTTGACGCGCAGATAGGTCTGGAAGAAATCCTCGCCGAGCAGCGCCCGCACCGGCTCGCAGGCGGCGAAGCGGTCGAGCGCTTCCTCCATGGTCTTCGGCAGCGTGCTTTGGCTGCGATAGGCATTGCCGAAAGCTTCCGCCGAGCGGGCGAGCTTCTCCTCGATGCCGAGATAGCCGGCGATCAGCGAGCCAGCCATGGCGAGATACGGATTGGCATCGGCGCCGGGCAGCCGGTTCTCCACCCGCCGCGCGGCGCGCCCGCCCATCGGCACCCGCAGGCCGCAGGAGCGGTTGTCATGCGACCATTCGATATTGGCCGGCGCGCTGTGACCCGGCCGGATGCGACGATACGAGTTCACATTGGGCGCGAACAGCGGCATCACTTCGGGGATGTATTTCTGCAGGCCGCCGATGAACTGCGCGAACATCTCGCTGTCGGTGCCATCTTTGCCGGCAAACAAGGGCTCGCCCTTCTCGTCGACGATCGACATGTGCAGATGCATCGAGCTGCCGGCCTGCGCCGCGATCGGCTTGGCCATGAAGGTGGCATGCAGGCCGCTCGCCTGCGCCGCCTGCCTCGTCAGGCGCTTGAACAGCAGCACCTTGTCGGCCAGCGCCAGCGGATCGCCATGCAGGAAATTGATCTCGAGCTGCGCCGTGCCGGATTCGTGGATCAGCGTGTCGAGCGGCAGGCCGGCGGCGGCCGAATGCGCGTAGATGCGCTGTATGACCGGTTCGAATTCTTCCAGCGCCTGCATGTCGTAGGGATGCTGCACGCTTTCCGGCCGGCCGTTGCGCCCGACCGGCGCGGTCAGCGGCCGGTCCGGATCGGGGTTTGGCGCCGTGACATAGAATTCGAGCTCGGGCGCCATCACTGCGCGCCAGCCGCGCCGGCGGTAGAGGTCGAGCACCGCCCTCAGCACATGGCGCGGCGAAGCCATCCATGGCCGGTCGTCCATATGGAATGTGTCGGCAAAGACATAGGCTCTGCCGGCGCCGCCGCCTGGCGCAAGGCAGAGCGTCGAAAGGTCGGGCACCATCCGCATGTCGGGGTCCTGATAGGCGAACCCTTCGTCGATGGAGCCGGAATAGCGGCCGTCGATGGCGACCAGGAAGGCGCTGCTCGGCAAGTAAAGCGCCCGGTCCTCGAGTGACTTGAGGAACTTCGCCGCCGGCAAGGCCTTGCCGCGCAGCACGCCGTTCACGTCGGGCACGAGGCACTCGACCTCGTTTATCCCACGCGTTGTCAGCCAGCTTTGCGGATCGGCGCTGCTGGAGAGGGGAAAGTATTGTTTGTCAGGCATCGGTCATGTCCGTACGAAGGAGAAATCGCTTCGGCGGGCACGTCCGTTGGGTTTTGAGCGTTAAATAAGCTGCGCTATCTGAATGACGGACGCCCGCCTGGTGGCCGGCCGAGAGGCCGGATCGAGCGTCCTGCTACTCCCTCGGTCCAGCCGTCACGGACGACATGCGAGCCGACCTTGGTCTCCTCCGCGCGTTGCAGGTTCTCGTGCCGGCAGCAGCGCATGATCAGTGGCACCCCGCTCGCGCAAATGAAACACCGCCGGCAGAAATCGAATGCCTTTCGCGATATCGCTGTTTTGCGGCTTGCATGACGGGTCTCATCAAGGTGGAGCCTATGGTTTGACCGATCCTGGCTGTCGGCGCAAGTCCGCTCTGTTGGAACAGCTCAGCCTATGCTCTCGCCGCCATCGACGACCAGCGCCTGGCCGGTCATGAAGGACGAACGGTCGGAAACGAGGAACAGAATGGCTTCGGCGATCTCCTCCGCGCTCGCCCAGCGCCCCATCGGAATCTTGGTGCGGACATAGTTTTCGATCGCATCGCGTCCGCCCATCTGGGCGATGAACGGCTCGTTGAACGGCGTGTCGACCCAGCCCGGGCAGAGCGCGTTGATGCGCACATTGTGTTTGGCATAGTCGAGCGACATCTGCCTGGTCATTGCCACCACGGCGTGCTTGGACGTGGCATAGGCGATCATCTCGCGGTCGTAGAACACGCCGGAATTGGAGGCGGTGTTCAGGATGACGCCGCCGCCCTGCGCGATCATTGCTGGCATCACCGCCTTGGCCGCGAGGAACTGCGCCCGCACATTGATCCGCCACGAAGCGTCCATGCCGTCGGTGCTGACTTCGGTAAGCGTGCCGCCGACCTGGATGCCGGCATGGCTGTGCAGGATATCGATCCGACCATGCTTGCCGAGCGTTCCCGCGATCAGCTCTTCGACCGCGGTGTCGTTGCCGACATCGGTGGCGACCGCCTCGGCGCGGCCGCCGGCTTCGCGGATGTCGGACGCCGTGGCTTCGCCGGCCGCCGGATCGCGGTCGGCGATCACCACGACCGCCCCTTCTCTTGCCATGATCATGGCGCCGGCGCGCCCGATGCCCGACCCGGCGCCCGTCACCACGGCGATGCGATCTTTCAAAATCATGGACTTGTCTTTCAAGGCGATGGTTTTCGTCGGCCGAGCTGCCATTGGGCGAGCAGGACGAGCAGAACCGAGGCGGCGAGCACGATCGTGGCGATGGCGTTGATTTCCGGTGTCACGCCGCGCCGGATCGAGGCGAAGACGTAGATCGGAAGCGTCGTCTGCGCGCCGGCGACGAAGAAGGCGATGATGAAATCGTCGAAGGAGAAGGTGAAGGCGAGCAGGAAGCCGGCGACCACCGCCGGCATGATCTGCGGCAGCACGATCGAGCGGAACGTCGTCAGCGGCGTGGCGTAGAGATCGCTCGACGCCTCGACCAGGTTGCGGTCGAGGCTGCCAAGGCGCGTGCCGACGATCATCGTCACCAGCGCCATCGAGAACAGTCCGTGCGCGGCGATGATCGAGCCATAGCCGAGCGCAAGGCGCGGCGGCTGGTCGGTCGGCCACAGCGAAGCGAGGAACGGATTGACGACGGCAAAAAGCTGCACCAGCGCCACCAGCGTCGAGATGCCGATGACCACGCCCGGCACGACGATCGCGGCGCCCAGCAGCGCATCGAAGAGCGCCCGCGTCCGCGCGCCGACCCGCTGCAGGCCGAGCGCCGCGGCGGTGCCGCAGAAGGCGGCGAGCAGCGCGCTGGTGGTGGCGATGAACAGGCTGTTCTTCAGCGCCTCGACCAGGAACGGGTTCGACAGCGCCTTGCCGTACCATTGCGCCGAGAAGCCGGTGAACTCGCTGGCATGATGGCCGGCATTGAAGGAGAACAGCACGACCAGCGCGATCGGCAGATAGAGGAAGGCGAAGACGGCGACGACGAAAGCGCGCATCAGATCAGGTCCACGCGGCGTGCGCCCGAGAGCCGGGTCGAGATGCGGTTGGCGACGATCAGCACCACCACCGAGACCAGCACCAGCGTGATGGCGATGGCCGATCCGAACGGCCAGTTGCGCGACTGCAGGAAGAGGTCGACCAGCGCGTTGCCGATGAAGAACACCTTGCCGCCGCCGAGCAGCGTCGGGATCAGGTATTCGCCGAGCAAGAGGATCATCACCAGCGAGAAGCCGGTCATCACGCCTGGCAGCGACAGCCTGAGCGTCACGCCGAGGAAGGTCGACAACGGCGTGGCACCCAGATCGGCGGAGGCTTCGAGCAGCCGGCGGTCGAGCCGCTCCAGGCTGACATAGATCGGCAGGATCATCAGCGGCAGATAGCCGTAGACGATGCCGAGCAGCACCGCGCCCGGCGTGTTGATCAGCCTCAGATCCTCGATCCCGACATAGGCGAGCAGGGCCGGAATGCCACGCCCGCCAAGGATGTACATCCAGGCATAGGTGCGCATCAGAAGACTTGTCCAGAACGGGATGACGATCAGCGCGAGCAGGATCAGCCGCCAGCGCTGCGGGGCGCGCAGCGCCAGATAATAGGCGACGGGATAGGCGACGAGCAGGCAGGCGAGCGCTCCGGCCGGCGCCAGCACCATAGTGTTCCAGAAGGCGGTCGCCCGCGCCGGCAGGTTGGCATATTGCGCGAAGGTCAGCGCTGCCTGGTAGCCGCCCTCGGGCGCCCGCTCGCCGACGCTGAAGATGGCGATGGCGACGAAGGGCAGCACCAGGAAGACGACCAGCCACAGCGTCGCCGGAGCGAGCAGCAGCGCCGTCAGGAGATTTTTGCGAACGAGACTGCCGCGCATCGAGAAAGCCGGTTCAGAGCCGGCGGACATTCATCCGCCGGCCGCATTGTCTGGATCGGGTTTGAGGCTGGCGCCGGTCAAGCCGACTTGAAGCGCGCCATCAGCTCGGCGCGGCCCGGATCGGTGAGGGTCGCGGCGGCGCCGAATTCGAGCGGCTTCAGAAGATCGGCGGCCGGATAGAGGATCGGATTGTCGAGCACCTCCTTAGGCAGCAGCGCGTTGACCCGCGCATCGGTCGAGGGCGCTCCGTTGGCCAGGTGCTCCTTCACCGCCACCTTCGGGTTCATGAGGTAGTTGAGCAGCGCATAGCCGGCAGGCTTGTTCGGCGCATCCTTCGGGATGGCGTAGAAATCGGTCCAGATCTCGCCGCCTTCCTTGCTGAGCACATAGGCGATCTCCGGGATGTCGCGATGGAGCTGCGCCCCGTCATTGGTCCAGCACATCGTCATCCAGGCATCGCCGGCCCGCATTCCCGGCTGATAGTCGCTCGACACCGCGAACAGATGCGGCTTAACCTTGAGCAGCAGCTCCTCGGCCTTGGCGAGCTCGTCCTGCTTCAACGAGTTGAAGGAGTAGCCGTAATATTTCAGCGCGTTGCCGATCGTGGTGAGCTGGTAGTCGTGCACCATGGTGCGGCCGTCGCCTTCCGCCATTGCCGTGTCCCAGAACTCCTTCCAGCTCGACATCGGCTTGGCGAGCTTCTTGGTGTTGACGGCGAAGCCGGTCGTGCCCCAGTTCTTCGGCACGGCATAGATCGTCCCGTCGACCGTGCCTTCCGCCGTGAACCGCGCATCCTCCTGCGAGCCGTCGAAATTGCCGAGCTTGGCCATGTCCAGCGGTTCGATGATGCCGAGCTTCTTGTAGGTCGAGATGGTGTAGTTGGTCGGCACGAACAGGCTCCAGCCCGAGCCGCCGGCCTGCAGCTTGGCCAGCATCTCCTCGTTCGAGCCGAACACGTTGACCTCGACGGCGACGCCGGTCTCGGCCTTGAAGTTCTCGAAGGTTGCCGGATCGTGGTAGTTCGGCCAGGTGGCGATCGACATGCGGTCGCCGAGGTTTTCTGCGGCAAAGGCCGGCGTCGGCATGATGCCGAGCTCGCGCGCCATCACCGCGGTCGCGACGCCGAGGCCGGTGAGGCCGAGGAAGTCGCGCCGGCTGATCGAGCCGCGCTTCAGACGCATCAATTGGTCGACGAATTTTTCGGGGCTTATCGGCAGTCCGTCACGATAGGATTTCGACATGTTGGTCTTCCCTCTGGTTGGTCCCGTTGTTCTTGGCTCCCGGAAATGCCAGCGGCGCTCCGGCGGCAAAGCCGATGGCGACGGGTTCGCCCGGCTTGAAAAATTTGCCCTGGCCGATCACGTGGTCGGCCTTGGCGAGCAGCGATCCGATGCCCTGGACCTCGATCGCGTATTCCGCAGTCGAGCCCAGGAAAATCCGGTTGCGGACGATGCCTTGCAGGCTGCCGCTTCCGGGCGCGGAGAGGTTGAGCGATTCCGGCCGCAGGCTCACCGATACGGCTTCGCCCCGGCTGAGCGGCACCCGCTTGCGGGCGGCGATGACCGTACCGTCGGCGAGCGCCACGTCGACGAGCTCGCCCGACAAGCCAGCCACCTTGCCGCTGAGCAGATTGGTCTTGCCGACGAAGTCGGCGACGAAGAGATCAGCCGGCTCGTCATAGATCTCGCTCGGCTGTCCCAGTTGGACGACACGGCCGCCATTCATGACACAGACGAAGTCGCTCATCGACAGCGCTTCCTCCTGGTCGTGGGTAACCAGCACGAAGGTGATGCCGATCTCGCGCTGCAGGTTCTGCAGCTCGATCTGCATGTCGGTGCGCAGCTTCTTGTCGAGCGCCGCCAGCGGCTCGTCGAGAAGCAGCACCGCCGGCTTGTTGACCAGCGCCCGGGCCAGCGCGACGCGCTGCTGCTGGCCGCCGGACAGCTCGTGGATCTTGCGGCGTCCGTAGCCGGCGAGCTGCACCATGGCCAGCGCCTCGCCCGACTTCAGGCTGATCTCGCGCGACGACAGGCGCGGTCGTGCCTGGCGCAGGCCGTAGGAAATGTTCTCCTCGACATCGAGATGCGGAAACAGCGCATATTGCTGGAACACCATGTTGACCGGGCGCCGGTAGGGCGGCGTGCCGGCCATGTCGCGGCCGCGGATCAGCACCTGGCCCTCGCTCGGCTGCTCGAAGCCGCCGATCATGCGCAGGCAAGTCGTCTTGCCGCAGCCCGAAGGGCCGAGCAGCGCGACGAAAGCCGAAGGCGGGATGGCGAGGTCGATGCCGCTGACCGCGGTGACGGCGCCATAGCGCTTGGTGACCGCGCGAAACTCGATATCGGGCACTGCAGTCAAGCCACGGGCTCCAGCGACAGCGTGAGGCAATTTCCTGACGCTAGCAGAGCCAATGCCGGCTAGTATATACCTCGCGGGTGGTATATTTAGCGGATTTTATCGTTCAGAGGGGTATGGATTGGCCGCCTCCCGCAGTGACGACTACAACGCTTTAGCCGCCGTCATCGCCGCGACGCGCGAGACTGGCGGCGATCATTTCGGCAAGGCGATCGCCGGCTGGCTGCGCGGACACGTCCGCTTCGACCACTGCGTGATCTTCGGTTATCGCGGTGCTGCGCGGCCGCCACTCTTGTTCGAGACTTTCTCCCCGGCGGAGAGCCACATCTTCGTCGCCCTCTATCAGGAGGGACCCTACCTGCTCGACCCGTTCCATCACGCCGCGGTCAAGCGCAAGGAAGGGTTCTGGCGCATGCGCGAGTTGGCACCGGACCGCTTCTATGCCAGCGAGTACTACCGCTCCTACTACAGCCAGACCCGGCTCGCCGAGGAGGTCGGCTTCTTCGTTCCGCTGGCCGGCAAGGACGCGCTGGTGCTGTCGCTGATGCGGCTGCGCGCCTCGGGACCGTTCGGGACTGCCGATGCCAGGCTGCTGCGCGACATGGCGCCGGCGGTGGTCGGCTTCTGCAAGCTGCGCTGGCCGGCCCTGCCTGCCGACGAGGTTGCGGTCCCGCCGCCGGGCGAAACCGTCGCGACGGCCAACGAATTGGATCGCGCCCATATCTGGAAAAGCCTGTCGCTGACGTCGCGCGAAAAACAGGTCGTCGACCTGGTGCTTCAGGGTCACTCCACGGAATCGATCGCCAGGGCGCTCAGGATCGTGCCCGGCACCGTCAAGGTCCATCGCCGCAACATCTATCGCAAGCTCAAGATCAAGTCGCAGGCCGGCCTGTTCGCGCGCTTCGTCGAGATCATCGACGCGCGGATCGGCTGAGCACGGGGGGCATCGGATCGACGGCCGCGAACACGGCGCTGGCCTCGCTGACGATCGAGACATGATCCCTGGCAGCCTTGCCCGCAGCCGCCGCGTCACCGCGCATGATCGCGGTGACGATCACATCATGCTCCTGCCAGGACTTGGCCAGCCGGCCCGGCAGCATGAACTGCGCGCGCCGGAACGGCGCCAGCCGGCTGCGCGTCGTCACGGTCAGATCGTGGATATGCGTGTTGTGGGCGCCGCGATAAAGCCGGCTGTGGAATTCTGTGTTGAAATACTCGTAGTCCTCCTCGGCGCCGAGCTGCACCAGGCGCGCCGAGGCCTGATGCTCCATCTCCAGTGAGCGCCGCTCGGCACCGGTCATGCGCTCGGCCGAGAAGCGCGCGCAGATTGCCTCCAGCTCGGCCATGCTCTCGAACATCGAGGCGAGGTGTTCCTGCGTGACCACGGCGACGATGGCGCCCCTATTGGGCCGTCTTTCGACCAGCCCCATGGCGCTCAAATGGCCGAGCGCCTCCCGGACGGGCGTGCGCGAGACGTCGAAGCGGGCGGCGAGCGAGCCCTCGTCGAGCCTTTCGCCGGGGCGCAGATAGCCGGTGACGATGCGATCCGCGATCGTCCTCACCATCTGATCCACGGTCGTGCCCGACCTGACCAAGCGCCTTCCCGACACGTCTCCTCCGTCCAGTTTCTTGTATCCGGACCCGCGACGTGGACGGCTCGCGGGTTGATTTCGACTCAGGCTGCACCTCTGTATGCCTAGATTTTGACCCTTATGTCAAATTGATCATTTTTCAGGCATAAAGTGCATGCACTTGCCTTGCCTTTATGCAGGCCTTCTAAAGTTATCTATTGATTTTATTACGGAAAACCTCGTCTGGGAACTGGCATAGCGATTGCATGCACTTTCTTGACAGGAGATCAACCGACCCGTGCCGGGTCCAAGAAAGGGGAGCATTCGATATGACCGAGAGATTCATGCTTAGCCGCCGCGATCTGCTCAAGACCTCCGCCGCCGGAGCGGCGCTGGGCCTTGCCTCGGCAGCCTTTCCGATCCGCGCGGCGCGCGCCGCCGCCGCTACCGTCGGCTTCATCTATGTCGGCCCGAAGGACGACTATGGCTACAACCAGGCGCATGCCGAAGGGGCTGCGTCGCTGAAGGGCATCGAAGGCATTTCCATCGTCGAGGAAGAAAACGTTCCCGAAACGGTCGACGTCCAGAAGACGATGGAATCGATGATCAATCTCGACGGCGCCTCGCTGATCTTCCCGACCTCGTTCGGCTATTTCGATCCGCATATGCTGGCCATGTGCGCCAAGTTCCCCGACGTGCAGTTCCGCCATTGCGGCGGCATGTGGAACAAGGACAAGCACCCGATGAACGCCGGGTCCTATTTCGGCTATATCGGCATGGGCCAGTACCTCAACGGCGTCGTCGCCGGTCACACCACCAAGTCGAAGAAGCTCGGTTTCGTCGCCGCCAAGCCGATCCCGCAGGTTCTGCTCAACATCAATTCCTTCCTGCTGGGCGCGCGCTCGGTCGATCCGGCGATCACCTGCCAGGTGATCTTCACCGGCGAATGGTCGCTGGCGGTCAAGGAGGCCGAGGCCACCAACGCGCTGGTCGACCAGGGCGCCGATGTGATCACCTGCCATGTCGACAGTCCGAAAGTGGTGGTCGAGACGGCGGCCGGACGCGGCGCCTTCATCTGCGGCTATCACGCCAACCAGAGTCCGCTGGCACCCGAAAAATATCTCACGGGCGCAGAGTGGAACTGGGCCAAGGTCTACAAGATGTTCGTCGACGACCTCGTCGCCGGCAAGCCGCTGCCTAATTTCACGCGCGGCGGACTGGCTGACGGCTTCGTCAAGATGAGCCCGCTCGGTCCTGCCGTCGGCGAAGCCGCCCGCAAGCAGTTCGACGGCACGCTGGCCGAAATGATGAAGGGCGGCTTCTCCGTCATCAAGGGCCCGTTGAAGAGCAACAAGGGCGCCGTCGTCGCGACCGAAGGCCAGGCCTTCGTCGAAACCGCCATCGAACTCGAAAGCATGGACTATCTCGTCGAAGGCGTCGTCGGCTCGACGGCCTGAGGCATTGCGTGTCGCCCAAAAGTGCGCAGCGGTTTGGGGATGACGACACGCATCCGAACAAGAGCTTGAAGCACGTGCTTCAGGCGAGCCGAGGGAGACGGAACATGGCGGACACGGTGAGCAGCCCGGATGTGCGGACCGTCCTCGACGCCGGGGGATACCGGGCGGCGCTCGAATGGACCGCCAGGCGGGCGGAGGCCTTCGTCATTCCGCTTGCGGCGCTGGTCGTCGGCATGGTGCTGTTCAGCCTGTTCATCTTGGCTGTCGGCAAGTCGCCGGTCCAGCTCTACCAGACGATGTGGCGGGGCGGCTTCGGCTCCTGGTTCTCGATCCAGAACTCGCTGTCGCGCGGCGCGCCGCTCTTGCTTGCTGCGCTCTGCGTGGCGCTGCCCGCGCGCCTCGGCCTGGTCGTCATCGGCGGCGAGGGCGCGATCGTGCTCGGCGGCGTCGCCGCGGCCGCCATCGGCGCTGCGCTGAACGGCGCGCCGTCTTTTCTCGTCATACTTCTCATGGGCGTGGGGGGTCTGGCCGCCGGCGGCATCTGGATCGGTGCCGTCGGCGCGCTGCGCCATTACCGGGCCGTCAACGAAACCATCTCCAGCCTGCTGATGGCCTACATCGCCATCGCCCTGATGAACCATCTGGTGGAAGGGCCGTTGCGCGACCCGGCCTCGCTGAACAAACCCTCGACCCAGCCGCTGGCCGACATCTACCGCGTCGGCAACATCCCGGGCATGGAAGTGCATTGGGGGCTCGTCGTCGGCATCCTTGCCTGCGTGCTCTCCTGGCTGCTGATCGAAAAAACCCGCTGGGGCTTCGCCGCCCGCATCGCCGGCGGCAATGTCAGGGCGGCGCAGGTGCAGGGGTTGGCCGTCGGTCCGCTGATCGTCGGCTTCACTGCGCTCGCCGGCGGTTTCGCCGGTCTTGCCGGCATGCTGGAGGTCGCGGCCGTGCAAGGCGGCGCCAACGGCTCGCTTGCCGCCGGCTACGGCTATACCGGCATCCTCGTCGCCTTCCTTGCCCGCCACAATCCGCTCGCCATCATCCCCGTCGCCATCCTGCTTGGCGGCATCGACGCGTCGGGCGGCCTGATCCAGCGCCGCATGGACCTGCCGGACGCGACCGTCCTAGTGTTGCAGGGCATGCTCTTCGTCGTCATCCTGTTCAGCGAGACCTTCTACGGCCGCTTCAAGCTCTTCAATCCCGACCTCTGGCAGGGGCCCGGTTTCTTGAAGGGGACTGTCTGATGGAAGCCACCGATATCGGGCTGTGGGGGGTGCCGCTCGCCATGTTGGGCGGCGCCATCCGCGTCTCCACCCCGTTCATCTTCGTCTCGATCGGCGAAGCCATCACCGAACGCTCGGGCCGCATCAATCTCGGCCTCGAAGGCACGCTGGTGTTCGGCGCCATGAGCGCCTATGCGGTGGCGGTGATGACCGGCTCGCCGTGGCTCGGCCTTTTGGCCGCGATGGTCGCCGGCCTCTGCTTCGGCCTCTTCCACGGCTGGATCTGCAAATTCCCGAAGGTCAACGATATCGCCATCGGCATCGCCCTGATGCTGTTCGGCACCGGCCTCGCCTTCTTCTTCGGCAAGCCCTTCATCCAGCCTTCGGCGCCGGACCTGCCGGCAATTCCCTTCGGCGCTTGGTCCGATATCCCGCAGGTGCAGGCGGCGCTCAACGTCAACGTGCTGTTCCTGATCGGTGCTGCCCTCGCCGTCTTCCTCTGGTGGGCGGTTCGCAACACGCGCATCGGCCTGATCGTGCGTGTGGTCGGCGACAGCGCCGATGCCGCGCGCGCCATGGGCCTCAACCCGAACACGGTGCGCCTTCTCGCCACCGGCGTCGGCGGCGCGCTCGCCGGTATCGGCGGTGCCTATCTGTCGCTCTACTATCCGGGCAGCTGGACCGAACGCATCTCGTCGGGCCAGGGGCTGATGGCGGTGGCGCTGGTCATCTTCGCGCGCTGGAACCCGCTCGGCTGCTTTGCCGCCGCGCTTCTGTTCGGTGGCGCCGGCGCCCTCGGTCCGGCGCTGCAGTCGGTGGGCGTCACGCAAGGCTACTACCTCTTCTACGCCGCGCCCTACATCCTCACCCTCATCATCATGATCGCCACCTCTTCGCCGAGCCGCACGCTCGCCGGCGCGCCCGGCGAACTGTCGATCACCAAATAACTGCGCATCACGAACCGCTCGCGAGACCGGAGTTTTTGCCATGAACGCCAGACCCGAGATCACCCAGCGCTACATCGACGCCGATCCTTATCCCTGGCCCTACAACGGCGATCTGCGGCCGGACAACACCGCGCTGATTATCATCGACATGCAGACCGATTTCTGCGGGCCGGGCGGCTATGTCGACCACATGGGCTATGACCTCTCGCTGGTCAGGGCGCCGATCGAGCCGATCAAGGCGGTGCTTTCGGCCATGCGCGACAAGGGCTACACCATCATCCACACCCGCGAGGGCCATCGCCCAGACCTCGCCGACCTGCCCGCCAACAAGGGCTGGCGCTCGCGCCGCATCAATGCCGGCATCGGCGACCCCGGTCCATGCGGGCGTATCCTGGTGCGCGGCGAGCCGGGCTGGGACATCATCCCCGACCTCTATCCGGCCGAGGGCGAACCGATCATCGACAAGCCCGGCAAGGGCTCGTTCTGCGCCACGGACCTCGAGCTGATCCTCAACCAGCGCGGCATCGAAAACATCGTGCTCACCGGCATCACCACCGATGTCTGCGTGCACACCACCATGCGCGAGGCCAACGATCGCGGCTTCGAATGCGTGATGCTGGAGGATTGCTGCGGGGCTACCGACTACGGCAATCACCTGGCGGCGATCAAGATGATCAAGATGCAGGGCGGCGTGTTCGGCGCGGTCTCGCACTCCGCCGCGCTCGTCGCTCAACTGCCGTGAGGAACCGGCGATGAGCAGCAGCTTCCACGGAAAGGCGATCGGCGTTGAGACCATCGGCATGACCATGCGTTTCGGCGCATTCACCGCGCTGGACGATGTCTCCATCAAGGTGCCGGCAGGCTCCTTCCATGCCTTGCTCGGTGAGAACGGCGCCGGCAAGTCGACGCTGGTCAAATGCATCATGGGTTTCTACCACCCGACGTCGGGCGACATGCTGGTCGACGGACGCGAAGTGACGATCGCCAGCCCCAGGGATGCCTCGGCGCTCGGCCTCGGCATGGTCTATCAGCATTTCACGCTCGTGCCTTCGCTGACGGGCGCCGAGAACCTGGTCATCTCGCGTGAGAAGGTGCCCGGCGTCATCGACTGGCGCAAGGAGCGCACAGCGCTTGCCGCCTTCATGAGCGGCATGCCGTTCAAGGTGCCGCTCGACGTCAAGGTGGCCGAACTCGCCGCTGGAGTGAAGCAGAAGCTCGAGATCATCAAGCAGCTTTATCTCGGCCGCAATTTCCTGGTGCTGGACGAGCCGACTTCCGTGCTTACCCCGGGCGAGGCGCAGGAAGTGCTCGGCCTGGTGCGCGGTATGACGAAGGCCGGCGACCTCACCGTGCTGATGATCTCGCACAAGTTCCACGAGGTTACGGCATTCGCCGACGACATCACGGTGCTGCGCAAGGGCAGGCTCACCGGAACCGGGAAGGTCTCCGATCTCTCCCACAGGGAGATGGCGGCGATGATGATCGGCGACCAGCCGATCGCCGCGCTCGACAGCCGCGCCGAGCCGAGGCCGGACGCCGAGATCGTGCTCAAGGTGAAGGCGCTGAAGGCGCCCGATCGCACGGGCCTCAAATCGATCGACATCGCGGATCTTGGGGTGCGTTCGGGCGAGATCGTCGGCATCGCGGGCATCTCAGGCAACGGCCAGAAGGAGTTCCTGGAAGTGCTGGCCGGGCAGCGCCCGCGCAATGGTGGCGAGGTCATGGTTCGCGGCGCCGCCTATGCGGCGACGCGCGCCGAGGCGCGCGCGCTCAACGTGCGGCTGATCCCGGAGGAGCCGCTGAAGAATGCCTGCGCGCCAAGGATGACGGTCGCCGAGAACATCGCCTTCCGCACCTTCGACGTCGACGGCAACGGCAAGCCGGTGAGCTGGATCAGCGCCGGCGCCATCAAATCCTTCAGCGCCCGCCTGGTCGAGCAGTTCAAGGTCAAGACGGCATCGCTCTCCTCGCCGATCGCCTCGCTGTCGGGCGGCAATGTGCAGCGCGCCGTGCTGGCCCGCGAGCTCACCGGCGAGGTCGACCTGTTGATCGTCTCCAATCCTTGCTTCGGCCTCGATTTCTCCGCCGTCGCCGAAATCCGCGCCCGCATCATGAGGGCGCGCAATGCCGGCGCCGCGGTGCTGCTGATGTCGGAAGACCTCGACGAGCTCCTGGCACTCTCCGACCGCATCCTCGTCATGTCCGACGGCGCGCTGGTCTACGAGACTTCGATCGCGCAGGCGAGCGTGCACACGATCGGCGAATACATGGCGGGGCATCACTGATGGCGAAAATCGAAGCGCAGCCCTTCGCCTTCGCCTTCGAGCCGGAGACGACGGCGCTGATCGTCATCGACATGCAGCGCGACTTCGCCGAGCCGGGCGGCTTCGGCGCCAGCCTCGGCAACGATGTCGGCCGGGTCGTGGCGATCGTGCCGACGGTAAAGCGGCTGATCGAAGGCTTTCGCGCCGCCGGCCTGCCGGTGATCCACACAATGGAGTGCCACAGGCCCGACCTTTCGGACCTGCCACCCGCCAAGCGAGACCGTGGCAACCCGTCGATCCGCATCGGCGATGTTGGTCCGATGGGCCGCGTGCTGATCGCGGGCGAGCCCGGCACGGCGATCCTCGAGGAGCTCGCGCCCTTGCCCGGCGAGATCGTCATCGAGAAGCCGGGCAAGGGCGCCTTCTACGCGACCGGACTCGGCGAGGACCTGAAACGGCTCGGCGCCCGGCAGCTGGTCTTTGCCGGCGTGACGACCGAAGTCTGTGTGCAGACGACGATGCGCGAGGCCAACGACCGTGGCTACGAATGCCTGGTCGCCGAGGATGCGACGGAAAGCTACTTTCCCGAATTCAAGGCAGCCGCGCTCGCCATGATCAGGGCACAGGGCGCGATCGTCGGCTGGACGGCGACGGCGGATCAGGTGCTCGAGGGAATTGCGAATGCCTAATCTTGCCTTTGCTGGCCTCGTCGACGGTGGCTGGCGCGATCTGGCGTTCGAGCCTTTCCGCGACGGTGTCGCGGCGCATTGGCTGCTCAAAGGCGGGCCGGTCGAACCGTCCGTAGCGGTCCTTGGATACCAGCCGGGTGCCGGCGTGCCGCGCCATCGCCATGCCGGGCTGGAAACCATCGTCGTGCTGGAAGGCATCCAGAGCGACGAGAATGGGAACTATCCTGCGGGCAGCGTGATTCTCAATCCGGTCGGTTCCGAACATTCGGTGTGGACGAAGGACGGCTGCGTCGTGCTGATCCAATGGGACCTGCCGGTGATCTTTCTGGGGGAGACGAAATGAGCGACATTCACTTCGACATCGGCAGCCTGCATGCCGCTTACGAGAGCGGAATCAGCGTCGCCGAGGTGATCGATACGGTCCTTGCCCGCATCGAGGCGGCGGGCGACCCCGGCATATTCATCCACCTTGCGACGAAAGCCGCGATGCTGGCCGAGGCCGAAGCGTTAGGCCGTTTCGATCCGGTGGCCAGGCCGCTCTGGGGCATCCCCTTCGCCGTCAAGGACAACATCGACGTCGCCGGCATGCCGACCACGGCCGCCTGCGCCGAGTTTGCCTACACGCCCTCCACGGACGCCACAGTGGTGGCGAAGCTCAAGGCCGCCGGCGCCCTCGTCGTCGGCAAGACCAATCTCGACCAGTTCGCCACGGGCCTCGTCGGCGTTCGCACACCCTGGCCGATCCCAAGGAATGCGATCGATCCGGAACTGGTACCCGGCGGCTCCTCCTCCGGCTCCGCGGTGGCGACGGCGCGCGGCATCGTCTCCTTCGCGCTCGGCACCGATACCGCCGGCTCGGGGCGCATCCCGGCCGGCCTCAACAGCATCGTCGGGCTGAAGCCGACGGTCGGCGCGCTTTCGACGACGGGCGTGGTGCCGGCCTGCCGGACGCTCGACTGCGTCTCGGTCTTCGCGCTGACAGTCGACGACGCCTATGCGGTGTTCTCGGTTGCCACCGCGCACGATGCCGCCGATCCTTATTCGCGCGGCATCGCCGTCGAGCCACTCGCCGTGCGACCGCCGGTGCTGAACGTCGGCATCCCGGCAAGGGCCGACCTGAAGTTCTTCGGCGACGCATCGATGCAGGCCGGCTTCGAGGCCGCTCTCGCCGCCCTGGAGGCGCTCGGCGCCAGGCTTGTCGAGATCCCGTTCGGCGACTTCTACGCCACCGCCGATCTTCTCTACGAAGGCGCCTGGGTTGCAGAGCGCTACGCGGCGATCCGCGATTTCTTCGAGGCCAACGAGGCCGCGCTCCATCCGGTCACGCGCAAGATCATCGGCGGCGCGAGAAACCTGTCGGCAGCCGACGCCTTCCGCGGGCTCTATGCCTTGCAGGCCTGCAAGGCGCGGCTCGCCCCGGTCATCGCCTCCGTCGATCTCTTCTGCGTGCCGACGGCGCCGACCCACTACACCGTCGATGCCGTGCTTGCCGATCCGATCGCCACCAACAGCCGGCTGGGCACCTACACCAATTTCGTCAACCTGCTCAACATGTGCGGCATCGCCGTGCCGACCGGCACGCGCGATGATGGCTTGCCGATGAGCGTTACCCTGCTTGCGGCCGCCGGGCGGGACGGTCTCGTGGCGTCAGTCGCGCGCGATCTCCATGCCGCGAGCGGTCTCGCTCTCGGCGCGACCGGATGGCCGCAGCCAAGCGCGCAGCCCGTTGCCGCGTTGGCCGAGGACGAGATGATCGAACTGGTGGTGGTCGGCGCGCATCTATCGGGAATGCCGCTGAATGGCCAACTGAAGAACGTTGGCGCGCGATTCTGCAGGGCAGCAAGGACGGCGCCCTCTTACAGGCTCTATGAGCTTGCTGGCCAAATCCCACCCAAGCCCGGGCTGGTCCGGGTCGGCAGCGGGGGCGCGGCCATCGAGGTCGAAGTCTGGCGACTCTGCCCCGACGCCTTTGGCCGTTTCGTCGCCGCCATTCCGCCACCGCTCGGCATCGGCACCATCGATCTCGGCGACGGCACGTCGGCAAAGGGTTTTCTGGCAGAGACCGCTAGCCTGTCGGCGGCGACAGATATCTCCGCCTATGGCGGCTGGCGCAGCTATGTCGCAAGGTCGAACGGGGCGCAACGACAACTGGAGCGCGCTCCCTCCAATTGACCGACGGAGTTCGTCGGATCGCCGAGCGCCTTGAAGCGCACCCCGACGGAAGGCTCGCCGGCCCGACCTCAGGCCAGTTCGAACCGCTCCACCGCCCGCATGATGCCGCGCAGCTCCGCAAGACCTTTCAGCCGGCCGATCAGCGAATAGCCGGGATTGATATTCGTCTTGCCGATGTCGTCGGCAAGCAAATGGCCATGGTCGGGGCGCATCGGGATGCGCCAGTCGGACCGGCCTTCTCTCCGCCGCCGCGCTTCCTCCTTCATCAGCGCCAGGATCACTTCGGCCATGTCGGTCGAGCCTTCCAGATGCTCCGCTTCGTAGAAGGAGCCGTCCTTTTCGCGCGTCACATTGCGCAGATGCGCGAAATGGATCCTCGGCGCGAACTCCTCGATCATCGCGACCAGATCGTTGTCGGCGCGCACGCCGTAGGAGCCGGTGCAGAAGGTCAGCCCGTTCGCCGGGCTGTCGACCACTCCCAGGATGAAGCGCGCGTCATCGGCGGTGGAGACGACGCGCGGCAGGCCGTAGAGCGAGAACAGCGGATCGTCCGGATGGATGCACATGCGCGCGCCGACTTCCTCGGCGGCCGGGATGATCTCCTTCAGGAACCAGGCGAGATTGGCGCGCAGCTGCGTAATCCGCGAGCGCCCCGCGCATTGTGTCGCGATTGTAGGTGCGCTCGGTTGCCGGCAGGCCGGCGATCAGGTTGCGCTCTATTTTCTCGATGTCTTCGTGCTCAAAGTCTTGAGCCGCGCTTCCGCCTCCTCGAGGCGCGCCGGGCTGTAGCTCGCCTCGGCGTTCGGCCGCTTCAGCACGAAGACGTCATAGGCGGCGAAATCGATCGCATCGAAGCGCAGCTCGTAACCGGTGGTGGGCAGCCGGTACATGAGGTCGGTGCGGGTCCAGTCGACGACCGGCATGAAATTGTAGCAGATGGTGGAGATGCCGGCCTTGGCCAGCGCCCGGATCGTGTCCTTGTACCAGCCGACGTAGCGCTCCCGCTCGGGCGAGCCGATCTTGATCGAGTTGTGGACGGGAATGCTCTCCACCACCGACCAGGTGAGGCCGGTCGCCTCGACGATGCGCTTGCGCTCGAGAATGGCCTCGAGCGGCCAGGCGCTGCCGTCATAGATGTTGTGCAGCGCCGTCACGATGCCCGCAGCACCCGCCTGCTTGATATTGTCGAGCGTGACCGGATCGTTCGGGCCGTACCAACGCCAGCATTGTTCCATTGCTGCCTCTTTCCATGATTGCGATCGACCATATTGTCGGACGACGACATCCGTCAAACGGAGGATTGCGGCAGGGCCCCGGCACCGGCCATGGCGCGGTTGGGTCAGCCGGGATAGCGCCCTGGCCTCCCTTGCGGCGCCGCGCGTTAACCGTCTATCGTGCGCTCGAAGCCGCCGGCCAAGTATTGCGGCGGCAGATTGCGTGACGAAACGGGTTTCAGGACGGACGAAGCAGCGCATAGCCAATGGCCGACAAAACACAATTCGGACTGACTGCCCTCGACACGGTACCCCTGCATGAGAAAGTCTATCTGGAACTGGTGCGGGCGCTGATGTCGGGTCAGCTCCAACCCGGCCAGAAGCTGACCTCGCGCAAGCTCGCCAAGGAGCTCGGCACCAGCGACATGCCAGTGCGCAGCGCCTTCATGCGGCTGCAGGCGCTCAGGGCGCTGAGCCCGATGCCGAACGGCAGCGTCGAGGTGCCGATGATCTCGGCCGATCGCTTCCAGCAGCTGACCGACGTGCGCACCATCCTGGAAGGCACGGCCACCGAACTCGCGACAAAGCTCATCAACGGCAACAATCTGCGCGCCATTCGCCGCCACTGCACCGAGCTCACCCAGGCCGCCCGCAGCGGCGACATCGACGACTATCTGCGCAAGAACCACGACTTCAAATTCTCGATCTACCGCCACTGCGGCAACGAGCAGATGATCTTCCTGATCGAGACGGTGTGGATGCAGGTGGGGCCTTTCCTCCGCAACCTGCGCATCGGCTTCGAGGACGACCTCGCCGGCATCCTCGGCATCGACTATCACGAGGAGGCCGTGGCGGCGATCGAGGCCCAGGACGGCGAACGGGCCCGCGCGGCCATCGTGCGCGACATCGAAGAGGGCGCCGCGCACATCCTCAAGCAGATTAAGTTCCCTGAATTGCGGCAGTAGGAAAGCCTTCGAGATTGGCCGAAAGCGTCCCAACTTCGTCATCCCAGGGCGAAGCAGGAGCGAAGCTCCGTTGCAGAGACCCTGGGATCCATTCCGTGACCTCGGGCGTAGAATGCGGCGGAGCAGAATTCTGCACCGCTGCACCGCTCATATGTAACGGAATGGATCCTATGGTCTGCGCCGCGTCGCTTCGCTCCTTGCTCCGCATAGGATGACGACGGGATGGGGCGTTGCCGCCAATTCCCAACTCCCGGCTTGGCTTTCTCTTTGCATGCCGCTATGTTGCGATCGCAGATCGCACAATATGGACCCGAAATGCCGCCCGATATCCCGACTAGTGAATTGAAAAAATGAAGGAAACACGCCCGGACACCTCCAGGGCGGCCTTCACGAACTCACAAGTTGAAAAATGGATATCGTAGCCGAAAGGGCTACAGCGACTCAAAATAGGGGCTGGAAATTGGGCGATGCAATCGCGGACGTTTTGAACTGGCTTGAAAGCAGGAACGACATCCAGAGCCTGAGGGCCGCGGTGTGCGACCTGAACGGCATCATGCGCGGCAAACGCATTCCGGTCGAGCAGGCGCGCAAGGCGCTCGAAGGCAAGCTGCGCATGCCCTATTCGCTGATCGGGCTCGACATCTGGGGCGAGGATATCGAAGGCAACGCGCAGGTCTTCTCGACCGGCGACGCCGACGGGCTTTGCTATTGGACGGGACGCGGCATCCTCCCGGTCAACTGGACGGCGCATCCGACAGCGCTTCTGCCGCTCTGGCTCGCCGATGAAGCCGGCGCGCCCTATCTTGGCGACCCGCGCCGCGCGCTCGCCCGCATCCTCGACCGCTACGCAGCGCTCGGCCTGACACCTGTCACCGCCACCGAGCTCGAATTCTATCTCGTCGACCCGACGTCCCAGCGGCCCGTCGGCCCCGTCTCGCCCGTCACCGGCCGGCGCCTCGATTCCGACGCAGCGCTCTCGATCGACGAGATCGACGATTTCGAGGCCTTCATCCACGACATCTACGAAGCCTGCCGCATGCAGGGCATTCCGGTCGACACCGCGATCGCCGAGAATGGCGTCGGCCAGTTCGAGATCAACCTCAATCACGTTCCCGACGCCTTGCGCGCCGCGGACGACGCCGTGCTCTTCAAGCGCACCGTCAAGGGCATCGCCCGCAAGCACGGTTTTGCCGCCTGCTTCATGGCCAAGCCCTATGGCGAGCGCGCCGGCAACGGTTTTCACGTCCACTTCAGCGTTGTCGATAAGGAAGGCCGCAACATCTTCGACGATGGCAGCGACCAGGGCTCGGACACGATGCGCCACGCGGTCGGCGGTCTGCTCGCCGCGATGGCCGAAAGCACGCTGGTGTTCGCGCCGCATTTCAATTCTTATCGCCGGCTTCGGCCGAGATCCTATGCGCCGACGGCCGTCGCCTGGGGTTACGAGAACCGCATGGTGGCGATCCGCATTCCCGGCGGCCCTTCCGCCGCGCGCCGCATCGAGCATCGTGTCTCGGGCGCCGATGCCAACCCCTATCTGGTGCTGGCGGCGATCCTGGGCGCCGCGCTGATGGGCATCGAAAAAGAATTGTCGCCCGGCGAGCCGACCGGCGGCGAGGGGCAAGGGCTGACACTCGCCAAGCTGCCGCCGGATTGGGCCTCGGCGATCGCCGCCTTCGAGACCGGGCCGCGTGTCGCCGAAATCTTCCCGGCCGTGCTGCGCGACGGCTTCATCGCCTGCAAGCGCCAGGAATTGAACACCTTCGCGCTCAACGTCAGCGACTTCGAGATCGAGACTTATCTCGAAAGTGTCTAGCCCGACACGGGCTACTCTCCCGACCGCGCCCGCTGGCGCTCCTGCACGATGACCGCGAGGATCAGCAGCGCTCCCTTGGCGAGCAGCTGGTAGAAGGTCGGCACGCTGGTCAGGATCATGCCGTTATTGAGCACGCCGATGATAAGCACCCCCAGCATGGCGCCGACGATCGTGCCCTTGCCGCCCTGCAGCGCGCAGCCGCCGAGGATCGCAGCGGTGATCGCTTCCAGCTCCAGCCCCTGGCTGCCCGAGGCCGGCTGTCCGGACATGGTGCGGCTGGCGAGCACCAGGCCAGCCACCGCCGCGGCGAAGCCGCTCATCGCGTAGATCGAGATCTGGTAGCGGCGGATCGGGATGCCGGCGAGCCGCGCCACCGTCGGGTTGCCGCCGAGCGCATAGATGTTGCGCCCGACGACCGTCTCGCGGGTAAAGACGATGAAAGCGGCCATCGCGGCGATCAGCAGCCAGATGGCGAAAGGCAGGCCGAACAGCGTGCCGATGCCGAGCGCGCGCAGGCTGTCGCCGGTGATCGGGATCGAGTTGCCGTTGTTCATCAGATAGGCGAGACCGCGGAAGGCGGACATGGTTCCAAGCGTCGCGATCACCGCGTTGACCGGGCCGTAGACGATGATCAGCCCGTTGACGGCGCCCGCCACCAGCCCGGCAAGAAGCCCGGCAAGGATGCCGAGCGGTATCGAGCCGGTTTCCTGGGCTGCGACGGCCAGCACCATGGTGCTCAGGCCGACGATCGATCCGACCGAGATGTCGAGCCCGCCCGACACGATGACGACGGTCTGCGCCATGGCCAGGATGCCGAGGATGGTGACCGCCAACCCGATATTGATGAGGTTGCGCGGCGTGAAGAAGACGTCTGGCCGCAGCGCGCCGAAGATCGCCAGCAGCACGACAAGCGCGATGAGCAGGCTGATATTCTGCGCACCGATGCGGCCAAACAGGCTTGCCGGCGCGCGTTCGCGGGTGGCCGTTACGGTATCGGTCACGACACTTTCCTTTCGATCGTCTCTTTCCCCGAGCGCATGGCCAGCGCCAGCACGGCCTCTTCGCTAGCCTCGCGCCACGGAAGCTCGCCGCTGATGCGGCCGCTCTGCATGACCAGCACGCGATCGGCGAGACCGAGCAGTTCCGGCATCTCCGAGGAGATGAGGAGGATGGCGAGACCCTGGTCGGCCAGGCTTTCGATCAGCCTGTAGATCTCGGCCTTGGCGCCGACATCGATGCCGCGCGTCGGCTCGTCGAGGATCAGCACCGCCGGCCCGCGCGCCTGCCAGCGCGCGAACACCACCTTCTGCTGGTTGCCGCCGGACAGTTTTCCGACGGCCTGTTCTATGGACGGCGTCTTCACCCTGAGCTCGGCGACGTGGCGGGCGACCAGCGCGCGCTCGCGCCTGCGGCTGAAGAAGCCATAGCGCGACACCTTGTCGGGCACCACCAAGCTGACATTGTCGCGCACCGCCTGCATCAAAAGCAGCGCTTCCTGCTTGCGGTCCTCCGGCACCAGCCCGATTCCGGCTGCCACAGCGTCTGCCGGCTCGCGCGGTCTGTAAGACTGGCCGCCGACGCTCATCCGCCCGGCCAGCAGCGGATCGAGGCCGACGATGGCGCGCGCGACTTCCGTCCGTCCCGCGCCGACCAGGCCGCCGAGCCCGACGATCTCGCCGGCCCTCACCTCGAAGCTGATCTTCTTGAGGCGGCGTGTGGTGACATTCTCCAGCGCCAGCCGGACCGGTCCCAGCGTGCGCTCCTTTCGGTTGAACAGGTCGCTCACCGGCCTGCCGACCATCAGCCGCACCATACGCTGCTCGTCGAGCGCCGCGATCGGCTCGTCGGCGACGCGGCTGCCGTCGCGCATCACCACGCAGCGGTCGGCAAGCTCGATGATCTCGCGCAACCGGTGCGAGATGTAGATCACCGCGACGCCGTCGGCCTTCAAGCGTCGGATGACGCGGAACAGCCGCTGCGCCTCGTCTTCGGTCAAGGACGAGGTCGGCTCGTCGAAGGCGAGCAGCCGCGCGCCCGGCCTCAGCGCGCGCATGATCTCGATCAACTGCCTGAGCGCCGGGCTCAGGCCATGGCAGCGCTGCCCGGGCGAAAGCACATCGGCCACGCCGAAGGTGCCGAGCAGTTCGAGGCTGCGCCGCTCGAGGTCGGCGCGGTCGATGAACAGCCCGCCCCGCGCCTTGATGTCGCCGATGAAGATGTTTTCCGCCACCGTCAGTTCCGGGATGATCTCCGGCTCCTGATGGATGACCCGGATGCCCGAACCATGCGCTGCGCGCGGCGAGCTGAGCTGCACCGGCTGGCCGTCGACCAGCACCCGGCCGCTATCGGGGCGGTGCTCGCCCTCCAGCACGCGCATCAGCGTCGACTTGCCGGCGCCGTTCTCGCCGATCAGCGCGGTGATCTCGCCGGCATTGAAGGCGACCGACACATCTCGCAGCGCCTGCACGGCGCCGAAGCGCTTGCTGACGTTCTCGACGGAAACGACGGGCACGGTCATCGGCGGGCGGCTCCGCATGAAGCCGCCCGCTGTGAAGCCGCCAGCCATGCGGCTGAAGGAAAGCCTAGGACTTGCAACCGAGCGTGTCCTTGAACTTGGCGAAGTTCTCGCCGCTGATCAGCGTGGCGTCCTGGAAGTAGTCCTTCTGCATCTCCTTGCCGGTGGCCTGGTCGTAGAGCGCCTGGATCGCGGCCGCGCCGTGCTTGGCGCTGTCCAGCCACATCGTCCCGCGGAAGCCCGTGGGCTTGCCGGAGCCGAAGGCCTCGCAGGAGCGCGAGCCGTCGATGCCGATGCCGATGACGTTCTCCGGCTTCATGCCGGCATTCTCGGTGGCACGCACGCCACCGAGCACGCCGTCATCGTTGCAGGAGTAGAATATCCACTTCTCGGCGTCCGGATTGGCCGTCAGCGTCGTCGACACCACGTCGATCGAGTTGACCATGGTGTTGTCGTAGGGGATCGAGACGATGCGCGACTTGATCTCCGGGATCGCCTCGACCAACGCCTCCTCGGCACCCTTGTTGCGACGCATGCAGGTGTCGGCCTTCTGGTCCTCGATCGAACCGACGCGCACCTTGGAAAGATCCTTGTCCCAGCCCTCGGCCTTGACGATGCGCGCGATTTCACCGCCGACCTGCTTGCCGATGTTGAGCGCGTTCATGCCGACATAGGCGACTGGCGTGCCGTCGGCGAAGGCGATGTCGTCGTCGACCGCGATCAGGCCGATCTTGGCCGCCTTCGCCTTGTCGGCGACGACCGGGCCGAGCGAGCGATCCGGCACCACCACGGCGATGCCCTTGACGCCGTCGCCGACATAGGTGTCGAAGGTGGTGACGGCGAGGTTGGCGTCGAACTGCACGTCCTGGACAAGCAGGTCGACGCCGAGCTCGGCGGCCTTGTCCTTGGCGCCCTTCACCTCGCGCACGAACCAGGGATGGTCGCCCATTTTGTTGATGTAGCCGAACTTCATCTTGTCCTGCGCGCCGGCGCCGTGGACCGTCAGCGCGACGGCGGCTGTGGCTGCTGCCACAAGGCATGCGTTGATCATCTTTTTCATTGGCTTTCCTCCCTGTCGATCCCGGCCGGCGGGACGTGATCTGCTTGAAGACGTTTCCGGCGACCGGCCGCCGGGGCGAAACCTCACTCGTGGTAGAGAACCGAGCGCCCGCCATCGATGACGATGCAGGCGGCGTTGATGAACGGCGCCTCGTCGGAGCCGAGGAAGACGGCGGTCATCGCCACCTCTTCCGGCTTGCCTATGCGGCGCGGCGGATGCAGGTCGTAGGTGCGCTGGCGCTCGGCCTCAGGGTCCGCAAACGTGTTCCAGTAGTCGACCGCGATCTGCGTCTCGATGTAGCCGGGTGCGATCGCGTTTACGCGGACACCTTCGGCGGCGTATTGGATGCCGAGCGAGCGCACCAGGCCGAGCAGCCCGTGCTTGGCGACCGGATAGGGAAAGGTCGAGGGGATGATCGCGAAGGAATGGCAGGAGGCGATGGCGACGACCGAGCCCTGCTTTTGAGCCCGCATCGCCGGCAGCACCGCGCGCGCCGAGTACCACACGCCGTCGAGATCGACGGCAAAGCAGCGCCGCCATTCCTCTTCCGTGGTTTCCAGCGGCTCGTGGAACACGTTGATGCCGGCATTGGCGACGAGCACATCGATGTGGCCGAAGGCGCCAAGCGTCTGTTCGGCCATCGCTTCGCAGGATCTGCTGTCGGCGACGTCGGTTTCCACGAACAGCGCCCGCGCCCCGCCTTCGACCAGCGATGCGGCAACGCTTGTTCCGCTTGCCGCATCCTTTTCCGCCACGACGATCACGGCGCCTTCCGCCGCCATGGCGCGCGCCGTCGCCTCGCCGATGCCGCGTCCGGCGCCAGTGATGATCGCCACCTTGTCCTTGAGACGCCCGGCCATCGTCACCAGTCCACGACAGTGCCGTCGGCAAGCACGGCGTTGGTGGTGTGCATGACCTCCGGCCTGTAGGGATGCCGGTCGGCGACCGCCTCGTCGACCTCGACACCAAGTCCCGGCGCGTCCGGCACCTGCCAGCAGCCGTCGACCATGCGGATCGGCCCCTTCACCACCTCGAAATACCAGGGCACGGCGCCGACCATTTCTTCCTGGATCAGGTGGTTGGGCGTGGAGACGGCGAAATGCAGCGCCGCAGCGCCGGCGATCGGACCGAGCGGGTTGTGCGGCGCGACGCCCACCGAAACAGCCTCGGCCATGGCCGCTATCTTCTTGGCCTCTAGCAGGCCGCCGCAATGGCAGATGTCCGGCTGCACGATGTCGACTGCCCTTGCCCGGAAAAGGTCATCGAATTCGGGACGATCGACCAGCCGCTCGCCGGTGGCGATCGGCACGCGCGACTTGGCGGCGAGTTGCGCCAGCGCGCCGGTCTCGCCGGGCGGCAGCGGCTCCTCGATGAACATCGGCCGGTGCGGCGCCAGCGCGTCGATATAGGCGAGCGCGGTTGCGGCCGAGGCGGGGCGCCCGTGGAAGTCGACCATGATCTCGACCTCCGGCCCGACCGCCTTGCGCAGCGCCTCCATGAGCCGGCCGACCTTGTCGACCTCGACGAGCGGCGCGTGATAGTGGCTGTAAGGGATGAAGACGGCCTTCAGCGCACGATAGCCCCTTGCCACCACCTCGGAGGCGCGCTGCACCAGCGGCTCGGCGTCGAGCGTCTCATAGACGGCGCGCATATCGCCGAGGCCGAGATGCGTATAGACCTTGACCTGGTCGCGCACCTTGCCGCCGAGCAACCGCCAGACCGGCTGATCGAGCCATTTGCCGAAAATGTCCCAGAGCGCCAGCTCGATGCCGGAGACCGCCGACATGCCGATGACGCCCAGCCGCCAGAACGAGTGCTTCTTGAGGATGCGCACCGCCTGCTCGATGTCGCGAGGATCGCGGCCAACCAGAAGCGGGGCCAGATCGTTGACGGCGCCGACGACGGCCTGGGTTTTCCATTCCAGCGTCGCCTCGCCCCACCCGTAGAGACCCGGCTGGTCGGTTTCGATGCGCACGAACACCCAGTTGCGCATATCCGCGTTCACGACGCGCGTGGTGATCGCCACGATTCTCAAGCGCAACTCCTCCCAGGCGACACTTAGATCATATGAAAAGGAATTATCATACGATCTAAAATGGCGTCAAGGCGGAAACGTCAGTCCTTGGCGTGGAGATCGTCGGCGGCGATGTCGAGCAGCCTGTTCATGGCGGCGCGGGCGCCGGCGGTATCGCGGATACGGATCGCCTCCAGCACCGCGACATGGGCGGAAAGCGCGCGCGACTGCGCTTCCATCAAGGGGTTGGTGACCAGAAATGTGGCGCGCAGCGCGGCTTCCAGCATGCCGACAAGCCCCTTGAGCACGACATTGTGGCTGGCCGCGATCACGCCCTTGTGGAAGGCAAGATCCGCCTGGCAGACCGAGTTGAGATCATTGGGAATGTTGTCGCGCATGCCGACCACCGCGCGCTCGATCTCGGCGAGGTCGGCTGCAGTGGCTCGCCTGGCCGCGAGTTCGGCCGCCGCCGGCTCGAAGATGCGGCGCGCCTCCAGCAGGCCGGAAACCAGTTCCTGATCGTCCTGGATCGCAGGGTGCCAGCCGAGCACAACGGGGTCGAGCAGCCGCCAGTTGTCGCGTGGCAGCACCCTGACGCCCGCCCGCCGCCTGGCCTCGACCAGGCCTTTTGCCGACAGCACCTTGACAGCCTCCCGGACCGAGGTGCGGCTGACACCCAGCATGGCGCAGAGCTCGTCCTCGCGCGGCAGGGCGTCGCCGGGAGCATAGTTCCCTCCCAGGATGCGGCTGCCCAGCACGCTGACGACGGCGTTGTGCACGCTTGCGCCACCCCGGTCAACCGAAGGCATCCAGCCGATTGCATCCGAAGGAACGATGGTTTCCACGCAATCCTCTCCGGTGAAAGCACGCTACTGTCTGTTGTATGAAACGTTAGGTCTTATGTAAATTGGATATTCATATGATGAATATCGCCAGTTGCCGGGCTACGTGGCGGATAGTCGAACCGACGAAAGCAGCCGGCGGCGCTGAGTTCAGCGAGCCGCCCACACCAGTCCGCGGCGCAGGATCGTGCGCATCTGCGGCACCTCGAACTCCTTGGCCACATGGCCGAGCGACGAATAAAACACCCGTCCCTTGCCATGCCGGCGCTTCCAGACCACCGGCATGACGACGCCGTCGATCCATGGCGCATGGTCGCCCGAGAAGGTGGTGGTCGCCAGCACTTCGTTCGAGGGATCGACATGCATGTAATACTGCTCGGAGCGGTAGGCGAAATCGTCGATGCCCTCCATGACCGGATCGTCGCGCCGCACAATGTTGACCCGATAGTCGATGATGTTGCCGGGATGCGCGACCCACTGCCCGCCGCACATGAACTGGTAGTCCGTCGATTCGCGGAACGCGTCCCCCATGCCGCCATGATAGCCGCCGAGGCCGACGCCGCTCTCGACCGCTTTCGTCAGATTGGCCTCTTCGGCCTTGGCGAGCTTGGACATGGTGTAGATCGGCACGATCAGGCTGAGCTCGGCGATTGCCGGGTCGGCGAGCGCCGCGGTCGTGTTTTCCACGTGCACGGCGAAGCCTTCCTCCTCGAGCATCGCCTTGACGACTCGCGCCCCTGCTTCGGGTTCGTGCCCTTCCCAACCGCCCCATACGATCAGTGCCTGCCGCATCTTCCGCTCCTCATGCCTTGCCCTCGCGGCCGACCTGCGGCAGCGCGGAGTCGGGCGACCATCGCTGCAAAGCCCCGCCAAGTCGAGATGGAAAGAGACGTTGGCGAAAAACAAAAACGGCCCGCGCGAGGCGGGCCGTTTTTGCATCTGGTTTCGGGGACAGGATTTGGCTTCTTTGTCCCGCGGCGTCGGCTTCGCCTTCTTGCGGGCCCCTGATGAGCGCTCAAATCAGCCGGCCACCACAAGCCGAATGCCAAAACGGCCCGCGCGAGGCGGGCCGTTTTTGGTATTTGGTTGCGGGGACAGGATTTGAACCTGTGACCTTCAGGTTATGAGCCTGACGAGCTACCGGGCTGCTCCACCCCGCGCCAACCATAGAGGTAAGCTTTCGCTTACCGGATTCAAGAGACCGCCAAATGAAAGGGCCGCTTGCGCGGCCCAGGATCCCGTTTGGCGGGCCTTATGCATGTCGCCCAAAAGTGCCGCGCGGTTTTGCGGCAACGACATGCATCAAAAACCGTAAGAAGAAGATTTATCTCCATCCGGATCCGATCCGGATGTGAGA
>NZ_JBEPLM010000011.1:0-251739 GCF_040545255.1 Mesorhizobium shonense
CGGGCCCTCGAGGTCCACCTCCATGATCTCCAGCGGCTTTCCGGCGCCAACGGCTACTGCGGCTCGCGTTTTCATGAGGCATTCCTCCCAAGGCAATTTTCAAAGTTTCAAGTTGCGGCAAGCCGCTGGTTTGCCAGGCGATACGAGATCGCCGACTGCCCGCCGTTGTGTAAGCCCATGGTCACCTTACCGGGTTCGGGGGTGACGGCCAACGTCTCTTGCGACGTTTTTCGGCGCGGTTTCTGCAATCGGCATCAGGCGCCGAGGGCAGGGGCTTCAGACACTTGAGACGCGCCGGAATTGTCCATAGAACTGGACGGCTTCGCCGGAGGAACGACGTCCGAATGTTCAAGAAGATCCTGATCGCCAATCGCGGCGAGATCGCCTGTCGCGTGATCAAGACGGCGCGCAAGATGGGGATTGCCACGGTGGCGGTCTATTCGGATGCCGATCGCGATGCCGTGCATGTCGAAATGGCCGACGAGGCCGTGCATATCGGCCCGTCGCCAGCCGCGCAGAGCTATCTGCAGCCTGAGAAGATCATCGCCGCCTGCAAGGAGACCGGCGCCGAAGCGGTGCATCCCGGGTACGGCTTCCTGTCCGAGCGCGCCTCCTTCTGCGAAGCGCTGGAGAAAGAGGGCATCGTCTTCATCGGGCCGAAGCCCAAGGCGATCCGCGCGATGGGCGACAAGATCGAATCGAAGAAATTCGCCAGCCAGGCCAAGGTCTCGACCGTGCCCGGCTGGCTGGGCGTCATCGAAAATGCCGACCATGCCGAGAAGATTGCCGGCGAGATCGGCTATCCGGTCATGATCAAGGCTTCGGCCGGCGGCGGCGGCAAGGGCATGCGCATCGCCTGGAGCAAGGCGGAAGTCCGCGATGGCTTCGAACGCGCCCGTTCGGAAGCGAAAAGCTCCTTCGGCGATGACCGGGTCTTCATCGAAAAATTCGTCGTCGATCCGCGCCATATCGAGATCCAGGTGCTGGCCGACGCGCATGGCAATGCGCTCTACCTCGGCGAGCGCGAATGCTCGATCCAGCGCCGCAACCAGAAGGTGGTGGAGGAGGCGCCGTCGCCGTTCCTCGATGCCAAGACCCGAAAAGCCATGGGCGAGCAGGCCGTGGCGCTGGCGAAGGCCGTCGACTACCAGAGCGCGGGCACGGTCGAGTTCATCGTCGACAAGGACAAGAACTTCTATTTCCTTGAAATGAATACAAGATTACAGGTCGAGCATCCGGTGACCGAGCTCGTCACCGGCATCGATCTTGTCGAGCAGATGATCCGTATTGCCGCCGGCGAGAAGCTCGGCATCAAGCAGGGCGACATGAAGCTCAACGGCTGGGCGGTGGAAAGCCGCCTCTATGCCGAGGACCCTTTCCGCAACTTCCTGCCGTCGATCGGCCGGCTGACGCGTTACCGGCCGCCGCAAGAGGGGACGTTCGGCGACATAGTGATCCGCAATGACACCGGTGTCGCCGAAGGCTCCGAGATATCGATGTTCTATGATCCCATGGTGGCAAAGCTGTGCACTTGGGCGCCGACGAGACTCGAGGCGATCGACGCCATGTCCGAAGCCTTGGACAGCTTCGTCGTCGACGGCATCGAGCACAACATTCCGTTCCTTTCGGCGCTGATGCGGCATCGGCGCTGGCGCGAGGGTCGGTTGTCGACCGGTTTCATCGCCGAGGAATATCCGGACGGCTTCGCGCCCATCGTGCCGGACAGTGGGGAGAGGGCGGTGTTCGCCGCGATCGCCACTGCGATCGAGCTGCTGCGCCGGGACAGGCTCGACCGCCTCAGCGGACGGCTGGCGCCGCATTCCGGCCATCTCAAGCGCGACTGGGTGGTGAAAATCGGCACGGACTATCTCGGCGTGAGCATTGTCGACGGAATGGTTTCGATCCCGATGGAGGTCGACCTGTCGATCGATGGCGGCAAACCACTGACGGTCGCCTCCGACTGGCGGCCAGGCGACGCGATCTGGCAGGGCACGGTCGATGGCAAAGGAATAGCGGCGCAGGTCCGGCCGGTGCTGAACGGTCTTCGCATCGCCTGGAAAGGCATGTCGGTGACGGCTCAAGCCATGCTGCCGCGCACGGCCGAGCTTGAAAGGCTGATGCCGGAGAAGCTGCCGCCGGATACGTCTAGAATGCTGCTCTGCCCGATGCCCGGCCTCGTGGTCTCGATCGCGGTCGCGGAGGGGCAGGAGGTCAAAGCCGGCGAGACGCTGGCCGTGGTCGAAGCGATGAAGATGGAAAACGTGCTGCGCGCCGAGCGCGACCTCACCGTGGCGAAGCTCAACGCCAAACCCGGCGACAGCCTGGCGGTCGACGCGGTGATCATGGAATTCGCCTGAGCGGCTTTACTGTGCACAGGCGAACGCTGGACTCGCATCGCGCGCTCCCGGACAATACATCTCTCACCGATGTTGAGTCCTTTCGAGCGACAAGAGCCCCATGGCGGATGAATTCCCACGCGACCCGCTGCAGCGCGAAGCAGCCGTGAAGGCCGCGCAGCCGGAAGCGCCGGCGCAGAGCTTCATCCATCTGCGGGTGCATTCGGCCTATTCGCTGCTCGAGGGCGCCCTGCAGCTCGGCACCATCGTTGGCCACGCGGCCAAGGACCAGGCGCCGGCCATTGCGGTGACCGACACCAACAACCTGTTCGGCGCGCTGGAATTCGCCCAGAAGGCGGTCAAGGACGGTATCCAGCCGATCATCGGCTGCCAGATCGACCTTGCCTTTGCCGGCGAGGCGAATGAAGCCCAGCGTGACCGCCGCCGGCACGGGCCGGGGATGGCGCCTATGGTGCTGATCGCCGCCAGCGAGGCGGGCTACGCCAATCTCGTTCGACTGATCAGCAAGGTCTATCTGGAGACGCCGTCCGGTGAGCCGGTGCATTTGACCAGCGTCATGCTGGAAGGCCATTGCGATGGTTTGATCTGCTTGACCGGCGGCCCGCGCGGCCCGATCGGCAGCGCTCTGAAGGCGGACCGCCGCGACCTGGCCGAGCAGCGGCTGCTGACGCTGAAAATGCTGTTTGGCGACAGGCTCTATGTCGAACTGGAGCGGGTCGCCGGCTATGACCGTATGGTCGAGAAGTCGACGGTCGACCTTGCCTACAGCCACGAATTGCCGTTGGTCGCCACGAACGAGGCTTTCTTCTCCAAGCGCGAAGACTACGAGGCGCATGACGCGCTGATAGCGATTGCCGAAGGCTCGGTGGTGGCCGCCGACAATCGCCGGCGACTCGCGCCTGACAATTTCCTGCGCAGCCAGGCCGAGATGGCTCGGCTGTTCTCGGACCTGCCGGAAGCGATCGACAACACGGTCGAGATCGCGATGCGCTGCTCCTACTATCCGAAGAACCGCAGCCCGATCCTGCCGCGCTTCACCGGAGCCGACACCGCCGACAAGGACGCAGCCGAGAAAGCGGAGGCGGCGGAACTTGCGCGCCAGGCGCGCGAAGGGCTGGAGGCTCGGCTTGCCGCGCATGGACCGACGCCAGGCTATACAGTCGAGCAATATCGCGAGCGGCTCGAATTCGAGCTCGGCATCATCGAGAAGATGAAGTTCCCGGGCTACTTCCTGATCGTCGCCGACTTCATCAAATGGGCCAAGTCGCAAGGCATTCCGGTCGGGCCGGGCCGCGGTTCGGGCGCCGGCTCGCTGGTTGCCTATTCGACCACCATCACCGATATCGACCCGCTGCGCTTCTCGCTGCTGTTCGAGCGCTTCCTCAATCCCGACCGCGTCTCGATGCCGGACTTCGACATCGACTTCTGCCAGGACCGGCGCGAGGAGGTCATCCGCTACGTCCAGCAGAAATACGGCCGCGACCAGGTGGGGCAGATCATCACCTTCGGAACGCTGCAGGCGCGCGCCGTGCTGCGCGACGTCGGCCGCGTGCTGCAGATGCCTTACGGCCAGGTCGACAAGCTCTCCAAGATGGTGCCGCAGAACCCGGCCAATCCCGTCAAGCTGGCCGATGCCATCGCCAACGAGCCGCGCTTTGCCGAGGAGGCGGAGAAGGAGCCGATCGTCCAGACGCTGCTCGACACGGCGCAGAAGCTCGAAGGCCTCTATCGCCATGCCTCGACGCATGCCGCGGGCATCGTCATCGGCGACCGCCCGCTGTCCGAGTTGGTCCCGATGTACCGCGATCCGCGCTCGGACATGCCGGTCACCCAGTTCAACATGAAATATGTCGAGCAGGCGGGGCTGGTAAAATTCGACTTCCTCGGCCTGAAGACTCTGACCGTGCTGGAAACCGCGGTGAAGCTCATCCGCCGGCGAGGCGTCGACATCGATCTTGCGACGATACCGCTCGACGACAAGGACACCTACGCCATGCTGTCGCGCGGCGAGGTGGTCGGCGTGTTCCAGGTTGAAAGTGCCGGCATGCGCAAGGCGCTGATCGGCATGCGGCCGGACTGCATCGAGGACATCATCGCGCTGGTCGCGCTCTACCGCCCCGGCCCGATGGAGAACATCCCGACCTACAACGCCAGAAAGCATGGCGAGGAGGAGATGGCCTCGATCCATCCCAAGATCGACCATCTGGTGAAGGAGACGCAAGGCGTCATCGTCTACCAGGAACAGGTGATGCAGATCGCGCAGGAGCTTTCGGGCTATTCGCTGGGTGAAGCCGATCTTCTGCGCCGCGCCATGGGCAAGAAGATCCGCGCCGAGATGGACAAGCAGCGCGAGCGCTTCGTTTCCGGCGCGGTCGAGCGCGGCGTCGGCAAGCCGCAGGCCGACTTCATCTTCGATCTGTTGGCCAAATTCGCCGACTACGGCTTCAACAAATCGCACGCCGCCGCCTATGCGGTGGTGTCCTACCAGACCGCCTATCTCAAGGCGCACTACCCGGTCGAGTTCCTGGCGGCGTCGATGACGCTCGACATGAGCAACACCGACAAACTGGCCGATTTCCGGCAGGACGCGATGCGCCTCGGCATCGAGGTGGTGCCGCCGTCGGTGATGACCAGCTTTCGCCCCTTCGAGGTCGGCGAGAACAAGATTTTTTACTCTCTGGCGGCGCTCAAGGGCGTTGGCGACGCGGCGGTCGAACATATCGTGGCCGTGCGCGGCGAAAAACCATTCAAGAGCCTCGCCGATTTCTGCGAAAGGGTCGATCCGAAGATCGTCGGCAAGCGCGTCTTCGAGAGCCTGATCATGGCCGGCGCGCTGGACTGCTTCGGGCATGATCGCGCCGTGATGATGGCCGGCGTCGAGCGGATGATGGGGCTGGCCTCGCTGGCGCAGCAGAACGCCATCTCCGGCCAGGCCGACATCTTTGGCGCATCGCTTGGGAGCCAGTCGCAGGCGCTCAACCTGCCTCCAACCGATCCCTGGCTTGCCGCCGACCGGCTGCATCGCGAGTTCCAGGTGGTCGGCTTCTATCTCTCGGCGCATCCGCTCGACGAATACAAGGCCGCGCTGCAAAAAATGCGGGTCCAGAACTGGGGGGAATTCTCGGCTGCGGTCAAACGCGGCGCCGCGGCCGGGCGGCTCGCCGGCACTGTCACCACCAAGCAGGAGCGCAAGACCCGCACCGGCAACAAGATGGGCGTCGTGCAGTTCTCCGACACGACGGGCCAGTACGAGGCGGTGCTGTTCTCCGAGGGCTTGGCGCAATATCGCGACATGCTCGAGCCCGGCCGCTCGGTGGTCATCACCGTCCAGGCTGAAGACCGGCCGGAAGGCATCAATCTGCGCATCCAGACGGTGCAGTCGCTGGAGGACGAGGCAAGCCGCATCCAGAAGGCACTGCGCATTTTTGTCAGAGACGATGGGCCCTCGTCGATCATTCAGTCGCAGCTCAAACAGCGTGGCGACAGTCAGGTCAGCATCATCGTCCTCAAGGGAGAGGCGCAGGGTGAGGTCGAGATCGCTCTGCAAGGCGGCTATCGCGTCTCGCCACAAATAGCATCCGCCATGCGGGCGGTGCAGGGCGTTGTGGACGTGGAACTGGTGTAGACGCCTCAACTATTTGTTTTCGCGCAATCCGAACGAAAAACCGGTGCACGCTTTTCCTGAAATGCCTTAGAGCCGGATGATTTCAGGTCGAACCGACCTGAAATCTGAATCCGGCTCTAAATCAAAGAGATAGAGCATGATGTCGCCCGAAAACCGCTTCACACTTTTCGGCATCATGCTCTAGCGCGGGGCGTCGCCGCTAATTCAGGCCGCATCACCCCTGCTCCCATCAAGTACTCGCCAAACCACGTCATTCGCTCAACGGCGTACGGCTTTGTATATCTTTGACTAACTTGTTCTTGCTAGTGTTGCAGCCAGGCTGCGGAAATGCTGGAGGCGTTTGCCCAAGTTGTCGGTAGACTGACGATTGGGCAGGAGCGGGGGCACGATGGTCGACAAGTCGAATTTCGCGATAGTCCAGACTGACCCCGGTGGGCAGCGCGCCGACGATTGCGAGGCGCTGGTGTCGGCAATTATCGTGAGTGAGTGGCAAACCAAGCTGCCAATTCGGCTCAAAAAACACACGGCAATAAGCGGTGACCTCATGGGTTTTGTGTTCGGTTAACCAGAGGAAACCCGGCCGCATTGTAAAATAAAGCACTTGGCTTATGGATGGTACAGGGCGTGGGGAGACGATCTTGGCATTGAAACTGGTTATCCAGATTCCCTGCTACAATGAGGCAGCGAGTCTTGCGGCCACTGTTACGGCAATACCGTGCAAGATCGAGGGGGTAGACAGCGTCGAAATTCTTGTGGTCGATGATGGCAGCACCGACGGGACTGCCGACGTTGCGAGAAGCCTCAATGTAAATCACGTGGTCAGCCATCGCCGCAATCGCGGCTTGGCGGCTGCGTTTCAGACGGGGATAGACGCCAGCCTTCGCGCGGGAGCCGATATCATTGTCAATACCGACGCCGACAACCAATATGACGCGTCGAACATAGAGCTGCTTATCGGGCCGATTCTACGCGGCGAAGCCGACATAGTCATTGGCGACCGCCAAGTGCGCACAAATCACCATTTCTCACCAGGCAAGCAGGCGCTGCAGCGTATCGGGACTCGTGTCGTTCGCCATTTGGCGGGGATCGACGTTCCCGACGCAGTTAGCGGATTTCGCGCGATAAGTCGCGATGCCGCGATGCAGATAAACATTGTGTCGCGCTTTTCCTATACAACGGAAATGCTGATCCTGGCCGGCAAGAGGCGATTGGCGGTGGCGTCGGTTCCCATTCGAACCAACGCGCCCATGCGGCGATCGCGCTTATTCAAAAGCATACCTCATTTTATTTTCAACACCGGCGTCACAATCGTACGCTCATATGCGCTTTATAATCCACTTAACGCCTTTTTGCTCATCGGCGGCGTAATTTTTTTCATAGGATCGTTACCAATATTTCGTTTTCTGTGGTTGTCTCTGGTGGGAGACAATAGAGGTCACATTCAATCGCTGGTGCTTGGCGGCGTATTGATCATTGTCGGTTTTATCACCTTGCTTTTCGCAATTGTCGCCGACCTCATCGGGCGCAACCGGCAAATGCTCGAGATGACACTTTTCAAGCTCCGGAAAATCGAAGAGCGGATGGACCGGGTCGAGTGATGACGAGTTTGGACGGATTTTTCGATACGAGGCCTGAAGCTCCTGTCAGGATTGATCGATGGACAATTCTTATCCTGTTCGGGACAATCGCAGCACTGGAACTGGCTACGGCGCTATTTCGGGAAATTAACTGGGACGAATTCCATTTCCTGTCGCTGGTTTTCGAATACAAGCGTGCTTCGCTTAGTCTTGCCCTGCAGACGTTTCACGTCCATTTATTTTCATGGCTGACGTTGCTGCCCACCGACGAGATAGGCGCAATTGTCATTGCGCGCTGCCTGATGTGGCTTCTTCACCTGGCCACGCTCTGGTTCCTCTTCAAAACGGCCGAGAACCTCGTTTCCATTCGCGGGGCTTTATGGGCGACGGTGCTTTACGCCACGCTGAGTTTCGTGATGCGGAGCGCGACGAGCTTCCGTGCCGACCCGATCATCACGGCGCTTCTGATGGGGGCACTATTCGGCCTGACGCGCGACCGCCTCCCGCTCAGACTGCTCATCTTTTCTGCGCTGGCGGTAACGTTTGCGGGCCTGATTTCGATAAAATCGGTCTTTTATGTCCCGACCACAACAATGGTCGCGACCCTGCAACTGGTGCGCATCCACGACAAGGTATTGCTGCGGAATATGGTCATCGCGCTCGCGATAGCCGTCGCGGCATTCGCCAGCTTGTTTCTTGGTCATTCAGCAAGCCTGGCGCAGGCTGGATATCAGGCTGGAAACACGCTGACCTCCGCCTACAACAAGCAACTGGTTGATAGCAATCTCTTCTATGGGGCGAGATTCCTGACGTACTCGCTGGCGGTAGACGCGCTGCAATGGTCGGTGATCTGCGTCGGAATCGGCCTGGCTGTGGCTCGGACGATCATCAATAGCGGCGCGGAGAGGCTCCGTGCATTGACTATACTTAGCTTCGCCTCGCCGTTGTTATGCGTTATCTTCTATAGAAACAGCTTTCCCTACTTCTATGTGTTCATGATGGCACCCGTGGCGGTGGTCGGGGCGTTGGCCGCGGATAAGCTTGGTTCCCTATCAAAAATTTTAGGGGCCATCCCGGTGATATTCGTCGCGTTGGCCGTGGGGCATGCGATTCCTGAATTTCAGCGAGGCCAATCGGCTCAGCAATCACTGATCTCCGCCGTGCATCAAATCTTCCCGGATCCGGTACCCTATATTGCTCAAACGGGCATGGTTGCATCCTATCCCCATGCGGGATTTTTGATGAGCACTTGGGGAATTGAAGAATATCGCGGCCGAGGAGAGCCCGTGCTTCTGCATGCGATCGAAAAAGAAAGACCGCTTTTCGTCATTGTCTCGGGTCCGGCGCTTTCGGCTGCGCTGGAACCCGGCACTGTATCGATCGATGCGGACGAAGGATTGCTCCCAGCCGACATAGCGGCTTTGAAGGAGAATTATGTCCGGCATTGGGGTCCAATTTGGATCGCGGGAAAGCAGTTGCCCGCTACAGGCGGGAGTGAAGCCACATTCGCGATCCACATTCCGGGACCCTATTCTGTGACGGCCGATGCACCGGTTGAAATTGATCGGCGGTTGGTCCTGCCGGGCGATGTTGTCGAACTCGCTGGGGGTACGCATAGCTATCGGGGCGGAGTTGCCGCGTTACGCCGCGGACGGAACCTGCCGGTTCCCGCGCGCGAGCCGCCAACGGCGATCTTCACCGGATTCTAGGTGAGGGGTCTGCTGGTTTGCGCGTCCTGATCTCAACGTCTACTTTTCCTCGCTTTCATGGCGATAATGTCACCCCCTTCATGGCCGATCTGGTTTTCGCGCTCGCCGCCCGGGGAATAGAACTGGACGTGTTGGCTCCCCATGCGCCCGGCAGCAAGACGTTCGAGGACCTGGGCAACGGGGTCACCGTTCATCGCTTTCGATATGCCTGGCCTGAAAAGATGGAAAACGTCTTCTATGGCGCAGGGGCGCTCGAAAACATCAAGTCGAAGCCATCAAAAGCGATAAAGCTGCCACTCATCGCGGTCGCGCAAGCTGCTGCTACTTATCAGCTAGCCAGGTCGCGTCGCCACCGTCTGATCCATGCACATTGGGTGGTCCCGCAAGGAATCACGGCATTGCCTTCCTGCCTCGATCGAACGGCCCTCGTCGTCAGTGCGCATGGCAGTGACGTTCTCGGCTTGCAGGGACGCCTGCCGATGTGGGCGAAACAGCTTGTCGCGCGGCATGCATCGGTCCTGACAGCTAATTCTGCCGCCACGGCGGCTGCCCTACGCATGTTGGGCGCAAACCCCGATCGCGTCCAGATCGTTCCGATCGGAGCATCTCCTCGAACTCGTGAGGCAACGATCCCGTCCTGGAAATGTGGATTCGCCGACGAAGCAAACCCGCTCTTGCTTTTCGTCGGAAGGCTAATTGACTGTAAGGGAGCAGAGGACGCAGTCGCCGCGCTCGCATCGCTGCAAAGCCGTCTGCCGGGCGCAAGACTCGTTGTCGTGGGCGATGGGCCGGAACGGCAAACGCTCGAGGCAAAGGCCGCGTCTCTTGAGGTGCGCGACCGCATATTGTTTACGGGTTGGCTTCAGCCGGCGAACGTTAGCCATTGGATGCGCAGAAGCGATGTTCTGATCGTTCCCTCCCGCCGTGCGGCAGATGGCACAATGGAAGCGCAGGGCGTCGTGCCGCTCGAAGCGATGCTCCATGATCTGCCTGTGATTGCGTCGCGAAGCGGCGGTCTTGTCGACATCATTCGCCATGAGGAGACAGGGCTTCTGGTTGCCGAGCGATCTCCGGGAGAAATCGCGGACGCGGTGGAGAGAATGGTTGCAAATAGGAGCTTTGCAACAGGCCTGGCCGCCAGCGCCAAGGAATGGGTCCTGTCGGAGGGTACGATGGCCAAGACCGCCGAACGATTCCACGAGATCTATCGGCGAATTTTATCAACCGAAAGATGAACCCATTGATGCTGCGCAAGTTACCGGCATTTCGAATAGAAGGGCGTCGAGCGAAATTATGTCGTTGAAGAAATGGGCAAAAAAGAGTTGGCTTGCGGGACCGCTCGTTCGGCAGGTATATTTTGCCTTGGCCGCGCTGAAATTTCGAAATTCTGCCGACTATTGGGAAAAGCGCTACAGGGCTGGCGGCACGTCGGGTGCCGGCTCAGCTAACCGTCTCGCGCGGTTTAAGGCCGATTTTCTCAACCGTTTTGTAGCAGATCATGAAATTCAGTCGGTCGTTGAGTTCGGCTGCGGCGACGGGATGCAACTGGCCCTGGCAGAATATCCAAAGTACTTAGGGCTCGATAATGCTCCTTCGGCGGTCGCACGGTGCCGGGAGCGGTTCGCGAATGATCCGACCAAACGCTTCAAGCTTGTCGACAGCGACCCGGGTCACCACGATCTCGCGCTGTCGTTGGACGTAGTATATCACCTCGTGGAAGACAGGGTTTTTGATACGTATATGCGTAACCTGTTCTCTGCTTCGGAGCGGTTTGTCATTCTGTATTCAAGCAATTCAACCGAATCGACCCCGGAACCGCACGTCAAGCATCGTAGGTTTACGAACTGGATCGAGGTCAATCTACCGGAGTGGAAACTTTGTTCGGTGACTCCGAACGCTTATCCGCTCGATCCGCGCGATCCCGACAACACATCCTTTGCCGATTTCTATGTATACGGCCGATACTAGTCAGATGGGGATCTCAATCGCCTTGTTCCCACAAGAAAGACCGCCAGCAAAAGCAAACCCAGCACTACGGCAATTCGGTTGGTTCCAGCAATCACGAAACCTGCGACGGCATCGATATTGGCAAGCGGCGAGAGCAATGCGGTTATCGCCTCCGTGATCCCCAAGCCTGCCGGAACGAGAGAGGTTAGCGTTCCGATTATGGAGGCTATCGAAAAGGTCGAAGCCTGATTGAAGCCGAGGCCGATCCCGAGCGCCCTTGCCGCGAGGCAGAGCCGAAAGGCCTCGAGGACCAAGCCGGCAAGCTTTACCGCCAATGCCGAAACGACCAGTCTCCAGCCGGGTCGGAGACGGACCAGGAAGACGATGCTGACTCCAGCGCACAGCGATCCGACAGCGACAAAGCCTGCGCCGATTTTGATATGGCCGAGCGCAAGAAGGAATAGGCCCGAATAGCCAAACGCTGCCCCAAACCACAACGCCATGAATACGAGAATCAGGCTGCCTCCAAGTTGCAGTCCGACTCCGTGTGCTCGTAGCGCCGCAGCGCGCGATAGTAGGCCAGCCGGTAAAAACAGCATATTGGCGGCACTTGAAAAGACGCCAATTTCGAATGCGTTTGCCCAGGCCATGTTCTTCTTTGCCATTGCTGCCATGATCTGGAGCTCAAGCGCATTCAGCGCCGCCGTAGCCGGCACCGCGACCAGGACAAGGAAGACAAATGGAGTTGCGTTAAGCCGTTCGATCAGGCCAGGCATGCTTTGGATGGCCAACAGCAGCCCGCCGGCAAAAATCGATATCGCCACTACGAGTCCAAAATTGCGAATGGACGCACGGTGGGAATGTCCCCAGTTGAAAACCTGGTCGCCCAGGACGGTTAGTCGGGACACCACCAAGCTTGCTTTGGCCGAATTCAAGCGCTGTCACCCCGCACCGCCACGATATGATGACTGGGCGTATGATCCGATGGCGATCTATCCGGGAGCCGGGTCAAGCGATAGCCGGCTTCTATCAGCACCCTCATGGCCCGTCTCACTTCCTCGGGCGCGAAATCATGCATCTCGCAGATCACGACCGGATGTGTCTGCAACGTTTTCGTTGCTCCTTGCAGGGCGTCTGCCTCGCCTCCCTCGATATCTATCTTTATCACGTCGGGGCGTGGGTAGCCTTCAGCTACGAGGCTATCGATGCACCTGACTTGCACGCTCACAGGATCGACGGCTTTCTCCCCGGACCCGACTAGCTTCCCCGACATTGCGCCACCCCTGAGGTCGAACACCCTCGCTTCGTCGGCAGCACCAATCGCGAATTCGTGCAGCGATACGTTGGGGGCACCGTTTTCCAGAGTCCGGCGGAAATACCTAAGGTTGATCTCACCGGGCTCAAACGCAAGCACTCGACCCGTTGGGCCCACAATCTTCGACGCGATCAGCGAATGCAATCCGATATTGGCGCCAATATCGTAGAAAACCGCCCCTGGCTCCAGATAGCGATGGAGCAGAGCGGTGACTTCTGGCTCGTGATTTTTTGGGTTGGTTGCGTTCCAGTGCAGCATGGGGTTGAAGAAGAGGTCGTAACCGTTTGGCAGTTTGACCTGATCGATGCTCCCCTTGGACGCCCGCTGCAAAACCTTGCCCAATCCGAGCCTATCCAGCAAAAAGCGCCTGCCAGCGTGGGGAACTATATTGCCGAGAACGTTTACCAGATGAAATGCATGCTTAATAGTATTCATCGAGGCCCTCCGGAAAACTTGCTCACGCCCCGTTCAGAATGAAGAAACTACCGGTGGCGAGGCAGCGGCGCTATCAAATTAAGCGGCATTACCTTTTTTTTAATGAAAGCCGAGACGAAAATCACCCTTGCTGATGGCAAGGAGAGGACGAGAGCGGCTGCACCGATGCCCGGGAACGCCGGGCCAAGGGCCGGTTGGCCCACCCAAAGCAGCCATGGTCCGGAATCCCCGAAAGCGACGCCGCCCCACAGACCGAGAAGGACGACGAAACCTATCCGCGCACGTCTGCCTAGGAGGTGGCGACTTCGGCGGGCTGCGGCGCTTTCCGCTGCAGGTTGAGCAGGTTGCCGGTCAGGATCAGCAAGGCACCGCCGGCGGTGAAGATATCGATCTGCTCGTTGTAAAGCAGCCAGCCGATCAGCGCCGATAGCGGCACGCGCAGGAAGTCCATCGGCGAAATGACGGTCGCATCGGCGTGGCTGAGCGCGCGCGCCATGCAGTAATGCGAAGACATGCCGGTAAAGGCGACCAGGAATATCGACGGCCAGAGTTCGAACGCCGGGTTGCGCCAGACGTAGAGCGCCGGGACGAGGCCGACCGCGGACTGGATGATCAGCATCCAGAAGATGATGCGCACGACGCTGTCGGTTCGCGTCAGCGACTTGACCATGACCACCGAGACTCCGAAGCACATCGCGGCCCCCAACACGACGAGATGACCGGGATCGACGGAGCCCGCGCCAGGGCGCACGATGATCACCACCCCGATCAACCCCAGCATGATCGCCGTCAGCCTCGGCCGCGACAGCCTTTCGCCGAGAAAGCTCACCGCCAGGATCGCGGTCCAGATCGGGGTCGTGAACTCGATCGAGATCAGCACCGCCAGCGGAATCAACGTCAGCGCATAGAGCCAGGCGGCCTGGCCGGCATAGTGGACGAGGTTGCGGGCGACGTGGGCGAGCGGGCGCTCTGTGCGCATCGCCTTGAAGCCGCCCCCCGCCATCACCAGCGGCAGCAGGATGAAAAAGCCGATCACCGAGCGCAGCTCCAGCACCTGGAAGACATTGAGCGCGGCCGTCGCGGTGCGGCCGGCGACCGACATCGCCAGGAAGGAGGCGATCGACAACGCCATCCAGAGCGCGGCCTTGGTGATCGAGGGAGCGGGTGTCATGCGCGCTATTTCGCAAGCCGGACGTGCGACCGCAACCGCTAGTCGCCGCATTCGTGTGGGCCAGCCCGGCGGCGTTAAAAACCGGCGTTAAAAAACAGTCATGTTGAAGGCGGAACCTGCGGCCGTCGCAGGCGTTCCGAGTCGTTGTGTTCGCAAGCTTTGGCACGTCCGATGCCGAGGGGGAGATTTCCAATGAAATCGATGATGCTGTTTGTGCTCGCCGGCTGCCTGACGGCGACAGTGGCTGACGCCCGCGCCGACGATGCCGATTTCCTGCGCTCGTTCCAGGGCAGCTTCGCCGGCAACGGCACCCTCAAGGTGAGCGCCAGTGCGCCGACGGTGAATATTGCCTGCACCTTCAAATCCGGCGCCACCTCGACCTCGCTGTCGCTCGACGGCAAATGCCGTGGATTGATCCTGATGACGCGGGCGATCAGCGCCGACCTCAAGGCCAGCGGCGCCGGCTACACCGGCGTCTATATCGGTTCGCGCACGGGACCGGCGCGGTTGAACGGGCGCCGTTCGGGAAACGCGCTCAATCTCGGCATTCGCTGGGCAAAGGAGGTCAACGGCGATCGCAAGGCGCAATTGACTGTAGAAAAGACCGGCGGCGACAGCATGCGGCTGACGGTGACCGACACCGATCCAAAAACCGGCAAGACCATGGTGACGAGCCGGATCGACTTGCAGCGCAGCTGATCATCCCTGCATGAATGCCGGGCCAGTCTCAATCCTCGAGCGGCTCGGGCGGATTGGCGGCACGGCCTTTGCCAAAAGTGTAACCGGTCTCGACGGCCTTCCTGCCGAACTTGTCGCGCAGCTCGTCGATGGCGGTTTCGGCCAGCGCGCGTTTGCGGGACTGGACGTCGACCAGGTCTGGCGGATCGGCCTTGCCGTCGTCGGAGAGATCGCTGACGCCGATGCCGAGCAGGCGGAACTTCGTGCCGTCGGCCTCGCGGCGCAACAGGTCGAGCCCGGTCTGGAAGATGCGGTCGGCCAGCCGTGTCGGATCGCCAAGCTGGCGGTTGCGGGTGCGGAGCTTGAAATCCTGCGTCTTCAGCTTCAGCACCACGGTGCGCCCGGCAATGCCGGATTTCTTCAGCCGCGCCGAAACTTTTTCCGACAGGCCGCGCAACACCGGCACCAGTTCGGCCAAGGAGGCGATATCGGTGTCGAAGGTGGTTTCGGCCGAGACACTCTTGGCGTCGCCGTCGGGGTCGACGCGGCGGTCGTCCTCGCCGCGCGAAAGCCGGTAGAGCCGGTCGCCCATCACGCCGTAGCGCCGCATCAGCTCGCCGCGCTCCATGCGCTGCAGCTGGGAGATGGTGCGAATGCCGTCGCGCTCCAGCGTTGCGGCCAGCGCCTTGCCGACACCCCAGATCAGCGTCACCGGCTGTCCGGCGAGGAAGCTCGGCGCCTCCGCTTCGCCAATGACCGAGAAGCCGCGCGGCTTGCGGAAGTCCGACGCGATCTTGGCCAGAAATTTGCAATAGGAAAGGCCGGCCGAAACCGTGATGCCGAGTTCTTTTTCCACCGTCTGCGCGAAGCGCGCCAGCACAAGCGCAGGCGGCATGCCGTGCAGCCGCTCGGTGCCGGCGAGGTCGAGAAATGCCTCGTCGATCGAAAGCGGCTCGACCAGCGGCGTCAGCTTCTGCATCAGCGCGCGCACCTCGCGGCCGACCTGGACATATTTTTCCATGTTGGGCGGAATGACCACGGCCTCGGGGCAGGCCTCGAGCGCCTTGAACATGGGCATCGCCGAGCGCACACCCTGGATGCGGGCGATGTAGCAGGCGGTGGAGACGACGCCGCGCCGGCCGCCGCCGACGATCACCGGCTTGTCCTTCAGCACCGGATTGTCGCGCTTTTCGATCGCCGCGTAGAAGGCATCGCAGTCGATATGGGCGATGTGCAGCCGGTAGAGTTCGGGATGGCGGACAAGACGCGGACTGCCGCAGCGCTCGCAGCGGCGTGTCTCGCTGCGCTGCATAGCCAGGCAGTCGCGGCAGAAACCGTGTTCGGGATTGTTGACAGGAGCCGCCATTGCTGCGAACATAAAGAGAACAAACGCAATGGTACGACAGCGCAAGGCCGGCAACAAGGCTGGCCTGGGGAGAACGCATGAGCACGACCATAGCGCCGCTTACGCCAGAGCGTTGGACCGATTTCGAGGATCTCTTCGGCAAGCAAGGCGCCTGTTACGGTTGCTGGTGCACGCATTTTCGGCTGACGCCGGCGGAGCGCCGCGCCAGCGACCGCGAGCGCAACAAGGACCACATCAAGGCGCGTATCGAAGCCGGTCCGCCGCCGGGGCTTTTGGCTTTCGAGGACGGCAAGGCGGTCGGCTGGATGCAGATCGGGCCGCGCGCCGACGTGCCCGAATGGAACAATCAGGGCAGGGGCTCGGCGCCGGTCGATCCGGCGGACGCCGGCGACGCGAGCGTCTGGGCGATCTCCTGCTTCTTCATCCGCGTCAGGGCGCGGGGCAGGGGCATCACCCATCGCCTCGTCGACGGCGGCATCGCCTTTGCCCGCGACAACGGCGCCAGGCTGCTGGAAGCCTGCCCGATCGATCTTTCGCGCGACTCGCGCTCGATCGGGCTGTTCGTCGGCTCGTCGCGGGTGTTCGAGAAGGCAGGGTTCGAGAGGCTTCTGGAGCGCAAGCCCGGCCGGCCGCTGATGCGGCTGGTGCTTTAGCGGCACGGGCTTTTGGCGTACAGTCGCCGTCTTGCGGCTGTAACGCTTGTTTCCTACCAGAAGCACGAAACGATTTTCGCCTTCCGAGAACGGAGAACCGACGTGAAGCGTATTTTGCCAGTTGTTGCAGCTCTTGCGTTCAGCGTGCCTGCTGTGGCCCAGACGGTCGACAGCCAGGGCGCGAAGCTGCTCTCCGACAATCTGGCGCGCTATTTCGGCAAGCAAGTGTTCGATATGGGCGTGCTCAGGGTTTCGGCCGAAGGCGGTGCCTACAAAATTGTGCTCGACATCAAGGCGCTGGTCGATGCCCTGCCGGACCAAAAGCCGCTGAAATTCGACTTGGCGCCCTATGCCTTGATTGTGAAGCCGCGCAGTGACGGATCATGGGACGTCGCCTCGGATTTTTCGCAAAGCATGTCCTTCGAATTCAACGGGCCGGAAGGTCCGCAAAGCATGCAATTCACGATCAAGGACGGCAAGGGCGCCGGCGTCTACGATCCGGGGCTTGCCGCCTTTACCAGCGGCACAAGCTCGATGGCCGGCATGACGATGACGTCACGGGAAGCCAAGCAGCAAGCCGACGTCACCGCCGGCGCCGGCACCGCGACCATTGCGGCCACCAAATCGGCAAATGGCGGCGTCGACTTCACGGCGACGCAGAAAGTCTCGAGCTTCGTCGAAACGATCAAGATCGACGATCCCGACAACGGAATGAATTTTCCGATCACGCTGAGGACGCCGGAACTGTCGGTGGATGCGCACGGCAAGGGTGTGCGGACGAAGCCGTTGCTCGACCTGCTTGCCTTTGCCGTGGCCAACGAGGACGAAGCCAAGCTCAAGGCCAACCAGGCAGAGCTCAAGACGCTTCTGCAGGCCGCGCTGCCCGTCTGGGAAAGGATCGACGGCAACTACGGCTTCAAGGATTTCGAGGTGGAGAGCCCCGTCGGCAAATTCGGGGCCAAGCAGTTCAGCACCGCGTTCGGCATGGACGGCGTCTCCCAGAACGGCAAAGTCGACTACGCGATCAAGGCCTCCGGTCTGACGATCCCGCAGCAGACGCTGCCCGGCTGGAGCGTCGTGCTGCTGCCGACGGATGTCGACCTCAACTTCGGCGGCGCCAACATCGATCTCGACACCATGGCGAAGAAAGCGATCGAAGCCTTTGATCTCAATAAGAATCCGCCGCTGTCGGATCAATTCGGCGACGCTCTGGTCGCCGATTTCCTGGCCAAGACGCCCAAATTCGTGCTCGGACACAGCACGGTGAAGAACGGCGACATCGAGGTCGCTATGGAAGGCGAGATGACGTTTCCGGGCAAAAAGCCGGATGCGACCATGACCGTCGATGTCGCGGGCTACGACAAGATCGTGCAGGCGCTGCAGGAGGGCGCCAAGAGCGATGAGCAAATGGCGCAGGCCTTCCCGTTTGCTTTGGCCGTCAAAGGTTTTGGCAAAACGCTGCCGGACGGCCGGCTGGAGTGGGTGATCAACACCAAGGCCGATGGATCCGTCACGGTCAACGGCGCCATGTTGAAAGGCGCTGATGCTGTCCAGGACGACAGCGCGGGTCAGGACGACAATTCGAACGGCGATGACGGCGCGAACGGAACGGACAATTCAACCGGAGGCGACGATTCGGACGGCGGCGACAATGGCGGAGCAGGGGCAAAACTGCAGCCCTGAACGCTCGCTAAAGCCCCAGCGCGCTCGCGATCTTCGGGGCCGCCTCGCGCCAGTTCTCGACCGAGACGATGTCGTCTGGCGTCGGCGGCAGGAAGGCGCGCAGCGAATTGTCCGCCATCAGGTGGAAGAGGTTCGCATCGGCGACCGCGTTGCGCGCCGACATCAGATTGGACGGCTGGTCATCGACGAAGGCGACAGGCCTGCCTTTGGCGCCGCGCAGCTTGGCGATGGCCGGCCCTTTCGCCATTTCCGTGGTCAGCAACGGGTAGTTCAGGCCAAGCGCGTCGAGATGCGCCCGGCGCACGGCGCGATGCTTGTGCAGCATGGCGGTCAGGAGCACGATCTCGGCACGCTGGCCGAGCGTCGCCAGCGCCTCCGCGGCGCCGTCGGTGATGCTTTGCCAATCGGCCTGGACATCGAAGAAATCGCCGAGAAGGGCCGTGACCTCGGCCTGCTCGATCAGCCGGCCGGATGCCGTCTCGGCGATGTTGCCGGTCAGGCGGAAGGAGGCGAGCGTCAGCCGGAAGCCGCGCGTTTTCAGGAAATGCGGAAAGGGTCGGACGAATTCGAGCACGACATCGTCGACGTCGAGCACCAACAGCGGCCGGTCGTCGGCGGCCAACTCCTCGATCTGGCGCGTGGTTTCGGGATCGTCGCTCATGTCGAGCGATCGTGATCGTCATTGCCGAGCGGCAGCGCCCGCAAGGCCTTGCCGATAGCGGCCGGCGGCGTGCCGGTCTCCTCGGCGAAGCGCAAAAGCGTCGGCTCGTGGGCGAGGATGAACTGCAGCACGCCGGCAAGGAAGCCAGGCTCTTCAGCCGCCCTTCTGATCGAATGCGCCTCGATGCCGGTGATTGCCAGGAAGCGGGGCAGAAGCTCCGGATCGGCGGCGACGAAGCCTAACGCCCTGACGGCAAGGGTTTCCGCCTCCTCGCGCATTGACGCTGCGTTTGCCATCATTACCTTTTATCGGTGTGGATGTGAGTCTTTGCTCCGCAGTAATGGCAAGCGTCGCTTGCGGCAAGTCTCAGCCGCTTCAGCTCCTGCACCCGCAGATGGAATCCCGGCGCTTTTCCAACGTCCGGTTTCCGTTTCGTCAATGATATTGGCGTAGAGTGAAAAAGGGTTGGGTGCGATCCGGAAGGGACGCATAACGGCGGTCTTCGGCTTCGAAGGCGGTCGGGACGGGAAATTGATGGCTAAGAAGGTCATGATCGTCGAGGACAATGAGCTCAATATGAAGCTCTTTCGGGACCTCATCGAAGCCAGCGGTTACGAGACGGTCCGCACGCGAAATGGCCTGGAAGCGCTGGACCTAGCGCGCCAGCACCGGCCGGACCTGATCCTGATGGATATCCAGCTGCCCGAGGTGTCGGGCCTGGAAGTGACCAAATGGCTGAAGGAAGACGACGAATTGCATTCGATCCCGGTGATCGCGGTCACCGCCTTCGCGATGAAGGGCGACGAGGAGCGCATCCGCCAGGGCGGATGCGAGGCCTATATTTCCAAGCCGATCTCGGTGCCGCGCTTCATCGAGACGATCAAATCCTACCTGGGCGATGCCTGATGCCGAGCCGGAGCCTTTGAGATGACCGCGCGGATCCTCGTCGTCGATGACATCCCCGCCAATGTGCGGCTGCTGGAGGTTCGGCTGCTGGCCGAATATTTCGAGGTGCTGACGGCCGGCAACGGCCCGGACGCCATCGAGACCTGCGAGAACGGCAAGGTCGATGTGGTGCTGCTCGACGTGATGATGCCCGGCATGGACGGGTTCGAGGTCTGCAAGCGGCTGAAGAGCGATCCGGCGACCTCGCATATCCCGGTCGTCATGATTACCGCGCTTGACCAGGTATCGGACCGGGTGCGCGGCCTCGAGGCCGGCGCCGACGATTTCCTCACCAAGCCGGTCAACGACCTGCAGCTGATGACGCGGGTGAAGAGCCTGGTCCGGCTGAAGTCGCTGACCGACGAGCTGCGCCTGCGCGCCTCGACCACGCGCAACATCGGCATCGAGGAATTGCTCAGCCGCAACTTCGCGACGGAAGACACCAAGCCCAAGGTGCTTCTGGTCGACGAGCGCAAGTCGTCGATCGAGCGCATCCGGAAGATGCTGCGCGGCAGCGCCGAGCTCGATGTCGCGACCGATCCGAATGCCGGCTTCTTCCAGGCCGCCGAAACAGCCTATGAGTGCGTGCTGATCTCGACGGCTTTCGCCGACTTCGATGCGCTGAGACTCTGTTCGCAACTGCGCTCGCTCGATCGCACCCGCTTCCTGCCGATCATCCTTTTGGCCGACGAGGGCGAGGAGGGCCGGATCATCCGCGGCCTCGAACTCGGCATCAACGACTATCTGACACGGCCGATCGACCAGCACGAGCTGACGGCGCGCCTGCGCACGCAGGTGCGGCGCAAGCGCTACAACGACCAGCTGCGCGCCAGCGTTACCCAGACGATCGAGATGGCGGTGACCGACGGACTGACCGGTCTGCACAACCGCCGCTACCTCGACAGCCACCTGCAGACACTGTTCGACCGCGCTGTGGCGCGGCGGCGACCGCTGTCGGTAATGATCACCGATCTCGACCGCTTCAAATCCATCAACGACGCCCACGGCCATGATGGCGGCGACGACGTGCTGCGCGAATTCGCCAGGCGGCTGCGCAAGAACGTGCGCGGCATCGATCTCGCCTGCCGGTTCGGCGGCGAGGAGTTCGTCGTGGTCATGCCGGACACCGATGGGCTGATTGCCGAGAAGGTGGCCGAACGCATCCGTGCCGAGATCGCACAGCTGCCATTTGCAATCGGAACCGAAGGGAAGACGATTGAAGTGACAGTCAGCGTGGGCGTGTCATCGGTGCTGAAAGGAGCCGATACGGTCGCGGCGCTGATGAAGCGTGCCGACCTTGCGCTCTACGAGGCCAAGAGCGGCGGCCGCAACCGGGTTGTCGCCAAGGCCGCCTAAAGCGCGTCGCTATCCTTCAGATCGCTGGATGCACTTTAGGTTTGATTTTACGCACACCTTTGTCCCGAAACCGGTTCCCACTTTCGGGAGACATGCTTTTGAAGCGCGTTGCGCTGAAACGGATTCAGGCGACGCGTCTTAGGCCTTTTGATTTATGCATGCCGTTTTCTCAAAGCCGCCACATACTTTTGAGCGATATGCATTGTAGAGGCAGCTAATATCCGGTCATCCGGCAAGGTTAGGAATTTACCTTAACCCAAGCGATTCGCGAGCCGTGGTTAAGAAATGGTTGATTTTCATACGTTCTTGCGCAAATCTGCTTCGCATAGACCGAAGACGAAGCCGGCACGAGGGTAGACTGCCCGGCTCGATCCGAAAAATACCCCATGATGCTCAGGTCCGCCGCATCTCCTGGGTCCGTGGGGTCGGCCGGCCGGCGCTGGCACATAGTGGCCTCCTCGTACCGCTGCCAACCGCCGACCGGCCCCCTTTTTTCCAAAAGATGACGTCAGGCTCCAGCCAAAGTCCGGTATCCGGGCCTTCGGAGACTTGAAGCCAAACGCGCCGTTGTCGACGGGCGTTGTGAAGAATTGCCCGATCGGATCGATCGCAAGGCCGCGCGGGATCGTGCCCTGGTCGCTGCCGAGCAGCAATTCCGCTGGTAGGAGCCGGGCAGCCTCACGCCCTCTTAGAGCTTGAGCGCGACATCGACCGAGCCCTTCGACCCGCACCACCCGACCGGCCCCGAACCAGGCATCCCGCTGATATCGGACCACTCACAGTGTGGCGTTGAGCCAGTCGCCGTCGAGATGCGGGTGACACGGGAAATCTAGGCTTCCGCAAGCCGGCTAATTTTTTGATCCACGTCAATAAAGGCTGTGTCCGTCTCTCTATAATGATCAACTAAATTAGAAAGCAAAAACGGAGGGGGTAAAGGGAAGGAGACAATCGATGGAAATCACCACTCGCGATCTGATGACGGTGCTGCATGGAATGGGTTTCGGCGCCCTTTTCATGCTCGCATTTTCCGGCGCCATTGCCGGTCTCTATAGAATGTCAGCACCAGGGGCGCCGCCAATGAGCACAAGGGAACAGTCGCTGCTCAACTTTTGGCTTGTTGCGATGGTGGTTCTCTCCTGGCTCACTGTGTTCTCCGGCGCCTACAGCGTCTATCCATGGTATCGCGCCGTTCCACCGGCCGGGGTGACCGATCTTTCGAGCTATCCGCGGAGCCTTCTCCTGTCGAGCCCGAGAACATCTGAGTGGCATTCTCTCGGCATGGAATGGAAAGAGCATGTCGCTTGGCTGGCGCCAATAGCAATGACCATGGTGGCCTATGTCACCATGAAGTACGGACGAGCGATCGTTCAACACCGGAGCATGCGCATCTCGGTGCTGGCCTTTGCGGTCGCGGCCTTCTTCGCGACGGGCGCAGCCGGTGCGCTGGGTGCGTTCCTCAACAAATACGCTCCCGTCCGCGGTGGCCAATCGATCGTATTGATACAAGGAGAGCAGCCGGAGGGAGCGCAAGCACCAGCCCAAACACCTGGAGTGCAGCCATCGGCCGCGCAGCCTGAAGGAGAACAGCCATGACCATTTCGCAGAAGCCGGTCGTCGGCCAAAGTCAACCCGTGGAAACGATCCCTGAAAGCATACCCAATGGTCCCGGGGCGGCAGCCATTCTGGCTGCAGGCATCGGTTGCGCCGCCATCGGCATCCTGGCTCTCGCCGGCGACGCATCGAAGGCCATCAACAGCTTGCTGACCTTCTACAAGCCGTCAGGAGCACTTTCCGGGGTAACGACCGTCGCCATCATCGTCTGGCTGGTGGCGTGGTTCATCTTCGCCCGGCGTTGGGGATACAAGACAGTGGCAATGGGCAGGGTCAATGTCGCCGCGTTTGCGCTGCTCCTTGTCGGGATTCTCCTCACCTTCCCACCGATCATGGATTTCCTGCAAGGGAAGTAGGGAGCCAAGCCAGCGGTACCTGCTTAGGTTGCCGCGAATCACAAATGCCGCCAAACAAAAACGCCGCCCGAGTGGGCGGCGTTTCGGCATTTCAGGATGAACCAGATTACTTGATCTTGGTTTCCTTGAATTCGACGTGCTTCTTGGCGACCGGGTCGTACTTGCGGAACGACAGCTTGTCCGTCTTGGTGCGGCTGTTCTTGCTGGTCACGTAGAAGAAACCGGTGTCGGCGGTCGACAGAAGCTTGATCTTGATGTTTGCGGCTTTGGCCATGATGTTCGTCCGTTAATGTTCGTGGAGTTTTGGCCGCTGGAGCACGGGGAAAACACCCGGACGCGGGAAACTTGGCGCGACACATAAAGAACGCGCCCGGAAAGTCAAGCCCGAGGGCTCTCGGGCGGTGTCTTGGCTTCGAGTGCCGAGCCTTAGCTCATGGGAGAATCGACGGCTGATCGATCACCCACAGCCATGTTCCGTCACCTTGCCGGCGGGCAATTTCCACAGTCACGGTACCATCGTGAAGGCGCGTGGAAGTGAACGCCAGATCTCCGTTGACGATAGCCGGGCGCTGATCACCAAGCTCAAACCTCTGCCCGGCTGCCACCAACTCAGCGTAGAACGCGCGGATAGCATCCCTGCCGCGGGCCAGCTGTCCGCCGCCGATATCGAGGACGGCATCGGGCTCGTAGAGGGCCGCCATTCCTTCGGCGTCTCCCGCCTGCTCGCGAGAAACCAACAACCGCGCCAGGTCCTGAGGATCGCGCGCCGGCACGCGGTCTGCCTCGTCATTCATAGGCAACTTCCTCCGGCGGCGAACTCGGCTCCGATGTCACTCGGCGGCTATCGTTTCCGGGCGCGGCGCGGTCTTCCAGTCGCCTGTCGTGTTCCACCAACGGTTCGGATTGGCGCGGTCGTCGAGGCCCTTGGAACGGCTGGTCAGCAGCGGCTGGATGCGGATGACCGGCTCCTGATAGGAGTGAGCCTGGAATATGGCCTCGACGACGCGCGCGGCAAGCCCCTGGTCGTCGGGCAGTTCGAACGACACCTCGACCGTGCCCGGCCGCCGGCGCAATTCGATCTCGGCGCCCGCGGCAGCGCCTTCCAGCGGCCGGTAGCGCTCTATGCCTTGCGCCGACTGGTAGGCGTTGCCGTCATATTCGCCCATGCGCAGCGGCGCGATCGCCACCACGGCCTCCATGATGCGCTCGACATCGGCAGCCGGCGCCTGGAAGGTGACGAGCAGAAGCAGTTCCATCCTGAGGGATTTGGTTTCAAAGCCGCTGTCGATCATCCGATCTCTCCTCGCTATACCTGCATTGGAGCGAGGGTATAGCAGGGGTGCTGCTGACACGGTGATGTCAGCATAGCCCGATGACCGGCGATATTTCTCGCTAGAGCCGGATGATTTCAGGTCGAGTCGACCTGAAATCTGAATCCGGCTCTAAATCAAAGAGATAGAGCATGATGTCGTCCGAAAACCGCTTCACACTTTTCGGCATCATGCTCTAGAGAATCTTTCGCACCAACCGGACCAAGACCAGGAGCATATAAGCGGCAAAAAACAACGCGAGCGACCAGCCGAAGCCCGAGGGGCCGAAGGCGTCCATGCCGATGCCGATCGCCTGTGGGCCGATCACCATGCCGACGCCATAGCAGAGCACGAAGGCGGCGTTGGCGGAGGCGAGCTCATGGCCGGAAAGCTGCGAGCCGAGATGGGCAAGCCCAATCGTGTACATGGCGGCGACCACGCCGCCCCAGACAAACAGAAGAGCCGCCATCAGGTGCCAATTCTGGGCGAAGAAAGGCATGAAGACGGTGCCGATGAGCCCGACCGTGGCGCAGGCCAGGAGCAGATAGCGGCGGTCGGAGATGCGGTCGCTGATCATGCCGATCGGGATCTGCAGGAGCACGTTGCCGAGGCCGATCATGGTGAGCAGCAGCGCGGCGTCGGCCTCGGAATAGCCGATCCGGTTGCCGTAGACGGGGAATAGCGAGAAGCCGCCGGTCTCGACGGCGCCGAACACCAGCACGGCGAAGGTCGCGGTCGGCACCAGCCAGACGTAGCGCAGGAAATGGCTGGTTTCGCCGTCGGCGACGATCGCCGGGCTCTCGTTGCGGGCAGCGAGCACCGGAATGGCCGCGAGCGTCACCAGCGCTATGGTGACGCCGAACGGCAGGAAGCCGCTCGAGCCGAGATGGGCAAATAGCCAGGGGCCGGCGGCGAAACCCAGCGACAGCACCGTGGCGTAGATGCCGAGCACTAGGCCGCGACGATGCGGCGGCGCCGAGGTGCTGATCCAGAATTCCGACAGGATGAACAGCACCGTCAGCGAGATGTGCAGCGCGACGCGCAGCGGGAACCACATCCAGAAGGCGGGCGCGAAATGGAAACCGACGAAGGCAAGCGCGCCGGCGGCAATCATCAAAAGCATTGTCCAGGCGACGCCGAGCCGCATGGCGAGCGGCGTGGCAAGCGGCGCGCCGGCGATCGAGGCGAGGCCGGCGACCGCCGTGTTGAGGCCGATCATCGAGGCCGAGTGGCCGCGCGTTTCGAGGATGACGCTGAGCAGCGGCATGCCGAGGCCGATAGCGATGCCGACCACGCTGATCGAGGAGATCGCCGCGATCATCGGCAGCCAGTGTACGCGTTCGTCGCCCTTTTGCTGGGTATCGACCGTCATGGGATATGGATGCTCTGTTTCTAAAGGACTTCGCGGACGAAGCGGTTTCGGACGAGCCAGAAGAACGGCACTGCGCCGCCCGGACGCAGCAAGGGATCGTGGGCGAGCCGCTTTTCCAGTTCTTCCAGGATCATGCGGGTGATGTCGGGAATGTCGGCCTTGCGGGCTTCCGCGAGCGGCAGCCAGACGAGCTCTTCCAGCTCGTTGGTCGGGCCGCCCTCCGGCAATTCCACGGCGACGTCCTCGCGCCAGGCGCTGAAGAAGCGGGTGTCGAAGCGGCGCACGCGGTTGGGCGGAGTGATGGCGCGGGCGATGAAGCGCAAGGCGCCCAGCGACGGTATCACGCCGTGTTCGACGAAACCCTGCCAGTCACGCTTGGCGGTCGCGAACGGGCCCTTGCGGCCGATCAGCAGGCCGGCTTCCTCGTAGGTCTCACGGATTGCCGACAAGGCGATGGCGCGCGCCCGCGCGGTGCTCGCGCGGCGGGGGCCGCTGGCAAGCCTGGTTTCTTCCTCGCGGTGCAGCGGGGCAGCCACCGGAATGCGGCTGTCTGCGGGGTCGGTTCGGCCGCCGGGGAAGACGAATTTTCCGGGCATGAAGGCGTGGCCGGCATGGCGCCGGCCCATCAGCACCAGAACGTCGCTGCCGCTCCGGTCCAGCAGGATCAAGGTTGCGGCATCGCGCGGACGAAGCGGCCGACCGCCGTGCACGGCCAAGCCTTTATCGAGTTTATCGACATCCGCCTTGGTCATTCCTTCCATGGGCTCGACCTAGCGGAAACTTCTGGAATGCGAAAGTGGCTTGCGGGTTCGTATCTTTGCACCAGCCTCGGACGAAACGTCGCTGCTGGAGCAATTCCAGGAAAGGTGCGTAGCGGTTTTCCGTCCGGAATTGTGACAGGCAAGATCGCAATTCCAGGAAAGGTGCGCAGCGGTTTTCCGTCCGAAATTGCGTAAAAACAGATGTTTGGAGCGGACGGCGTTGGCTGAGCCGCTCCAGGCCTAGGAATGCGGTTCAAGCTCGTCCTTCTCGCCGCTGAAGCCGTGCATATAGAGCGCCCATTGCAGACCGATGACGGCGCCCTTGACCGGCTGCAGCAGCGCGACGGCCAGGCCAAAGGTCAGCGGCACCCAGATCAGCGCGTGCTGCCACAGCGTCAGCGTCGAGGTCGCCTCCACGGTCATGAAGGCGCCAACCACGATATGGCCGACGATGACGATCACCAGATAGGCGGGGAGGTCGTCGGCGCGATGGTGATGGAGCTCCTCGCCGCAGACGCTGCATGTGTCGACGGACTTGGTGAAGGCGCGGAACAGCTTGCCTTTACCGCAATGCGGGCAGCGGCCGAGCATGCCGCGCTTGATCGCCGTCCACAGCGGACGCGCGGCGCGGCCGGAGTGATGCTCGCCGCCGAAAACCTGTTGTTCCATACCAAATTCCTTTGGCATCACCTTCTCCTGCCGCGAGGCCCGAAACGCGACTGCGATGCGCGGGCGCGGCCCTTGGCCTTGTGGAACGACCGTCGCGAGCCTGGCAGCGGCTTCGGGTCGCTCAGCATCTCGAAACGCATCGCGCCGGCCATCGGCGCGACCTCGAGCAGCCGAACCTCGACGCGGTCTGCAAGCTGGTAACCCTTGCCGGTGCGTTCCCCGAACAGCGATCGAGCGGTTTCGTCGTAGATATAGTAGTCGCCGTTCAAACTTGACACCGGGATGAAACCATCCGCGCCGTATTGCGGCAATTGGACAAAGAGTCCCGCCTTGGTGACGCCGGAGATACGCGCGTCGAAGGTGTCGTTGATGCGCTCGGCCAGGTAAGCCGCGATCAGCCGGTCGACGGTATCGCGTTCGGCGGCCATGGCGCGGCGTTCGGTGGCCGAGATGAGTGCTGCGACTTCCTCCAGCCGGTCGGCCTCCTGCTGGGTCAGGCCGCCGGGACCGAGGCCGAGCGCGGCGATCAGTCCGCGATGCACGATGAGATCCGCATAGCGGCGGATAGGCGAGGTGAAATGCGCGTAGCGCCTGAGATTAAGCCCGAAATGGCCGATATTCTTCGGCGAATATTCGGCTTGGCTCTGCGAGCGCAGTACCACCTCGTTGACCAGCGCCTCGTTGTCGGCGCCGCGCACGCGCTCCAGAATGCCGTTGAACTGCCCTGGCCGCATCTGCGCGCCGCGCGCCAGCGACAGGCCAAGCGTTTGTAGGAACTCGCGCAACGATTCCTGCTTGGCCAGAGAAGGCGCGTCGTGAATGCGAAAGACGAGAGGCTCCTTCTTGCCTTCGAGTGTCTCGGCGGCCGCGACGTTGGCCTGGATCATGAATTCCTCGATGAGCTTGTGGGCGTCGAGGCGCTCCGGCACGACAACGCGGTCGACGGTGCCGTCGGGCTTGAGCAGGATCTTGCGTTCCGGCAGGTCGAGCTCCAGCGGCTGGCGGGCATTGCGGCCGCGCTTCAGCACTGCATAGGCGTCCCACAGCGGCTTCAGAACGCTATCGAGGATCGGCCCGGTCTTGTCGTCCGGCACGCCGTCGATCGCCGCTTGCGCCTGCGGGTAGGCGAGCTTGGCCGCCGATTTCATCATGACGCGATGGAAGGAGTGCCTAAGCTTGCGGCCTTCCGCGGAAAAGGTCATGCGCACGGCAATGGCCGGACGGTCCTCGCCTTCCCGCAGCGAGCAAAGATCGTTGGAGATGCGCTCGGGCAGCATCGGCACGACACGGTCCGGGAAATAGACCGAATTGCCGCGTTTCAGCGCCTCGCGGTCGAGCGGCGTGCCGTAGCGGATATAGGCGGCGACATCGGCGATCGCCACGGTGGCTATGATGCCGCCCGGGTTTTTTTCGTCCGTGTCGGGCGTGGAGAAGACGGCGTCGTCATGGTCCTTGGCGTCGGCCGGGTCGATGGTGACTAGCGGCAAATCGCGCCAGTCCTCGCGGCCGGCAAGCGCCGCGGGCTTCGCCGCCTCGGCTTCGGCGATCACGTCGGCCGGAAAGATATGCGGGATGTCGTGGGCGTGGATGGCGATCATCGAGACCGCCTTCTCGCTGGTCAGCGAGCCAAGCACCGCCAACACCTTGGCGCGGGGCAGGCCATAGCGCGAGGCACGCGCTGGCTCGACCTCGACCAGATCGCCGTTTTTGGCGCCGTTCTGGAATTCTTTGTCGACGATCAGTTCGGGCTGGCGCCGCTCTACCGGCTCGATGCGGAAAGAACCGTCCTTCAGCACGCGGAAGACGCCGAGCACTGCTTCGCTGCGCTTCTCGAAGATTTTCATGACCCGCCCGGTGTAAGCAGGGCCGGATGGGTCGTCGGTCGGGAAGGTCTTGGCGAGCACGCGGTCGCCGATGCCGGGGACAGGGCCACTGGCGCCGCGCGACATGCGGATGGCGATGACGGGCGGCGAGCCTGCGCCGGTATATTCGCTCGGATTGGCGAGCAGCACGCCATCGGCGTCGCGACCGACAATGTCGAGCACGGCGACGTGGGGCAAGGCGCCCGCACGGGTGAGGCGCTTACGTTCCTTGGTCAGCAGGCCTTCGTCCTGAAGGTCGCGCAGCAGGTCCTTCAGCCAGATGCGGTCCTCGCCGCGCAGCGCGAAGGCCTTGGCGATCTCGCGCTTTCCGGAGCGATCGGGATTTTCGGCGATGTAGCGCAGGATTTCGTCACGCGAGGGCCGGTAGTCGTCCTTGACCTTGGCCCGGGTGTCGGCGCTGCGCGGATCGCCGTGGCTTCTTCCGGAGATCCTACGCGCCACGTCCTGCTATCCTTTCTTCGCCGCCCGGCGGAACGGCTTCTTGCCGCCTCCGCCCTTGGCTTCCTTCTCGGCGATCAAGGCGAGCGCCTCTTCCATCGTCACCGACTGCGGGTCCTTGCCCTTGGGCAGCGTCGCATTGACCTTGCCGTAGTTGACATAGGGGCCGTACTTGCCGTCGCGCACGACGATCTTGCCGCCGCCGTCGGGATGGTCGCCAAGCTCCTTCAGCGCCGCGGGCGTGGCGCCGTTGCGGCCCTTGCCCTTTTGCTGCTTCTCGGCGATCACCGAGACGGCGCGGTTCAAGCCGATCGAGAACACGTCCTCGATGCTTTCGAGATTCGCATAGGTGCCGTCGTGCAGCACGAAGGGCCCGTAGCGTCCGAGGCCGGCCGAAATCATCTTACCGGTCTCCGGATGCTTGCCGACGTCGCGCGGCAACGACAACAGCGCGATCGCCTTCTCATGGTCGATCGATTCTGCCGTCCAGCCCTTGGGCAGGCTGGAACGCTTGGCGTCCTTGCCTTCGCCGCGCTGGATATAGGGGCCGAAGCGGCCGCTGCGCAGCGTGATCTCCTCGGCCGTGTACGGATCCTTGCCGAGCAGCCTGACGCCGTCCTCGCCATTGCCGTTCTCGCCATTGGGATTGGCGGCGTCGCCAAGCTGGCGGGTGTAGGAGCATTCCGGATAGTTCGAGCAGCCGACGAAGGCGCCGAACTTGCCGAGCTTCAGCGACAGGTTGCCGGTGCCGCATTTCGGGCAGATGCGCGGGTTCGAGCCATCTTCCCGCGCCGGGAACACCAGCGGCGCCAGCTCGTCGTTCAGCGCATCGAGCACGTCGGCGACGCGGAGTTCCTTGATGTCGTCGACGGCGCCGGAAAAATCCTTCCAGAAGTCGCGCAGCACGTCTTTCCAGGCGAGCTTGCCGTCGGAAATCTCGTCGAGCTTTTCCTCGAGCGAAGCGGTGAAATCATATTCGACATAGCGCTCGAAGAAGCTTTCGAGGAAGGCAGAAAGCAGCCGTCCCTTCGCCTGCGGCACCAGCTTGCGCCGGTCGATGGCGACGTAGTCGCGGTCCTCCAGCGTCTTCAGGATTGCCGTGTAGGTCGAGGGCCGGCCGATGCCGAGCTCTTCCAGCTTCTTGATCAGCGACGCCTCGGAGTAGCGCGGCGGCGGCTCGGTCGTGTGCTGAGTGGCATTGATCTCCTCCCGGGCAAGCTGCTCATCGGCTCGGATCTCGGGCAGGCGGCGGCTTTCCTCGTCCTCGGCGTCCTCGTCCTTCTGGTCTGTGTAGGCGGCGATGAAGCCGTCGAAGCGCACGACCGAGCCCACCGCGCGCAGCTCGGCGGTGCGGGCGCCGTTGGCGGCCTCGATCTCGACCGTAGTGCGCTCGATCTCGGCCGGCTGCATTTGGCTGGCGATAGCGCGCTTCCAGATCAGCTCGTAAAGCCGCGCCTGGTCGGCATCGAGATATTGCCGGACCGATGCCGGCGTGCGCTTGAAATCGGTCGGGCGAATCGCCTCGTGCGCTTCCTGGGCATTCTTGGCCTTCGTTGTGTAGAAACGTGGCTTTTCAGGCAGGTACTTTGCGCCGAATTCGCTGACGATGGCATCGCGCGCGGCCTCGATCGCCTCAGGCGCCATCTGCACGCCGTCGGTTCGCATATAGGTGATGAGACCGGCGGTCTCGCCGCCGACATCCATGCCTTCATAGAGCTTCTGGGCGACCTGCATGGTGCCGTTGGCCGAGAAGCCGAGCCGCGAGGAGGCGGCCTGCTGCAGCGTCGAGGTGGTGAAAGGCGGACCCGGATTGCGCTTGGTGGGCTTGGCTTCGACCGACAAGGCCTTGAAGGTCGCGCCTTCCAGCATCGCCTTGATGTCGTCGGCCTGCGCCTTATTGGCGATGTCGAGTTTTTGCAGCTTCTTGCCGGCATAGGCGGTCAGCCTCGCCTCGAAGCTGTCGTTGCGCGGCGTGTTGAGAATGGCGGCGATCTGCCAGTATTCCTCGCGGATGAAGCGCTCGATCTCGGATTCGCGGTCGCTGACGAGGCGCAGCGCCACCGACTGGACGCGGCCGGCGGAGCGAGCGCCCGGCAGCTTGCGCCACAGCACCGGCGAGAGCGTGAAGCCGACCAGATAATCGAGCGCGCGGCGGGCGAGATAGGCATCGACCAGCGGCGCATCGATCTGGCGCGGATTGGCCATGGCTTCCAACACGGAAGCCTTGGTGATGGCGTTGAAGACGACGCGGCTGACCGGCTTGTCCTTCAGCGCGCGCTTCTGCCTGAGCACTTCCAGCACATGCCAGGAAATCGCCTCGCCTTCGCGATCCGGGTCGGTGGCGAGGATCAGCCCGTCGGCGTCCTTGACCGCCTTGGCGATGTCGGCGAGGCGCTTGCCGGAGGCGGTGTCGACCGACCAGGACATGGCAAAGTCCTCGTCGGGGCGCACCGAGCCGTCCTTGGCCGGAAGATCGCGGACATGGCCGAACGAGGCCAGGACCTTATAGTTCTTGCCCAGATATTTGTTGATTGTCTTTGCCTTGGCCGGCGATTCGACGACGACGACGTCCATGAGGTCTCTTATCAGCTGTGAGGCGGCGGAAGAACTCCGCGGCGCACGACGAAATCCCACTCTTTTCGTCGCTCACATGGCCGTGCTTTTGCAATCGGTCAAGGGGAAGGGCCCAATTTGCGGACCCGGCGCAAGCGATACACTCTAAGAGTGTATGGCGAAGATCACATTTTTCGGGACGTGGCGGTTCGTGTCCCGGAGCACAGGAAGAGGGTCGGCTCACCGGCGCGAGTCGACAATATCGAGGCAGGTGCCGTCAGCGACGCAGCGGGACAGGCTGCCGGTGAAAAGATGTCCGGCAGCCTGTCCGGGAGAATTCAGTCGGCCGCGACGACGTGCCAGGCGCCGGCGACGCCTTCGCCGGTCATATCGCCGGCCTTCTTGTCCTTGACGAAGGTGTAGACCGGCTTGCCGTCATAGGCCCACATCTTGGTGCCGTCGGTGCGATCGACGATCGTCCATTCATCATCCGCCTTGGCGCCGGCCTCGGCCTTCAACGGCGGCCAGTTGGCGGCGCATTTGTCGTAGCAGTTGGACTTGCCCTTCTCGTCCTTGTCATAGGTGTAAAGCGTCATGCCCATGCCATCGGTATAGATTTTCTTGCCGCCGACTTCGGCCTCCTTCCACGCCTCGGCGGCATGGGATGCGGCCGTGCCGAGCAAGAGAGCCGCGAATCCAAGCGCAATCGATTTCATGATTAACCTCCCTGAGAACAAGCGCGGCAATCGCGCGCCCGTTCAGTCAACGCACAGCGAAGGCCGTTTCTTCCTCGGCCGGGCGACCACGTGCCACACAATGGTGATTGGCACGAGGGCTCCGGCATCGCTATATCGGCGCCAGCACAATCGGGCTTCATGAAATGGCATTGGACATCGGCTATGTCAGCGCGGTCGGGGCAGGGGCGATCTCGTTCCTGTCGCCTTGCGTGCTGCCGCTGGTACCGCCCTATCTCTGCTACATGGCGGGCGTGTCCGTCGATGATTTCCGCGGCAATCAAGGCATGACGGCAAGTGACGGCACGCGTGGCGCGCTGCTTTATGCCTCTTTGGCCTTCGTGCTCGGCTTCTCGACCGTCTTCGTCGCGCTCGGCGCAGGCGCCTCGACCATCGGCAGGCTGCTGCGCGTCTGGCAGGAACCGCTGGCGATGGTAGCGGGCGCGCTGATCATCGTCATGGGCCTGAACTTTCTCGGCATATTGCGCATTCCGCTTTTGTCGCGAGAGGCGCGCTTCCAGTCGCAGGGCAAGCCCGCCAGCATGATCGCCGCCTATGTCATGGGACTGGCCTTCGCTTTCGGCTGGACGCCCTGCATCGGCCCGGTGCTGGGGCCGATCCTGACTTTAGCCGGCGGGCGCGAGACGGTGGGCGAGGGCGCGTTGCTGCTCGCCGCCTATTCGCTCGGCCTCGGCATCCCCTTCCTAGTCGCGGCGCTGTTTTCCGGCGCCTTCATGCGCTTCCTCGGCAAATTCCGCGTCCATCTCGGCCGCGTCGAGAAGGCGATCGGCGCGCTGCTGGTGGTCGCTGGCGTGTTCTTCCTGACCGGCGGAGTGCAGAGCGCGTCTTACTGGCTGCTGGAGAATTTTCCGGTACTGGGACGGCTGGGGTAGTTCCGCCAGCGCAGGAACGATGACCGAGCGGTCGCGTTGGTCAGCGGAATTCGTGTGTTTGCGACTTTCGTGGGGAGCGAAATGATATCCAAGACAGACGCCGAGACGTTCTTCAAGACGTATGAGAAGGTCTACCGCGATGCGATCGCCGGCAACGTCAATCTAAACGACGTTGCCGGAAACTACTCGACCGGCTTTGTCTCGGTGACGCCCGCAGGGGTCATGGTCGGCGAGAACGGCCAACAGTTGAAAGACATTATGAAGAAGGGTTTTGAGGCCTATCGCGCGATGGGCAGCAAGAAGATGACCTGCAAGGAGGTATCGGTAACGCCGATCGACCAGGACCATTGCGTGGCCAAGGTGCAATGGTCGGGCGAGTATGAGCGCAAGGACAAAAGTCCCGTGACCATCGATTTCGAGGTCGATTATCTCCTAGAACGGCGCGACGGCAGCCTGAAGGTATTTGGCTGGATCGCCGGCGACGAGCAGGCGGAATTCAAGAAGCACGGCTTGGCGTAGGGACGGTTGCCCTCAGAGACTCGCTGATTAAGAGTCAGCTGCTCTTCCATCTCACCGGAATTTAACCGCATTGGTGCAGCATGCCGCCAGATGCTAAGCGTTTTCCATTCCTGATCCAATTTCATACGGTTGCCGATCCATGAGCCAGAGATCCTGCCTGTCCGTCATCCTCGCCGCCGGCGAAGGCACGCGCATGAAAAGTGCCATGCCCAAGGTGCTGCATGCCATCGCCGGCCTGCCGATGGTGGCGCATGTGGTGAAGGCGGCCGAGGCTGCCGGGGCGACGGGTTTGGCGCTGGTGATCGGTCATGGCGCCGACGAGATGAGAAAGGCGGCACAGAAATTCGCGCCGAAGGCCGAGACCTTCGTGCAGGACAAGCGGCTCGGCACCGCACATGCCGTTCTTGCCGCCCGTGAAGCTATATCAAAGGGTTATGACGACATTCTCGTCATGTTCGGCGACACGCCTCTGATCGACGCAGCGGCATTGGCCGCCGCGCGGCAGAAACTGGCGGAGGGCACGGCCGTTGCGGTGATCGGCTTCCGCCCGCCCAATCCGACCGGCTATGGCCGACTGATCGAAAAAGGCGGCCGGCTGGTCGCCATCCGTGAGGAGAAGGACTGCTCCGAGGCGGAGAAGAAGATCGGCTTCTGCAATGCCGGGATGATGGCGGTGGCCGGCAAGCATGCGCTTCGATTGCTCGACAAGGTCGGCAACAGCAATGCCAAGGGCGAGTTCTACCTCACCGACATCGTCGAGATCGCGGGGGCGGAAGGCCTCGATGTCGTCGCCACGGAGGCCAGTTTCGAGAGCGCGCTCGGCATCAACAACCGGGCCGAACTCGCCGAGGCGGAAGGCATCTGGCAGGCGCGCCGGCGGCGCGAGGCGATGCTTTCCGGCGCGACGCTGATCGCGCCCGAAACCGTCTATTTCTCACACGACACCGAAATCGGCGCCGACACGATCGTCGAGCCGAATGTCTGGTTCGGTCCTGGCGTCAAGATCGCCTCGGGCGCCAGGATACACGCCTTCAGTCATGTCGAAGGGGCGACGATCGCTTCGAATTGCGACGTCGGGCCGTTCGCGCGGCTGCGGCCGGGCGCCGATCTCAAGCAGAGGGCGAAAGTGGGCAATTTCTGTGAGGTCAAGCAGGCGACGGTCGAGGAGGGCGCCAAGGTCAATCACCTGACCTATATCGGCGACGCGCGTGTCGGCGCCGGGGCCAATATCGGTGCCGGCACCATCACCTGCAATTATGACGGCTACTCGAAATTCTTCACCGACATCGGCGAGGGCGCGTTCGTCGGCTCGAACTCCTCGCTGGTGGCGCCGCTCACGATCGGCAAGGGCGGCTACATAGCCTCGGGCAGCGTGATCACCGAAAGCGTGCCCGACGATGCACTGGCCTTCGGCCGCGCCCGCCAGAAGACGCTGCCCGGCAAAGGCAAGGAATTGCGGGAGCGCTTCGCCTCGGCCGCCGCGGTGCGGAAGAAGGCGGCAGTGTGACAAGTAAAGGCGGCTTCCGTGCTGACGCGACCGGTGCCGATGAACAATCGGGGACCTGCGCCGCGAAAAACCAAGCAATTGCGGTAACCGGATTGCAAGCGCGCCCTGGCATGGTGCATCGGTGCAAAACCGTTCCGGCTGACACGGAACGAAACGCAAAGTGACTTTCGCGGCAATCCGGCAATCCCTAGATAGCGCTGGGTTTCTGCAGGGAATCGGGGGTAGGCATGTGCGGTATCGTTGGAATTGTCGGCCATTCGCAGGTCGCGCCGCTCATCGTCGATGCGCTGAAGCGGCTGGAATATCGCGGTTATGACTCGGCCGGCGTCGCCACCATCGAGAAGGGCGCGCTCGGCCGCCGCCGCGCCGAAGGCAAACTGATCAATCTGGAACGCCGGCTGAAGGAAGAGCCGCTCGACGGCACGATCGGCATCGGCCACACGCGCTGGGCAACACATGGCGTGCCGAACGAGACCAACGCGCATCCGCATTTTTCCGAGGGCGTTGCCATCGTCCACAACGGCATCATCGAGAATTTTGCCGAGCTGCGCGACGAGCTTGTCCGTGACGGCTATACCTTCTCCTCGCAGACCGACACCGAGGTCGTCGCCCATCTGGTGGCGCGGGAGCTCGCCAAGGGGCTGAAGCCGGTCCAGGCGGCGCATCAGGCGCTGAAGCGGCTCTCCGGCGCCTTTGCGCTGGCCATCATGTTCAAGGGCGACGAGGATCTGATCGTCGGCGCCCGCAACGGTCCGCCTTTGGCCGTCGGCCATGGCGACGGCGAAATGTTCCTCGGCTCCGACGCCATCGCGCTGGCGCCCTTCACCAACGCGGTTACCTATCTGGAAGACGGCGACTGGGCGGAAGTGCGCCGCAACAGCGTCACCATCTACGACATCGACGGCAATAAGGTCGACCGCAAGCGGCAGCAGTCGCTGTCGACCAGCTTCATGGTCGACAAGGGCAACCGCCGCCATTTCATGGAAAAGGAAATCCATGAGCAGCCGGAGGTGATCTCGCACACGCTGGCGCATTACGTGGATTTCGTCTCCGGTGTGTCGAAGCCGCTCGAACTGCCGTTCGACTTCGCCAGGATCGGCCGGCTGGCGCTCTCGGCCTGCGGCACCGCCTATCTCGCAGGGCTGATCAGCAAATACTGGTTCGAGCGCTATGCGCGGCTGCCGGTCGACATCGACGTCGCCTCCGAATTCCGCTACCGCGAGATGCCGCTTTCAGCGAACGATGCGGCCTTCTTCATCTCGCAGTCGGGCGAGACCGCCGACACGCTGGCTTCGCTGCGCTACTGCCGCCAGGCCGGTATGAAGATCGGCGCCGTCGTCAATGTGCGCGAATCGACCATGGCGCGCGAATCCGACGTCGTGCTGCCGACGCTGGCCGGGCCGGAGATCGGCGTCGCCTCGACCAAGGCTTTTACTTGCCAGCTGTCGGTTCTCGCTGCCCTTGCCGTGCGCGCCGGCGTGGCGCGCGGCACGATCTCGCGCGATGAGGAGCGGCAGCTGGTGCGCGAGCTTTCCGAGGCGCCGCGCTTCGCCACCCAGGTGCTGAAGCTCGACGAGCAGATCGAACGCATCTCGCGCGAGCTCTCCCGCTACAAGGACGTGCTCTATCTCGGGCGCGACACCAATTTCCCTTTAGCCATGGAAGGGGCGCTGAAGCTCAAGGAAATCTCCTACATCCATGCCGAGGGCTATGCCGGCGGCGAGCTGAAGCACGGGCCGATCGCGCTGATCGACGAGAACATGCCGGTGATCGTGATCGCGCCGCATGACCGCATCTTCGAAAAGACGGTGTCGAACATGCAGGAAGTGGCGGCGCGCGGCGGCAAGATCATCCTGATCACCGACGCCAAGGGCGCCGCTCAGGCGGGCATCAAGACGATGGAGACGATCATCCTGCCCGATGTGCCGGAGATCATCTCGCCGATCATCTATGCGCTGCCGATCCAGATGCTCGCCTATTTCACCGCCGTGTTCATGGGCACCGACGTCGACCAGCCACGCAATCTGGCGAAGTCGGTGACGGTGGAGTAGGTTCTCGGCGCTGCGGCCCCTTCTTTCGTCATCCACGGGCGGAGCAGGAGCGTAGCTCCTGCGCAGACCCGAGGATCCATTCCGTGACGTTGGAGCGATCAAAGCATCGCAGAATTAGGCGCTACCAGCCGGTGCCGCGAAAAAGCTCGAACCACTCCGGATTGGTCCTTTCGACTAATTCGATTTTCCACTGGCGCGGCCAGCGTTTCAGCGATTTTTCGCGCTGGATGGCATCGCGGATGTCGAAATATTCCTCGTACCAGACCAGACGCTGCACGCCGTAGCGCCCGGTAAAGCGCGAGCCTTCGCCGGACCTGTGCTCCGGCATCCGACGGCCAAGATCGTTCGTGACACCAGTGTAGATGGTGCCGCGCTTCTTGCTTGCTGTCATATAGACATATCCCGTCATGCATGAAGAATAACGGATGGTTGATCAGGTGACTATTCTGAGATGTTGTATCCTTCGGCAGACGTCACGGAATGGATCCTCGGGTCTGCGCAGGAGCTGCGCTCCTGCTTCGCCCGTGGATGACGAAAGGAAGGATGTCTCGGCTAATCCCAACGGAAGCAGCTTCCGTTTGGCTTTGTATCATAGCATGATACACGTCGTGGGGAAGGGCACCCACCCCTAACCCATTGAGGATACTGAGCTATGGTCAAGTTCGCACGCCCTATCCACCCCGGGGAATTCCTACGCGAGGAGTATCTGGTGCCGCTAAGCATGAGTGCCGGCGCACTTGCGAAGAAACTTAATCTCCCGCGGACCCGCATCGAACGAATTGTGAAGGAGGAGGTCGGCTTGACTCCGGATACCGCCCTTCGCCTTGCCAGGTTCTTCAACACCACGCCCGAGTTCTGGATGAACTTCCAGAAGGCCTACGAACTCGAGACCGAGGCGGGAAAGATCGCGGCGGAACTTGAGAAGATCGTGCCGATGGATGCGGCGGCTTAGCGGGCATCTTTAAAAACTTCGCAATTCCAAACCGGCTCGCGGTTCACTAATCTGGCATTGCAACCTGCGCTGCGGTGAACTCATGTCCGACGCCCTGAAGACCTCTGGCATGACCCGGCTCAGGAACTATTTCCTGACCGGCTTCATCGTCTGCGCACCGCTGGCGATCACCGCCTATATCGCCTGGTCCCTCATCGGCTGGGTCGATTCCTGGGTGAAGCCTTATATTCCCGCTCGCTACAATCCCGACACCTATCTGCCATTCCCGGTGCCCGGCTTCGGACTTATCGTGGCGCTGGTGCTGATCACGCTGATCGGCTTCCTGACGGCGAACATCGTCGGCCGCGCCATCGTCAATTTCGGCGAGCGGCTGCTCGGCCGCATGCCGCTGGTGCGCGGCATCTACGGTTCGCTGAAGCAGATTTTCGAGACGGTGCTGTCGAATAAGGGCGACCTGTTCCGCCAGGTCGGCCTGGTCGAATACCCGCGAAAAGGGGTTTGGTCGCTGGTCTTCGTCGCCAGCGAGAAGGAAACCGAGATCAACCAGAAGCTCGACCAGGAAGGCGATCCGCTGATCGCGGTGTTCATGCCGTGCACGCCGAACCCGACCACCGGCTTCCTGATGTATGTGCTGAAATCCGAGATCGTACCGCTCGACATGACCATCGAGGACGGCGCCAAGCTGATCGTTTCGGCCGGCATGGTGGCGCCGGAGGTCAAGACCAAGCTGGTGACGCTGAACGGCGAACGGATCGAGGGTCCGCTTGCCAACCCGCCGCTCGGCGCCGGGCCTCAGCCGGCGCGCAGCAAGCGCACCGCTTCATCGCGTCCGAACAGGTAAAGCAGCAGCCGGAGCGCCTCGCCACGTTCGGACTGCAGTTCCGGATCGCGCGACAAGATCAGGCGGGCATCGTCGCGCGCGGCTTCGAGCAGGTCGGCGTGGAACTCGATGCGCGCCACCTGGAAGCCGGGTGTGCCGGACTGGCGGGTGCCAAGCAGCTCGCCTTCGCCGCGCAGCTTCAGGTCCTCCTCGGCGATGCGAAAGCCGTCCTCGGTCTCGCGCATCACTGAAAGCCGGCGCTTCGCCGTCTCGCCGAGCGGGTCCTTGTAGAGCAGCACGCAGGATGACGGCTTGTCGCCGCGCCCAACCCGGCCGCGCAGCTGGTGCAACTGGGCGAGGCCGAAGCGCTCAGCATGCTCGATGACCATGATCGTCGCGTCCGGCACGTCGACACCGACCTCGATCACGGTGGTCGCGATCAGGATGCGCGTCTCGCCTTGCTTGAAGGCGCGCATTGCCTCATCCTTCTCGGCGCCCTTCATGCGGCCGTGCACGAGGCCGATCCGGTCGCCGAAAAGCGGCTTCAGCGACGCAAAACGGTCCTCCGCCGACATCAGCTTGATCTCTTCGGATTCCTCGACCAGCGGGCAGATCCAATAAATCTTCTGGCCTTCGGCGACGGCGTCAACCATGCGCCCGACCAATTCGTCCAGCCGCTCCATCGGCAAGGTGACAGTGCGGATCGGCTGGCGGCCGGCGGGTTTTTCGGTGAGCTTCGAGACATCCATGTCGCCGAAGGCGGTGAGCACCAGCGTGCGCGGAATGGGCGTCGCGGTCATCACCAGCATGTCGGGCGCATCGCCTTTGGCGGTGATCGCCAGCCTCTGGTGGACGCCGAAGCGGTGCTGCTCGTCGACCACGGCAAGCACGAGGTCGTGGAACGTCACCGTTTCCTGGAACAGCGCGTGGGTGCCGACGACGATGTCGATGGCGCCGCTGGCGAGTCCCTCCAGCGTCTCCGTGCGCTCGCGGCCCTTCTCGCGCCCGGTCAGGACGGCCGTGCGCAGCCCGGCTTTTTCCGCGAGCGGCGCGATTGTCGCCAGATGCTGGCGCGCCAGGATCTCGGTCGGTGCCATCAGCGCCGCCTGGCCGCCTGCCTCCACCGCGCGTCCCATGGCGAGCAGGGCGACCACCGTCTTGCCGGAGCCGACATCGCCCTGCAGCAGGCGCAGCATGCGTTCGGGATCGGCGAGGTCGGCATTGATTTCGCCGAGCGCGAATTCCTGGCTAGGGGTGAGCTTGTAAGGCAGGGCCGCGCGCAGCTTTTCGACGATGCGGCCGTCGCCGACCAGCGGCCGCCCCGACAGGCGGCGTATTCTGGCCCGCACCAGCGCCAGCGACACCTGTCCGGCCAGAAATTCGTCGTAAGCCAGGCGCCGCCAGGCCGATCCCTCGACGGCGACGTCGATTGGGTCGGCTGGGTTATGGATGCGGGCGAGCGCATCGCCGAAGGCGGGAAAAGTGTGCCGGCGCATGAAGGCGTCGTCCTGCCATTCCGGCAGTTCCGGCAGGCGGCCGAGTGCTTGCCCGATGGCGCGGCGCAGCACCTTGGCCGACAGGCCGGCGGTGAGCGGATAGACCGGCTCGACCAGCGGCAGACCCTCGGCCTCGTCGATCGGCGCGATATGGTCGGGATGGACCATGGTCGGGCGGCCGTTGAACCACTCCATGCGGCCGGAGATCACGACACGTTCGCCTTCCGGCAGCATCTTCTGCAGATACGCGGCATGGGCATGGAAGAAGGTCAGCGCGATCTCGCCGGTGTCGTCATGGGCGTAGACGCGGTAGGGCACCGACTTGTTGCGCGGGGGCGGCGGCTGATGACGGTCGACACGTACCTCGAGCGTGACGATCTGGCCTTCGGCCGAAAGCGCGATGCCAGGCCGGTTGCGGCGGTCGATCACCGTGTTGGGTAAGACGAACAATAGGTCGGCGGCGCGTGCGGGACGGTCGCCGAGGTCGGCGGGCACGACCCGTTCGATCATGGTCCCGACTTTCGGGCCAATGCCGGCAAGCGAGGTTATCGGGACAAACAAGGGATCGAGGATGGAAGGACGCATGTTGTCAGCTTATGTCGCGACGGCCGCAGCGCAAAGGCTGACACCGGTCGCTATCCACGCTATATGCGCCGCTTCGAACAGGGATGCGGCGCGATGACCGGAACACAGCGATCAAGCGAGGGACTGGACGCCCGCCGCCGTAAGCTCCTGTTCCGCTCCTGGCATCGCGGCATGCGCGAGATGGACCTCATCCTCGGTTCCTTCGCCGATGCCGAGATCGGCGCCTTGACCGGCGACGAAATCGACCAATATGAAAAGCTCCTCGAAATCCCCGACACTGAATTCCTGCCGATGGTCACCGGCGAACGTCCGGTTCCGCCCGATATCGATTGCACTGTGCTGCAAAAGATCCTGGCGTCGCGCCGGACCATGACATTTTGAAAAACGCATATCGATGAGCCTCATTCCTTCCATCGGCCTGCCCAAGGGCCGCGCCGGCCAGTTCATCGTCGACGGCGTCGCCGACGGCTACGAAGCTTTCGCACTGGTGCGGACCGCGCACGAGATCGCGCCCGACAAGCCGGTGCTGTTCGTCGCGCGCGACGGCCAGCGGCTGCCGGCGATCATCGAGGCGCTGGCCTTTGCGGCACCCGGCCTGCCGGTGCTCGAACTGCCGGCCTGGGACTGCCTGCCTTACGACCGTGTTTCGCCGGGCGCGGATGCCGCAGCGCGGCGGCTCGATGCGCTTTCCGCCATCATTGCGCTCGCCAGGAAGCCGCATCGCGCCGTGATCCTCACAACGGCGAATGCGCTCCTGCAGCGCATTCCGCCGGCCGCGTTGATCGAAGCGCAGACTTTCCATGCCAAGCCCGGCAACCAGATCGACATGAACGTGCTGATCGCGCGGCTGGAGAATTCCGGTTTCGAGCGCGTGCCGACCGTGCGCGACGTCGGCGAATTCGCGGTGCGCGGCGGCATCCTCGATCTGTTCGCGCCCGGCTGGAGCGAGGCGCTGAGGCTCGACTTTTTCGGCGACACGCTAGAATCGATCCGTGTCTTCGACGTCGCGACCCAGCGAACCACCGGGCAGCGCAAGTCGATGGCGCTGCAGGCGATGAGCGAAGTGGCGCTGACGCCGGAGACGATCAGCCGCTTCCGCCGCTCCTATATCGAGGCCTTCGGCGCGCCGTCGCGCGACGATGCGCTCTATGCCGCGGTCAGCGAAGGCCGGCGTTTTGCCGGCATGGAGCATTGGCTGCCCTTCTTCTACGAGCGGCTGGAAACCGTCTTCGACTACCTGCCGGATGCGCCTGTCGTCTTTGATCACTTGGCGCATGAGGCGCTGGCCGAGCGCCATACGCTGATCCTCGACCACTATGAGGCGCGCCGCAAGCAGGCCGACGCCGCGCTTAAGGACGCGGTGCCCTACAAGCCGGTGGCGCCGGATCTGCTCTATCTGTCGCCGGAGAACCTCAGGGCTTCGCTTGGCCCGCGCGAGGACATCGACTTCACCGTCTTCGATGCGCCGGATGTTGGAGCCAAGAAGGTCTTTCATGCCGGCTCACGGCATGGCCGCAGCTTCGCCGAGGAGCGCGCCGACCCGAACACCAACGTCTTCGACGTGGTGGTGAAGCATATTGCCGACGAGCGTGCAGCGCGCCGCCGGGTTATCGTCGCCGGCTGGACCGAAGGCTCGCTCGACCGTCTTGGTCAGATCCTCGCCGAACACCATCTCGGCAACCTCAAGCCCGTCGCCACGCTTGCCGAGGTTGAAAAGCTGGAGACGGGGCAGGCGGGGCTTGCCGTGCTGCCGCTCGAATCCGGCTTCGAGACCGACAAGCTGCTCGTCGTCGCCGAGCAGGACATCCTTGGCGACAGGCTGATCCGCCGCGCGAAGCGCAAGAAACGCGCGTCCGACTTCATCGCCGAGGCTTCGTCGCTGTCGTCGGGCGACATTGTCGTCCATACCGATCACGGTATCGGGCGATTTATCGGCCTGCGCACCATCGAAGCGGTGGGCGCGCCGCATGATTGCCTGGAAATCCACTATGCCGGCGACGACCGGCTGTTCCTGCCGGTGGAAAACATCGAGCTTCTGTCGCGCTACGGCTCGGATTCGGCCGAGGCCCCACTCGACAAGCTCGGCGGCGGCGCCTGGCAGGCGCGCAAGGCGCGACTGAAGCGACGCCTGCTCGACATGGCCGGACAGTTGATCCGCATCGCCGCCGAGCGGCAGATGCGCGCGGCGCCCGCCATGATCCCGGCCGAAGGCCTCTATGGCGAGTTCGCGGCACGCTTTCCTTACGAGGAAACCGACGACCAGCAGACGGCGATCGATTCCGTGATGGACGATCTTGGCGCCGGCAAGCCCATGGACCGGCTGGTCTGCGGCGACGTCGGCTTTGGCAAGACGGAAGTGGCGCTGCGCGCCGCCTTCATCGCGGCCCTGGAAGGGTTCCAGGTCGCGGTCGTGGTGCCGACGACGCTGTTGTCGCGGCAGCATTTCAAGACCTTCTCGCAGCGCTTCTCCGGCCTGCCGATCCGCATCGCGCAGGCCTCGCGCCTGGTCGGTTCCAAGGAACTGGCCGAAACCAAGAAGGGTGTCGCCGACGGCACGGTCGACGTCGTCGTCGGCACCCATGCGCTGCTCGGGTCTTCGATTTCGTTCAAGAATCTCGGCCTGCTGATCATCGACGAGGAGCAGCATTTCGGCGTCAAGCACAAGGAGCGGCTGAAGGAGCTGAAGAACGACGTGCATGTGCTGACGCTGTCGGCGACGCCGATCCCGCGCACGCTGCAGCTGGCGCTGACCGGCGTGCGCGAGCTGTCGCTGATCGCCACGCCGCCGGTCGACCGCATGGCGGTGCGCACCTTCATCTCCCCCTTCGATACGCTGGTCATCCGCGAAACGCTGCTGCGCGAGCGCTATCGCGGCGGCCACTCCTTCTATGTGGTGCCGCGCATCAGCGATCTTTCGGAAATCCATGATTTCCTGAGAGAATCCGTGCCGGAGCTGAAGGTGGCGGTCGCCCATGGCCAGATGCCGGCCGGCGAGCTCGACGACATCATGAACGCTTTCTACGACGGCCAGTACGACGTGCTTCTGTCGACGACCATCGTCGAATCCGGCCTCGACATCCCGACGGCGAACACACTGATCATCCACCGCGCCGATATGTTCGGCCTGGCGCAGCTCTATCAGCTGCGCGGTCGTGTGGGCCGCTCCAAGGTGCGCGCCTATGCGCTGTTCACGCTGCCGGCCAACCGCAAGCTCACCGACACCGCCGAGCGGCGGCTGAAGGTGCTGCAGTCGCTCGACACGCTCGGCGCCGGCTTCCAGCTTGCCAGCCACGATCTCGACATTCGGGGCGCCGGCAATCTGCTGGGCGAAGAGCAGTCCGGCCACATCAAGGAGGTCGGTTTCGAGCTTTACCAGCAGATGCTGGAAGAGGCGGTGGCCGAGGTGAAGGATTCGGGCGAAGTGCAGGATGGCGGCTGGTCGCCGCAGATCGCCGTCGGCACCGCCGTGATGATCCCGGAAAGCTATGTGCCCGATTTGCAGCTCAGGATGGCGCTCTATCGCCGCCTCGGTGATCTCGAAACCACCGAGGAGATCGATGGCTTCGGCGCCGAGCTGATCGACCGGTTCGGGCCGCTGCCGGAAGAGGTGACGCATCTTCTGAAGATCGTCTTCATCAAGGCGCTCTGCCGCAGGGCCAATGTCGAGAAGCTCGACGCCGGCCCCAAGGGAGTGGTCATCCATTTCCGCAAGCGCGAATTCCCCAATCCGGTCGGGCTGGTCAAGTTCATCGGCGAGCAGGGCTCATTGGCCAAGATCAGGGCCGACCACAGCGTCGTCTTCATCCGCGACTGGCCGAACGCGGAGAAACGCCTGGCCGGCTCGGCGGTTGTGATGACGCAATTGGCGCGGCTGGTCGACAAAGCCGCCTAAGGCAGGTCGATATTCAGGTGAGGCCGGCCTGCAAATGGCGATTTCCTGCGCGTCCGGTGCTCACGTACTTTCAAGTACGCTCCGCTCCGGTTCTCGGAAACCACCATTTTCGGCTCGGCCTGACCTGAATCTCGACCTACCTCGGGTGGCCAAGGCATTCGCCACTGCTGAAATTCCCGGCTAGAATAGGAAATCGGCTTCGTGTAAGGAGCCGCGATCCTGGGTACAGGGCAGATTTTGCAGGCGAGGGCGCCTGCTTGTTATTGACGCTATTCCGGACGGGAAACCGTTTCCTGGGATTGCTCTGAAAGGGCGTTGGGTGCAGCGATGACGAAATGGTCGCCGAATTCGTGGAGAGCAAAGCCGATCAAGCAGGTTCCGGCCTACCCGGACCTTGCGGCGCTGCGGGCCACGGAAGCGCGGCTCGCCACCTATCCGCCGCTGGTTTTTGCCGGTGAGGCGCGCAAGCTGAAGAAGCAACTGGCGGCGGTCGCCGCCGGCGAAGCCTTCCTGCTCCAGGGCGGCGACTGCGCCGAAAGCTTTGCCGAGCATGGCGCCGACAACATCCGCGACTTCTTCCGCGTCTTCCTGCAGATGTCAGTGGTGCTCACCTTCGCCGGCGCACAGCCGGTGGTGAAGGTCGGCCGCGTCGCCGGCCAGTTCGCCAAGCCGCGCTCCTCCGACAACGAGACCAAGGCCGGCGTGACGCTGCCGAGCTATCGCGGCGACATCATCAACGGCATCGAATTCGATGCTTCCTCGCGCATCCCGGATCCGGCGCGGCAGGAGATGGCGTACCGCCAGTCGGCGGCGACGCTCAATCTTCTGCGCGCCTTCGCGCAGGGCGGCTATGCCAGCCTGGAAAACGTGCATCGCTGGATGCTGGGCTTCGTCGCCGACAGCCCGCAGGGCGAGAAATACGAGTCGCTGGCCAACCGCATCACCGAGACGATGGATTTCATGCGCGCGGTCGGCATAACGTCGGAAACCAATTTCGCGCTGCGCGAGACCGATTTCTACACCAGCCACGAGGCGCTGCTGCTGGGCTACGAGGAGGCGCTGACGCGCGTCGACTCGACCTCCGGCGACTGGTACGCGACCTCCGGCCACATGATCTGGGTCGGCGACCGTACCCGCCAGCCCGACCATGCGCATATCGAATATTGCCGCGGCATCAAGAACCCGCTCGGCCTGAAATGCGGCCCGTCGCTGACGCCGGACGGCCTGCTCGAACTGATCGACCTGCTCAATCCCGAGAACGAGCCCGGCCGGCTGACGCTGATCGCGCGCTTCGGCTCCGACAAGGTCGCCGAGCATCTCCCGAAGCTGGTGCGGGCGGTGAAGAAGGAGGGGCGAAACGTCGTATGGTCGTCCGACCCGATGCACGGCAACACGATCGAGGCGGCCGGCTACAAGACGCGGCCCTTCGACCGCATTCTCAAGGAAGTGCAGACCTTCTTCGAGGTTCACCGCGCCGAGGGCACGCATCCGGGCGGCATCCATGTCGAGATGACCGGCAAGAACGTCACCGAATGCACCGGCGGCGCCCGCGCCATCACGGCGGAAGACCTGCAGGACCGCTACCACACCCATTGCGATCCGCGCCTCAACGCCGACCAGGCGATCGAGCTGGCCTTCCTGGTCTCGGACCTTCTGAAGAAGAGCCATCCGGTCGAGCACAAGCAGGCCGCCAGCGCCTAAAGCAGGTCGCGCGAAAAAGGATCCACGCGACCCGCTTTAGGTTCTTGATTTTAAGCATGTCTTCGTCCCGAAACCGGGCCCACTTTCGGGAGACATGCTTTTAAGCCACTTGCTGGCGATCGAACCCGGGCGCTGGAGGAAATCCGGCGCTCTTTCGTTTGGGACCGGTCCCGCGAGGCGACGTCAGCCAAACCTTACGAAAATTTATAGTTACGCGACCATCGCGAGACCAAGATTAAGGTGGAGGTGTCGCCGCCGCGGCCGAGAGGCCGCGCGCAGGATTCAGGTTCCACCATGCGCCACCAGCACGCCATCATCCATCATCGCGCAATCGATTTCTGGTCGGCGCGCGCGGCGGTGCTCGTCGTCATCTGCCTGCAGCTTCTGGTCATCAACGACCTGTCGTTCGGTCCGCGCTGGCTTGCGCCTGCGATAGAGGCGGCGCTGCTCGTGCCTTTGTCGATCGCGACGGCTTGGACGCAAATGGCGACGCAGAACGCCGTCGACCACGAACATTGGTACGCGATCGGCCGGTTTCGCGTCTTCATTCGCCGCACCGCCTTGGTGATGACCGGCGTCATCAGCATCATGAATTGCGGCTCGCTGGTCTTTCTGGTCCAGAAGCTGCTCGAGGGCCATGCCGGCGCCGGCACGACGCTGCTCGTCGATGCGCTGAACATCTGGGTCACCAATGTCATCGTCTTCGCGCTATGGTTCTGGAGCACCGATCGCGGCGGCCCGCCGACCTGTGGCCTAGTCAAGCGCGCGCATGCCGATTTCCTGTTCCCGCAGATGACGCTGCCCGATCGCGAAACGCGGGACTGGCTGCCCGGCTTCGTCGACTACGTGTTCCTCGCCTTCACCAACGCGACGGCGTTCTCGCCGACCGACACCTTGCCGCTCAGCCAGCGCGCCAAGCTGCTGATGATGGCCGAGGCGATGATCTCGCTGCTGACAATCGCGCTGGTGGCGGCGCGCGCCGTCAACATTTTAGCTTAACGTGCGCGCTCCCAGCGCATGGTCGCCAGCCTTGGATCGGCAAAAGCGGTGCGCGAGAACTCGAGCCGCTTGTCCGGGAATTCGCAGATCGCCTGGACGCCGAGCGAGCCGATGCGAATGCGCCAGGTGTGAGGCTCCAACGGCTTGGCCTTGGCGAAACCCCTGCAGGTCAGCAGCGCGATGTTGGCGCCTTTCGGATCGCGCGCCGAGCGGTAGCGGATCGCCTGCATCTCGGCTTCGCGCGCGACGTCGGCGATGGCCTGGCAGGCGGCATAGTCGGTCGGATGCGTCCACGCCTTCTCGTCGCGGTCGAGCGGTGGCCGGGTGAGGTCGACAGCCTTCTCGCATTTGATCAAAGCGGCAAAGGCCGTGTATTCGGCCGCGTCGTTCGGCCATTGCGTCTGCGGCGATTCAGCGAAGAACAGCAGGCGGTAGAAGGCCATTTCCGTCACCGCCGTCAGCACCGTCTCGGCGGCGTAGTAGACGCCTTTCGTCTTGCCCGCGCGGCGAAAGCGCGAGCCGTACGGATAGATAGAACCGTAGCGGAAGGGCGTCGCGAGCAGATAATGAAGATGGCGGCATTCGAGCGGGATCTGCGGCTTGGTCTCCTCGATGAGGTCCTCCAGCAGGCCCTGCTCGTCGAGCGTGTCGACAAGCTTCAGCGTCGAGACGCGGTGTTGCGCCTCGACCATCCGCCAATACTTGCCTTCGAGCCTGACGGCCTCAGACGAGAGCGCGTCGGGAGTCCAGGTAGGCGATGACATCGACAAGTCCGGCAATGGTCAGGATCTTTTCGAGCGGCATGCCGTCGAGCGCCGTGTTCGGGTTCTTCAGCCATGCCCGGGCGACGGTCTCGTCGCCGCCGACGATGGCGTCGAGCGAGCGGAACAGCCGGACGAACAGCACCGCGAGCTCGAACGGCTTGGTGCCGCGCTCGAGCAGGAATTCCTGCTTGCGCATGCGCGAGACCGTCGCTTCCGAGACGCCGATGACCAGCGCCAGTGTTCTCGCGGTGATGTCGAGCAGGTCGGCCGCGCGCAGCGTGGCCTTGGTGATGACGGCATTCTCCGCCGCCGTCGCGGCAGCGACTGGACGTTGCATTTAGCGCACCCTTTTATTTCTGTGGAAAATATAGTCCACAAAAATTCATTTGGAAAGAGGCGGGTCTGAAGGATGGGTTCGCCCGTCGATCAGTCTTTCTTGTAGAGCAGCCAGCCCTTGCCGGCACGGCCGGCCATGGTGGAATGCCTGGTCACGCGGTTGCGGCCGTTGACCTTGGAGCGGTAGAGCGCGCGGTCGGCCTTGGTGTAGAGGTCTTCGGGGCTGTCGGCCTCGGAGGCCATGCAGATGCCCATCGAGACCGTCACCGTGCCGTAGTTCATCCCGGTCTGGCTGCTGGTGAACGGGGTCTGTTCGATCAGCACGCGGATGCGCTCGGCGATCTGGTAAGTGGCGTCCTCGCTGGCGCCTTCGACGATGAGCGCGAACTCCTCGCCGCCGGTACGGGCCACGAACATGTCGGCGCGGATGCTGGTTTGAAAGATCTCGGCGACGATCTGGATGATCCTGTCGCCGACCGGGTGGCCGTAACGGTCGTTGATGTCCTTGAAGCGATCGATGTCGGCAAGGATGAGCGCATTGAACAGGATACCGCGGTTGCTGTTGTAGATGCGGGTGATTTCCTTGTCGAAGGCGCGGCGATTCCAGATCTGGGTCAGCGGATCGGTATCGGCGAGCCGCTTGTATTCCTCGAGCTTCGACTTGACGCTTTCGAGCTCCGCAGTCTTTTCGCTGAGCGTGCTGGCGACCTGGCGGTTGTGGTCCAGCGTCGAGCTGGTGGCGGTCGACATGGCGCCGGCGATCTTCTGCAGCAGGTCTTGGGAAAGCAGGCTGCGATTGCTCAAGCCGCTCGACGTCTCGTCGAGGATGCGGCCGTATTTCTCGATATGGGTGCGCTCGCTGCGCAACAGCGCGGCGATGTCCTCGAGCTCCTTGGCGACCATCTCGCGGGCGTGCTCGACGATGGCAGGACCGTGGTGCTGCGGGAAGAAAGTGCGCCCGATGTGGTCGAGGTCCTCCTGCGTCGGCCGGTTGCTCAGCGAGACGACGGCAAGGCTGAGCTCGTGATTGCTGCCGCTCAGCGCCTCGTAGAAGATCTCGTAGTTGCGCGGCAGGCCGAGCACGCCAAGCTGGCGCATGGTCGCCACAACGGCGCTGGCGATGTCGCTATTCCTGTCGGTCGGGACGGCTGCCGGCTGCATAGTCTGTTCACTACCCTTCAGTGCGACCGGAGACCTGCCACCACCGGGAGTCGCCCACGCGGGGATTGAATCGGAATCGTGAATGCGAGGGCGTGTCCCCAACACGACCTTCGCTTGCAGGAATCATAGATGCAGTTGCGCTAAAGTTTCCTTAATGGCCTGCATTTCCTCATCCTCTCTGCTACCACAGGCTGTAATCCGGAGCGGACATGGCTTTTGAAACGTGGCTTTTCGGTGTCGCATTTGCCTGCGCCCGGCGACCGGAAAGCTGGAATTCTGTCCGGCAACGATCGAGACAAGCGATGTAAGAGGAGGCCGGGATGGATGGAAATCACAGTGGATCGTGCCTGTGCGGAGCGGTGCGCTTCAGGACGAGGGGCCCTTTGCGCGGCGTGGTCTATTGCCATTGCTCGCAATGCCGCAAGCAGACCGGCCATTTCGTTGCCGCGACTTCCTCGAAGGATGCCGACATCGACATAGAAGGAGCCGATGCGCTCACCTGGTACGGCGCTTCCGAAGTTGCGAAACGTGGCTTCTGCCGCAGTTGCGGCTCGGTGCTGTTCTGGAAGCACAACGAACTGGACACCATCTCGATCATGGCAGGTTCGTTCGACAGGCCGAGCGGTCTGTCGGCCGAGAGCCATATCTTTGTCGGCGACAAGGGAGATTACTACGCGATCGACGACGGATTGCCGCAATTCGAGAAGTCGACGCCATCGATAAAGGTCGCGGACGAATGATTTTTGCGGCGGCTGTCTTATTCCCTTGATCTGGACGTTGCGATATCCCCCCTGACTGTGATTCGAAACGGGGCTGGGCATGCAGCGGCTGATCGACGCTTTTATCAATTCGGTGCGGGCCTTCCGCAGGCTGGCGGCCACCGAAACAGCATTTCAGCAGGAGCTGATGCTCCTGGCGCTCGCCCTGCCGGCCGGCTGGTTCATCTCGGTATCCTGGCGCGGCTATGCCTTGCTGATCGGCGCGGTTCTGCTCCTGATCGTGGTCGAGGTGATCAACACCGGCCTCGAGGCGGCGTGCGACGCCATCTCCCGCGAGTTCCATATCGACATACAGCTCGCCAAGGACTGCGGCTCGCTCGCCGTGCTGATTTCGATTCTGATTGCCGCCGGTGTCTGGGTCATCGCTGTCATCGAGCGCATCGCAGGGGCGCCGATCTGATCATAGGCGCTGCCCTCTGATCAGCGATTTGCCTGACCATCGCTCGCGTCCTTGACGCGTTCCCTTCGGGCAAAGTGGCGGGCGACCAGCCAGGCAAGGATCGCCACCCCTAGACCAACGGCCAGCGCAATCAGCAGGCGCTCGTGACGGGCGAAGGCCTGGCCGACCATGCGTTCCGCGCCCAATCCGAAGACGTAGCCGACGGTGCCGAACAAGGCCGCCCAGACCGCCGATGAGATGGCGTTCAGGATGACAAAGCGCGGCACCGAAACGGTCGACAGCCCGGCGGCGATGCCGCCGACAAGGCGCATCCCGTAGACGTAGCGGTTGGTCAGCACAAAGATGTTGGGGTGGGTGTTGAGCAGCCGGTAGGCGCGCCGGAAACCGGGCCGCTTGCGCAGCCCGACGACATAGGGATGGTCGGCGAAGCTGCGGCCGAGAGTGAAGAAGAACGTGTCGCCGGCGAAGGCGCCGAGAAACGCGGCCAGGAAGGCCTGCCAGAGCACGAATATCTGCTGATGCGCGAAGAAGCCGCCAAGGATGGCGGCGCTTTCGCCCTCGGCGACGCAGCCCAGGAAGACCGCGACCAGCCCGTATTGCTCGATGAGACGGTGGATGGCTTCGGTCATCAGCTTGCCGGCCGCGCCGAGAGCTTCTCGTCGATGCGCCTGATCTGCTCGGCCATGCGCAGTATCTCGTGACGCATGCCGATGATCTCGCTGTGGCGCAGTTCGTCGAGCTTCTCATGCAGGGCCATGATCTCGATCTCCGCCTTCAGGTTGACCTCGTAGTCGTGTGCGGCGTCGATGCGGTCGCGTTCGGTCTGCCGGTTTTGCGACATCATGATCACCGGCGCCTGCAGGGCGGCGATCATGGAGAGCACGAGGTTGAGAAAGATGAACGGGTAGGGATCGAAGGCGTCGCGCATCAGCAGCCAGGCATTGCCGAAGGTCCACAGGATCAGAAAGGCGATGAAGCCGAGAATGAAGGACCATGAGCCGCCGACCCTGGCGATGGTGTCGGCGATGCGGTCGCCATAGGTCTGGTGAAAGGCGACGGCCTTGTTGGTGTCGCGGGTGACGGTTGTGCGATCGATAGCGCTTTGCAGCACCCGGCTCTCCAGGGCGCTAAGACCGTCAGGCTTCCGCTTCAGCCAGCGGTTCGCCAGATCCTCGACCGTCTTGTTCATCGTCCTCTCCATCGTCAGGCCCGCATTTTTCACGCAATTCCGGACGGAAAACCGCGGCGCACTTTTTCCTGGAATTGCTCATAGAGGTAGAGGCTGTCGGCCAGAACGGGAAGTGATAGATTGGTCGGAACAGGCGAGGGCAGAGATGGCCGATTTCCAGAAGATTCGTGCCCGGGCGGCAAAGCGCAAGGGTGGTGAAGAGGCGCTGGCGTCGCTGCTTGGACCGATGCCCGACAATCAGGCGGTGGCGAAAATCCCCGACGACCGCATCCTGTCCACCATGGCCGAGCGGATCTTTGCCGCCGGCTTCGTCTGGCGCGTCATCGAGCAGAAATGGCCGGGCTTCGAGGAGGCGTTCCTCGGCTTCGAGCCGAAGCGGCTCCTGTTCCAGCCGGACGATTTCTGGCACGAGCTGGCATCCGACAAGCGCATCGTGCGCAACCCGCAAAAGATCAAATCCATTCGGGACAATGCGGCCTTCGTCGACCGCGTCTCGAAGGAGCATGGCAGCTTCGGCAAGTTCCTCGCCGAATGGCCGGCCGACGATCAGGTCGGGCTCACCGCCTATCTCGGCAAGCACGGCAGCCGGCTCGGCGGCAACACTGGCCAGTATTTCCTGCGCTGGCTGGAGTGGGACACCTTCATCGTCTCATCCGACATGGCGGCCGCGTTGCGGGACGCCGGCCTCGATATCGCCGAAAGCCCGACCTCGAAGCGGGATCTCGACAAGATCCAGACCCAACTCAACAAATGGGCAGCCGAAACCGCGCTGCCGCGGCGGCACATCTCGCGCATCCTGGCGATGTCGATCGGCGAGAACCATTCGCCCGAGACGCTGCGCGAATATATGGGCGAGCAAGCCTGACCGCCTTCGGTTCTCGGCCGGAATCATGGCTTCGCCGATCATGGCCGAGGTGGCACAAGCAATCGCCATTGCCCGGCGAATTCCACCACGCTAAACCCAAGTCATGACCCAGACCGCTCCCGACATCCTGCGCATCGCCGTCGCTCAATTGAACCCGACTGTCGGGGATGTCGCCGGCAATCTCGCCAAGGCGCGCGAGGCGAGGGCGGATGCGGCCCGCCAGGGCGCCGAACTCGTGCTCTACACCGAGCTCTTCCTTGCCGGCTATCCGCCGGAAGACCTGGTGCTGAAGCCGGCCTTCCTGAAAGCTTGCGAAAAGGCGGCGCAAGATATCGCCAAGGACACGGCCGATGGCGGTCCGGGCGTCATCATCGGCACACCGCTCAAGCGCAAGTCGGGCACGCATAATTCGATCGTCTTCGCCGATGGCGGCAAGATCATCGCCGAGCGTTACAAGCTCGACCTGCCGAACTATGGCGAGTTCGACGAGAAGCGCGTCTTCCAGGCCGGGCCGGAACTGCAGGGACCGGTGAATTTCCGCGGCGTGCGCATCGGCATCCCGATCTGCGAGGACATTTGGGGCGACATCGCCGTCTGCGAGACGCTGGCCGAAAGCGGCGCAGAGATCCTCCTGGTGCCGAACGGCTCGCCCTACTATCGCGCCAAGATCGACGTCCGCCACCAGGTCGTCATCCGCCAGGTCATCGAAACCGGTTTGCCGATAATCTATGCCAACCAGCTTGGCGGCCAAGATGAGTTGATCTTCGACGGCGCCTCGTTTGCCATCGGCGCCGACAAGACGCTCGCCTTCCAGATGAGCCAGTTCGAGGACGCGGTCGCCGTCACCACCTGGAAGAGAAGCCGCGTCGCCGCAGGCGCGCAAAATGCAAATAATTCCGATCGCTGGGTCTGCTCGGAAGGGCCGATGTCGAAAATCCCCGACCGGGAAGAGGCCGACTACCGTGCCTGCATGCTCGGCCTGCGCGACTACGTCAACAAGAACGGCTTCAAGAACGTGGTGCTCGGCCTCTCCGGCGGCATCGACTCCGCTATCTGCGCCGCATTGGCCGTCGACGCGCTCGGCGAGGAGCGGCTGCGCACGGTCATGATGCCCTATCGGTACACGTCGAAGGACTCGCTGAAGGATGCCGAGGACTGCGCCCGGGCGCTCGGCTGCCGCTACGATATCGTGCCGATCTTCGAGCCGGTCGAAGGTTTCAGGCATGCACTCACTCAGCTTTTCGAAGGCACCCAGGAAGGCATCACCGAGGAGAACCTGCAGAGCCGGGCGCGCGGCACGATCCTGATGGCGATCTCCAACAAATTCGGCTCGATGGTGGTCACGACAGGCAACAAGAGCGAGATGTCGGTCGGCTACGCCACGCTCTATGGCGACATGAACGGCGGCTTCAATCCGATCAAGGACCTCTACAAGATGCAGGTCTACGCGCTCTCGCGATGGCGCAACAGCCATGTGCCGCCCGGCGCGCTCGGGCCATCGGGCGAGGTGATCCCGAAGAACATCATCGACAAGGCGCCGTCGGCGGAACTGCGCGAGAACCAGACCGACCAGGATTCGCTGCCGCCCTATCCGGTGTTGGACGACATCCTAGAATGCCTGGTCGAGAACGAGATGAGCGTCGACGATATCGTCGCGCGCGGCCATGACCGTGCAACGGTCAACCGTGTCGAGCATCTGCTCTACATCGCCGAGTACAAGCGCCGGCAGGCGGCACCCGGCGTGAAGATCACCAGGAAGAATTTCGGCCGCGACCGCCGCTACCCGATCACCAACCGGTTTCGGGATCGCGGCTAGCGTATCTCAGTATGTCGGCCCAGCCCACGCCTGACGTTGAAATCAGCTTTGACCCGTCACGGATCGATTTCCGGGCGACCTCGGACCAGTTGATGGCGAGCTATTGGGGGAGCGCGCGCAGCGATGAGGCGCATCATCGGGCCTTCGCCAACTCACTTTGCGTCGGCGCCTATATCGATAGAAAGCAGGTCGGCTTCGCCCGCGCGATCACCGACTATACGGTCTTTGCCTACCTTGCCGACGTCATCATCTGGCCGGAGCATCGCGGACAAGGCATCGGCATTCGGCTCGTGCAGGCGCTCATCGACCATCCAGACCTGAAGACCGTGTCTCACTGGAGCCTCTCGACCAACGACGCCCACAGCCTCTATCAGAAGTTCGGGTTCGAGATCGACGGGCGCTATATGCGACTGGAACGCAATCCCGCAGCCTGAATTTGCAGGATCGCCACAACCCGCCGTTGTTGCAAAATAGTACCAGTGCTTGGACCAGATGTTGTTTTGGGGACAGCCTGCCTTGGCGAGGTAGTGGGCCACCTCTATAAGAGCCTCTTCGCGATTCCCGATCGGGAGGACCGTATGGCAGGATTTGACATCGTTATGCGAGGCCGCGAGGCCTAGGTCCCCGCCGCTCCGAAGCACTTTCGGAGCAAGGCAGGACTTAGGAGGGGCTTTCGCCGCTGCAGGTCGCCGCCTCGGGCGAGCGGCCAGCCATACTGAACCTCCGCATTGCAAGGCGCCGCCGCGGGTTTTCCAATTTGACTTTACCGGGACCGGGCACGTTCGCGCCCGGATGATATCATGGCTCGTTTCAAGATCGATCTGCGCGCCAGCGCCTTTCGCAGCGTGCTCGGCTTTACGTTCGGCCACTGGCGGCGGCAGCCGTGGCGGCTGTCGCTCATCATGGGCGCGTTCCTGCTGTCGACGCTCGCCGACGTGCTGACACCGCTCTACTCCGGGCGGCTGGTCGATGCGGTCGCCAGCAGCGCCGGCGCCGATGAGGTCGCCTGGCACGCCGCAATGACGGCGTTCTCCATCCTGATCGCGCTGGCGCTGGCCAGCGTCGTGCTGCGCAACGCCGCCTTCCTATGGATCGTCGAACTGACGTTGAAGATGATGTCGGACATCGCCGCCGACGCCTTCCACCGCGTGCAGCGCTTTTCGACGGATTGGCATGCCAACAGCTTCGCCGGCTCGACCGTGCGCAAGATCACGCGCGGCATGTGGGCGCTCGACCTGCTCAACGACACGATCCTGATCGCGCTGCTGCCGTCGGTTGTGATGCTGGTCGGATCGACGCTGCTGCTCGGCTGGTTCTGGCCGATGATGGGATTGGTGGTCGCCATCGGCTCGGTGCTTTTCATTGCCATCACCGCGATGCTGTCGCTAGGCCATGTCGCGCCGGCGGCACGTCTTGCCAACAGTTGGGACACGCGCCTCGGCGGCGCGCTGGCCGACGCAGTGAGCTGCAACGCGGTGGTCAAGGGTTTCGGCGCCGAGACCCGCGAGGAGGCACGCCTTGCCACGGTCGTGGCCAAATGGCGCCTGCGCACCGGCCGCACCTGGATGCGCGGCACGCTCAACGGCACCACGCAAGGGGCGATGCTGCTGCTGATGCGGGCCGCGGTGATCGGCCTGGCGCTCATGCTTTGGACGTGGGGCGAGGCAAGTGCCGGCGACATCGCCTTCGTGCTGACGTCGTTCTTCGTCCTGCAGGGCTATCTGCGCGATATCGGCACGCATATCCGCAACCTGCAGCGCTCGATCAACGACATGGAGGAACTGGTCGACTTCCAGTCCGAACCGCTCGGCATCGAGGATCGGCGAGGCGCCAAGCCTATCAGGATCACCGACGGCCGTATCGCCTTCGACAGGGTGACGTTCCATTACGGCAATCATCGGCTGCCGCTCTATCGCGACTTCTCGGTCGACGTAGCGGCGGGCGAGCGCATCGGACTGGTCGGGCATTCGGGATCGGGCAAGACGACCTTCGTCAAGCTGATCCAGCGCCTCTATGACGTGAATGCGGGTCGGATCCTGATCGACGGCCAGGACATTTCGCGGGTTGAGCAGGCATCGCTGCGCAGCCAGATCGCCATCGTGCAGCAGGAGCCGATCCTGTTCCACCGGTCGCTGGCCGAGAACATCGCCTATGCCAGGCCGGGCGCCACCCAGGCCGAGATCGAGCATGCGGCGAAGCTCGCCAGCGCGCACGACTTCATCGCCAATCTGCCCAAGGGCTACGGAACCCTGGTCGGCGAGCGCGGCGTGAAGCTGTCGGGCGGCGAGCGCCAGCGCGTGGCGATCGCGCGCGCCTTCCTGGCCGATGCGCGCATCCTGATCCTCGACGAGGCGACATCGAGCCTCGATTCCGAATCGGAGGTGCTCATCCAGAAGGCGATGGAGCGGCTGATGGTCGGGCGCACGACATTGGTCATCGCGCACCGGCTTTCTACCGTGCGTGCGCTCGACCGGCTGCTGGTCTTCGACCGCGGCCGCATCATCGAGGAAGGCTCGCATGACGAGCTGATCCGGCTGAATGGCGGCATCTATCGGCGGCTGTTCGAGCGCCAGGCGCTCGAGCTGACCAAGGGGCTCGTCATGTAAAGTGAGCGGCATCCGGCCTCGGCCGGATGCCTTTGTTCCAACAAGCAGACTGTTAGCCGTAATGGAGTTTGGGCTTGGGTTCGGTGCCGGTGAACTTGACGCCGACGCGGTCGTTGCGGCGCCAGCGGACCTCTGCCCGATAGGCCACGCCATCGACCGGAACATAGAGCAGGAAACGATCGGGGACGCGCGATTCCGGCGCGACCTTCAGCTCGGCGCCGCCCTCGTTCTGGTTCCGCAAGGTGCAGCTCACCTCGGAATTCTGGATGCCGGTGATGATCGTCCCGCCCTTGAGCACGCGTTGGCGGTGCTCACGCCGGTGTTCGCCGGAGGTCTCTTCGAGTGGTTGCGCGGGGTTCATCATCGATCGACGCCGTCGGAGCGGTCCATCGTTTCACGGAAACGCCGGATCGCTCTATCTCTTTGTTTCTATGCAGTTCCGGACGGAAACCGCTTCACACTTTTCCTGGAATTGCTCCAGCCGAATCGGCATTGCGACAGCAAACAAAGCACCGATGTTCGCCCACGGCAATACGCGAGCCGCTCGTCAGACCGCATATGTGGTTATATGGTCACGCTCAGGCGAATTTATGCGGGTCGGCGCAGAAATAGGCGATGATCTGGCAAAGATCAGGCTCGTTGACCATGCGAACGGCCTCCGCGGAGCCGACCCATTTGCGGGTACGGGCGCGTTTCTCCTTCCAGCGGTCGGCAACGCGGTCGACCTTGAGCGGGAATACCAGAACCTCGCAAGGTACTTCCTCGCCGGACGCCAGGACCTTGCCGTAGAAATAGCGGCCGGCTTCGAGATGCGAGACGGTGCCGTGCAATCCCGCTTCTTCGCCCGCTTCGCGGGCGGCGGCTTCGCAGAGCGGCTCCCTGGCTTCCGGCCAGCCTTTCGGCAGCACCCAACGCCCGGTATCGCGGCTGGTGATCAGCATGATCTCGACGCCGTTCTCATTCTCGCGCCAAGGCAAGGCTGCAACCTGCAGGCGGCACGGCGCGGTGCCGAAGAGCCGCCGGACTCTTTCGGTCATTTGGTTGTGCGTCGTTGGCCTCGTCAACATCGGAGAAGCTGCCCCAGCCTCCAGAATCGTTTGCCGTCAAACGAATCTTACGACGTATCGTGGGCAATAAAAGTAAAAAACTTCACTCGGATTGGTTAAATTCGACCCGGGCGGATTAATTTTACGAAATATCGTGCCCGACGGCTCTATTTATGCAGCAAACATTGCTCGTCAGCGGCGCTGGAACCTAAAATAGCAGCTTCCAACGAATCAGCCGGCGTGATCGTCGGCGATCGGCTTCTGGTAGGTGAAGCCCATGTCCCATGGGAAGTATATCCAGGTGTCCTGGCTGACCTCGGTGACGAATGTATCGACCAGAGGCCGGCCTTTCGGCTTGGCATACACGGTGGCGAAATGCGCCTTCGGCATCATGGCGCGCACGATGCCCGCCGTCTTGCCGGTGTCGGTGAGGTCGTCGATGATGAGCACGCCGGCGCCGTCGTCGGCAAGCAGTGCAGGTGTGATCTCCTTCAGCACCTGCAACTGACCCTGACTGGTATAGTCATGGTAGGACGCGACGCAGACTGTCTCGATGACGCGGATGCCGAGTTCGCGCGCGATGATGGCGGCGGGCACCAGGCCGCCGCGTGTGATGCAGACGATCGCCTTCCACTGTCCCTTGTTGGCGCCGGACAGCCGCCAGGAAAGCGCGCGGGCATCGCGGTGGAACTGGTCCCAGGAGACCGGGAAGGCTTTTTCGGGAAGGGACATGGTTCGCGCACTCCGCAAGCGCGCGCCGCAGCGCGCAGACACGATGGAATGCAGGCGGAATTAGCCGGAAAGCGCCAGTCTTGGCAAGGTGCCAGCAGCGATGGCTGTGGACTTAAGCGCGTCGCGATCTTTCAGATTCGCTCCGTGCGCTTTAGGTTTTTGATTTTACGCATGTCTTTGTCCCGAAACCGGTCCCACTTTCGGGAGACATGCTTACCTCGACAGGAAGGCCGCAATGTTTGCGCTGCGCAGCACAGTGCGGGTGACACCGCCGAACAGAAGCTGGCGCAGCCAGGAGTGGCTGTAGGCTCCGAGCACCAGCAGATCGGCGCCGGATTCGGCGATCCGCTCCTGGATGATGTCGTCGACGGAGGCTGCGCCCGATTTCTGCACCGAAACACTGACATTGGCGCCATGGCGCGACAAGGCAGCCGCAATCTCGGCGCCGGCCGCCTCGGGAGCCTCGTCGAGCGTCTCCGGCGGATCGATGACGAGGATGTCGGTCTTGTCCGCCTCGCTGATGAAGGGCAGGGCGTCGAACGCGGCGCGCGCCGCCTCCTTGCTGCCGTTCCAGGCAAGCAGCACGCGCCTGAAGGTGGTGACGAGCGGCCCCGCATGCGGAACGACCAGCACCGGCCGGCCGGCGTCGTAGACCAGCGTGTCGACATCGGCGCCCGGATCGCCACCCGTATCGCGCTGCGCGGCGATGATCAGGTCAGCGGCCCGCACGCTCGATATGCCGGTCAGCGCGCTGTCGCCGGAGAAGCTTTCCAGGCTGCGCCACTCGAAAGAGAGGCCGGAATCCTCGATGCGTCTCAAGAAGACAGCCTGCAGCTTGTCGGCGCGCTCCTTGTTCATCTCGGCCGAGACCTGGAGGAATTCCGTATCGGGGAAACCGGTGGCCGACGTGTAAGGGACCGGAAGCGCCTCCGCGTGGATGCCGACGAGATGGCTCTCGAACCGCTCGGCGAGGGGAATGGCGCAGTCGAGCACGCGCTCGGCGTCCTGTTCGTTCTGCAGAATGGCGACGATTGTCTTGAAGCGCATGACGTCCCCCTCAATGGCTGGCACGAAAGTGCTGTGCCAGAAACGTCAGTGTACCCTTTCTGGTTCCGGGGATCAGCTTGCGGCCGACAAGCCTGCCACCATGGCCTCCACGTCTTTGCGCGCGACCTCGAGAGCCTCTTCGCGGCGGGCGCGGACCACAAGCTCGGTCCAGAACTTGCCGTCGCCATATTTCGGGTAGGAGCCGATGATGGTCTCGGGATGCGCCCTCTGGATGTCTGCCAGCGGCCCGCCGATCAGGCCTTCGCCAAACGGGCAGTGCACCGTGGCCGACAGCATCTTGGTGCCCGCCTTCAGCGTCGGCACGACATTATCGAGCATCGCCTGGAAAATCGACGGCACGCCGGCCATCACGTGAACGTTGCCGATGCGGAAGCCGGGCGCGATCGATACCGGGTTGTCGATGTGGTCGGCGCCGCGCGGCATGCGCGCCATGCGCTTGCGCGCTTCGGTGAATTCGATGCCGCGCTCAGCATAGCTTGCTTCGAGCATGGCATAGGCCTTGGCATCGTATTCGCAAGGCACGCCGAAGGCCCTGGCTATCGAATCCGCGGTGATGTCGTCATGCGTCGGGCCGATGCCGCCGGTGGTGAAGAGGTAAGTGTAGCGGGTACGCAGGGCGTTCACGGCGGCGGCGATCTCGTCCTCCTCGTCGGGAACGATGCGCACTTCCTTAAGATCGATGCCGATCGCCGTCATGATGTCGGCGAGATGGCCGATGTTCTTGTCCTTGGTCCTGCCGGAGAGGATCTCGTCGCCGATGACGAGCATGGCGGCGGTGACGATTTCAGGCATGGCTCACTCCGGCTGCAGGTCGCCTGAGATAACGCGGCGGGCAGCCGGCCGCAATGCGCAAGCAGGGCAGGGCTCTTGTGGCAGAGGCGGTCGCGGGTAAGGCGCGCCCCACCTGAATTTCAGCCAAGTCGAATGTTCCGGCGGCTCACGGCACAGTCACACAAACGTGTCGCGCATCTTGCCCTTCGCCGATTTTCTCTCGGAACTTTGCGCCCAACCCAGGGTTTCATTCGCGTCGCCGTCAATACTTCGGCGATCGACACAATGGAGACTCCCATGCTTACGAAAATTCTTGCAGCTTCGGCGCTCATGCTGGCAATGGGCACCTCGGCTATGGCGCAGTCGTCCGATGCGTGGTGGTGGTGGCACCGTGACCGCCCGGTCTACAGCGAGGAAGCCCCGGTCGACCCCTACACCACCGGCAGCATCTATTCGGATCGCGATGTCAGAGGGCTCAACAGCTTTGGTAATGGGGCCGTCGGTCCATGCGCTTCGGATACGGCCGGCCCTGACGCAAATGCCGGTCCGAACGTCAACGACCAGTATTGCGGTAAGTAAACCATGTGCCGGCGGGCGGCCGACGTCAAAGCGCGTCACCCTGAAACGGATTCAGGCGACACGCTTTAAGTCCTTGTTTGCATGTCGTTCTCCCAAAACCGCTGCGGCGACATGCATGAAGGTTGGGACTTCGTCGGCCGCGGCGCGGGAATGATGCGGCAGAATTAATCCGAGACTTCGGTCATTAATCCGAAACTTCGGTCTGTGGGCGATCGCGGCCGTCGGCCAGTTCGTCATGCCAGACGCCCTCGGAATCCTCATACTGGATACCGTCCGTGTTTCCGGCGACCTGCTGTTCGGCCGAAGCAATTTCGGCGGCGCGCAACGCATCCTGGTGCGTGGGAAATGTTTCAGAATAAGTCGAGCCGACCTTATAGGCCCACCCGCCGTCATGCTCGACGATCTTATAAGTCAGTTTCGCCATGGAATCCTCCGGTTGAGACACTCCCGCTAGCTCAATGCAGCTTTCCGTCAGGCAACCTGTCTTCGGGAACCAGCACTTCGGATTCCTCGGCTGCCTCGATCAAGGCACGGCGTGCGTCCGCCGTCGAACGATACCCCTCCAGCGCCTGGAGGCAAGTGTCGAGAGCATCACGATGCCGCTGACCGCGATTGAGCGGCCAAACGGTCATCAGGCACTCGGCGGCTTCGCGGGTGCTGCTTATTTGGCGATATTTGCCGACATGGCCGAGTTCGACCACCACCGGCTTTTCAAACGGCTTGCTGTCTGTCATGGCCGCCAACGCAAAGCGGCCAATTTGGTTGCAATCGTGGCGGCAGGCCTGCGCCCAAAGGTCTCAGCCCCTGCGTCACCAGCACAGACAGCCGTTCAGCCGGCCGCCTTCATCCAATGCTGCATCGTCGTCACCGAACGCGCCAGCTGCGGCGCCGGCCGGATTTGCTCGCCGAACGTCGCCGCCGCACGCCAGCCCCAGCGCGGATCGGCAAGGAAGGCACGCGCCAGCGCGACCATGTCGGCGCGGCCGTCGGCCAAAATCGCCTCGGCCTGCTTCGGATCGTCGATCAGCCCCACCGCGCGTGTCGGAATGCCGGCGCCGTTGCGCACGGCTTCGGCCAGATGCACCTGATAGCCGGGACCGCTGGGCAGCTTCTGCAATGGCGAATTGCCGCCGCTGGAACAGCAGAGATAAGCGACGCCTTCCGCCTTCAGCGCCTTGGCCACTTCGATTGCCTCTTCGACATCGAAGCCGCCATCGACCCATTCCTTCACCGAAAGGCGCGCGCCGAGCATCAGGTTCGGAACGGCCTTCTTGACCGCCCTGGCGATCTCGACGGCGAAGCGCATGCGGTTTTCCAGCGAGCCGCCCCAGCGGTCGGTGCGCCGGTTGGAAAGCGGCGACAGGAATTGGAAGATCAGATAGCCGTGCGCGGCGTGCAGCTCGATGAAGTCGAAGCCGGCGCGCTCGGCTCGCTTGGCCGCCTCTGCGAAACGTTGGATGACTTGCTGGATCTCGTCCTCCTCCAGCGCATGCGGCGCCTGCCAGCCCGTGTCGTAGGCAATCGCCGAGGCCGACACGATCGGCCAGGGATCCTGGTCCGGCTTCAGCGGCCCGCCGCCTTCCCATGGGCGCTGGCAAGAGGCCTTGCGGCCGGCATGGGCAAGCTGGACACCGAACTTGGTGTCCGGCGCTGCGACGCGCCTGGCGGCATCGAGCGTGCGCTTGGCCGCCGCCTCGTTGTCCTCGGAGTAGAGGCCAAGGCAGCCATGCGAGATGCGGCCGCGCCGCTCGACGTCGGTCATCTCGACGGTCACCATGCCCGCGCCGGACATGGCCAGGTTCATCCAATGGTGGAGATGCCAGTCGCTGGCGGAACCGTCCTCGGCCGAATACTGGCACATCGGCGCCACAGCGATGCGGTTGGGAAAGGTGAGGCCGCCGATGGTGATCGGCTGGAAAAGCGAAGATGTCATGAAACGGGCTCCTGGGAGAGATATCGCTATCTAGGCAGCCGCGGGGCTTCGCGCCAGACACGAGCCGGTGAAAGTCCTGCTGGACCAGTCGGTTTCCAGGATTGCGCAGGCGAAGCTTAGCGGCTACCCCTTTGCCGCCGACAGCACGGAGTCCGCCATGGAAGATCGCGTTCGTATCCGCTCTGAGGAAGTCCTGTCCGACGACTGGGCGGTGCTGAAGAAGACGGTGCTCGACTATCGCCGCCGCGACGGGCGCTGGGAAACGCAGACCCGCCAGACCTACGACCGCGGCGACGGCGCGGTCATCCTGCCCTTCGATCCGCAGCGCTCGACGGTGCTCCTGGTGCGGCAGTTCCGCTATCCAGCCTATGTCACCGGCCATCGCGAGTCGCTGATCGAGGCCTGCGCCGGCCTGCTCGACGAAAACGATCCGGAAACCTGCATCCGCAAGGAAGCGGAAGAGGAGCTCGGCTACCGGCTGAAGGACGTCGAGCGGCTGTTCGCGCCCTATATGAGCCCCGGCAGCGTTACGGAACGGCTCTGGTTCTTTACCGCGCGCTACTCGCCGGCCGACCGCATCTCCGACGGCGGCGGGGCGCCGGAAGAGGGAGAGGACATCGAGGTCCTGGAGATGCCGCTCGACGAGGCGCTGGCCGGCATTGCCGACGGCCGTATCGTCGACGCCAAGACCATCATCCTGATCCAGCATCTGAAATTGAACCCGATCGTCGGCTGAGCTGCAGCGGAACTGTCATCCGCGTGGTTGCGGCCAGTTGGCTCTAGCCAGCTAAAGCGTGGACGATGGCGAAGCCTATGCCGATCGCAAGCCCGGTGGCGAGGCTTTCAACTAGGCGCAGCACGATTGCGCCGTAGCGCTCCCGCAGCGTGGTCTGCGGGGTTCTCAGGATACGGGCGAGTTCATCAAGCGCGTGTTCCATTCCCAGATTCTAGATCGGAACAAGGCGGATGTGAATCCCCATCGACTGGCGTCTTCGCACCAGTTCTTAGCGGTTGCTGAAAGAAGACTCGCCGGGCACGGTGTGCAAGTGGCTTTGAGGCCTGACGATGCATCCGGGGCCGGCCTTGTAAAGCGAATGCCCGAGCAAATGAGCGATCTGGCTACCCACATGTGCAAGCAATTTCAACATGGTGCGGACGACGGGAATCGAACCCGTACGATCAGAGATCGAGGGATTTTAAGTCCCTTGCGTCTACCAATTCCGCCACGTCCGCAGGCCAGCCCTTTTCAGATGCCAGCCGGCAGCCGTCAAGCCATGTTTAGGGGTGCGCGGTCATTGATGAGAACGACGATCAGAATGACAGCGCACAATTGGCGGCGTTGGGCTGCTTTTTTCGCTTCGGCACCCAGCGATGGATCGGCTAGTGGCGCGATCGCGGAATTACGGATTCCGCGTCGGACGTTAAGGTTGTTCTCGCGGCAGATTTGATCCGCCGAGGCCGGCGTCCATCAGGCCCTACCCATTCCCCCCGCCCCCTGCGGGCCGCCGGCCTTAATTCCTCTCAGAACTTATAGCTGAAGTTCACGCCCAGCGTGTGCAGCTTCACGTCCTGGTCGCGGTCGGAGAAGTCGTCCGGGACGTCGAAATGCTCCTTGCCGAAATCGTAGTAGCGGTATTGCGCACCGACGACGATGTTGTTGCTCAGCGCATAGTCGACCCCGGCGCCGATCGTCCAACCGGTGCCGGTGCGTGTCTTGGCGAAGCTGGTCCCGGCATCTTGCGAGGTCTCGATACCGGCGAAGGCGACGCCGCCGACGCCGTAGATCAGCCAGCGGTCGACCGCCAGGCCGGCCTCGGCATTGATCGATCCGAGCCATTTGATGTCGGTGCCGACGGAATTTCCGGGTTCGAGCAGGGCCGAGCCGTCGATCGCGGAATAGTTGAGCTCGGCCCGCGCGCCGATCACCGCCTGGTTGAACTGCCATAGGCCGGCGACATGGCCGCCGACAAAGCCGCCGTCGAGATCGGGCGAAGCGGCGAACGGCTCGCCTTCCGTGCCGGAGATGTCGGAAGAACCCCAGCCATAGCCGGCCTGGAGGCCGGCATAGTAGCCTGTCCAGTCGAAGCCGGGCGCGGTCATCGGCAAATCGGTACCTAGGTCCGCGGCCAAAGCCGGCCCGGACAACAGGGCGAAAAAGCCGGCACTGGCAAGCGTCAGGCGGTGCATAGAGCGCTCCGAATGGCGGTTTCGAATGACTCCTCGGTGCAACCTAGCGTTTTCCGCCGCAAAACGGAATTGCATGTCTGCAACAGTGGTTTACGTCGGTGGGTTGCGGACGCGGTCTTCCAGGTCGTGCTGTTTTTCTTCGGGCGGGGCCAGCCGACCGAAAGCATATTCGGCAAGCAACGAGCCGGCGATGACAATGGTGATCGGCGCGGCCCATGCCCAGAACGAGTGCAAGGTGAGGAAGGCCAGGCCGGCGCAACATGCCGACAGCGCGAAAATTGCGAACCGGATCGTTTGTGCCATCTCTTCCGCGCCCCGAACGGTGGCCAGAGCCTCCAGTTTAGGCGATTTTCGCCCTGCCGGAGGAGATATCTGCCTTAAAAACAAACCAGTTTTGCCAACTGGTCAAAACCGCGCCCGCTTGGCACAGTCGGGCAAACAGGAGTCCGTCATGGCGGGAAGCGCGAACAAGATGAAACCAAAGCCCTGGACCGAGGTGGCGACGCATCTGGTCGACGTCGCGATGGGGCGCAAGCAGGCCGATCTGGTGATCCGCAACGGGCGCTGGGTGAATGTCCATTCGGGCGAGATTATTCCCGGCACCGACATTGCGATTACCGCCGGACGCTTCGCTTATTGCGGGCCGAATGCCGGCCACGCCATCGGGCAGGGGACCAAGGTGGTCGATGCCGGCGGACGCTATCTGGTGCCTGGCCTCTGCGACGCCCACATGCATGTCGAGAGCGGCATGGTGACGGTGACGGAATTCTGCCGCGCGGTGATCCCGCACGGCACCACCTCGATGTTCATCGATCCGCATGAGATCGCCAATGTGCTGGGTCTGCCGGGCGTTCGCCTGATGCATGACGAGGCCGTCGCGATGCCGATCAACGTGCATGTCCAGATGCCGTCCTGCGTGCCGTCGGCGCCGGGACTGGAGCATGCCGGCGCCGAGCTTACGGTCGCCGACGTCGCCGAGGCGATGACCTGGGAGAACATCATCGGTCTCGGCGAGGTGATGAATTTTCCAGGTGTCGCCGCCAACGATCCGGTGATGTCGGGCGAGATCGCCGAGACGGTCAAGGCGGGCAAGACGGTCGGCGGTCACTATGCCTCGCGCGATCTCGGCCTGCCGTTCCACGGCTATGTCGCCGGCGGCGCCGAGGACGACCATGAAGGGACGCGCGCCGAAGATGCGATCGCCAGGGTGCGCCAGGGCATGAAGGCAATGCTGCGGCTAGGCTCGGCCTGGTACGACGTCGCGGCGCAGATCAAGGCGGTGACCGAAGGCGGCATCGATCCGCGCAACTTCATCCTGTGCACCGACGACAGCCATTCCGGCACGCTTGTGCATGAAGGCCATATGGACCGCGTGGTGCGGCACGCCATCAGCCAGGGCCTGAAGCCGGTGACGGCGATCCAGATGGCGACGCTCAACACCGCCCAGCATTTTGGGCTGGAGCGCGAGATCGGCTCGATCGCGCCGGGGCGGCTGGCCGACCTTTTGATCGTTTCCGATCTCGCCCAGATGACCATAGACGAGGTCTACGGCCGCGGAGCCAGGCTGGCGAAGGCCGGCAAGCTCGAAATCGACATCCCGGCCTATGACTATCCGCCAACGGCGAAGAACACGGTCAAGCTCGGCAAGAAGCTCAAGGCCGCGGATTTCGATATCGCCGCGCCCCAGGGCGCCAACGAGGTGCGGGCGCGGGTGATCGGCGTGATCGAGAACCAGGCGCCGACGCGGGCGCTCGAGGCCGACCTGGCGGTCGAGGACGGCCTGGTTGCCATGGATCGCCGCAACGACATCTGCCAGATCGCCCTGGTGGAACGCCACAGGGGCACCGGCGGCGTCACCAACGCCTTCGTCTCCGGCTTCGGCTACATGGAAGATTGCGCGATGGCCTCGAGCGTGGCGCATGACGCGCACCACATCATCGTCGTCGGCACCAACAAGGAAGACATGGCTTTGGCCGTCAACCGGCTGGGCGAGGTTGGGGGCGGCGTCGTGCTCTACTCCAGGGGCAAGGAACTGGCGCTGGTCGAAATGCCGATCGCCGGGCTGATGTCGGACGAGCGCGCCGAGATCGTCGCCGCCAAGGCCGAGCAACTGACGGAAGCAATGCGCAAGGTCGGCTGTTCGCTCAACAACGCCTATATGCAGCATTCGCTGCTGGCGTTGGTGGTCATTCCGGAACTCAGAATCTCGGACGTCGGCTTGGTCGACGTGACGACGTTCCAGAAGGTCGAGCTGTTTGTGTGAGCGACGCTGGCTGATCACTCGCCGCCGGTGGCAATGGTCAGCACCTTGAACGGCGTGGTGATGACCACCTCGGCGACCGATCCCACGGCCTTGCCGAGACCTTGGCCGATATTGTCCAATCCGGCTCCCTGCGATTCGTCCGCCCGCAGGGCGGCCGGCGTGCGCAGCCGGTCGCCAAGCAATTGCACCAGGACCGGGTTGTCGGCGAATTTGGCATGGTTCAAACGGTCGCCGCCTTTGGTGTTGGTCAGATCCGCTACGACCACGCCGTAGCTTGCGAGATCGGCCGCGTTGCCGTAGTCGCCGACGCGTGGCTTGTCGCCGGAGATGAAGCTGGACAGCTTCAACGCCCGATCATCGCCCGACAGCAAGATGGCGAACGGCTTGTCGGGCTTGCCGTAGCGGATCATCTGCTTCTTGAACACGTCGACGTCGATGTCGGGCGAGGCGAGGATGACATAGCCGAGCTTGCCGTTGAGATCGCGGTCGCCGGTGATGGCGAGCTGCCGCAGCGCTTCCATCGTCAGCCAGGTGCCCATCGAATGGGCGATGATGTCGATGCTCTTGGCTTTCGTCTTGGCAAGCATCCTCAGCGTCGCCTCGAGATCGTCGCGCGCGGCGGTGGAGCTGTCCTTGTCATAGATGTAGCCGGTCGTCTTGCCGCTCGAGGCCCAGGAGAACAGTACCGGCGTGCCGGGGTAGTTCGTGTCATGCGCGATCTGCGTCAACCGATAGACGCCGTCGTCGAAGCCGTTGTTGAAGCCGTGCACGAACACCAGGGCGCGGTCGCCGCGCATGGAGATGTCGGCGCCGACCGCCTTGGCGAATTGCGAGGCGTCTCCATAGTGGACGACGTCGGTCGCGGTGAACTGCTTGGCCGGATTGCTGTCGGCCGATCCCTCTGCGCGCTCGATCGCGCCGACCTGATGGATTTTTGGAACCGTGACATCGACACGGGCGTAGCTGGTGGTCAGCGAACGGTCGCCGTCGAACACCTGCCGCGGATCCTTGGTCGCCTGCTGGCGGGTCGTGGCGACGAAGATTTCATGGGTGGCGGCAATATCGGATGCCGGTACCGCAACCGTCTTCCTGTTCAGAAGATCATGCGTATTTCCGCCGGCGCAGCCCGTCAGGGCGAGCGCAAAGGCAAGGCCAAGGACGATCTTCGAACGCACGATCACCCGGGGTCCCCCAAGGGCGGCAAACCTCTCCGGCTACTTCGATAAAGCCAGAGGGCGGCCCGGTCCAGTTCAAAGTCGATGCAGGGCAGCAACCACGTCGACACGGTTACTGGGTGGCGAGCTGGCTGATGCGGTCGGTGACGTCGCGATCGCTGGCAAAACCGTCGTCCTCGCGCAGCCGCTGACCGATCATCTTCACCAGCACCGGGTTGTCGGCGAATTTGGTGTGGTTGAAGCTGTCGCTGCCCTTCTCCTTGGAGAGGTCGACCACTGTGACGCCATAGGAAGCGAGATCGGCCGCGTCCCTATAGTCGCCTACGCGCGGCCGCGAACCGGCAATCAGGCCGGAGAGCCTCAGCGCCCGGTCGTCGTCCGACAGCAGCAGGATGAAGGGCTTGTCGGGCTTGCCGTAGCGGCGCATCTGGCTCTTGAAGACGTCGACATCAATGTCGGGCGAGGCCAGAACGACGTCGCCGAGCTTGCCGCTGAGATCGCGGTCGCCGGTGATGGCGAGCTGACGCAGCGTTTCCATCGTCACCCAGGTTCCCATCGAATGCGCGACGATGTCGATACGCCGCGCACCGGTTTGCGCGAGCATTCTCAGCGTCACCTCCAACTGGTCGCGGGCGGCGGCAGCGCTTTCCTTGTCATAGACATAGTCCGTCGTCTTGGCTCCCGAAGCCCAGGAAAACAGCACCGGCGTGCCGGGATAGCCGGAATCGTGGACGATCTGGGTCAGCCGGTAGACAGCATCGTCGAAGCCGGTGTTGTAGCCGTGGACGAAGACCATGACGCGGCCGCCGCGGGCGTCGATGTCGGCGTTGAGCGCGCTGGTGAACTTGGGCTGCGTGTCGTAGCCGACAACCTCGGAGGCCATGAAATATTTGGTCGGGTCGTTGGACTTGCCGCGCGAGCGCCGCTCGATCTGGCCGGTCTGGTGGACCGGCGGCACGGTGACGTTGACGCGGGCATAGTTCAGTGTCGCCGAACGCTCGCCGTCGAAGACCTTGTTCGGGTCGTCGGAGCGCTTGCGTGTGGTGGTGATGAAGATCGAATGGTTGCCGGCGATCTCGGTCGCGGTCGTCGGCACGACGACGCTGCCGAGGATCTCCTGCGTTTGGCGCCCCGCGCAGCCTGCCGTCAACAGTGCCAGGGCAATGATCAAAAGCGTCTTCACATGCACGTCGAACAAATCCACTCCGGCCGCAATTGGCCATCCACCTCCGCGAAACTTCCCGGACAGGCGAAGTGCGGCGGAAGTAAGTCGTGTCCAGCGGAAACTTGCTCAGCGGTTGACGACGGCCTTGGCACTGTTGCGCGAAAGCCAGGATATGCCGCGCCGCCGCATCGGTGGCCGCAGGCGTCGATTTGTGCGATAGGCAGCGTTTCGCGCCATGCAATCCGAGGGCGGTTGCCTTATGAACAGTTTTTCTTCCCGCGTCGTCGCCGCTGCCGAGGCGATCCGTGGGATATTTCCGGAAACGCCGCTGCAGGAGAACGACTATCTGTCGAAGAAGACCGGCGCCCGCATTCTTCTAAAGCGGGAGGACCTGACGCCGGTTCGCTCATACAAGATCAGGGGCGCCTTCAATTTCTTCCGCAAGGCGCTCGCCGCCGGCAACAATGCGGAGCTGTTCGTCTGCGCCTCGGCCGGCAATCATGCGCAGGGCTTCGCCTTCGTCTGCCGCCACTTTGGCAAAAAGGGCGTCGTGTTCATGCCGGTGACGACGCCGCAGCAGAAGGTCGACAAGACGCGGCTGTTCGGCGGCGATTTCGTCGAGATCAGGCTGGTCGGCGACTTCTTCGACGATTGCTATCGCGCCGCCTTCGAATTCACCGAAACCGCCGGCGCGCATATGGTGCCGCCCTTCGACCACAAGGACATCATCGAGGGCCAGGCGACGGTCGCCTATGAGATCGCGGCCCAGATGCCAGGCGGGCGCGTGCCCGACATCGTCATGCTGCCGGTGGGCGGCGGCGGCCTGGCTGCCGGAGTGACGCACTATTTCGCCGACCAGCACCGCGACACGCGGTTCGTGTTCTGCGAGCCGGCGGGCGCGCCGAGCCTCAGCGAGAGTCTTTCCGGCGGCAAGCGGGTCAGGCTCGCCAAGGTCGACAATTTCGTCGACGGCGCCGCGGTGGCCGAGATCGGCCGCGAGCCACTGCGCCATCTCAAGGAATTCACCGCCGATACGGTACGCCTCGTCCCGGAAAACCGGCTCTGCGCGACGATGATCGAGATGCTCAATGTCGAGGGCGTGGTGCTGGAGCCGGCCGGCGCGCTGGCCATCGACGCGCTCAAGGATTTTTCGCGCAAGGAGATCAGGGGCAAGACCATTGTCGCCGTCGTCTCCGGCGGCAATTTCGATTTCGAGCGCCTGCCGGACGTGAAGGAGCGCGCGCTGCGCTTCGAGGGTCTCAAGAAGTATTTTGTCATCCGCTTCCCGCAGCGGCCGGGCGCGCTGCGCGATTTCCTCGAAATGCTCGGCCCGGACGACGACATCGCGCGCTTCGAATACCTCAAGAAGTCGGCGCGCAATTTCGGCTCGGTGCTGATCGGCATCGAGACCAAGGACCGGCGCAATTTCGATCTCCTGAAAGCAAATTTCGACGCCGAGGGCGTGCAGTATCAGGACATCACCGACAACGAGACGCTGGCGGGGTTCATCATATGAGCGGGCCAAAAAGCAGCGAAAAAGGGACGGTCTTCGTCGCCCTGTTTTCCGGCATCAATGTCGGCGGCAACCGCATCGTCAAGATGGCGGAACTGAGGTCGTTCTTCGAGGAGTTAGGCTTCACCGACGTCGCGACCTATGTGCAAAGCGGCAATGTGGTGTTTCGGGCAAAGAAGGGCGATGCAGCCTGGCTGACGAAACAGCTTGAAGCGGCCTTCGAGAAGAAGTGGGGCTTTAACTCCCGCATCATGGTGCGCGATGCCGGCTGGTTGGAGCGGCTGGTGAAGGACAATCCCTATCCGGAGGTTGCCGGCGAGCCGACCAAGCTGCATGCCTATGCGCTGGAGCGCGAGCCGACCGCGGAAGAGACCAAGCGGCTTGCGGAAAAGTGCACCGGCCCGGAGCGCTTCGAGATCAAGGAAGACGCGCTTTACCTGCATGCGCCGGACGGACTCGGCAAGTCGGTGTTCGCCAACCTCATACCGCGAACGCTCAAGGTGCCGGGCACGGCGCGCAATTGGCGCAGCGTGCTTGCCCTGCTCGACATGGCGGGCAAGGCCGGCGGCTGAAATTCGAACCTTCAGGCGGCCTTCTGCCAGTCGAAGGTCAACTCTTCGCGGAAGGCGAAGCGCTTGATGTGGTCGGCGACGACGGTTTCCAGCCGCTCGAGCGCGGCATCGTCACCAGCGGCGACCGCGATGTGGAGGGCCTTGTCGTCGGCATCCATGACGGTGCGGCCGAGCGAAAGCTGGATGGCGCCGTGATGCGGATCGAACTCGACCGGGAACTTGTGCGCCCAGTGCTTGCAAAGCTGCTGCAGATAGCGGCTGGCGTGTTCCGTGGCGACGTCGGCGCGGCTGGTCGGCATGAAATCCTCCTGGCGGATCAAGAAAAACGCCAGCTCCTCCAGGCTGGCGCCATAACCAGATAGATAGGCAGCCTCCTGCCAAACGCCATAAGATTGCCGGTCAAATTGTAGCGAGCGGCCTACCAGCTTCCCGTGTTCTGCATCGAAGCCCACGGCTCGGCCTTGGCCTTTGCCGGGCCTTTCTGCAAGAGCTCGATCGAGATGCCGTCCGGCGAGCGGATGAAGGCCATGTTGCCGTCGCGTGGCGGCCGATTGATGGTCACGCCGTTGTCCATCAGCTTCTGACAGGTGGCGTAGATGTCGTCGACCTCATAGGCGAGGTGGCCGAAATTGCGGCCGCCCTTATAGTCTTCCGGATCCCAATTGTAGGTCAGCTCGACCAGCGGCGCCTTCTCGGAGATGCCGCTCTGCTCGTCTTCCGACGCAGCGAGGAAGATCAGCGTGTAGCGCCCCTGCTCGTTCTCGTAGCGACGCACTTCCTTGAGGCCGAGCTTGTTGCAGTAGAAATCGAGCGATCGATCGATGTCGGCGATGCGGACCATGGTGTGGAGATAGCGCATATCGGTTTCCTCGATGCGTTGCGTTGCGGCGCACCATAGGAGCCGGTCCGCCAAAGGGCAATCGTCCGACAAAACGGACGAAGCGGCCGATTTCAGGCCGTGCTATTGCGTATCCGGCAGCGCCGGCAAACGACAATTGCGGCTTTCCGGTGTTCAACAGTGAAAAAAGGCACGTCAGGTCTTGCACACCCCGGAAGCCGCGGTGTTAATCTCTTGGCAAGAATCAGTTGTGGTTGCAGTTGGAAAAGGGGGCATTCTTATGGGGGAAAAAGCCTCTTTCATGAGGCGGGACGGAAGCCTTGACGACGCCTTGACGCGAGACAGTGGCGGCGAGACCGCCGAGCTTGTCGAAATCGCCGGCGCTATCAAATGGTTCGACGTGGCAAAGGGCTATGGCTTTATTCTTCCGGACGACGGCGTCTCGGGTGATATTCTCCTCCATGTGACTTGTCTTCGAAGGGACGGCTTCCAGACCGCGCTGGAAGGCGCGCGCGTCGTCTGCCTCGTCAAGCAGGGCGATCGCGGCCTGCAGGCTTTCCGCGTTCTTTCCATGGATGCTTCGACGGCGGTTCATCCGGCGGAGCAGGAGCAGCGCACGCATGTCACCGTGACGGCGGAGAGCGGGCTCGAGCGGGCGTTGGTGAAGTGGTTCAACCGCACCAAGGGCTTCGGCTTCCTGACCAGGGGCGAGGGCACCGAGGACATCTTCGTCCACATGGAGACGCTGCGCCGTTACGGCATCACCGAACTGAGGCCCGGTCAGGTCGTTCTGGTCCGCTTCGGGCGCGGCGACAAAGGCCTTATGGCCGCCGAAATTCACCCCGATATGGGCACCTTGCCGGTCTCGCACTAAGGACTCTCAACAGATCTTGGGACTTTCCAGACACCGTCTGGAAGGCCTTGTCTCCCTGAGGCCCAATCTTGTCCGAAAACCGGTTCCACTCGCGTGGATCATGGTCTAGGACGAGATTTGGACGAGGTATCATAATGGTTCATCGCAACTGGCTGACTGCAGGCGCGCTTTGCGTCGCCATCGTTTTGGCTGCCTATTTCGGCACCTCGAACCCGAGTTCGGCGGACGGCCAGGCCATGATGCTGCAGGTCGATCCGACGCCGCTGGTCGCGGTGACCGGCTCCGGCAAGCATTCTTTCTCCATCGAGATCGCCGACACGTCCGAAGAGCGTGAGGCCGGGCTGATGTTTCGCAAGGACATGGCCGACGATCACGGCATGCTGTTCGTATTCGAGCGGCCCGGCGAGGTAAATTTCTGGATGAAGAACACGCCGATGCCGCTCGACCTGGTCTTTATCGGCCAGGACGGCAGGATCAAGACCATCAAGCGCGGCGAACCGGAATCGGAGGCGATCATCTCGCCCGGACAGCCGGTGAGCTTCGTGCTCGAGCTGAAGGCGGGAACGGCCGCGAAGGACAGTCTCAAGGACGGCGACCTCTTGCGCCACCCTGCGATCGCCCAGGCCTCGGGCGGCGGTTCCAACTGACTGCGGCAGCGCCGATGCAATATTTTTCCCACGACGGCTTCGAACTTGCCTATCTCGATCGCCAGCCCGCGTCCGGAGAGGGCGATCCGGTGCTGATGATCCACGGCTTCGCCTCCAGCCACTACGTCAATTGGGTCTCGCCCGGCTGGTTCAAGACGCTGAACGACGCCGGGTACCGCGCCATCGCCTTCGACAATCGCGGCCATGGCTCCTCGTCGAAGAGCTACGACGAGGCCGACTACACGCCAGCCAAGATGGCCTCGGACGCAGCCGCGCTGCTCGATCATCTCGGCATCGAACGCGCCCATGTCATGGGCTATTCGATGGGCGCGCGGGTATCCGCATTCATGGCGTTGTCCAATCCGGACAAGGTGGCGACGCTGGTGTTCGGCGGCCTCGGCATCGGCCTTGTCGACGGCGTCGGCGATTGGGACCCGATCGCCGATGCGCTTCTGGCCGAGGACCCAGGTACGATCAGCCATGCGCGCGGCCGCTCGTTTCGCGCTTTCGCCGACCAGACTCGCAGCGACCGCCGGGCGCTCGCCGTCTGCATCGTCGGCTCGCGCGCATCTATGAGCGAGGACGATGTCGCGCGCATTGCCCAGCCGACCTTGATTGCCGTCGGGACCAGGGACGACATCGCCGGCTCGCCCGACGAACTGGCCGCCCTGATGCCGAACGCCAAAGCCTTTCACATCGAGAGCCGCGACCACATGCTTGCCGTCGGCGATAAGAGCTTCAAGCAGCGGGTGCTCGAGTTCTACGCTGAAAATCCGCTCTAAGCGCCACGGCTTGGCTCAAAACGATCATGGTCGATCTTCTCGTCACCTATATGGAGATGACTGAGCCGCCGTCCGGCGAGCCGCTTGCGGCACCCATACCCGGTGCCGTCGTCAAGCGCGAGCTACCGGATCTGCCGAGCTATGTCAGCCTCTATCGCGCCGTCGGCGGCCCAGTGCAGTGGGACCAGCGCTTGCGTATGCCCGAGGCTGAGCTCGAAACGCTGCTCGCCAGCACTTCGACACACGTCCATGTGCTGCGCGTCGACGGCGAAGCCGCCGGCTTCTGCGAGTTCAACGATGTCGGCCAGCCGGCCGTCGAACTCGTTCATTTCGGGCTGGTTCCTGCATTCCAGAGGCGGCGGCTGGGGCCGCTCCTGCTCGACCGGGCGTTGCGCGCGGCATGGTCGCACCAGCCCGAAAGGCTCTGGCTCCACACCGATACCTATGATCATCCGGCGGCGCAGTCGGTTTATGGCCGGGCGGGTTTCAAGGCCTATGAGCAGCGGATGGAAACCTTTCCCGATTAGGGCTGGTCAACCCTCCAACGCCGCGAGCGATCGTTCCAGATTCTGCCTTGCCCGGGGTTCGAAACGCTGCCGGAACTCGGCCGTGTGGAAGATATGCGGGCGAGCGAGGAAGCTCTTCAGCACCGCCGCGCGGCCGGCGCGCCACATCGGCTCCTCGACCCAGCCATACTCGCGCCGAACGGCCTTTTCATAGGCATCGAAGACACCCGGCTCGGCGCCAAGGATTGCCAGGTCCATGTCGAGGAACAGGGCTGCGTCGCTTGTCGCCTTTTCGTTGCCGAACTGCGGCAACTGATGCGTGGCGGTGGCGTCGATCATCGCCGCGATGCGGGCGATGCGATCGGGACTGGCGCGCCCGGCGAGCTTTTTCTTCGCCAGATCAGCGCTTTTCGCCTCGTTGTCCTTGGCGCGGCTGTCATAGATCGCGTCGTGGAACCAGATCGCAGCCTTGACGGCTTCCGGGTCATGGAGCAAGCGCCGGTATTCTCCGGCCAGCGCCAGCATGGCTTCGATATGAACGATGCTGTGATAGTGCCGGTCCCCGGCCTGATAGAGCGCGGAAAGCTCGGTTTTGAGCACATCGTTGATCAAGGGTTCGTTTTCCATCGCGGCTTGAATTTCCGTGAACCAAGTCCATTTGACAAAGCACTAAGGAAAATTGAGTTCAACCGTGCTATGATCTGGCCTATATGTGCCGCCGGATGAATGAGCAGGCCGGAGACCGCCGATGAACAGCGTTACGATAGCCCGCCCCAGCATGGTGCAGCCGGTCGACCCGATCTGGCGTTCGATCCGCGATGAGGCGATGGAAGCGGTGAACCGCGATCCGCTGCTTGCCGCCTTCCTCTATTCCACCATCCTGAACCAGGAGAGCCTGGAGGAAGCGGTGATCCACCGGCTGGCCGAGCGCCTGGCGCATCAGGATATCGGCTCCGACCTCATCCGGCAGACCTTCAAGGCGATGCTTGCCGACGATCCCGAATGGAGTTCGACGGTGCGCGTCGACATCCAGGCCTATTACGATCGCGACCCGGCCTGCGACCGCTTCATCATGCCGGTGCTCTATTTCAAGGGTTTCCATGCCATCCAGACGCACCGGCTGGCGCACTGGCTCTGGAACCAGGGCCGCAGGGACTTTGCGCTCTATCTGCAGAGCCGCTCGTCCTCGGTGTTCCAGACCGACATCAATCCGGCCGCCCGTATCGGCAAGGGCATCTTCCTCGACCACGCCACCGGCCTGGTCGTCGGTCAGACGGCCGTGATCGAGGACGATGTCTCGATCCTGCATGGCGTGACGCTTGGCGGCACCGGCAAGGCCAGCGGCGACCGTCATCCGAAGATCCGCCGTGGCGTGCTGATCGGGGCCGGCGCCAAGATCCTCGGCAATATCGAGATCGGCCACTGTTCGAAGATCGCGGCCGGTTCGGTCGTGCTGTCGCCCGTGCCGCACAACAAGACGGTCGCCGGCGTGCCGGCGCGTGTCGTCGGCGAGACCGGCTGCGACCAGCCTTCGCGGCAGATGGACCAGCTCCTGCCCTCGCAGACGATGGACCACGTCGTCAGCTTCGACATCTGAATTCGGCCGTCATCGGTGGCGGCCGGATTCCGGCTGCCGTTTCACGTGCCGGCTGTCCCGTGTTATCCTGTCTGCTTGCCTTTACATCGCCATCGTCGGCGTGTCAGAAGCGCGTCCCAACGAACAGCCGCATTCGGAGAAGACTTTGAAGCCCGACGAGATCAGAAAGCTGGACGCCTATTTCAAGCGCGTCTTTCAGAATCCCAAGCTGCAGGTGAAGGCGCGTCCACGCAAGGAGGACTCGGCCGAGGTCTATGTCGGCGACGAGTTCCTCGGCATCGTCTTCAAGGACGAGGACGACGGCGACTACAATTTCTCGATGGCGATCCTCGACATCGACCTGGCCTAAGCGACTCCCAGCGAATTGCTCCCTAGTCCGGCAATGCTGCCGGATGTGTACCCTTAGCCAGTTGGTCGAGCCTCCTCCGGCCAGCCGGGCGGGCGGCGACGTTCCTAAGTCAAGGAAGGCTGCGAGCGGAGGTGGCTTAAGCCATATCGCACCCACCCCGGCAGTTATCCGACGACTTGGCTGGCCAACCTCAAGAGACGATCGGGGAACGTGACTGCCATTTTCCGCGCAGCATTCAAATTCACGATCAACTCGGGCCGGCGGACATATTCGACTGGAAGCGCGCCGGCGTCGGCTCCCTTGAGGATGATGTCGACCTGGCTGGCCATTCGACGCGCGGCAGAGGCAAGGCTCGTGCCGTAGGCCATCAGCGGACCGTATCTTGCATGATCCCTGCCGAAGATGGCGGGCAGCCGGGCGTCGTTCGCCATCTTGACGATCTTGGCCCCGTATGTCGTGGTTCGCGGAACTTCCAGGCACAGCAGACCGCCCGCCTCGGCGGCCGCGAATGCGGCGAAGGCAGTCTCCAGGTCTTCCTCGCGGCCAAGCAGGTGGACGGAGATGTTGAGGCCTTCCGCTTCGGCGGCGGCCTTCGAAAGCTTCGGCAGGATATCTGGAACCCCCGCGTCGCCCAAAACCGCCAGGCATTTCAGGTCTGGCACCACCTGCTTCAACATCCGCACCTGCTCGCCGATTTGGCCGGGGTCGAAGTTCGTGCATCCTGTCGTGTGGCCACCGGGCCGCTCGGCGCTTTGGACGATTTTCGCCGATACCGGATCGAGCACGATGGCAAAGACGATCGGCAAATCGGGCGCCGCTTCGCGAGCAGCCAAGTAGCTCACAGCCCCAATGGCGACGATGATCTTGGCTCGGCGCTGAACGAGCTCGGCTGCAAGGCTTGGAAGGCGATCGAGATGACCGTCGGCAAAGCGGGGCTCGATCTGGATGTTCTCACCGTCCCCGTAGCCCAGTTCTCGGATTGCGTCGCAGAAAGAGCCGAAGCTCGGGTACGATCGGTCGCCAGCAAGCAGCATGCCGACAACGGGGATGTCTGAAGGCCGCATTCATCGGGTTCCTGGCAATTCGTCGCGTCCGCTGGTTCGATGTCGAAGTTACCATAGGGCAGGACCAGCGAAATGCCGAAAGATCGGCTTGCCGTCCGCGGATGCAAACAATTCCGGTCGATCCTAGTCCGGGCAGTGCCGCGGGATATGCACCCGCCGCCAGCGGGTCGAGCCTTCCCGCACCACCACGCGACGCGCTACCGTCCGATATGAGGGCGGGATTTCCGCGATGCGCCGCCGCTCAGGCCGCACCAGCACCTCGCGGGCAACGCCTTCATATTCCGCCGGAAGGACGACGCGCCGGACGCGCTCCGGCTCGACGATCACGGTTTCGGCGACCCGCGCGTAGCGGGCCTTGCGCCACACCTTACACAGCACCTTGCGGCCGCGGATGATGCGCCATTCCCAGGCGTAGCCGCCATCGTCGACCTTGACCGTGTGGTAGACGGTGCGCGTGACGGCCGGCACGACCTCATAGGCGACGCGGGGCGGGGCGATCTGCTCCAGGCTTTCGCTCGTGCCGTAGATCGGCGGGTCGTAGTCGACGATCTGGCCGCCGGGGCTCACCATCACGTCTTCATAGACGGTGTCGTAAAGCGCCGGCCGGCGCACCGGCTCGTAGCATTCGAGCGTACGGCCGCCGGCGGCCGTTTGCGACGTAATGGCAACTATTGCGAGGCTGGCTGTGGCGAGCGATGCGGAGCTCTTGCGAAAGGAACTCTGGCGAAACATGACATTCCCCGTTGAAAAAAGGACGCCGGTTCAACGCAGGAGTGTATCGGAAGGTCGGCCGCCGGACAGGGATTTCGGGGCTTGTCGTTAAGCAGGGCGGTTAAGAAACTGCTACCTTGGCGTCATGCCCTCCGATCTCGGATATTTTTCAGGCGCAACCGCCGGCATTCCATGGGCCGAGGCGCTTGATTCGACTTAACCAGATGGCTAGGAGGGGCGGCCTTGCGCTAGGGTGAGCCGGCATCCTATTTAGGACCTAACGATCCAGAACCGATTCCGCCCAATTTCTCATATTTGATGGCGCCGGAATCCATCCAATAAGGATAGTCCATGAAGAACCCCGTCGAAACCTACATGAACCTCGTTCCGATGGTGGTCGAACAGACCAATCGCGGCGAGCGCGCCTACGACATCTTCTCCCGCCTCTTGAAGGAACGCATCATCTTCATCACCGGCCCGGTCGAAGACGGCATGGCGACGCTGGTTTGTGCACAGCTTTTGTTCCTCGAGGCGGAGAACCCCAAGAAGGAAATCAACCTCTACATCAACTCGCCGGGCGGTGTCGTAACCTCGGGAATGGCGATCTACGACACCATGCAGTTCATCAAGCCGGCGGTGTCGACGCTCTGCATCGGCCAAGCGGCCTCGATGGGCTCGCTGCTACTGTGCGCCGGCCACAAGGACATGCGCTTTGCCACGCCGAACGCGCGCATCATGGTCCATCAGCCGTCCGGCGGCTTCCAGGGTCAGGCTTCGGACATCGAACGTCATGCGCAGGACATCATCAAGCTGAAGCGCCGCTTGAACGAGGTCTATGTCAAGCATACCGGCAAGAGCTATGACGAGATCGAGCGGACGCTCGACCGCGACCACTTCATGACCGCCGACGAGGCCAAGGACTTTGGTCTGATCGACAAGGTCATCACGACGCGCGAGCTGGGCGAAACCGCCGCCGCGTAGGCTCTGATTGGCAGCTGAATGGCGGGATAACGCGCTTTTGGCGCGGCTTGCGGCATTTCGGCCACAATTGCCTGTTCCCTCAAAGGTCGGGATTGCCTACGTTAAGGCTATGTTGATTTTCGACGGCTTAGCTTTGCATGGGGTTGCTGCGAATCATTGTCGCGTTTTCTGATTTGGGTTTCGTACGGAATGCGCTGTGTGAGCCGGAACACTGGCGGTGGCGGATTCCCGCGATAGATTGGTGAGACGCCCATGCAGCCAGACGATCGGCAGGCAGGCGGTGAAAGGACAGAAAAATGAGCAAGGTCAGCAACAACGGCGGTGATTCAAAGAACACGCTTTATTGCTCGTTTTGCGGCAAAAGCCAGCACGAAGTGCGCAAGCTGATTGCCGGTCCGACGGTTTTCATCTGCGACGAATGCGTCGAGCTCTGCATGGACATCATCCGCGAGGAGAACAAGACCTCGATGGTGAAGTCGCGCGAGGGCGTGCCGACCCCGCAGGAGATCCTCAAGGTCCTCGACGACTATGTCATCGGCCAGCCCTACGCCAAGCGGGTGCTGTCGGTAGCCGTCCATAACCACTACAAGCGTCTTGCGCATGCAGGCAAGAACAACGACGTCGAGCTGGCGAAGTCGAACATCCTGCTGATCGGCCCGACCGGCTGCGGCAAGACGCTGCTGGCGCAGACGCTCGCCCGCATCATCGATGTGCCCTTCACCATGGCCGACGCCACGACGCTCACCGAAGCCGGCTATGTCGGCGAGGACGTCGAGAACATCATCCTGAAGCTGTTGCAGTCGGCCGACTACAATGTCGAGCGCGCCCAGCGCGGCATCGTCTATATCGACGAGATCGACAAGATCTCGCGCAAGTCCGACAACCCCTCGATCACCCGCGACGTGTCGGGCGAGGGCGTGCAGCAGGCGCTCCTGAAGATCATGGAAGGCACGGTCGCTTCCGTGCCGCCGCAGGGCGGCCGCAAGCACCCGCAGCAGGAGTTCCTGCAGGTCGACACCGCCAACATCCTTTTTATCTGCGGCGGCGCCTTTGCCGGCCTCGACAAGATCATCTCGGATCGCGGCCGCAAGACCTCGATCGGTTTCGGCGCCACGGTGGCCTCGCCCGAGGATCGCCGCACCGGCGACCTGTTCCGCCAGGTCGAGCCGGAGGACCTGTTGAAATTCGGCCTGATCCCCGAATTCGTCGGCCGTCTGCCTGTGCTGGCGACGCTCGAGGACCTCGACGAGCCGGCGCTGATCCAGATCCTGACCGAGCCGAAGAACGCGCTGGTCAAGCAGTATCAGCGGCTGTTCGAGATGGAGAATGTCGATCTCACCTTCCACGAGAACGCGCTTTCGGCGATCGCCAAGCGCGCCATCGAGCGCAAGACCGGCGCGCGCGGCCTGCGCTCGATCATGGAAGCGATCCTGCTAGACACCATGTTCGAGCTGCCGGCGCTGGAAGGCGTGCGCGAGGTGGTGATCTCGGAAGAGGTGGTCTCGGGCAATGCCAGGCCGCTCTACATCTATTCCGAGCAGAAGGAAAAGAAGGGCAACGTTAGCGCCTGACATGGCAGCTGACTCGACATTTTTTCATGGAACGGCGCCCGCGTGGCGCCGTTTTGCTGTGAAGGGGGTATCGGCAGGTGACGGAGTGGATGAGCGGACCATGTTAACCCTTGATCTTTGCTCCGCCCGCATCCACCTAACAGCGGAAGGCCGAAGCGCCGAATTCTGTGCTGTAAAACTCCCGTCACAAACGGTGGTAGGCGGAACGACACTCGGTCGTTAATATGAGATTCGCGGTTGGCTAAAATTAGCGGCCGCGACATGAAAGGTTGGACAATGGCCAAGATATCCAAGGCTTCCGGCGACGGCGTTTTCGCAGTCCTCCCACTGCGCGATATCGTCGTGTTCCCGCACATGATCGTCCCGCTCTTTGTCGGGCGCGAAAAGTCGATCAAGGCGCTGGAAGAAGTGATGGGTCAGGAAAAGCAGATCCTGCTTGCCACCCAGATGAATGCAGCCGACGACGATCCTGAGCCCGATGCCATTTTCGACATCGGCACGCTCGCCAATGTGCTGCAGCTCCTGAAGCTTCCCGATGGCACCGTGAAGGTGCTTGTCGAGGGCGCGTCGCGCGCCAAGATCGTCTCGTTCACCGACCGTGCCGACTTCCACGAAGCCCGCGCCACCGCGCTGGTCGAGCCAGAGGAGGAGGAGGTCGAGATCGAAGCGCTTGCCCGCTCGGTCGTCACCGACTTCGAAAACTACGTCAAGCTGAACAAGAAGATCTCGCCCGAAGTTGTTGGCGCGGCCAGCCAGATCGACGATTACTCGAAGCTTGCCGACACCGTTGCCTCGCATCTCGCCATCAAGATCCCCGAGAAGCAGGAAATGCTCGCCACGCTCTCCATCAAGGAGCGTCTCGAGAAGGCGATGGGCTTCATGGAAGCCGAGATCTCCGTGCTGCAGGTGGAGAAGCGCATCCGCAGCAGAGTCAAGCGCCAGATGGAGAAGACGCAGCGCGAGTACTACCTCAACGAGCAGATGAAGGCGATCCAGAAGGAGCTCGGCGAGGGCGAGGACGGCCGCGACGAGGCCGCCGAGATCGAGGCGCGCATCAAGAAGACCAAGCTCTCCAAGGAGGCCCGCGAGAAGGCGGAAGCCGAGTTGAAGAAGCTGCGGTCGATGTCGCCGATGTCGGCTGAATCCACCGTCGTGCGCAACTATCTCGACTGGCTGCTGTCGATCCCGTGGGGCAAGAACTCCAAGGTCAAGCAGGATCTCGCCTTCGCGCAGAACGTGCTCGACGCCGACCATTTCGGCCTCGACAAGGTCAAGGAGCGCATCGTCGAGTATCTCGCCGTGCAGAGCCGCCAGAAGAAGCTGAAGGGGCCGATCCTGTGCCTCGTCGGCCCGCCCGGCGTCGGCAAGACCTCGCTCGGCAAGTCGATCGCCAAGGCGACCGGCCGCGAGTTCATCCGCATGGCGCTCGGCGGCGTGCGCGACGAGGCCGAGATCCGCGGCCACAGGCGGACCTATATCGGCTCGATGCCCGGCAAGGTCATCCAGTCGATGAAGAAGGCCAAGAAGTCCAATCCGCTCTTCCTGCTCGACGAGATCGACAAGATGGGCCAGGACTTCCGCGGCGACCCGTCGTCGGCCCTGCTCGAGGTGCTCGATCCGGAGCAGAACTCGACGTTCATGGACCATTACCTCGAGGTGGAATACGACCTGTCGAGCGTGATGTTCGTGACGACGGCGAACACGCTGAACATCCCTGCGCCCCTGATGGACCGCATGGAGATCATCCGTATCGCCGGCTATACCGAGGACGAGAAGATCGAGATCGCCAAGCGGCACCTGATGCCCAAGGTGATCCGCGACCACGCCCTGCAGCCGAACGAGTTCTCGGTCGGCGAGGACGCGATCCGCGGCATCATCCAGACCTACACAAGGGAAGCCGGCGTGCGCAGCCTGGAGCGCGAGCTGATGAAGCTCGGGCGCAAGGCGGTGACCGAGATCCTGAAGACGAAGAAGAAGACGGTGAAGATCACGGCGGACAACCTCGCCGACTATCTCGGCGTTCCGCGCTTCCGCTTCGGTCAGGTCGAGGCTGACGATCAGGTTGGCGTGGTCACAGGTCTCGCCTGGACGGAAGTCGGCGGCGAGCTGCTGACGGTCGAAGGCGTCATGATGCCCGGCAAGGGCCGCATGACGGTGACCGGCAATCTGCGCGACGTGATGAAGGAATCGATCTCGGCGGCGGCTTCTTACGTCCGCTCGCGCGCCATCGATTTCGGCGTCGAGCCGCCGCTGTTCGACAAGCGCGACATCCACGTGCACTTGCCGGAAGGCGCTACGCCGAAGGATGGCCCGTCTGCAGGTGCCGCCATGGCCACGGCCATCGTCTCGGTCCTGACGGGCATTCCGGTCCGGGCTGATGTGGCGATGACAGGTGAGATAACGCTGCGCGGCCGCATCTTGCCGATCGGTGGTCTGAAGGAGAAGCTGCTTGCCGCACTGCGTGGCGGCATCAAGAAGGTGCTGATCCCGGAAGAAAACGTCAAGGATCTGGCGGAGATTCCGGACAATGTGAAGAACGGCATGGAGATCGTTCCGGTGTCGCGGGTCGGCGAGGTGCTGAGGCACGCGCTGGTCAGGATGCCGGAGCCGATCGAGTGGGTCGAGCCGGTGGTTCCGCCAACCGGCGTGGATGCCGGCGACGAGGCCGGGAAATCACTTGCTCATTAGAATGTTCTAACGTTGCAGCGCACAAAGAGAGAGCCGGGCTTCCAGCCCGGCTTTTTCATGTGAAAAATCTCCGAAAAAGTGCAAAAAAGCCCGGAATTCTGCGGTTTTCGGCTTGGGTTCCTCAACGCTTCTTTCTAAAGTCCGTTTCCTGCCGGATGAGTCGTAGTTCCGGTTTTCTCATGGAAGGGAATTTTGATGAACAAGAACGAACTGGTGTCCGCTGTCGCCGACTCCGCAAGCATTTCGAAGGCTGATGCGCAGTCCGCCGTCGATGCGGTGTTCTCCGTGATCACTGGCGAACTGAAGAAGGGCGGCGATGTCCGGCTTGTCGGCTTCGGAAATTTCACCGTGTCAAAACGCGCTGCTTCGACCGGCCGCAACCCGCAGACCGGCGCGGAAGTGAAGATTCCGGCGCGCACCGTGCCGAAGTTCTCGGCCGGCAAGGGCCTCAAGGACGCGGTCAACTAAGACCTTTTTTCTTTATCAGAAAAGCCAGAAAAGCCGGGCTTGCCCGGCTTTTCTTTTGCCCTGCGGCGGCAGGATATCTGGAGTCAGGCGGTCGGCGCGTCGGCGCGCATCAGGCCTTCCTGCTTGAGATCCGCCCACAGGGCCGCCGGGATCTTGACGTCAAGCAGCGCGCGATTGCTTTCGACCTCGGCCGGCCGCTGGCCGCCGGGGATCACCGACATCACGGATGGATGCTGCAGCGGGAACTGCAATGCGGCCTCGATCAGCCGCACGCCATGGCGCTTGCAGACCGCCTCGATGCGCGCCACGCGGTCCAGCACGTCCTTTGGCGCCTCGGTGTAGTTGTAGAAAGCGCCAGGCTTCGGCCCCGTCGCCAGGATGCCGGAATTGTAAGGGCCGCCGAGAACGATGCCGATGCCGCGCTTTTCGCAGAGCGGCAGGAACGAGCCCAGCGCTTCCTGCTCGAGCAGCGTATAGCGGCCAGCAAGCAGGAAGAGGTCGAAATCGCCACGCTCTGCGAGCGTCTGGCAGACCTGCCACTCGTTGATGCCGCCGCCGAAGGCCTTGATCACGCCCTGGTCGCGCAGCGAAAGCAGCCCGTAATAGCCAGAGGACATGAATTCCTCGATGCGCAGGTCCGACGCCTCCTTGCTGCCATGGGTGAAGATGTCGACATCGTGCACGTAGAGGATGTCGATGCGATCGACGCCGAGACGCTCCAGCGAGGCCTCGAAGGAACGCATCACGCCGTCATAGCTGTAGTCGTAGACTTCCTTGCGCGAGGGTGTGTCGAAGAACTTGCCGATGCCGGTGCGCTGGTCGGGCGGGCAGACGCGCATGATGCGACCGACCTTGCTCGACAGCACATAGTCGTCCCGCTTCTTGCCGCGCAGGAAGGGGTTGAGCCGGGTTTCCGACAGGCCGAGGCCATAGAGAGGCGCGGTGTCGAAGTAGCGGCAGCCGGTCTCCCATGCCACCTCCAGCGTGGCATGGGCGTCCTCATCGGAGACGGCGCGGTAGAGGTTGCCGAGCGGAGCGGTGCCGAAGCCGAGCTCGGTGAAGGTGATGCCGCCATTGCCGATGCGGTCGAAATGCCGTGTCTTCATAGCTCACGATGTCCCGGATTGATTTGTCTGACATGACACTATCACGCTGGCGGTACAGCAAAAGCGCCGAGGCTCCTTGGACGCGAATTTTCGCGGTGATAGCATGAACAAAATCAAGTGTTTCCAACCTTCGGCAGACAGGACGAATTGACATGACGCAAGCCGGGTCGGAGATATTCGAGATCGCGCTGGACGAGCTTGGCGCCGTGGTGAGGCGCGTCGATGACGGCCGGGTCGACGCCGCCTGCGAAATGCTTGCCGGCGCCGGCAAGATCGTCGTCTATGGCTGCGGCCGCGAAGCGCTGCAGGTCAAAGGCTTCGCCATGCGGCTCCACCATCTCGGCCTGCCTGTCGCGGTGGTCGGGGACATGACCACGCCGCCGCTCGCGCAGGGCGATGTCTTGCTTGCAAGTTCCGGGCCGGGCGAGACCACCACCGTTCTCGCCTTGATGCGGGTGGCCCGCGCGGCCGGCGCCAAGGTGCTGCTGCTGACGGCCGAACCGGCCGGCAGCGCGGCGAAGCTCGCCGACTTCACGCTGCTCGTTCCGGCCCAGACCATGGCCAGCGACCAGGGCGCGGCAAAAACTTCGGTGCTGCCGATGGGCTCGCTGTTCGAAGGGGCGCTGTTCCTGCTGTTCGAGGTGATGGTGCTGAAGCTCAAGGCGCTGACCGGCGCGACGGCGGAGGCAATGCGCGCCCGGCACACCAACATGGAGTAGGGACATGCGCTACGAGCTGATGCTGCCGCACCAGATACGCAAGGCGATCGAGGGGAACTGGCCGGTCGCGCTGCCGCTCGGCGTGCTCGAATACCATGGCGAGCATATGGCGGTCGGCATGGATACACTGGCGGTCGTCAAGACGCTGGAACGCTTCGAGAAGGAGAGGGACATCGTCATCCTGCCGCCCTTCTACTACGGCGCGGCGAGCTATGCCGTGGCGCCGCCCGAAGGCAGCGGCTCGCTGCAGGTCGGCGGTCCGGTGCTGGCGCCTTTCGCCGAGGAGCTGTTCTACGGCCTGCTGCGCGTCGGCTTCCGCAACATCCACGCCATCATCCATCACCAGACCGAGAATTTTGTTGCCGGCATGCCGACCGATCTCGCCTTCAAGACTGCCGGCAGGCAGGCGATCTTCCGCTTCCTGGAAAAGGAGCGCGGCGAGGGCTGGTGGGGCTCCGACAAGATGGCCGACTACTATGCCGGCCATGCCCAGGGCGAGAACGTCTTCAACTGGGTGCAGGTGCATCCGCTGATGCCGGCCGCCATGAGCGGCAAATACCCGTTCGACCATGCCGGCATCGGCGAGACGTCGCTGATGCTGGCGCTATGCCCCGAAGCGGTGGATGCAGCCCATTTCGCGGACAATACCGGCTGGTACACGAAGAGCGCGCCGGAGGCGTCGGCCGAGCTCGGGCAAAAGGGCGTCGCCATGATCCTGGAGCATTTGCGGACGACGCTTTCTGCCTAGTCGGGTTCTTTTTGAAGGAGGATATCAGGAAGTCCTCTAACCAATATATTAGTAAGTCCGAATAAGGTATATTGTAGCGCCAATTGTGCTCGGAGCCTCAGGGGCTTTCAGTGAACGCGGCCGGGATACGACGCGGAGCGAGGTTTGCAGGCGTAGTCGCCACGGCTGCAGCGCTCCAGGATGTCTCTGCGTTTGCGCACGGCGCCAGCAGTGGCTGGACTTATCCGCCGGCCTGCTGTCACGGCGATTCAATGACAGGCGAATGCAGCAGTATCCCCAGCGCCACTGTCACGCCAAGCCCGGATGGCTACGTGATCATCCTGCGGCCGGGAGATCATCGGAAGGTCACTCACCAGAACCGCTATCTCGTTCCTTACGACAGTGTCATTCCGTCCGGTGATGACAACTTTCACATCTGCTTGCATCCGACCGAGGAGCACGAGAACTGCTTCTTTGCGCCAGCCGAAGCTATATAGCGGCGGACTAACCGGCCCGCTTTGGGCGACATGCGTGAGGCGTCGGTCGAGTCCTCGCTATTTCACCGAGCCCGCCGTCATGCCCATGATGAGATAACGCTCGAGCGCGATGCCGATGATCGCCAGCGGTGCGATCGCCGCGGTGGCAAGGGCTGCCATCGACCACCAGTTGATGCCTTGCGAGCCGGTCTGGCTCGCCACCATGACGGGGATGGTCTTGGCATCGGTCGAGGTGAGAAGGGCAGCGAAGAAATACTCGTTCCAGCAGAGCACCATAGCCAGGATGAAGGCGGCGACCATACCGGGAAGCGCGATCGGCATGACGATGCGGAAGAAGGCGCCCCAGATCGACAAGCCGTCGACCAGCGCCGCCTCCTCAAGCTCGACGGGAATGGAGTTGAACTGGTCGCGCATGATCCAGATGACGATCGGCAGCACCATCAGCGTGTAGAGGAGCACGAGCCCGATGCGTGTGTCGAGCAGCGCCACTTCCCGGTAGAGCACCAGGAAAGGCAGCGCCAGCACGACCGGCGGCAGGATCAGCTGCGACAGGAAGAAGAAGGATATGTCCTCGTTCTTGAACCAGGCGAAGTGATAGCGGTAGCGGGTGAGGCCGTAGGCGGCGAGGCTGCCGATGACAATGGCGAGGCTCGATGCGCCGACCGAGGTGATGACCGAATTCATGAAGCGCTTGAGGAATTCGTCGCGCACGGTCGAGGTCTGGAAGATCGAATCCGGCGACAGGCCGAGCGAGCGCCAGCCTTTCCAGTCGGGCTGGAAGTCGACAAAGGGGATGAGGTGCCCTTGTGTGACGTCGACCGCCGATTTGAAGGAGGTGGTGATGGTCCAGTAGATCGGGAACAGGCAGACGAAGGACCAGAACACCAGCGCGCCGTAGATGAAGACGCGGCTGGTGATGAAGCCCGCCGGTGAGCGGATCTCGGAAACGGTGTAGTCGGTGGTCTGGACGCTCATGATGCCGCTCAGTTGACGTTGCGCACGAAGCGGCTGGCGAGCTTCAGCAGCCAGGTGACGAACACGATGATGATGACGAGATAGGCCATGGCCAGCATGGTGCCATAGCCGACATTCGAGCGGTCGCGATACTCGCGGTAGATGAAGCTCGAAACGGAATCGGTGGCGCCGCCGGGGCCGCCGGACGTCACCGTGATGATGATGTCGGCAAGCTTGAGCTTGAAGATGATGCGCAGGATCACCGCGGTCACCGACACCGGCAGCATCAGCGGGAAGGTTACCTGCCAGAAGGTCTGCCAGGTATTTGCGCCATCGACGCGAGCCGCCTCGATCACCTCGCGCGACATGGCCTGCAGGCCGGCGAGCAGCATGATCATCATGAACGGGATGAAGGTCCAGGCGTCGAGCACCATGATCGAGATGCGCGCGATGACCGGGTCGGAGAAGAAAGCGGGATTGTCCCAGCCGAGATGCCGTGCCAACGTCGCCGCCGGTCCGAAGCGGTATTCCATCAGCGACTTGCCGATCATCCAGGAGACGGCGACCGGCGACAGCATCAGCGGCAGCAGGAAGACCACGCGGAAGAATTTCCTGGCGCGGATCTGCGCGTTGAGCAGCAGCGCCAATCCGAAGGCGATGACATATTCGACCAGAACCGCCAGCACATAGAGCACCATGTTGAACAGCGCATTGCGGTAGTAGGGGTCTCCCAGCATCTGCCAGAAATTGTCGAGCCCGTTGAACCTGCGGCCGGAAAAGGAGCTAAGGTTCCAGTCGGTCAGCGCGATATAGAAGCCGAACAGCGTCGGGAAGATCACCATGGCAATGGTGAAGAGCAGTGCCGGCAGCAGGAACAGCGCGCGCTGGCCGTCCTCGCCGCGCGTCAGCACCTGCCAGGCGCCAAGCGCCACGCCCCACAGCACATAGGCGTAGACCACGGGGCGCCAAGTATAGAAGCCGACCGTGTCGACTTCGGTCTTGTAGAGGATCTGCATCACGATCGCCGCCAGCAGCACGAGCGTCGCGGCAGTCAGCAGAGCCCAGCCGAGGCGCTTGCGGCCGGGCGGGATCAGATCGGCCGCTGTGGAATTTGCCGGCCACGCATTGGCGGTCGAAGTCTGGTCAGCCACGCCTGTCGCCTCTTGCTCAACCCACCGGCCAGAGCCGGTCAACATACGGCCCGGCGACGAGGTGTCGCCGGGCCGCGACTTCTCTTGAGACAGCCTACATGCCGAGCGAGGCTTTGTAGAGCTTGATCTGGTTCTCGCGGCCGATCTGGTCGGTCAGTTTCTCCCAGGCGGCAGCGATGGCATCCGCACCTTCTTGCGCCTTCATCTTGCCGGCGAAAGTGTTGGCCAGGATGTCCTCGGCGGCGCTGTAGTACTGGAAGATGCCGGGGATGCGCGGCTCGATCGCCGCGTTCGGATGGTTATAAGAGTCGCCTTCCGACTTCAGATACGAGCTGATGAAGGCCTCGTCATAGCCGGCCGCCACCCATTCCGGAATGTTGAAATGGGAGTTGCGGTAGGGCTGGAAGCCCGATGGATAGGCCGCGCACCACAGCGACAAATCCTTGCCGCCGAGATGGGCCGCCGCCGACCATGCCGCCTTCTTCTTCTTCTCGTCGCTGTCGACGCGCGCCATGACATAGACACCCCAGCCGAGATAGGCGCAGTTCGGCGCATAGTTCGGTCCGCTGGCGAGCTTGTCCCACTTGCCGGTCTTGGAATTGTAGACGTCGTCCGAGCCCGGCAGGATCGAGAAACCAGTAACGTCCCCGACAACCGAAGCATCGTTGGTCTTGGCATTCGAGCCTGCGTCGCCCCACCAAGCCAGCATCGAACCGGTGCCTCCCAGGAATTGCGAGAAACAGGTCTGGTTCGGGTCGGCGTTGATCTGATCTTGCGGTTCGAAAGGCAGCGCGTCGATCACGTCCTGGATCGCCCGCACCCAGGCCGGGTTGTTGACGCGTGGCTTCATCGTATCTGGATCGAACAGCCAGGCCTTGTCGTCCGGGTGCTTGGCATAGGCGGTGGCGCGGCTGCCGAGGAAGTAAAAGCCGAAGCCGCCCCAGGGCTTGGGCGCGTCGAGGTAGCCATAGACGTCCTGGCCTTTCACCTGCTTGCCCTTGAGGAACTTGGTCACGGCCTGCACCTGCTGCCAGGTCTTCGGCACGCCCCATTCCGCCAGGCCTGCCTTGTCGCCGGAGTCGGCTTTCCAGGCTGCCGCCAGATCGGCGTCGGAGAACACGTCGGTGCGGTAGTTGAAATTATGAGTATCGCCGTCGACGGTCACGCGATACTGCTTGCCGTTCCAGGTGCCGACAGGCGGCTTGAGGTACGCCACCAGGTCATCCATGTCGATCTGCTTCTTGACCCAGTCCGGCATTTCGGAAGTGAGGCCCTTGCCGCAGACATCGCCTTCGAAGGGCGCGCCCATCTCCAGGATATCGAAATCGATCGTATTGGTTGCGATGGCTTGTTGCAGGCGTGGATTGTAGTCGGCCTGTGCCAGATCGATCCAATTGATCTTGGCGCCGGTGTAAGCTTCCCACGGCTTCAGGAAACCGCGGAACAGCACGTTATGCAGGTTCTGGTTGTTGAGGCCCATGAAGGTGAGTTCGACGCCGGCGAATTCACCTTCCTTGACGTTGGCCTTGGTCGCTTCCAGGCAAAGTTCGCCGACTTTCTGGAAGTCGGCATCCGTCGGCTGGCCCTTGCCGACGCCCGGTATCTGCAGAAGTTTCGCGCGCAGATCGTCGGCCGCAGCAGCCGGCCTCGTCAGCGCGCCGAGCCCGGCGCCGGACGCCGCGGCGAGCGCGGCCATGCTGGCGGCGCCCTTCAACAAGTCGCGGCGGGTCGCCCCGGCCCGCACCAGTTTTTCGTAAAGGTCGACTCTCATCTCAAGGTTCCTCCCAGAACTTCAGTCGTGAATTGATTTTGCCAATCTCTCGGACGCCGAAACGTCTGCGGTTCTCCTATACCATAGGGGGACGTGGGACCCCACCCTGCGTCGCCTGCAACTCCGATTTTCCGGGACAGGGACCGGCTGTCGGACTGGCACTCGCAACTATTCGCGTAATCGATTACCTTGTCAACAAGAATGGCTTTTTATCTATAAGATACCGACTTGCCCTTGCCGTTGGCAATGGCTAGCTTCACCGAAAAAGATAGGGGAGACAATGGCTCAAGTCGCTATCACCAATGTGGCCAAGGCATTCGGAACCGTCAAGGTTCTGCATGAGGTCAGCGTCGACATTGCCGACGGCCAATTCGTTGTGCTGGTCGGCCCTTCGGGATGCGGCAAATCCACGCTCTTGAGGATGGTGGCGGGGCTGGAAACGGTCTCGGGCGGAACGATTTCGATCGGCGACCGCGTCGTCAACAACCTGCCGCCGGCAAAGCGCGACATCGCGATGGTGTTCCAGAATTACGCTCTCTATCCGCACAAGACGGTGGAGCAGAACATGGCATTCGCGCTGAAGCTGCGCGGCACCGATCCTGCCGTGGTCGCCGAGCGGGTGAAGCGGGCGGCCGATATCCTCGACCTTGCCCCCTATCTGAAGCGCTATCCACGCCAGCTTTCCGGCGGCCAGCGCCAGCGTGTCGCCATGGGCCGCGCCATCGTGCGCAATCCGCAGGTGTTCCTGTTTGACGAGCCGCTCTCGAACCTCGACGCCAAGCTGCGCGTGCAGATGCGCACCGAGATCAAGGAACTGCACCAGCGGCTGAAGACCACCACCATCTACGTCACGCACGACCAGATCGAGGCCATGACCATGGCCGACAAGATCGTGGTGATGCGCGATGGCCGCATCGAGCAGGTCGGCGCGCCGCTGGAACTGTTCGACCGGCCTGCCAATCTGTTCGTCGCCGGCTTCATCGGCTCGCCGGCGATGAACCTGCTCAAGGGCACCCTGAAAAAGGGTGAGAAGCCCGTGGTTGACATTGCAGGCTCGGCCTTTCCGATGCCTGCCGGCATTTCGACCGAGGACGGACAGGCCGTCGTCTACGGTGTGCGGCCGGAGCACCTGGAAATCCATCCCGACGGCGTCGCGTCCACGATTTCGGTGGTCGAGCCGACAGGCTCGGAGACGCTGGTGTTCGTGCGCTTCGGCGAGGGCGAGATGGTGGCGCTGTTTCGTGAGCGTCACGACTTCAAGCCGGGAGATACGTTGAAGCTCAGGCCGCGGCTCGATCACGTCCATCTCTTCGACGCAGGGACCGGCAAGCGTCTCTAGAGCCTTACGCAATTCCGGACGGAAAACCGCTCACACTTTTCCTGGAATTGCTCCAGACCGCAAACAGACTTCCAAGAGGAAACCATGCTCAAAGGGATCAATCCGCTGCTCAATGCCGACGTGCTCCAGGCGCTGCGGGCGATGGGCCACGGCGACGACCTGATCATCGCCGACACCAATTTCCCATCCGACTCCGTTGCCAAGCAGACCGTGCTCGGCAAGCTGCTGCGCATCGATGCGCCGGCGGCCGAGGTGGCGAAGGCGGTTCTGTCGCTTTATCCGCTGGACAGCTTCGTCAACGACGCGGCCGCCCGAATGGAGATCGTCGGCAAGCCGAACGAGATCCCGCCGGTGCAGAAGGAGGTGCAGAAGGAGATCGATGCGGCCGAGGGCAAGGCTTGGCCGATGATCTCGATCGAACGCTACGCCTTCTACGAGCGCGCCAAGAAGGCCTACTGCGTCATCCAGACAGGCGAACGCCGCTTCTATGGCTGCTTCGCCTTCCGCAAGGGCGTCATTCCGCCGGACGCGGAGTAAGGAGATGGCCGCCGGCAAGCCCGTCGTTATCCTGGGTGTCTTCGTCGCCGACACCGCCTATCGCGCCGACCGCCAGCCGCGCATGGGCGAGACGATCCTCGGCAACTCGTTCAAGCTCGGGCCGGGCGGCAAGGGCTCGAACCAGGCCGTGGCCGCCGGCAAGCTCGGCGCCGACATCACTTTCCTGACGAGGCTCGGCGTCGATGCTTTCGCCGACATGGCCAGGCAGACCTGGAAAGCGGCGAGCGTGAAAAGCGCCGCGATCGAAACGCCGGACAGCTACACGGGCGCGGCCTACATTTTTGTGGAAGAGGGCAGCGGCAACAACGCCATCATCGTCAGTCCGGGTGCGGCTATGCTGATCTCGCCCGCCGATATAGAGGCGCATGCCGGCCTGATCCGCTCGGCCGGTGTCTTCGTCACCCAACTCGAGCAGCCGATCGACGCAGCATTGAAGGCACTTGAGGTCGCGCGCGGGGCAGGGGTGACGACGATCCTCAATCCAGCGCCGGCAGCCAGCCTGCCGGAGCGTATCTACACGCTCTGCGACTACGTCACGCCCAACGAGTCCGAGGCCGAAGGACTGACCGGCATCACAGTCTCGTCGATCGACGATGCGCGCCGCGCCGCCGACAATCTGCTGGCGAAGGGGGTCGGCACCGTTATCGTGACGCTTGGCGAGAAGGGCGCGCTGCTGCACACCAAGGATCGTTCCGACCATGTCGGCGCCGTCGATGCCGGCCCGGTGGTCGAGACCACCGGAGCGGGCGACGCCTTCAATGGGGGCCTGGCGGCGGCACTTGCGAAAGGGATCGAGCCGCTTGAGGCGGTGCGCTTTGCCTGCGCCGTCGCCGGCATTTCGGTGACGCGCCCGGGCACAGCGCCCTCCATGCCGACGCTCCAGGAAGTCGAGGCGCTGCTGGCGAGGGCTTGAAGACTGGCTTCGGCTGAAGCCTGGGAAATCTCACCGCCCGGAACGCAAGCGATGCGAGCGCGTTCACTGTCTTGACCAACCACAAGGCAGCCCGGTTCCGGAACGGCGCGATGAAAAAGCCCTATGAAAAGCCTACGCTCGTAAAGCGCGAGAAGCTCACCGCGCGAACCGCCCAGATCGTCGCCTCCGGCGTCATATTGGGCGAGTAAGCCAGAAAGACGGGTGCTGCTCAGAGGATCTTGCTGGTCAGTTCCAGCTTCGTCGTTGCGCCTTGCTCGCTGCCGGGCATATGCACGACACGCAGAACGCGAAGGTCCATATTTGATCCTTCGACCGGCATGGATACGCTTTCACCCACCCGCGGCAGTTCCTGGAACGCGAGCTCGTCCACATCCCTGGCGTCATCAATCGAAACGCGACATCTCACAGCCATCTGTCTCTCCCGTTTTCGGCCCTTGGGCGGAACGAGGCAATGGCGGAATGGTTCCGGCGCAAGGACTTCGAGAGCCAGCACGATATTCGGCGCCATCAGCAACGAGCGGAGCTTCAGCGCCGTGCTCTATCTCTTTGTTTGCCCGCATTTCTGAGGCGTCAAGCGATCCCGCTTGGCTGCAGAACGCTCAAAGGGCCGGGCCTGGCCGAATGGCGCTGCCGTCATAAAAGCGCGACAGGCGAAAGCGGGTCAGATCGTGCCCGATCTCATTTCCCTGGATCATGTCGGAGACGACCCGACCGATTCCCGGCCCGATGCCGAAGCCGTGACCGCTCATGCCCGTCGCGACGATAAGGCCGCCGATCGCCTGTACGCGGTCCACTATGGGGACGACGTCCGGCATCGCGTCAATCATGCCTGCCCAACTGGCCTTGATGCGAACTCGCCCGAGCTGCGGGAAAAGCCGCGTGAAATTGCGTTCGATCGAACGAAGGCCAGAGGAGGCGGGGGCGGGATCGAGCACCCGCATCCTCTCGAATGGACTTTGAGAATCCGGCGCCCAGCGACGCGGCGTCGCCCAGCTATCCGGGTAGCCCGCCGGCGCAGCCGGCGAGTAGCGTGTCCCGAACGGATTGGCCATGAGCGCGGGAAAGTATTTCGTCGCGTGCCGGAACGCGTCAGGCCCGACGTAGAGCAAACTGCCTCCTCCAGGAGCGAGCGTGTATCCACCATCCTGCCTGCGCCTGAAGGCGATGTGATCCGCTGCCGCGGCGCCGGCATGGATCTCAGGCATCGGCTCCGTCGCAGCCACGGTCGACCTGACACTGAGCTGGGGTATGGAAACACCATGTCTTCTCAGGAAGAGGGAGGACCAGGCGCCGCCCGCGAGCAGAACGCTGGAGGTCGCGATGTGACCCGCCTCAGTCCACACGCCGCTGACCCTGCCGGCCGAGATTTCCAAGGTTCGCGCCGCGCAATTCTCCACGATCTTGACGCCTTCGCGGGCCGCAAGCCGAGCGAGCGCGGGCACGGCCACCCAAGGCTCCGCCCGCATGTCGGAAGGTGTCGTCATCGCGCCCTTGAAACTGCCTGACATGCCTTCGATGAGACCAGCGGTTTCCTGGGCGTTCAGAAGGCGAGTATCGATCTTATGGGCGGCGGCGATCTTCATGAATTCTTCGAAGCCGGCCATTTTGTCGTCCGAGCTTGCCAGATAGGTCACACCTGTCTGCTTCAGGCCGATGTCTTCGCCGCATTCCTCAGCCAGTTGCCGCCAGTGACGCGATGCCTCGATCACAATCGGCAGCTCATCCGCATCGCGTCCCTGCTTTCTGATCCATCCCCAGTTTCGAGAGGATTGCTCGGCCGCTATCCGTCCCTTTTCAACCAGCGTCACCGGGATGTCGCGCCGCGCAAGAAAAAGCGCCGTCGTCACGCCGATGACGCCGCCGCCGATAATCACCACATCCGAACTTTTCGGCGGGGGACCGGGATATTGAATCGGGTTCGCTTCGGAGAACGGGAAAGCAGGCAAGTGAGGCATCCTGAAAGAGACGACGACAGCTATGGCCTAGTGGCCGCCAACTTTTCTTGAGGCAGTTCAGGGGAAGGTGGAGCACAGGCCGCTTAAAGCGCGTCGCGCTTTTGCGCGACATGCACTACCGAGCGGCGCCCGGTATTCGCCCAAACCGACCGGGTAGCCAGCGAATGTGCAGCCACGATTCAAGCTCGATCACATCGGATAACGTTTGCGTTCCCGTCTCCAGCTCAATGCCGGGGCGCCTCTATATGTCGTCCCTGGGCCGAGAACCGCCGGCGGTGAGTGGCTGCACCGCGACACGACGCGACCGGACGGCCCATTGGGGAGGAAAAGCGGTATACCCGCTTCCTCGTCATAGGGAGATGTCATCATGAGCTCTTTCGTGCCAAAAATCATTGTGGCCGCATCGGTCTTCGCGGCCATACCGCTTTCGAGCGCCTATGCAGTGCACCGTCACCACAGGGCACAGGTCGACACCACAACCACTGCATCGGTGCCGGCGAATCCGGAGCCGAGAGCGGTGCTGGAGCAGTTGCTCAACGTGAGGCAGGGTATCCGTCAAGCCAGGGCGGCCGGCAAGATCACACAAGACCAGGCCCGCGACCTGATGCAGCGGGCGGATACCATCCAGCACACCGCGTCGACTTCAGGCCGTTCGAAGCTGGGGCAGATCAACGAGCTGGATCAGCGGCTTCAGAATGCCACCGGCCAGGGAACCTATATGGGTGACGGCGCCGACGGCGGCTACTATCCGAACGGCTGACGACTATACGCGCTTCACAAAATGGCTGCCGGCGTGAGCAGTGCCTTCCTCTCAGGAGAGCCTTTGAGGAAGCCTTCCTCAGCCTCACGCCGGCGCCGCCGCCGTTCTCGAGGATGAATTCGACGCCGCAGCTCGATGAACTTCTCAATGGGCTGCTCAGCTAGCCCGTCTTAGGCTCGGGCTCTGGAGGCGGCGCATTTGGGTCGGGGCAATCAGACAATTGCTCACACGGAGGGGGCCGATCGCCAACGCCGCCATAGCGTTCCACGAGTTTTGCGAATCCGTAGGCGAACGCGGAAAGAAGCGCCAGGATAACCACTATTCGGACGGCCATTCGGGATTGTAGCAGGACCTGGATCCGGGTTTGACTAGCTACAGGTAGAAGAGCAGACGAGGCTCGGCGCGAGGGAAGGCGGCCTCTCCAGGGGAGCAAAACGACCTAAAAGTCCGAATTGCCGGTCTGGCGTTCAGACCTCTAACTTATTGAAAAGAATGGCGCGAGTGACGGGGCTCGAACCCGCGACCTCCGGCGTGACAGGCCGGCACTCTAACCGACTGAGCTACACCCGCGCACTGACGAGCACGTGTCAGGCGTGTTCGTCGTTGGGGCGCTGGATAAGGGGTTCGTTTGCGGGTGTCAAGCGCGGCATTCAAGCATAACAGCAAACTGGAGAAGGTTTTTTGACAAGTGCGCCGGCATTGGGGAAATCCGCCTGACAGCGGTTGACCCCGGCTGTTCATTGGGCCTTGCGAATGGAGCCCTAACTGCTTAAAGGTCCGGCCCGGAGCGGGCGATTAGCTCAGTTGGTAGAGCGCTTCGTTTACACCGAAGATGTCGGCGGTTCGAGCCCGTCATCGCCCACCAGTTTCGTCCGCCAGCTTTTTGGCACCAATCAAGAATCACGGCGGCGTAAGGCGGAAATCCTGGCCTTCGGGCAGGAGCTGGCCGCCATCGACGACGATTGTCGTGCCGGTGATGTAGCTGGCGTCGTCCGAAGCCAGGAACAGGAAGGCGTTGGCGACGTCGCGCGGCGTGCCGAGGCGACCGAGCGGCACGGCGTCCTCCATGCTCTTGATGAAGGCGGCATCGCGATGCAGCTTCATGCCTTCGGTCAGGATGTTGCCGGGCTCGACGCCGTTGACGGTGATGCCATAGCCGGAAAACTCGAGCGCCGCGGCGCGGATGAAGCCGTTGATGCCGGCCTTGCTCGCCGAATAGTGGCCATGGCCGGGGCTGCTCACTTGCGGGCCGGTGATGGAGGAGGTGAACAGCATGCGGCCGCTGCGCTGCGCCTTCATCGGCGTGAGTGCTGCGCGCGCGGCGTTGAAGCTGCCGCGCAGATTGACCGCCATCACCCGGTCCCAGTCTTCCGGGCTGGTGTTCTCGATGAGCTGCCAGGGATAGATGCCGGCATTCTGGACGATGATGTCGAGGCGGCCGTGGCGCTCCAGTGCGAGAGCCACCACCGCTTCCGCGTCGGCCATCTTCGAGATGTCGGTATGGATGAAGGCGGCGCCCAGCTCGCGGGCGCTCGCCTTGCCGGCTTCGGCCTCGCTGTCGGCAAGCACCAGTTTTGCGCCCTCTTCGGCGAAGCGTTGGGCTATGCCCTTGCCGATGCCGCGCGCGGCGCCGACGATCGCCGCCACCTTGCCTTCGATGCGTCCGGTCATGCGAGCCATCCTGTCATGCGAGTCTTTGGCGAATGGTTTGCTTGAAAGCGTCGAGCAGCACGGCCGCCAGCACAAGCAAGCCGTGGATGACCTGGGTGAAGTTGGCCGGAAGGCCCATCAGGTTGATGGCGGTGTTGATGGCCGACAAAAGCAGCACGCCGGCATAGACGCCGGGCAGGGTGCCGACGCCGCCCTTGAGGCTGACGCCGCCGATGACGACGGCGGCGAAGGCGTTGAAGAGCAGGCCTACCCCCAAATTCGCGGTCGCCCCGGAGGTGCGGATGGCAAGCAGCCAGCCGGCCAGGCCGGCAATGGCGCCGGCAAGCACGAAGGCGATGATCAGGTTGCGGTTGACGCGGATGCCGGCGCGGAAGGTCGCGGTCTCGTTGCCGCCGATCATCACCAGATGCCGGCCGAACGGCGTCTTGGCCAGAATCAGCGAGAAGACCACGAAGCAGCCGACGGCGATCCAGGCGGTGAGCGGCAGGCCGACGAGCCGCTGGATGCCGAACCAGCGGATGGCGGGCGCCAGATCCTGCGCCGAGCGCCCGCCCGAAACCACCAGCACCAGGCCGCGCACCCAGATGTAGGAGGCAAGCGTGATGATGAAGGCGCTCATCTTCAGCCTGACGATGAGGAAGCCGTTGATGACGCCGATGATGGCGCCGACCGCCAACGCTATGGCGAGCGATACCGGCACCATCAGCCAGTTCGGATGCAACTGCAGGCCGATACCGATGCCGGACGAGCAGAACATGATGCCGACCGCCATGGCGCTGAGGGCGGCGACCGATTCGACCGAAAGGTCCATGTGGCCGGCGATGATGACCAGCGCCAGGCCGATCGACATCACGCCGAGCACGCTGGAAGCCTCGACGATGTTGGCGAAGATGCCGAGCTGGAAGAAGTTGGGAATGAAGATCGAAAACACCGCCAGCACGAAGACCAGCATGAACCAGACGAGATTGTCGAGTACGAGCTCGAGGATATGGCGGGTGCGTGGGCTCATCATGTGATCCGGTTGGGGCTGATCCGGTTGGCGCCAGGACGATCTGCGCGGCCACCTGGTGCGGACGCGCAGGAAGGCTCCGGGCCGCGGTGGCCCGGAGCTTTGCGGGCAAGCCTATTCGACGGACTTCACCGTATCCGTCGGCGGCTTCTGGTTGCCCCAGAAGGCCGGGTTGTCGACGTTCTCCTTGGTGATCGCGGCGCCCGGGATCTTGATGTTCGGGCCCCAGGCTTCCTTGGTCACCACCGACTTCAGGCCAAGCACGTCATAGTCGCCGGGCTTGATTTCCTGCTTGTTGGCGACCTTGTCCATGAACATGGCGACCGCGGCCGCCTGCGCATAGAGCGGCTGCTCGACCTCGACATTCAGCCAGCCCTTGCGGATCAGGTCGAGGCCGACCGGCGCGCCGTTCGAGCTCATCAGCATCACGTCCCCCGGCTTCTTGCCGGCGGCTTCCAGCGAAGCGACGGCGGCGACCGAAAGATGGGCGGCGTGGCTGAAGATCAGATCGATGTCGGGATTGGCGAGCATCTGGTCGGCGACGATGGTGCCGGCGTTGCTCGCTTCCCACTGCATGGCCGGCAGCGAGATGATCTTGACGTCCGGAAACGCCTTCATCTTTTCCTCAAAGCCCTTCTGGATGTCGAGCGTGTAGGGGTCGCCGGGATCGCCGAGGACCTGCAGGATCTTGCCCTTCACCGAGCCGTTCTTGGCCTTCAGCAGCGCTTCGGCCTGCTCGGCGGCGATATGGCCGATCTCGACCGTGCCGGCGACCGAGGTGAAGTCGGAAGGCGTGGCGGTGATCTGGCGGTCGAACTCGACCACGGGGATGCCGGCCGCGCGGGCGGCTTCAACAGATGGCTTCAGCGCGTTGAAATCGACCGCGGCGAGGATGATCGCCTTCGGCTTCAGCGCGATGACGTCGTTCATCTGCGATTGCTGGGCGTCGGTCTTGTTGTCGGCGTTCAGCGTTTTCATCTCGTAGCCGACCTGCTTCAGGAACAGCTCCAGCGCGCTCACCGAGCCGGTCTGGAATTCGTCGAGCAGTGTCGGCACCAGGTAATAGACGGTACCCTTCGACTGGGCGAATGCCGGCGTGAGCGTGGCAATTGCCAGTGCCAGGATACCGAAGACAGAAAGTAGCATTCGCTTCATGTCGTTCGCTCCTCTTTAGCCGGACCCCTCATTTGTCCCTCAGCCCGCCGGTCCGGCACCGGCGAGCGTCTCTCCGGTGATCATGTTGATCACCGCATCGGGACTTGTCTTGTTGCGGGCAACGTCGCCCGCCACGACGCCCTGGCGGATCACCACGATCCGGTCGGCGACCTGGAAGGCCTGCTGCATGATGTGGGTGATGATGACGACGCCGATGCCCTGGCTCGCCACCTGGCGGATCATGTCGAGGCCGCGGCGCGTCTGCTCGACGCCGAGCGCGGCGAAGGGCTCGTCGAGCAGCACCAGCTTGCCGCCCCAATGGACGAAGCGGTTGAGCTCGATCGCCTGCCGCTGGCCGCCCGAGAGATGCTCGACCTTGGTGCGCAGCGAGGGAATGCGCGTGCCGGCATTGGCCAGCGCCTTGGCCACCACAGCCTCCATGGCGCGCTCGTCGAGCACCGGAACGCCAAGCACGTTACGGGTGATCTCGCGCCCCATGAAGAAGTTCGCCACCACATCGACATTGGTGCAGAGCGAGAGGTCCTGGTAGACCGTCTCGATGCCGGCGGCCTTGGCCTCGGCGGGGGATTTGGCTAGGAACTCCTTGCCCTCGAACAGCATGCGGCCCGAAGTCGGCTCGAGCCCGCCGGCGATGATCTTCACCAGCGTCGACTTGCCGGCGCCATTGTCGCCGAGCAGCGCCACCACCTCGCCGCGCCCGATCGAAAAGCTGATGCCGCGCAGCGCCTGGATGGCGCCGTAGTTCTTGGCGACGTTGTCGAGGACCAGCAGGGGTTCGCTCATGCCGCGATATCTCCGCCTTTGAGAACGTCGCCCTCGCGTTGCCGCTTGGCGGTGAAGATCTGGCCGAATCGCGGCGAAAGCACACCGGAAACGGCAAGCGCTGCCGCCCCTCGCAGCACCGCGTGCTGGCCGCCCTGCGCAACGAGGATTCTTGGCGCCACGCGGTCCTTGCGGGCCGAGACCGAATTGTGCAGCGGCTGCACCGACGTCGCCAGCCGTTCGAGCAGGGCAGGCGAGGCAAGTCCGCCGAGAACAATCGTCTCGGGATCGAAGAGGTTTTCTATGATGGCAATTGCGTTGCGGAAGACCGGCGTGACCTCGCTCACCCAGTCGGCATCGTTACCTTTCCAGCGCCCGCGCGCGTCCAGCGAGACGTAGCGTTCTAGGCAGCCACGGTTGCCGCAAGGACAAAGCTCGCCGCCCGGAACGACCGGGATGTGGCCGATCTCTCCGGCATTGCCCCAGGCGCCGCGCAATGCGCTGCCGTCATGCAGCATGGTGCCGCCTAGCCCGACGCCGAAGTAGAGATAATAACATTCGGAATGTTTGGCACCGAGGCCATAGAAGCGTTCGCCCATCGCCGCGGCAGCCATGTCGTTCTCGAAGAAGGCTGGCAGGCCGGTGACCGATGTCAACCGCTCGCGCAGCGGAACATCCTGCCAGCCGGCCATCGTCGTCGGGCCGACGAAGCTCATCGGTTCGACGCCGAAAGGTCCCGGAAGCGCCATGCCGATGCCGATGACGCGGCCGCCCGAGCGGCGACCGGTCAATTCGGCGACCATGGCGCCGATCGCCTCGAACGCTTCGTCGGGCGCCGCATGGGGCGCCTCGCGATGCGCGCTCTCGATCACGTCGCCGCTGAGATTGATCAGCGCCGCGTCGATGCCGAGCGGCGTGAGATGGATGCCGACGGCATAGCCGCCTTCCGGATTGATGCGCAGCGTCGCCGGCGGCAGGCCGCGGCCCTTCGGCTCCTCGCGAACCGACAGGATGTAACCCTGCTCCTCCAATTCTCTAACGATGGTCGACACCGTCTGGACGGTGAGCCCGACATGCCGGGCGATCTCGCCGCGGGCGATCGGACCGAAGCGGCGGATGGATTCGAGCACGATGCGCCGGTTGTACGGCCGCCCGAACTCCTGATTGGTTCCCCGCAACGCCATGGCTTGCGCTCCCAGTTGACGCAAGGTTCGCAGAGAACATTTATTCAGTCAAATGGAATTCAAAAATAAATTGACGGTAGACTCCGAGGCCGGGGAAGGACAGGACCGATAGGACCTGTCCACGTGCTGCCGCTGGCTGATTGCCTCCTTCTTGCAGCCGCCCCAATGGTGTGTGAGCCAGCCGCCGTTGATCCAACAAGCATGGAGCAGAAATGATCGAACTGCCGTTTGCCCGCGACGAATACCAGCAGCGACTTCGCAAGATCCGCACCGAGATGGCAAAGCGTGGTCTTGAACTCCTGATCGTCAACGACGTTGCCAACCAGCATTACGTCACCGGTTATGATGGCTGGTCGTTCTATACGCCGCAGGTGGTGCTGGTTCCGATCGAGGAGGTTGAGCCGGTCTGGATCGGGCGCGCCATGGATGCGGCGGGCGGTCTTCTGACGGCCTGGATGAGCCCTGAGAATGTGGTCGGTTTCCCGGAGGATCATGTTCAGCGTGCCGATCGCCACCCGATGGACTGGATCGCGAACTGGATCGTCGCCAAAGGCTGGGGAAACAGGCATATCGGCATCGAACTCGAGGCCTACTATTTCTCCCCGAAGGGGCATGCCCGGCTTGTCGCCGGGCTTCCCAACGCGAAATGGCATGATGCCGATCTCCTGGTGAACTGGATCCGCGCGGTTAAATCCGCGCCCGAGATCGCCAATCTGCGCAAGGCCTCGACGCTCGCCGAGGCCGCCGTCGCGCGAGCCTTTGAAGTCATTGCGCCGGGCGTTCGCGAATGCGATGCCATTGCCTCCATCCAGGCGGCGCAGATCGCCGGCAGTCCGGACTTCGCGGGCGATATAACAGCCCTTCCGCCAACCATCCTCGGCGGCGAGAACGCTTCGGCCCCGCACATCATGTGGAGCGACAGACGGTTCGGAGACAATGAGACGATTGCGCTGGAACTCGCCGGCGTCTGCCGCCGCTACGCGGCCGGGCTGGCAAGAACGATGCAGTTGGGGAAGACACCGACGCGTGTCTCGGACACCGCCAAGGCAGTGATAGAGGGCATGGATGCGGTGCTCGACGCGGTGAGGCCCGGAACATCGGCCGAAGCGGTCGAGGGGGCGTGGCGCAAGGTCATCCAACGCTACGGGCTAAAGAAGGAATCGCGCATCGGCTATTCCATCGGCGTCGCCTATCCGCCGGATTGGGGCGAGCACACGATCAGCCTCAGGCCGGGCGACAAGACCGTGCTCACCCCCGGCAACGTCGTTCATTCCATCCTCGGCATGTGGATGGATGGCTGGGGCATCGAAATCAGCGAGACCATCCTGGTGACCGAAAGCGGCCATGAGACCCTGACCAAGTTCCCGCGAGAGGTCCATGTCAAATCCTGAGGGTGTGGCCAGGCCGATATCGATGCCGCACTGTGGGTAGATTTGAAGGGGTCTCCGCGCGGTGAGAGGCCGCGCCCTACAGGAACTGCGCGACCTTCTTGCCGACGGCGAGGAAGCGCAACGGATCGACCGCCTCGCCGTTATGGCGCACTTCGTAGTGGAGATGCGGGCCGGTCGAGCGACCGCTGCTGCCGGTCTTGCCGATCACGTCGCCGGCGGCGAGCTTCTGGCCGACGGTGACGTCGATCTCGCTTAGATGGCCATAGCGCGTGGCAAAGCCGTTGCCGTGGTCGACCTCGACCATCCGTCCATAGCCGCCGTTCCAGCCGGCCTTGGTGACGACACCGGCGGCCGTGACCTTGGCCGGCATGCCGATCGGCGCCCTGAAATCCATTCCCGTATGCAACGCGGCCGTGCCGAGGATCGGGTCGGTGCGCACGCCGAACGGACTGGTGACGGCGCGACCTGGGGCGGGATTGGTCAGCGGGAGCTTGCGCGCCTCTTTCTTGACTTGATCAAGCGCATCAAGAGCTTCGTCCAGCTCCTTGACCTTGCTGTCGAAGATCATCGAGGAATCGAGCGGGACCAGCGGCCCGCCGACATCGTTCTTGTCGAGCTCGGCGTCCACCGGCAGGCCTGCCGCTTCCAATGCCTGCGAGATCGCATCGGCATTCCTATAGGCATTATCGGCGAGGGTGGTGATACGGGTAAGCTGCTGGTTCTCGATGGCCTTGAGCGACGCGTTGATCGACACGAACAGCTTGTCGGCGCGATCCGCGGCCGTTTCGTTGTCGAGCGGATCGGAGCGTGTCGACCACAGCGAGAAGGGCCTGGTGTCGCCGGCGCTCAGACTGGCGACGGAGTAGGTCGGGGCCTGCGAAAGGCTACCGGTGATTTCGGCGTCGGGCTTCGCCGGCGCATCGCTTGCGGCGGGCACGTCGCCGACCTCGTTTTCGGCGCGTTCGAGGATCGGTCCCAGGCGGCCATGGCGCTGGCTGAGCTGGGTCTGCCTGGCCAGTAGCTCGCTGACCTTGGTTTCCATCAGTTGCTGATCGAGAAGCTGGCGGCTGGTGATGCGGTCGACCTGGGCGCGAAGCGCGGAGATGCGGTCCTCATAGGCCTGCTGCATGCGCGCCTGCCTTGCCGTCGTGGCGCCGATCAGGTCGTCGCGCAGCACAAGATAGGACGTGGCGAGCAGATAGCCGATGGCGATCGCCGCGAGCGCCGATCCAATGAACGCGGCAAGCCAGGGGCGAACGGTGAAATGCCTTATTTCATTGCCCCGGGCAATGATGACCGTATGGGGCTCCTTACGCCTGCCGAAGACCGCTGACTGACCGGTTGGTTTCACGGGACCGAGCTTTCGTTACGACTCCAACGACAGCTCGAATTACACATTATTAGGGTTAACAAAGTTTTGCTGGCCGCATTGTCGGCGTAACCAATTCCCGCATTGCGGGTGGCGGGTTGCAGGAGCGAGAGGCTAGCAAGAACCGTCCGGCGGTGCGGCGAAAGACTGCGTTCCCCGCTTCAGAGCGCGTGCACCGCTTCCAGCACCTCTTCGGCGTGGCCCTTGACACGCACCTGCCGCCAGATGCGGGCGATCCGTCCATCCTTGCCGATCAGGAAGGTGGCGCGCTCGACGCCCATGTATTTGCGGCCGTACATGGTCTTCTCGACCCACAAATGATAGGCCTCGATCACCTTGCGCTCCTCGTCGGCGACGAGATCGACGGTGAGATCGTACTTCGCCTTGAATTTGTCGTGTTTCTTGATGCTATCGGGAGACAGCCCGATGACCACGGCGTCGGCCTTCTCGAATTCCGGCTTCAGCTGCGAGAAGCCGATCGCCTCGTTGGTGCAACTTGTGGTGTCGTCCTGCGGATAGAAGTAGAGTACGACAGGCTTTCCGCGGAATGCGGCGAGGCTGAGAGAGCCCCCGCCGTCGCGCGGAAGATCGAATTGCGGCGCAATGTCGCCCACTGCAAGATCAGCCATGTCGATGCCTTTGTCTGAGATTACGCGCGGATCGAGCATCGATATAACGTGAGGCGGAGATTCGTCCACGACGAGTTCGTTATAACGGAATATTGCGTGGATCAGGAGCAACCGCAGCACGAGAAGATCAGGTTCAGGCGTGACGAGATCACCGACCTGGGGACGTTTCCGTCCGCGTGCGGCGTGCCGCCGCTCGGCCGCGCGTCGGTTCGCCGCCGCTTCCGCATCATCGGCCGGGTGTTTGCCGGGCTCTGCGCGCTGGTGCTTCTGGCGGCGGCAGGTGTCTATGTGCTCGGCACGTCAGGCATCGGCACGGAGCGGCTTCGAGCCGAAGCCGAGACGGCGATCGAGAAGCTCGCCGGCGTCGATGTCAACGTCACGGTCGGACCGGCGCGGCTGACGCTCGACGGATCGAGCTTCGTCGCTCTGCAGGTCAGCGACGTCAGCCTGAAGACCGCCGACGGCAAGCCGATGGCCGATGTCGGGCGTGTCCGCTTCGGCATGCGCCTGCTGCCGCTGCTGTCCGGCGAGGTCCGGTTGACCAGCGCCCGGTTTTCCGATGCCCACATCATGGTTGCCGCAATGCCGTCCGGCGGCGGCGACTGGACAGCGGCGCTGCGCAACGAGGATGGTCTCGTCGATCCGGAGAAAGTGTCGGCTGCCGTGTTTTCGGGTGTCAACGACGCGCTCGATGCGGTGCGTGAGGATTCGATGCGTCAGGTCGACCTCAGCAACGTCGAATTCGAATTGCCGGGCGGCGGACCGGTCAAGCGGGTGAGGGTCGCCGACGCAACTGTTGCCCAGACCGGCCCCGGCAGCATCCAACTTTCTTACGATGCCGATGTCGACGGCCGGCACGCGACCCTGAAGGCGTCCGCTGTACGTGACGCGAGCGCCAGGCGGATCGCATCGCTCGAAGCCAGCCTTGAGGTGGCGGACGCCGGCCGAAAACTGGCCGAGCAAGGCTCCGGCGATGGGAACTCCGCCGCCCAGGGCGGCAAGCTTGGCTCGATTGCGCTGAAGCTTTCGGGCGCTGAAGCCTCCGGCGAAACGCCGTCGCGATTGGCGGCCTCGCTGTCGCTCGGCGGCTCGGTGCTCGATCTCGGCTCGCGCGGGCTGCTGCCGGCCGACGTCGATGCCAATGCCACGCTTGTGGCCGGGTCGAACAAGATCTCGGTTGACAAGCTGCTGATCAGGACCGGCCGCTCAACCTTCGATTTCACCGGCTCGATTGGGCCGAAGCCGGCAGCCGCGGGCGAGGAGCCGTCCTATCGCTATGACCTCGTCAGCGACGGCTCGACGCTCGCCCCTTCGGAATCGCCGGAACCGGCGCTTCAGTTCCTCGCCCGCGTCGCTGGCGTCTACCAGACCAAGAGCCGCAAGCTCGTCGCCGAGCAGATTGGCGTCCGCTCCGGCGGTTCGAGCGAGGTGCTGGGCACGGCGTCACTCGCCTTCATCGGCAACGGCCCGCCGGGCGTGTCGCTTTCGCTCAACGTCCACGACATGCCGGTCTCGCATGTCAAGCAATTGTGGCCATGGTTCTCCGCCCGCAACGCGCGGCTTTGGGTGCTGGACAATTTGTTCGGCGGCCGCGTGGTCGACGCCAATTTGCAGTTCCAGGTCGTGCCGGGGCGGCTCGGCAACGGCGTTCCGCTTTCCGGTGACGAGGTGTTCGGCCGTTTCCAGGTCGAGGGTTCGCGCTTCGACACGGCGGGCCGCATTCCGCCGATCCGCGACGCGGTCGGCGTCGTCGCCTTCCACGGCAACGACGTCGACATCAGCCTGTCTTCGGGCAGCGTCTACATGCCGAGCGGCCGCACCGTGGCGGCAAGCGGCGGCACGCTGACGGTGAAGGAGGCGAACCGTTCGCCGGTTATCGGCGCGCTCGATATCGACGTCGCCGGCGAGGCGCCGGCAATCGCCGAGCTTGCCTCCTTTGAGCCGATCAATGCCATGCGCCATGTCGGCCTTGCGCCGGAGGATTTGAGCGGCACCGTCACCGGCCATGTGCGGGCCGACATTCCGCTGACCTCCAACGTCGACACCTCGACGCTCGACTGGCTGGTGGCGCTGGACTACCAGGACCTGTCTTTAGCCAAGCCGTTCGAGGACCAGACGGTGACCGAAGCCGATGGGTCGATCACCGTCAGCCCGGACCGCGCGGTGATATCGGCCAAGGCGAAGCTGAACGGCATTCCTGCGGAACTCGACCTGGTCGAGCCACTCGAGGACAACGGGCCGCCGCGCAGCCGCAAGGTCGCGCTGGTGCTCGACGACAAGACGCGCGACGCGACGATGCCAGGGCTGTCGCCGTTGCTTGCCGGGACGATCAAGGTGGCGATCGACAAGAGCGGCGAAGGCGGTCAGGAAGTCTCGGCCGACCTGACCAACGCCAGGCTCGACATCCCGTGGGCGGGATGGAGCAAGGGCGCCGGCATTCCGGCCAAGGTCACTTTCACGATGGCGAAGTCCGGCAGCACCACCACACTGTCCGACTTCGATCTCGATGGAAAAAGCTTTTCTGTCAACGGCGAGGTGACGCTGGTCAATGGGGCGCTGTCTTCGGCCCGCTTCAGCAAGGTCGCGCTCAACCGGGGCGACGACGTCGCCGTCTCGGTGAAGCGATCGGGCAAGAGCTACGCGGTCGATGTCAGCGGCGATTCCCTCGATGCCCGCTCGCTGATCAAGCAGTTCACCTCCGACGTCGACACGGCCACGAAAGGCGCCGGCGCCGGCGCGATCTCGGTCAGCGCCGACGTGAAGTCGCTCACCGGCTTTCACGACGAGGCGCTGTCGAACCTGAAGCTGAATTACAGCGCTGCCGGCGCCAAGGTGAACGGCCTCGATGTCAGCGCGACGGCGAGCTCCGGTGCGGCGATCACCGTCAGGAACACCACCGGCGACGGCGGCCGTTCGCTCAGGATGAAATCGGCCGACGCCGGCGCCATCCTGCGTTTCCTCAACATCTACGAGCACATGGAGGGCGGGGCGATCACGCTTTCGCTCGCGGGCGGCGCCGACGGGCCGATGAAGGGTCAGGTCGACGCCAACAATTTCTACGTCGTCAACGAGCCGAAGCTTGCATCGATCGTGTCGACCAAGCCGGCCGGCGACACGCGCAGCCTCAACCAGGCGGTGAAGGCCGATATCGATACTTCAAGGGTGCAGTTCGAGCGCGGCTTCGCCGAGATCGACAAGGGCTCCGGCTATCTCAGACTGGCAAACGGCCTGCTGCGCGGTCCACGCATCGGCACCACCTTCCAGGGCACGCTCTACGACCAGGACAACAACATGGACATGACCGGCACCTTCATGCCGGTCTATGGGCTGAACCGCATCTTCGGCGAGCTGCCGCTGTTCGGCCCGCTACTCGGCAACGGCCGCGACCGCGGCTTGATCGGCGTCACCTACCGGCTGCGCGGCAACGCCAACAAGCCGGCCCTCAACATCAATCCACTGTCGGTGGTGGCGCCTGGGATATTCCGGTCGATCTTCGAGTACCGCTAGAGACCGGCCCGCGGTTTTCTGGGAAATCGCGGTCAAGCAAGGCCTCGATCAATCAGACCGGCCGCACCAGGACGTGCTTCTTCCTGCCAAGCGAGAGCTTTAGGACACCTTCCGCGCCCAGGTCCGGAAGCGTCACCATGCGCCGGTCGTCCGTCACCGCCTGGTCGTTCAACCGCACCGCGCCGCCCTGGATGTGTCGACGCGCCTCGCCGTTGGAGGCGGCGAGCCCAGCGGTCACGAACAGCGACAGGATGCCGATGCCGGCCTCGAGATCGGCCTTGGCCACATCGACGCTCGGCAGCGTGTCGGCAAGCGCGCCTTCCTCAAAAGTCTTGCGGGCGGTTTCGCTTGCCGTCTCGGCGGCCTCGCGGCCATGCAGCATGGCGGTGATCTCGGTGGCGAGGATCTTCTTCGCTTCGTTGATCTCGGAGCCGTCGAGCTTTTCGAGCCGCGCCACCTCGTCCAACGGCAGCGTCGTGTAGAGCTTCAGGAAGCGGCCGACATCGGCGTCCTCGGTGTTGCGCCAGTACTGCCAGAACTCGTAAGGCGAGAGCATGTCGCTGTCGAGCCAGACGGCACCCGAAGCCGACTTGCCCATCTTGGCGCCGGACGCCGTGGTGAGCAGCGGCGTCGTCACCGCATAGAGCTGCGCATTCTCCATCCGATGACCAAGGTCGATGCCGTTGACGATGTTGCCCCACTGGTCGGAGCCGCCCATCTGCAGCCGGCAGCCGAAGCGCTTGTAAAGCTCGACGAAGTCGTAGGCCTGCAGGATCATGTAGTTGAATTCAAGGAAGGACAGCGACTGCTCGCGGTCGAGCCTGAGCTTGACGGAATCGAAGGCGAGCATGCGGTTGACCGAGAAGTGCCGGCCGACATCGCGCAGGAAATTGACGTAGTTGATCTCCATCAGCCAGTCGGCGTTGTTGACCATGATGGCGTCGCCGGCGCCGCTGCCGAATTTGAGGTAAGGCGCGAAATTGCGGCGGATGCCGACGAGATTGTCGTCGATATCCTGCGGCGTCAGCAGCTTGCGCGCCTCGTCCTTGAAGGAAGGGTCGCCGATCATCGAGGTGCCGCCGCCCATCAGAGCGATCGGCCGGTGGCCGGTCTGCTGCAGCCAGTGCAGCATCATGATCTGGATCAGCGATCCCGCATGCAGGCTCTTGGCCGTCGCGTCGAAGCCGATATAGGCGCTCACCGTTTCCTTGGCGAAAAGCTGGTCGAGGCCGGTTTCATCCGAAATCTGGTGGATGAAGCCGCGCTCGCTCATGATGCGCAGGAAATCGGACTTGAAGGCGGACATTTTTTCTTCCCGGAGATCGCCCGGCACTCTGCCGAGCCTGACGTGAAGGGGCGCGTTTAGCATCAGCGGGCGATCAGCAAAAGTGGTTTCCGGTTTTGCGTCCGATCGCCCGCCACTCAGAAAGCGCGATCAGCAAAAGTGGTTTCCGGTTTTGCGTCCGGTCGCCCGCAAAGCGCGCATCCTTGCTTCGCCCCTTTTGCTGGCGTAATGAGGCGCCCGCGCAAGGGCAGCGCGCCCCAAGCGCCGCGACGGGGCCATCCCGCAGATCAGATCGGACCAGCTCCCGCGATGAACAGGAACTATCTCATCCTCTTTCTGTTCAGCATCGTCATGACCGTCAGCGGGCTGGCGAGCCTGCCGCCGGTCGACCGCGACGAATCCCGCTTCGTCCAGTCGACCAAGCAGATGGTCGAGACGGGCGACTATATCGACATCCGCCTGCAGGACGTGACGCGCTACAAGAAACCGATCGGCATTTACTGGCTGCAATCGGCGGCGGTCGCGCTTAGCGGCGAAGGGGCCGAAGCGCCGATCTGGGTCTATCGCTTGGTTTCCATGCTTGGCATCGCGCTCGCCGTCGTCGGCATAGGCTGGACGGGCACGAAACTCTTCGGCGCCAATGCCGGCCTGGCCGCCGGCCTGATGATGGCGGCGATCTTCGCCACCGCCTTCGAGGGCCGCGACGCCAAGACCGACGCCATGTTGCTCGCCTGCTGCGTGGCCGCGCAAGGCGCGCTGGCGCAGGTCTATCTGGCCGCCCGCCGCAAAGAACCGGTTGCCGGCCATCTGCCCTGGATCTTCTGGATCGCCCAGGGGCTGGGCATCCTGATCAAGGGGCCGGTGGCACCGCTCTTGTCACTCTTGACTGCCGCCGCGCTGTTCGCCTTCGAGCGCGACTGGCGCTGGCTTTTGAAGCTGAAGCTGGCGCGCGGCATCATAATCGTGCTCGTCATCGTGCTGCCCTGGATCATCCTCATCAGCTGGAAGAGCGGCGGTGCCTTCTTCCAGGAAGCGGTCGGCAAGGACATGCTGAACAAGGTGGCGCAGGGCGAGGAGTCGCACGGCCTGCCGCCCGGCTTCTACATGCTCACCTATTCGCTGTTCATGTGGCCTTTCGGCCTGATCGCGGTCGGCGCCGGGCTGCAGGCGATCAACCGCTTCTGGGACGATCCCCGCCTGCGCTTCTGTCTTGCCTGGTACATCCCGTTCTGGCTGGTGTTCGAGGCGATCCCGACCAAGCTGCCGCATTATGTGATGCCGGCTTATCCTGGCATGGCGCTGCTGATCGGCTGGCTGCTCACCTTGCCGGCGGACAAGGCCAACGCCCCACTCAAGCGCTGGCAGAGCTGGCTGTGGTGGTCGACCGCCTTCGGCGTTGTCGTCGTGTCGATCGGGCTGGCGGCGGTGTGCCTCGGGGCGCCGATCTATTTCGCCAAGGCTTTTTCCTGGTGGAGCATTCCGGCGGCGATCGCCGCTCTGGTCACCGGCTATCTGGCTTTCCCGCGCCAGTTGCAGGTGCCGCTCGGACGCATCGCGGCAATCGCGGTCGGCGCGGGGATAACGTTCAGCCTGCTTTTCGGCGTCATCGCACCGTCGCTGAAGCCGATCTGGCTGAGCCCCGCCATCAAGGCAGCGGTCGATGCCAACCGCCCTTGCGATACAACCGTGCTCGCCTCGGCTCCCTATCACGAGCCGAGCCTGGTGTTCCTGGTCGGCACCAACACCGTGCTGACCGATGTCGACGGCGTCGCAAAACACTTAGCTGCCGATCCGGCCTGCGCGCTGGGGCTAGCTCCGGTCAAGGACGAGCAGAAGCTCAACGAACTGCTTGCCGGGCAGGGCAAGTCGGCGAAGCGGCTTACCGAGATCGACGGGCTCAACTATTCGTCAGGAGACAAGCTGGCGCTCGGCCTTTATCGGGTGGCCCCGTGAGGAATAGTCTCGAGCTTCGAGTGCCTCTATAGACTCTGCACCAACCATGTCCGCCGTAGCTCTTTATCGCCGTTCGCTCGGCAATTTCCTCGACACGATGCGCATCGTGAGGCGGCGCTTTGCCGTGCGCCCGGCGCGCTACCCCGAGATCGCTTGGTCGGTCTGGGCACTCGCTTGGGTGCTTCTGGCGGCGGCCGTATTCCTCAGCCTCGATAGCGCCGCCGGCAGGATGCGCGGACAGTGGACGCCCGGCTTCGTCCATTTCACCGACTTCTTCACCGATTTCGGCCTGGGTGGCTGGTATCTCATTCCCGCGGCTCTCTGCCTCGTCGCGGCCAATCTGACCGACTGGCGGCGCCTCTCACGGCAGACGCGCCTGCTCGTCTACAACTGGACCAGCTTTGCTTTCCTGGTGTTTTGCGCCGTCGGCCTTTCCGGGCTGGCGGTCAACCTGCTGAAATACGGCATCGGCCGGGCGCGGCCGGTCTATTTCAACGACTTCGGCGTGCTGTCGCTGCATCCCTTCGCCATGGATGCGCGCTTCGCCGGCTTTCCATCCGGCCATGCCACGACGATGGGCGCGGTGTTCGGCATCCTGCTGCTTTTGTTCCCAAAGCGCTGGCCCATCGCGCTGGCGGTCACCGCCTGCATCGCCTCGACGCGCGTCTTCGTCGGCGCGCATTATCCGAGCGACACGGTGGCCGGCTTCGGGCTTGGCCTCGCCTTTGCGATCGTCACAGGGCTGGTCTTCGCGCGGCTCGGCTTCATCTTCCGGCGGCCGTCATCGACCAGACCGATGCCCAAACGCACGTTCCGGCTGCTACGGTCCAGCGGGGCGAAGAGCAGAATATCGGCCGCGCGCCGCAACGGTGAGCACCTGACCGCTGACCACCCTTAGAGGGTTTGTAGCGCCCGCGGTCTATCTCAGTCGCTTCGGCCGCGGATCGGCGAGCTCGCCCGCCAGCCGCCGGTCGAGGTAATCGGCGCATTCCTGGATGAGCAATTCGGAATCGTTGGCGAAGAAATGGTTGGCGCCGGGGATCGTCTTCTGCGTGATGGTGATGCCCTTTTGCGTGTGCAGCTTGTCGACCAGCGTCTGCACGTCCTTGGGCGGCGCCACCTTGTCGGCATCGCCGTGGATGATGAGACCTGATGAAGGGCAGGGCGCCAGGAAGGAGAAATCGTAGGTGTTGGGCTGCGGCGCGACCGAAATGAAGCCCTCGATCTCCGGCCGGCGCATCAGAAGCTGCATGCCGATCCACGAGCCGAAGGAATAGCCGGCGACCCAGCAGCTCTTGGAATCGGGATGCAGCGACTGCACCCAGTCGAGCGCGGCGGCCGCGTCCGACAGTTCGCCGGTGCCGTGGTCGAACTCGCCCTGGCTGCGGCCGATGCCGCGGAAATTGAAGCGCAGCGTGGTGAAATCGCGCTTCTGAAACATGTAGAAGAGGTCGTAGACGATCTTGTTGTTCATCGTGCCGCCGAATTGCGGGTGCGGATGCAGCACAATGGCGATTGGCGCGCTCTTTTCCTTGGAAGGCTGGTAACGGCCCTCCAGGCGACCAGCCGGACCGGCGAAAATGACCTCAGGCATAAAATACTCCACGTGGCATACGAAGGCGCAAGCCCGGAACTTCCTTGGCCCGTCTCTGTGGCCTTGACGCCGGGCAAGCGTCTTCCTAGAAGCTAGTTTAGAATTGTTCAAAACTGGGTGGCCGAAAACGCAATGGTCCGGCCGCCCGCGCCGCAAGCCGGGTAAATAGGACGGCTTGCCTTGCAATTTCAAGGAAATAAAGCGCTATCCTCGCGGAATGGCTGCTGACGGGATCGACTGAAGGAAAATGGCCGCAACTCGCGCCTATCTCGACTACAACGCCAGCGCGCCTCTGCTTCCAGAGGCACGCGCTGCGATGGTCGCCGCGCTCGATGCCGCCAATCCGTCGTCGGTCCATGCCGAGGGCCGTGCGGCGCGCCGGCTGATAGAGGATGCCAGGCGCGACGTGGCGAGGCTGGTCAATGCCAGGCCCGAGCATGTCGTCTTCACTTCGGGCGCGACCGAGGCCGCCTCGACGCTGCTTACTCCTGACTGGCAGATGGGGCGCGGCGCGGTCCGCATGAGCCGCCTCTATGCCTCGGAAGCCGATCATCCCTGCGTGCTCGACGGCGGGCGCTTTCCGGTAGCGCAGGTGACGCGCATCGGTGTCGATCGCAACGGTATTGCCGATCTCGAGGCGCTGACCAAGGCGCTCGCAGCTCATGACCAGGCCGACGGCCTGCCGCTGGTCGCGATCCATGTCGCCAACAACGAGACGGGCGTGGTCCAGCCGGTCGGCAGCATCGCCGAGATCGTCAAGGCCGCGGGCGGTGTGCTCGTGGTCGACGCCGTGCAGGCTGCCGGGCGGATTCCGATAGACATGTCAGCCGGTTACGCCGACTACCTGATCCTGTCCTCGCACAAGATCGGCGGCCCGAAGGGCGTCGGCGCCATCGTCGCTCAGTCCGACCTGATGATGCCGAAGTCGCTGATCAATGGCGGCGGCCAGGAGAAGGGTCATCGCGCCGGCACCGAGAATCTCCCCGGCATTGCCGGCTTCGGCGCCGCGGCCCGGGCGGCGCTCGTCGGGCTGTATGACATGGAAGCGATCGCGCGACATCGCGACGAGATCGAGGCGATCGTCAGGGAACTCGCTCCGGACGCGGAAATCTTTGGAGCGGCGGCACCAAGGCTTGCCAACACGACATTCTTCGCTATTCCCGGCATCAAGGCCGAGACGGCGCAGATCGCCTTCGATCTTGCAGGCGTGGCGCTGTCGGCCGGCTCCGCCTGCTCGTCGGGGAAAGTCGGGCCAAGCCATGTGCTGAAGGCGATGGGTCGCGGCGACAGTCTTGGCGCCTTGCGCGTCTCGATCGGCCGTGCCACCGGTGCCGAGGAGATCGAGGCGTTTCGGGCAGCGCTGGCGGGAATCGTCGCTCGGCGGGCCGGCAAGGAAAAAGCCGCCTGAGGCGGCGAACGGAATTCAGGCCGTAGGCCTGGTAGAGTGGTGTGCTTCAAATTGGCCGGGTGAATTCCCGGCGGAAACACACTATATGCAGACTACGCCGCCTGGGTTGCCACGAGCAGCCCTTTCGCGGTGCCATAGTTTGAAAACTGTCGGGCCTTGACCCCGGCGAGGATGGAGAACGCTTATGCCTGCTGTGCAGGAGACGATCGATCGAGTCCGAAAGATCGACGTCGACCAGTATAAATTCGGATTCCAGACAGAGATCGAGACGGACAAGGCCCCCAAGGGCCTGAACGAAGACATTATTCGCTTGATCTCCGCGAAGAAGCGCGAGCCGGACTGGATGCTGGAATGGCGCCTGGGCGCCTATCGGCGTTGGCTGACGCTGGAAGAGCCGAGCTGGGCGCGCGTCAAATATCCGAAGATCGACTTCCAGGACATCCACTACTACGCGGCGCCGAAGAGCACGCCGGGTCCGAAGTCGCTGGACGAGGTCGACCCCGAACTCTTGAAGGTCTATGAGAAGCTCGGCATTCCGCTGAAGGAGCAGGAGATTCTGGCCGGCGTCCAGAAGACCGACGACTCGGAATTCGAGGAAGCCAACGACAACGTCTACAAGTCGGGCCGCGTCGCGGTCGACGCCGTATTCGACTCCGTCTCCGTCGTCACCACCTTCAAGAAGGAACTGGCGGAAGCCGGCGTCATCTTCTGCTCGATCTCGGAAGCGATCCGCGAGCATCCGGAGCTGGTGCAGAAATATCTGGGCTCGGTCGTGCCGACCACGGACAATTTCTATGCAACGCTGAATTCGGCCGTGTTCACCGACGGCTCCTTCGTCTTTGTGCCGAAGGGCGTGCGCTGCCCGATGGAGCTTTCGACTTATTTCCGCATCAATGAGCGCAATACCGGCCAGTTCGAGCGCACGCTGATCATCGCCGAGGAAGGGGCCTATGTCTCCTATCTCGAGGGCTGTACGGCGCCGCAGCGGGACGAGAATCAGCTGCACGCGGCTGTGGTCGAACTGATCGCGCTCGACGATGCCGAGATCAAATATTCGACGGTGCAGAACTGGTACCCTGGCGACGCCGAGGGCAAGGGCGGCGTCTACAATTTCGTCACCAAGCGCGGCGATTGCCGCGGCGACCGCTCGAAGATCTCGTGGACGCAAGTCGAGACCGGCTCGGCCATCACCTGGAAATATCCGAGCTGCATCCTGCGCGGCGACGATTCCAGCGGCGAGTTCTATTCGATCGCGGTGTCGAACGGATACCAGCAGGTCGATAGCGGCACCAAGATGATCCATCTCGGCAAGAACACGTCGAGCCGCATCATCTCCAAGGGCATCGCCGCCGGCTTCTCGCAGAACACCTATCGCGGCCAGGTCTCGGCGCACCGCAAGGCGGCCAACGCCCGCAACTTCACCAACTGCGACTCGCTTCTGATCGGCGACCAGTGCGGCGCGCACACCGTGCCTTACATGGAGGCCAAGAACGCGACGGCGAAGTTCGAGCACGAGGCGACGACGTCGAAGATCTCCGAGGACCAGAAGTTCTACGTCATGCAGCGCGGCATCCCCGAGGAAGAGGCGATCGCTCTGATCGTCAACGGCTTCGTCAAGGACGTCATCCAGCAGCTGCCGATGGAGTTCGCCGTCGAGGCGCAGAAGCTGATCGGTATCAGCCTAGAGGGTTCGGTCGGCTGACCGCAAAAGATATTCAGGAAAAAAATATGCTTGAGATCAAGAATTTGCATGCCCGCATCGTCGATGACGGCACCGAGATCATCCGTGGGCTGGACCTGACGGTCAAAGCCGGCGAGGTCGCGGCCATCATGGGCCCGAACGGCTCGGGCAAGTCGACGCTGTCCTATATCCTCGCCGGCCGCGAGGACTATGAGGTCACCGAAGGCGACATCCTCTATAACGGCCAGTCGATCCTCGAAATGGATCCGGCCGAGCGCGCCGCTGCCGGCATCTTCCTCGCCTTCCAGTATCCGATGGAGATACCGGGCGTCGCGACCATGGAATTCCTGAAGGTGGCGATGAACGAGCAGCGCAAGGCGCGCGGCGAGGAGCCGCTGAAGGTTCCGGAATTCCTGAAGCGCGTGAAGGAGGCAGCCGCCTCGCTCAACATGGACATCAACATGCTGAAGCGGCCGCTCAATGTCGGCTTCTCCGGCGGCGAGAAGAAGCGCGCCGAGATCCTGCAGATGAAGCTGCTTGAGCCAAAACTCTGCGTGCTCGACGAGACCGATTCCGGCCTCGACATCGACGCGCTGAAGATCGTCGCCGACGGCGTCAACGCGCTGCGCTCGCCGGACCGCGCCATCGTCGTCATCACCCACTACCAGCGCCTGCTCGAGCACATCGTGCCCGACAGCGTGCACGTGCTCTACAAGGGGCAGGTCATCAAGTCGGGCGACAAGTCGCTGGCGCTCGATCTCGAAACCAACGGCTATGCCGGTGTGATCGGTGAAGCCGCGTGAGATGGGCCAAATAAGGCGAGAGCAATGAACATGCACGCACAGCCCCAGCGGACACTGGCCGAGACGGCGCTGATCGATGCCTTCGGCGAGCGGCTGTCGCTGCTGCCCGGCGACGGCGCGGTGATGGTCAAGCGCGACGACGCGATCGAGGCCATCAAGCACGGCCTGCCGACGCGGCGCATTGAATCCTGGCACTATACCGACCTGCGCCGAATGCTGACGAAGGTGCCGGTCTTCGAAGCCGAGGCGGTTGCGAAGGCGCTCGAGCCGGTTCTCGGCGGCTCAGCCGTTCTGCCGGTGCTGAACGGCGTCTCGAACGCCAAGCTGCCCGAGATCGAAGGCGTCACGGTGCAGCGCCTGTCGGAAAAGCTGACCGACGGCAGCGTTGCGCCAGGGCTTGATCGTTACGGTGCCGACGATGCGATCGGCGCGCTGAACACGGCCTTCGTCGCCGACGGCTATTTCGTCGACATCGCCGACGGCACTCAACTGGAAAAGCCGATTGAATTGCAGAACCTGCAGGCCGGCGGCCAGGCGCATGTTCGGCTGCTGACGCGTGTCGGCGCCGGCGCCAAGGCGATCATCGTCGAGCGCCAGGCAGGCGAGGGCAGCGATGCTCTCGTCAGCTCGGTGAGCCAGCTGGTTCTCGACGAAGGCGCCGAGGTGACCTGGCTGATCGTGCAGGAGCAGTCCGATACGGCCACCCATCTCGCCCAGTTCAAGGCGCATATCGGCAAGAATGCGAAGCTGACGCTCTTCGTCATGAATGCCGGCGGCAAGCTGGTGCGCCAGGAGGTCGTGGTCAGGACCACCGGCGAAGGCGCCGACTTCAAGCTGCGCGGCATCAACCTTCTGGCCGGCGACACGCATACTGACACCACGATGGTGCTCGACCACACGGTGCCGCACACCACCTCGACGGAAGTGATGCGCAACGTGGTGACCGGCAAGGCGCGCGGCGTCTTCCAGGGGCGCATCAACGTCCATCAATATGCGCAGAAGACCAACGCCAAGATGGCCTGCAACACGCTGCTTCTGTCGGACGACGGCGAGTTCTCGACCAAGCCGGAGCTGGAGATCTTCGCCGACGACGTCGTTTGCGGCCACGGCGCGACCGTCACCGAGATCGACCACAACCATCTGTTCTATCTGATGGCGCGCGGCATCGACGAGAAGACCGCGCGCGGTCTTCTCGTGAAGGCATTCGTCGCCGAAGTGATCGAGGAACTGGACGACGAGGCGCTGGTCGACGCGCTCGAAGCGCGGCTCGACGGCTGGTTTTTGACGCACGGGTGAAGTGGTCGAGTCATGGCCTCGACCATTACCCCTCATCCGGCCGCTTCGCGGCCACCTTCTCCCACAAGGGGAGAAGGGAGAGCGCCGGACCTTCTCCCCTTGTGGGAGAAGGTGGATCGGCGCGAAGCGCCGAGACGGATGAGGGGTGGGTGAAGGAATGAAGCTTTGAGCTTGTGATGGACCAGAAGATCGAAACCACTCCCTATGATGTCGAGGCGATCCGCCGCGATTTCCCGATCCTGTCGCGCCAGGTCTATGGCAAGCCGCTGGTCTATCTCGACAACGGCGCCTCGGCGCAGAAGCCGCAGGTGGTGCTCGATACCATCCAGCACGCCTATTCCCAGGAATACGCCAACGTCCATCGCGGCCTGCATTTCCTCTCGAATGCCGCCACCGACGCCTATGAGAAAGCTCGGGAAATGGTGCGCCGCTTCCTCAACGCGCCGAGCACCGACAACATCGTCTTCACCTCCAACACCACCTCGGCGATCAACACGGTCGCCTATGGCTGGGGCATGCCTAGGATCGGCGAGGGTGACGAGATCGTGCTCTCGATCATGGAGCATCACTCCAACATCGTGCCCTGGCATTTCATTCGCGAGCGGCAGGGCGCGAAGCTCGTCTGGGTGCCGGTCGACGATCTCGGCGCCTTCCATATCGAGGAATTCGAGAAGCGGCTGACCAGCCGCACGAAGCTCGTCGCCATCACCCACATGTCCAACGCGCTCGGCACGGTGACGCCGATCAAGGAGATCGTGCGCATCGCGCATCAACGCGGCATTCCGGTGCTGGTCGACGGCAGCCAGAGCGCCGTGCACATGCCGATCGACGTGCAGGACCTCGACTGCGACTTCTTCGTCTTCACCGGTCACAAGGTCTACGGTCCGTCGGGCATCGGCGTGCTCTACGGCAAGAAGGACAGACTGGAAGAGATGCGCCCCTTCATGGGCGGCGGCGAGATGATCGAGGAGGTGACGCAAGACATCGTCACCTATAACGAGCCGCCGCACCGTTTCGAGGCGGGCACGCCGCCGATCGTGCAGGCGATCGGGCTTGGCGCGGCGCTGGAATATATGGAGAAGGTCGGCCGCGAGCGCATAGCAGCACACGAGGCGGACCTCAAGAATTACGCGCATGAGCGGCTGCGGGCGATCAACTCGCTGCGCATCTTCGGCGATGCGCCCGGCAAGGGCGCCATCATCTCGTTCGAATTGCAGGGCATCCATGCGCATGACGTGTCGATGGTGATCGACAGGCAGGGCGTGGCGGTTCGCGCGGGCACGCATTGCGCCCAGCCGCTGTTGAAACGCTTCGGCGTTACCTCCACATGCAGGGCATCGTTCGGCATGTATAACACCAGGGCCGAAGTCGACGCTTTGGCCGATGCGCTGGAAAAGGCGCGGAAGTTCTTCGGATGACGACCATGGACGATGTGAGCACCAATGCAGAGACCGCTCCGGAAACCGCCGGCAACGGCATCGTCTCGGCCTCGGCGATCCCGGCCGACGAGTTGGCTCGGCTGACCGACGACATCGTCTCGGCGCTGAAGACGGTCTACGACCCCGAAATTCCGGCCGACATCTATGAGCTCGGCCTCGTCTACAGGATCGACATCGAAGACGACCGCACGGTAAAGATCGACATGACGCTGACTGCGCCGGGCTGCCCGGTTGCCGGCGAAATGCCGGGATGGGTCGAGAACGCCGTTGGCGCCGTCGAAGGCGTTTCCGGCGTGGAGGTCAGCATGGTGTTCGACCCGCCGTGGACGCCCGACCGCATGTCGGAAGAGGCGCAGGTCGCGGTCGGGTGGTATTGAGGTTGACTTGTACCCTAGGTCAAACTTTACCATCTTAAGGGCAGACTCATTCCGCGGGCCTTGAACCCGCGCGAACGTGGAGAATGACATGGGACACTTCGCCGTCATAACGATGACCGACAAGGCTGCGGATCGCGTGCGCGAGATCGTTGCCACGCGCGCGAATGCGAACGGCATTCGCCTCGGCATCCGGAAGGGCGGCTGCGCCGGCATGGAATATACGATCGACCTGGTGTCCGAGCCGAACCCCAAGGACGACCACGTCGAGCGCGACGGCGCACATGTCTATGTCGCGCCGGAGGCGGCGCTCTTCCTGCTCGGCACCGAGATGGATTTCGAGCAGACGACGCTGCGCACCGGCTTCACCTTCAGGAACCCGAACCAGAGCTCGGCCTGCGGTTGCGGCGAATCGGTCGAACTGAAGCCGGCCGACCTCAAGGCGCTTGCCGAGGCGCGCGCTTCGGCCTGATTTTCCTTCGCCCCGTTTACGGGGAGAAGAAGGCTAGTCCACCCACATCCCAGTCCGCTTGTGCCAGTCGGCGATCGATTCCTCGGGATAGACCTCGAACACCTTGTCCTTCTTGCCGATCACCGGCTCGACCCAGTTCGCCTTGTATTTCAGCATCAGATGCACCTTTTCCGGCGGCTTAGGCAGATCGCTGTCGATCGCCGAAGCGAAGGGATGCACGAGGTCCGGCCAGGTCGGGTCGTAGAGCCAGAGTGCCGCACCGCACTTACGGCAGAAATTGCGCTCGCCGGTCGAGACCTCGCAATGCGGATGCTCATCATCCTCGATCTCGGCGCGGTAGACGCCGAGATTGCGCTTGCCCTTGATGCTCATCGTCTCGTAGTCGGCGCCGAGATTGATCGCAAAACCGCCGCCGCCCTGCTGCTTGCGGCAGATCGAGCAGTAGCAGAGCATGAACGGCACCGGCGTGTGGCTTTGCACTTCGAAGCCGACAGCGCCGCAGCGGCAGGAGCCTTTGAGCAGGACAGGCATGGCGGGAACTCCGTTTCCAGGTCTCAACCTGTCAGCATGCTTTTGGTTGCGGCGATGACAAGGCCCATGCCGGATGAGATGATTGCGATATGGACAATGACCGCCTTGAAGAACTGTTCGACAGCCTCGGGCTAATCAGCATCCGAAAGCTGTTCGGCGGCAAGGGCATCTATTGCGACGGCGTCATCGTCGCGGTCGTCGTTCGCGGCGAGCTGATGCTCAAGGCCGACGAAGAGAGCGTTCCGCATTTCGAGGCCGCCGGCTGCAGCCAGTGGACCTATACGGGCACACGTCACGGCAAGGAGGTGGCGATGCCCTATTGGAGCGTGCCGGACAGCGCGTTTGATGATCCCGACGAAATGGCCGTCTGGGCGCGGCGCGCCTATGAGGCGGGGCGAAGAGCGGGGAAGTGACGTTTGGGTTGAGGCGACTTTTGGAAACGTCGAGTTCCCGCCCACCCCTCTCTGTCCTGCCGGACATCTCCCCCGCAAGCGGGGAGATCAGCAACGTCGCTGAAGGCGCTCTTCCTGCACCGGTGGCAATTGGCGAAAGCCGCGGCGACGTCAATCTCCCCCCTTGCGGGGGAGATGGCCGGCAGGCCAGAGGGGGGTGTGAAGGAACGAGGCTATCGTGGTCGGCTGGACTTGCTCAACGCTTGAACTCGATAACCTCTACAGCGCCTTCGCGATCTCCGCCGCCAGCCGCGCATTGTTCTCTACCAGCGCGATGTTGGTCTTGAGGCTGCGGCCGCCGGTGAGTTCCAGGATCTTTGACAGCAGGAACGGCGTCACCGCCTTACCGGTGACATTCTGCGCCTCGGCTGCTTGCTGCGCGGCGTGGATGTAGCCGTCCATCTCGGCGGCCGGAATCTCGTCATTCCGCGGCACCGGATTGGCGACCAGAATGCCGCCGCTCAGGCCCAGCGCCTGCCGCGTCCGGTAGAAATGCGCGATGTCCTGAGGCGCATGCAGCGTCAGCGGCGCGCGGAACGGCGACTGCCGGGACCAGAAGGCCGGCATGGTCTCGCAAGCATGGCCGATGACCGGCACGCCGCGCGTTTCCAGCACTTCCAGCGTCTTTTCGATGTCGAGGATCGCCTTGGCGCCGGCCGAGACGACGATCACCGGCGTGCGCGCCAGCTCGTCAAGATCGGCCGAGATATCGAAACTCTTTTCGGCGCCCTTGTGGACGCCGCCGATGCCGCCGGTGGCGAACACCTTTATGCCCGCCATGTGCGCGGCGATCATGGTCGCGGCAACGGTGGTGCCGCCGGTCCGCTTTTGGGCGACGGCAAAGCCGATATCGGCGCGCGACAGCTTCATGGCGTCGCCGGTCATGGCGAGCGATTCGCGCTCGCCGTCGGACAGCCCGATCTTGATGCGGCCGTCGACCACTGCGATCGTCGCCGGTACCACCCCGCCATCGATGATGATCTGCTCGACCTTCGCCGCCATCGCGCCATTGTCGGGATAGGGCATGCCGTGGGTGATGATGGTGCTTTCCAGCGCCACCACCGGCCGCCCGGCGGCGAGCGCCTCCGCCACCGGCGGATGGATGTCGATGAAGGGGTGAGCGGTTTCGGGTGTCATGGTTGTCTCCGATCCGGAGCATGCTCCGGCAAGCTGATCTGGCGTGCCGGTCCTATGCCACTTCCCGCGCATCCGGCACAAGGGCAAGCGCCTGCGCGAAACTGGCGGCCGTGAAGGACGGCACCGCCTCGGCGCTCTCGATGGCGAGCATCGCCGCGGCAACACCTTCGCGCAGTGCTGCCCGCAGGGGCAGGCCGCGCAGCAGCGCGGCAACCGTGGCACCTGTCAGCGCATCGCCGGCTCCGGTGACGTCGGCGACCCGTCGCGGTGGTGGAGGGTCGATGGCGAAGACGCCGGATTGGTCGAAGCCCAGCACCGCAGCGCTGCCGGCCGTGACCACGCCGGCGCGCAATCCCACCCGTCTCAACTCATTGACAAGATCCTGGCCGGACAGGTCGGCGCCGGCAAGCGCTGCCGCCTCGCGGCGATTCATGAACAGCAGCGAGAGATCATCGAGCAGCGACGCCAGCCGCACGACCTTGGCCGGCGAGATGGCGATGGCGAAGATGGGCTTCTCGCCAGCCTGCGCCACGAGGCGCTCGAGCGCCGCCGTCGGCAGGTTTGCGTCGCAAAGGATCACGTCCGTCTCGGCGATCGCCTCGCGCACCTTGGCGCGGCGGATCTGCTTGGGGAAGGCGAGGTCGTAGAGGCCCATATCGGCAAAGCCGACAATCAGCTCGCCCTCGCTGTCGATCAGTGCCGTGTAGCTTGGCGTCGTGCGGTCGAGGAACACCACAGAAAGGTCGTCAATGCCGGCCCCAGCGATCGCCGATGCGACCGTTTCGGCCGCCGCGTCGCCGCCGCGCACGGAAAGCAGCGAGGCCGACACGCCGCGCTTCACCACGCTGCGCAGCGCGTTGAAGACGCCGCCGCCGACCTCCTCGCGCATGACGCCGGGATTGGAGGCGGCGGGCACATAGGCGCCCGATACCTGGCCGCGCCTATCGATATGGGCGCCACCCAGCGCCAGAATTTTCGGGGATGTCGGCATGCGGGAGAGGTGACCTTCGTTGATTGTTCGCGTGCGCACACTAGGTTTCCCCGCATCGCCCCGCAATCGGGTCGCGATTCGGGCCGGCTGGAAATCGAAGTCTCTTTGGGCCAGCGGTGTTGGCGCGCACCAGTTCTAGTGAGACAAAAATAGAACAAATCCGGATATCGATTATTTTTCAGTTATTTGCTGCCTCTTGCCAAATGAGAACAAAAAAGGTACAAAATGGCAAGGATTACGGATTGTCCGGCCTTCATTGACGACCAAGGGGTGATGTATCATGGCTCAGAATTCTTTGCGGCTTGTAGAGGATAAGGCAGTGGACAAATCAAAGGCTCTGGATGCGGCGCTGTCGCAAATCGAGCGCGCTTTCGGCAAGGGCTCGATCATGCGGCTCGGCGCCAACGAGCAGGTGGTCGAGATCGAAACCGTGCCGACGGGATCGCTCGGCCTCGACATCGCGCTCGGCGTCGGCGGTCTGCCGCGCGGCCGCATCATCGAAATCTACGGGCCGGAAAGCTCGGGCAAGACGACGCTGGCGCTACATACGGTTGCGGAAGCGCAGAAGAAGGGCGGCATCTGTGCCTTCGTCGATGCCGAGCATGCGCTCGATCCGGTCTATGCCCGCAAGCTCGGCGTCGATCTCGAAAACCTGTTGATCTCGCAGCCCGACACCGGCGAGCAGGCGCTGGAGATCTGCGACACGCTGGTGCGTTCCGGCGCCATCGACGTGCTGGTGGTCGATTCGGTCGCTGCGCTGACGCCGCGTGCCGAAATCGAGGGCGAGATGGGCGATGCGCTTCCCGGCCTGCAGGCACGGCTGATGAGCCAGGCGCTGCGCAAGCTGACCGCCTCGATCTCGCGTTCCAACACCATGGTCATCTTCATCAACCAGATCCGCATGAAGATCGGCGTCATGTTCGGCTCGCCCGAGACGACCACCGGCGGCAACGCGCTGAAATTCTATGCCTCGGTGCGCCTCGACATCCGCCGCATCGGCTCGGTCAAGGACCGCGACGAGGTGGTCGGCAACCAGACCCGCGTCAAGGTGGTGAAGAACAAGCTGGCCCCGCCCTTCAAGGTGGTCGAGTTCGACATCATGTATGGCGAGGGCGTGTCGAAAACCGGCGAGCTCGTCGATCTCGGCGTCAAGGCCGGCGTGGTCGAAAAGTCGGGCGCCTGGTTCTCCTACAATTCGCAGCGTCTCGGCCAGGGCCGCGAGAACGCCAAACTGTTCCTACGCGACAATCCGGACACCGCGCGCGAGATCGAACTGGCGTTGCGTCAGAATGCCGGGCTGATTGCGGAGAAATTCCTCGAGAATGGCGGTTCCGAAGGCGGCGGCGACGGTTTTGAGGACGAAGCCGGCGCGATGTAAGGCCAGGCAATTCCGGGGGAGTGCGCAGCGGTTTCCGTCCGGAATTGCCTGGCAATTAGTCGGCTTGGCCGGAGTTTGGCCACAATCCTATTATATCTGTATATGCTTATGTAATCGCGTTCTTGAGTATTGCGTCCCGAACCGCCGGCCTTGTGCCGGCGGTTTGCGTTTCGGGGGCGGTACACATGCACGGACAGCTCGTGAATTGGCCCAATTCCGTGTTTCTGGACAGGGTCAAGAGCTACGGCTAAAAGGCCACCTATCGTCTGAAACACGAAAGCCCATTTGCCGCCGGCCAAGCCGGCGGTTCTCGCGAAAAGGCAGTACTCATGAGTGGCGTGAACGACATCCGGTCGACATTCCTCGACTACTTCCGCAAGGAGGGTCACGAGATCGTCGCCTCCAGCCCGCTGGTGCCGCGCAACGATCCGACGCTGATGTTCACCAACGCCGGCATGGTGCAGTTCAAGAACGTCTTCACCGGCCTGGAGAAGCGTGCGTATTCGCGCGCCGCGACCGCCCAGAAGAGCGTGCGCGCCGGCGGCAAGCACAACGATCTCGACAATGTCGGCTACACCGCGCGCCATCTCACCTTCTTCGAGATGCTCGGCAATTTCTCGTTCGGCGACTACTTCAAGGAGCGCGCGATCGAGCTTGCCTGGAACCTGATCACCAAGGAATTCGGCCTGCCGAAGGACAAGCTCCTGGTCACCGTCTATCACACCGATGACGAGGCGGCCGGCTACTGGAAAAAGATCGCCGGCTTCTCCGACGATCGTATCATCCGCATCCCGACCTCGGACAATTTCTGGGCGATGGGCGACACCGGCCCGTGCGGGCCGTGCTCGGAGATCTTCATCGACCGCGGCGAGCACATCTGGGGCGGCCCGCCCGGCAGCCCGGAAGAGGATGGCGATCGGTTCCTCGAATTTTGGAACCTGGTGTTCATGCAGTATGAGCAGGTGACGAAGGATGAGCGTATCGATCTGCCGCGCCCGTCGATCGACACCGGCATGGGCCTGGAGCGCATGGCATCCATCCTGCAGGGGGTTGAAAGTGTCTTCGAGACCGACCTGTTCAAGCATCTGATCGATGCGGCATGCTCGGCGCTCGGGCACGGTCACAACCAGGAGAACGTCGGATCCTTCCGCGTGATCGCGGATCATCTGCGCTCGACCTCCTTCCTGGTGGCCGACGGCGTGCTGCCGTCCAACGAAGGCCGCGGCTATGTGCTTCGCCGCATCATGCGCCGCGCCATGCGCCACGCGCAGTTGTTGGGTGCCAAGGAACCGCTGATGTGGCAGCTGGTTCCGGCGCTGGTGCGCGAGATGGGCCAGGCCTATCCCGAGCTCGTGCGCGGCGAGGCGCTGATCACCGAGACGCTCAAGCTCGAGGAGACTCGCTTCCGCAAGACGCTGGTGCGCGGTCTCGGCCTGCTCGCGGATGCGACGGAGACGCTCCACGCCGGCGACATGCTGGATGGCGAGACGGCTTTCAAGCTCTACGATACCTACGGCTTCCCACTCGACCTGACGCAGGACGCGCTGCGCCAGCGCAACATTTCGGTCGATCTGGCCGGCTTCACCAATGCGATGGAGCGGCAGAAGGCGGAGGCGCGCGCGCATTGGGCGGGTTCCGGCGAGGCAGCGACCGAGACGGTCTGGTTCCCTATCCGCGAGAAGGTGGGCGCGACCGATTTCCTCGGCTACGAGACGGAGGAGGCGGAAGGCCTGGTCCAGGCGCTGGTCAAGGACGGCAAGACCGTCGACAGCGCCGGCCAGGGCGATGCCGTTGCCGTGGTCGTCAACCAGACGCCGTTCTATGGCGAATCCGGCGGCCAGATGGGCGACACCGGGGTGATCTCCGGCGACGGCTTCTCGGTCGAAGTTTCCGACACGCAGAAGAAGGCCGATGGCCTCTTCGTGCACATCGGCAAGGTGGCGAGCGGCACGGTCAAGACGGGTGCGTCTGTCGAGCTGAAGGTCGATCATGCTCGGCGCTCGAAGCTGCGCGCCAACCATTCCGCGACGCATCTCATCCACGAGGCGCTGCGCGAGGTGCTGGGCACCCATGTCGCGCAGAAGGGCTCGCTGGTCGCGCCCGACCGGCTGCGCTTCGACATTTCGCACAATAAGCCGATCTCGCCGGAAGAGCTCGAGGATGTCGAGCGCATGGCCAACGAGATCGTCGTGCAGAACAGCCCGGTGACGACGCGCCTGATGTCGGTCGACGATGCGATCGCCGAAGGCGCCATGGCGCTGTTCGGCGAGAAATACGGCGACGAGGTGCGCGTGGTTTCGATGGGCACGGGCCTGCATGGCGCCAGGGCCAACCGGCCTTACTCGGTCGAGCTCTGCGGCGGCACGCATGTCCGGTCGACCGGCGATATCGGCCTGGTGCGCATCCTGTCGGACAGCGCGGTGGCGGCCGGCGTGCGCCGCATCGAGGCGCTGACCGGCGAGGCCGCGCGCAGGCATCTCGACGAGCAGGACAAGCGGCTGAAGGCCGCAGCGGCGACCTTGAAGATCTCGCCGGCCGACGTGCCGGCTCGCGTCGAGGTGCTGCTCGATGAGCGCAAGAAGCTCGAAAAGGAGCTCTCCGAAGCGCGCAAGAAGCTGGCGCTTGGCGCCGGCACGGCCGTGTCCGATGCTCCGCCGACCAACGAGACCGTTGCCGGTGTCGGCTTCCTCGGCAAGGCGGTCAGCGGCGTGGCGCCGAAGGACCTGAAGCCTCTCGCCGATGCCGGCAAGAAGACGCTTGGCTCAGGCGTTGTCGTCTTCGTCGGCGCCGGCGAGGACAACAAGGCGAGCGTGGTGGTCGCCGTCACCGAGGACCTGACCAACCGCTTCAGCGCCATCGATCTGGTGCGCGTCGCCTCAGCGGCGCTCGGCGGGCAGGGCGGCGGCGGGCGTCCCGACATGGCCCAGGCCGGCGGCCCCGATGCCTCCAGGGCCAATGACGCGATCGCGGCGGTAAGGGCGGCGCTGGAGGCTGCTTAGTCCGGGGCGTCAGGAAAGCTTTGCCGCTTTCAGGGCACGCGCCATTCTGACGGAGTCGCCCCAGGTGGACAGCCAGATGAGGCAATCCGTGGCGACGGCGATCATCACGCGCAGGAGTTGCAGCAGCGGGCCTGGCGCTCGCAGCTGCTCCTCGGCGTGATGGAGATGGGCCAGCTCTTCCTCGCGGATCGACAGGATGATGGCATGCAGCCCGGGGTCGCGCTCGGCTAGATAGTGGAGCTGGTCGTCGAGATGGCGGTGCACTGTCGCTTCGACGGCGGCGGTGCATGCCCAAATGCCTTGCGGGCCGAGCAGAGCGGTGAGAGAGCCCAATAACCAGCCACCCCAGCTCCAGAATTGCATCACGCGACATGGGCGCGAATTTCGCGCCGGCATGGCGGCACGGAAGGCGGCGCAATGTTGGCGCTCATGTCCAAGCATCTCCGACAAAGACGGCACGCAATCGGGCGAGAAGCGCCGGGCGACGAGGATTTGCGCCGAATAGATCCTGATTGCTCCAAATTCGCCGGCGTGGTTGACCCGGACTATCCTGGCCACGGTCAGCGCCTCGCGGCGGGATAGCTCACCCATTGGAGAAGCTTGTCCGCACGACGATACGATCACACCAGTCCTGCAAGACGGGGAAGCGGGCAAGAAGCTTCCGCCCTTCCTCGACCTTGAGGAAATAGCCGATGATCGATGCCGCGTGCAGATCGGCCAGCGTCAGCTGGTCGCCGAGCAGCCATGGTCCTTCTGCTTTCAGCGAGGCCAGAACCTTGAGCACTGTCTCCGCCTGCTTGAGGGCGCCTGCGATCAGTTTTTCGTCCGGCGCCGCCTTCTCCAGCCGTTCCACGGCGACGTCCCACACCATGGCTCGATAGGCGTAGGCGTCGAGCAAGCCGATGATCTGATTCATCCGCGCCCGGAGGCGCCGATCATCTGGCTGCAGGGCCGGGCCATCGAAGGCCTCGTCGACATAACGCGCGATCGCGCCGGTCTCGAAGAGACGAAAACCGTCATGCTCGAAGGCCGGGATGCGGCCGAACGGGTGATGTTCGAGATACCAGGCCGGAATGCCTTCGGCCGCGAAGATGTCCAGGGGGACAAGCTCGTAGTCGACGCCCTTTTCAGCCAGCGCCATGCGCGCGATGCGCACGTAGACGCTGTAATCGGCGCCGTAGAGGATCGGCTTGGTCATTTGCTACTCCTCTTTGTCTTGGCTGTCCCGTATCCAGATGCGCAGCGGGCCGGTGGCCTGAAAGCCGCAGGCCAGTGCTTCATCCAACCCGGCGTCGCGGTCATACGCTACCAGCGCGCGACATCCAGCAAACGCATTGGCTGCTGCCCGCACTGCATCCTGATATGTCGGACTGCCATCCGTGGCAAAGACATTTGACAACCCAGTCACCAACTCGGATCTATTGGCTATGCAGCCGGCGGCAAAGCCGTCAGCCGTCCGTCGGCCAAGGATAGCGATTGCGGGGTCGGCCAGGACTGCCGCTGGAAAGACACGGCCGTTGGAGGGACTTGCGCGATCCGCCCAGGCAAATTCCCACATCTCCAAGCTGGCAGCGTCCTCAACACGCTCCCAACCGGAAGGCGTCGTCGCCGGATGACTTAGGTCCGCCCAGATCCAGCTTGCTTCGAAGAGCTGACTGAACCCGAGCGGTTGGAGATCGAGACGGCAGAACCCGTCCTTGACCGAAAAGCCGGTAGCAAGGACGGATGTCAGTCTGGCTATTTCCGCAAGTTGGACCGTTACGGCATCGGCATCCAGAGTAGCGACATTGGGGTAGTAAGGAGGTGCTTGCCGGTCGCTGGACCAGACGAAGTCACTCCTCAGATCACTTAGCCCATGCGCCTTGAAAATAGCCTGACAGAGATCGGCGTTATTGCCAGCGCAAAGGCGGACCCTTTCGCTGGCAACAATGCTCGGCACTTTTCACCCCATCGCTTTCTGCAGATTCTCGTCGATCTTGTCGAGGAAGCCGCTGGTCGAGAGCCAGGGCTGGTCGGGGCCGATCAGCAGCGACAGGTCCTTGGTCATGAAGCCGGACTCGACGGTCTGGATGCAGACCTTCTCCAGCGTCTCGGCGAAGCGCTTCAACTCGGCATTGTCGTCGAGCTTGGCGCGATGGGCGAGGCCGCGCGTCCAGGCGAAGATCGAGGCGATCGAGTTGGTCGAGGTCTCCTCGCCCTTCTGGTGCTGGCGGTAGTGGCGGGTGACGGTGCCGTGCGCGGCTTCCGCTTCCACCGTCTTGCCGTCCGGCGTCATCAGCACCGAGGTCATCAGGCCGAGCGAGCCGAAACCTTGCGCCACCGTGTCGGACTGCACGTCGCCGTCATAGTTCTTGCAGGCCCAGATGTAGCCGCCCGACCATTTCAGGCTGGAGGCCACCATGTCGTCGATCAGCCGGTGCTCGTACCAGAGCTTGCGCGCCTTGAACTCGGTCTCGAATTCCTTCTCGTAGACTTCCTGGAAGATGTCCTTGAAGCGGCCGTCATAGGCCTTGAGGATGGTGTTCTTGGTCGAGAGGTAGACCGGATAGTTGCGCAGCAGGCCGTAGTTCAGCGAGGCGCGGGCGAATTCGCGGATCGACTCGTCGAGATTGTACATGGCCATGGCGACGCCAGCGCTCGGCGCGTCGTAGACGTCATGCTCGATCACTGTGCCGTCCTCGCCGACGAACTTGATCGTCAGCTTGCCCTTGCCGGGATAGCGGAAGTCGGTGGCGCGGTACTGGTCGCCGAAGGCATGACGGCCGACGACGATCGGCTTGGTCCAGCCCGGCACCAGGCGCGGCACGTTCTTCATGATGATCGGCTCGCGGAAGATGGTGCCGCCGAGGATGTTGCGGATGGTGCCGTTCGGCGACTTCCACATCTTCTTCAGCTTGAATTCTTCGACGCGCTGCTCGTCGGGGGTGATCGTCGCGCATTTCACGCCGACGCCGTATTTCTTGATGGCGTTGGCCGAGTCGATCGTCACCTGGTCGTTGGTGGCGTCGCGGTTCTCGATGCCGAGGTCGAAATAGTCCAGCTTGATGTCGAGATAGGGGTGGATCAGCTTGTCCTTGATGAACTGCCAGATGATGCGGGTCATCTCGTCGCCGTCGAGCTCGACGACCGGGTTCGCCACCTTGATCTTCGCCATGGAAAGAATGCCTCGTTGCTGGGGGATCTGAACGGCCTTGCCCGCATGGTTTCGGCCGGGGTTGCGGAGCGTATATCAAAGCCTTTTTGAGCGCGCAAACCGCGATCCGTACCACTATGGACGGGTACTGCTGTTGTGAATGCTTCATTTTCCGGGCCGGATGTGGCAGGGGACGCCGAAACGCCGCAAACCCTGGTTACGGAGAGCCATGCCAGCCGCAAAAGACCCCGCCAACGCCATCGGACCGGCGATCATCCTCGTCGAGCCGCAGCTCGGCGAGAATATCGGCATGGTCGCGCGCGCCATGGCGAATTTCGGCCTTTCGGAGCTGCGGCTGGTCAATCCGCGCGACGGCTGGCCGAGCGAGAAGGCGCGCGCGGCCGCCAGCCGTGCCGACCATGTCATCGATGCGACAAAGGTGTTCGACGATCTGGCCTCCGCGGTCGCCGACCTCAACTTCGTCTTCGCCACCACGGCGCGCGAGCGCGACGGCTTCAAGCCGGTGCGCGGCCCGGTGGAGGCGGGCAGGGCGCTCCGGGCACGCGGGCAGGCCGGGCTGCGCACCGGAATTCTCTTCGGCCGCGAGCGCTTCGGCCTCTACAATGACGAGGTCGGCCTCGCCGACGAGATCGTCACCTTCCCGGTCGATCCCAGCTTCTCCTCGCTCAACATCGCGCAAGCGGTGCTTTTGATGTCCTATGAATGGATGAAGTCCGGCCTTGCCGAGGAGACCGCGACCAACTTCTCAGGGCCCGAGCTGGTGCCGGCGACCAAGGAACAACTGCACAGCCTGTTCACCTATCTCGAAGGCGCTCTCGAGGCGCGCGGATATTTCCGCCCGGAAGAAAAGAAGCCGAAGATGGTCGACAATCTGCGCGCCGTGCTGACGCGGGCGGGCTTCGCCGAACCGGAACTCAAAGTGCTGCGCGGCATCATCTCGTCTCTCGACCGATTTTCGCCGGCAATGCCGCGTGGCGACGGTTCGCCGGGCGACGACCCGAGGCGGTTACCGGCTGCGCGGAAGAGAGCGGCGGACAAAGAAAGTTAAATCTGTAAGCTCCGGTCCTTCAAAGTAACCGAATATTATGCGGGTTTGATCCATCGTTATTGAAACGGTGGGGTAGCAGATGTTCACGTCCAATATTGGCCGTCTGCGTTTCTTCTTCTATTCGCTCGGCCTGTTCATGGCGGAGGCGGTGGCGATCATGCTCTGCATTGCCGTGACGATCGGTTTCGCGGGGCTGATCAATTCGATGCCGGGGTCGTCACGGCAAGGCCTGGCCGGCGCTGCTCTTATCGTGTCGCTGATCTTCGTCGTGCTGCGCGGCAATATCGCTTGGCGCCGCAGCCGCGACGCCAATGGGCCTAAGTGGACCCTTTGGGCCTACATCGTCTTCTCCGCCATCTATGCTTTCTTGCAGGCCGGCACGCTGCTGGTGATCGATTTCGGCAATCCGGAAAGCGCCCCAAGCGGCTTGAACCTGCTCGGTCTCTCGTTGTTCGGCCTCTGGGCCACGATCTTGTGGGCAAAGCCTGTCGCCGGCAGCGACATCGACGAGCTGACATCCGTCTTCGACTTCGACGGTTCCGTGCTGCCAACAGCTACTGACCGGACAGCCGCAGCCGCCTCGGCCCCTCACAGCGCGGCGCCAGCCGCGCGCCCGTCGCCGGCGCCGCAGCCGTTTGGCCGGCCGCGACCTGCGGGCTTCGGCAAGCGTGGGCTCTGAGCTGACCTGCGCAAAAGCTGCTGGCATTTGCCACTTCAAGACCATGATCGTTCAGGATAGAAGCGCCGTTGGCCAAATCACTGGCCAACTCCTTCCTGCGGTCGGATGACAATGAGCGATCGATCAAGCCAGCGCCCGATCCTGATGTTCGATTCCGGTGTCGGCGGACTGACCGTACTGCGCGAGGCGCGCGTGCTGATGCCGGACCGGCGCTTCGTCTATGTCGCCGACGACGCGGCGTTCCCCTACGGCGCATGGGAGGAAGCAGCGCTCAAGGAACACATACTGGCGCTGTTCGGCAAATTGCTCGACCGCTTGCAGCCGGCGATTTCGGTGATCGCCTGCAACACCGCCTCGACGCTGGTGATCGATGCGCTGCGCGAAAAATTTCCCGGCCACCCCTTTGTCGGCACTGTGCCGGCGATCAAGCCGGCTGCCGAGCGCACGCGTTCCGGCCTGGTGTCGGTGCTGGCGACGCCGGGCACAGTGAAGCGCCAGTACACGCGCGACCTGATCAGCAAATGGGCGCAGAAGTGCCATGTCCGGCTGGTCGGCAGCGACAGGCTTGCCGGACTGGCCGAAATCTACATGCGGGAGGGCTTTGTCGACGAGGAGGCCGTGCGCGCCGAGATCGCGCCGTGCTTCATCGAGCGTGACGGCCAGCGCACCGACATCGTCGTGCTCGCCTGCACGCATTATCCGTTTCTCGCCAACCGCATGCGCAAGACGGCGCCCTGGCCCGTCGACTGGATCGACCCGGCGGAAGCCATCGCGCGGCGGGCTATGTCGCTGCTCGAACCTGTCGGCGAGCCGTCGGGCGAGGGGGAACCCGACATTGCCGTCTTCACCTCCGGCAAGGTGGATTTCGCCACGAGGCGACTCATTCAGGGCTTCGGCCTGACCGCGCGCTAAAGCGCATCGCGATCTTTCAGATTCGCTCAGTGCGCTTTAGGTCCTCTGATTTTACGCATGTCTTTGTCTCGAAACCGGTTCCCACGTTCGGGAGACATGCGCTAGCGCCGGAACTGTGGCCTATGGCGCAGCGTTTCTTCTCACAGCAAGGAGGAACTCACCATGCCTGCCACATCACAAGCTCAGCAAAAGGCGGCCGGCGCGGCGCTTGCCGCCAAACGCGGCGAGATCAAGAAAAGCGAGCTCAAGGGCGCCTCGCGCGGCATGTATGAATCGATGAGCGAGAAGCAGCTTGAGGAATTCGCCGAAACCAAGCGGAAGGGCCTGCCCGGCAGGAAATCGTAGGCGGTTGCTGCGGCCTGCGCTCTCGGTGATTGAGGCAATGCGGCCATACGCCCCATTACCATATCGGGACTTGAGATGAAAAAGCCCGCGGTTATGGGCCGCGGGCTCCGTCTCGATGACTATTCGCAGTCGATTACCGGCGCCACCAGCAGTGCCGCACCTTGTAGCGGATGACCTGACGGTGGCCGTGCCGCCACACGACTCTTTTCTTCACCACGACGCGGCACACCTGCTTATGACCGTGCCAGTGCCTCGCCATTGCCGGCTCCGGCGTCATGACCGCCATCGACCCCGCCAATACCGCGGCTCCCGTCAGGGTAAGGAAGAACTTCTTCATGGGAATGTCGGACTCCTCTGCTCCAGTCCCTTCATCAAGTTTCAGGGCGAGCTTACGCGTCCAGGTGGTCGCACCGCCCCGATGCCGTTCGCCGGCACCGCATGCAACGCTGAATTGTTATAGGGTTGCCAGTCGCGTCGCCAGTCACAAGCTTGACAGCGGTTAAATCTCTGTTTAACAGGCCACCAACACCGGGTGGCGACGCCCGGTGGTTTCTTTTGCATGGCAAGACCTCACCGGCCTGTCCGCGGTCTTGTTTGAACTGACGTGTCCCGTGGGTTTTCCGTCGCGTTGCGTGGAAAACCCTGTCAGGTCTCGAAAACGGAGGCCAGAGGAGGGCGCGTTTCCTTCGCCTGGAGCCATTGGGGTTCCGGGTATATTGTTTTGAAAGGGAATGCGATGAGCAAGCGCGAATCCGCGAAATACAAGATCGACCGCCGTCTCGGCGAAAACATCTGGGGCCGCCCGAAGTCCCCGGTCAACAAGCGCGAATACGGCCCCGGCCAGCACGGCCAGCGCCGCAAGGGCAAGCTTTCCGACTTCGGCCTGCAGCTGCGCGCCAAGCAGAAGCTGAAGGGCCACTATGGCGATGTTTCGGAAAAGCAATTCCGCAAGGTCTATGAAGAGGCCAACCGCCGCAAGGGCGACACCTCCGAGAACCTGATCGGCCTGCTCGAGTCGCGTCTCGACGCGATCGTCTATCGCGCCAAGTTCGTGCCGACCATCTTCGCCGCCCGTCAGTTCGTCAACCACGGTCACGTCAACGTCAACGGCAGGCGCACCAACATCGGCTCGTACCGCTGCAAGCCGGGCGACGTCATCGAGGTGCGCGAGAAGTCGAAGCAATTCGTCATCGTGCTGGAATCGGTCGCTCTCGCCGAGCGCGACGTGCCGGACTACATCGAGGCCGACCACAACAAGATGACCGCCACCTTCGCCCGCGTTCCCGGTCTGTCGGACGTTCCGTTCGCCGTCCAGATGGAGCCGAACCTGGTGGTCGAATTCTATTCGCGCTGATCGAAAATCCAGCAGCAAGCAATCGAAGGCCGCCCTCGAGGCGGCCTTTTCTTTGTCGGCCGTGTCCGCTAATCCGGTTGGCGACAACGACCACTGGGCACCAGTGCCATGAACATGCTGCCAGATACCAAATCACTTGGCGTCAAATCGCTTGAACCGATCGCCGGCGAGGAGGAGGGCGGGTTTCATCCGCTTTTTCGCGACGTGCCGTCCTCGGTTGAGTTCAACAAGCTGCGCAAGCGGCTCTTGAGGCTTGCCCGCCAGGCGATCGAAGACTTCGCCATGGTGAAGCCCGGCGAGCGCTGGCTGGTGGCGCTCTCCGGCGGCAAGGATTCCTATGGCCTGCTCGCCCTGCTGCTCGACCTCAAATGGCGCGGCCTGCTGCCGGTCGAGCTGCTCGCCTGCAACCTCGACCAGGGCCAGCCGAATTTTCCAAAACACATCCTGCCCGACTATCTCAATGCCAACGATATTGCGCACCGCATCGAGTACCAGGACACCTATTCGGTGGTCACCGACAAGCTGCCCGAGGGCAGTACCTATTGCTCGCTCTGTTCGCGGCTGAGGCGCGGCCATCTCTACCGCATCGCGCGCGAGGAGGGCTGCGCCGCCCTGGTTCTCGGCCACCACCGCGAGGACATCCTCGAGACCTTCTTCATGAACCTCTTCCATGGCGGGCGTCTCGCCGCCATGCCGCCCAAGCTGATCAACGACGAGGGCGACGTCATGGTGCTGCGCCCGCTCGCCTATTGCGCGGAGACCGATCTCGAGAAATTCGCCGGCGCCATGAAGTTCCCGATTATCCCCTGCGACCTCTGCGGCAGCCAGGAAGGGCTGCAGCGCAACGCCATGAAGGCGATGCTCGACGACATCGAGAAGCGCATGCCCGGCCGCAAGGACACGATGATCCGCGCCATGACCAATGTGCGGCCCTCACACCTGCTTGACCGAAAACTGTTCGACTTCGCCGCGCTCGATGCGCGCTTCATCACAGGGCAAGACATTTCCGATGACATTTGACGATCGTGCGATCGACTGGCTGGCCGACCTTCTCGCCGACGCAGCCAGGGCCGAAATCATGCCGCGCTTCCGCCGGCTGGGCGAGGGCGATGTCCGCCAGAAGACGTCGGCCGCCGATCTGGTGACCGAAGCGGATGTCAATGCCGAGAGGCTGATCGCAGCCAGGCTGCGCGAGCGCTACGCTTCAGCGATGATCGTCGGCGAGGAGGCCTGCTCCGACAATCCGGCCTTGCTTGCCGGTCTGGGTGACGCCGAGCTTGCCTTCGTCATCGATCCGGTCGACGGCACCTTCAACTTCGCCTCCGGCGTGCCGCTCTTCGGCGTCATGATGGGCGTCGTCGTCAAAGGCGAGACGGTTGCAGGTATCATCCACGACCCGGTCGGCAAAGACTGGCTGATCGGCTCCAAGGGGGCCGGCAGCCATATCCGCCACGCGCATGGCGCGCTGGAGAAGGTGCGGGTCGCCGAGCCGGTGCCGATCTCGCAGATGACGGGCGCGGTATCGTGGCAGTATCTCAAGGAACCGGAGCGCTCCCGGCTGGCGCGCAACCAAACCAAGGCGCTGTCGCAGTTCGGCTATCGCTGCGCGGCGCATGAATACCGGTTGCTGGCGAGCGGCCACGGCCACTTCGTCGTCTACAACAAGCTGATGCCTTGGGATCACCTGGCTGGCGTGCTGATCCATGCTGAGGCTGGCGGTTATGCCGCGCGCATCGACGGCGATCCTTATCTGCCGTCGCATGTCGACGGCGGGCTGCTCGTCGCACCGGACAAGCAAAGTTGGGACGAATTGCGCCTCGAGCTTTGGGCCGAATAGACCGACGTTCCTTGCGTCACACCGGCGGATTGTGCGGCTGGAACAGCCGTCCGCGCTCGGCGATCAGGATCATCAGCAGGGCCGCGACCGAGACGCTGCAGAAGCCGGCCGCCAGGGGCGTGACCGTGCCGTTATAGGCCTGGCCGATCAGCGTGCCGAGGAGGCCGCCGAGAAAAGTCTGCATGAAGCCGAGGATGGAGGACGCCGTGCCGGCAAGCTCGCCGAGCGGCTCCATCGCCAGCGCGTTGAAGTTTGCGCCGAGGCAGCCGAACGGCACCATCGCGCCGGCGAAGAAGGTTATGAACAGCCAGAGCGGCATCTGCATTTCGAGCGAGACGACAAGCCAGATCAGGCTGATGGCGAGGAACAAGAGCAGCGCGCTTTGCGACAGGCGGCGCATGCCGATCTTGCCGACGAGCCGCGCGTTGAGGAAGTTCGAGAAAGCAAGCACGCCGGCGACACCGGCGAAGATCAGCGGGAACAGCTCGCCGACATGGAAGACGTCGAGATAGATCTGCTGCGCCGAATTGATGAAGCCGAACATCGCACCGAAGATGAAGGTGCTGGCAAAGGCATAGCAAAGCGCGATGCGGTTGGTGAGCACGATGCGGAAGCCGCCGACAACCGCATTGACCGTCAGCGGCCGGCGGTATTCCGGATGCAGCGTTTCCGGCAGGCGCAGCAGCGACCAGCTCGAGACGACCAGCGCGCCGACGGCCATGGTGACGAAGATCCAGTGCCAGGTGGCGAAGAGCATGATGAACTGGCCGATGCCGGGGGCGACGACCGGGATCGCCATGAACACCATGAAGATCAGCGACATCACCTCGGCCATGCGGCGGCCCTCGAACGTGTCGCGCACGATCGAGACGGCGATGACGCGCGTCGCCGCGGCGCCGAGGCCTTGCACGACACGGCAGCCAAGCAGGATGGCAAAGGTGGGCGCGACAGCAGCTGCGGCAACCGCCGCGACATAGATGATCAGACCGGCGACCAGCGGCGCGCGTCGCCCGAAGCGATCGGAGATCGGACCGAAGAAGATCTGTCCGCTGCCGAAGCCGAGAATATAGGCGGTGATGACGTACTGGCGGTGGTTTTCGTTCTCGACGCCGAGCGAGGCTCCGATCTGCTGCAGGGCCGGCAGCATGATATCGATGGCCAGAGAGTTGAGCGCCATCAGCGCCGCGCAGAGCGCAATGAATTCCCAGCGCGGAATGGGCAGAGCCCGTTGCGACGCTTCTATCTGCTTGTCCACGGCAAAATCCGATCTTGCAAACGAACATGCGCCGGTGGACCGGCGCATTTGTTCGTCTCGTTCCCCGAAGTCGGGAACTACATTGCCGAGGTGGGGGCGGCCCCGGGTGCCTTGCATCTGCCGGCTAAATTGCCGGCCCGCGCGAACTTAGGCGGCGCCTTTGACGCTGACGCCTTTTTCGACGAGGAAATCCTGCAACTCGCCGGCCTGGAACATCTCGCGCACGATGTCGCAACCGCCGACGAACTCGCCCTTGACGTAGAGCTGCGGAATGGTCGGCCAGTTGGAGTAGTCCTTGATGCCCTGGCGCAGCTCTGCCGAGTCGAGCACGTTCACGCCTTTGTAGTCGGCCCCGATATAATCGAGGATCTGCACAACCTGGCCGGAAAACCCGCATTGCGGGAAGCCTGGCGTGCCTTTCATGAAGAGCACGACGTCGTTGCTCTTCACTTCGTTGTCGATGTAGTCGTTGATGCCGGTCATGGACGATCCTTTCACGCCTGTGGGAGTCAGGCTCGAAACATGTCCATCAAATAAACCCATAGGTTGGCTGAAACAAGACGTTAGCCACGACGCCAACGGAATGGCGCAAGGGATGGTGCGTTTTGGGCTAAAGCGCGTCGCGATCTTTCAGATTCGCTCCGTGCGCTTTAGGTTTTTGATTTTACGCATGTCTTTGTCCCGAAACCGGTTCCCACTTTCGGGAGACATGCTTTTAAGCCTGGTTGGTGGCCGGGCTCAGTCGGGAACGCTGGTCTGCAACGCCAGCGCGTGCAGCACGCCGCCCATATTGCCCTTCAGCGCGTCATAGACCATCTGGTGCTGCTGCACCCGGCTTTTGCCGCGGAAGCTTTCGGCCACTACTTCGGCCGCGTAATGGTCGCCGTCGCCTGCCAGATCGCGAATCGTCACCTTTGCGTCCGGAATGCCTTCCTTGATCAACCGTTCGATGTCGCGCGCGTCCATTGCCATGACAAAAATCCTGTTTTCGAGCGGGGAGCGGTGCAGCCCGTACGATGAGAGTCGGCGCTAAGCGTAGAGCCTTTCCGGCCCGGATTGAAGCGGTTCCGTCCACGCCGACGGCTCACGACATGTTCTGATCCAGATGAGCCGCGTCGGAGGCGGGCACGTCCTCACGCATCGAGTAGGCGCGACCGAGGCTGAAGGTCAGCACATAGAGCGGGACATTGATCGCGATACCGACCATGGGCAAGTAACTGGTCCACTGCCACATCGGGGAGAAGAACGACTGGCCGTACCCATCGCACATAAGCGAGGAACCATAGGCCCACAGCGCTCCGAGGACGACGGTCACAGCAAAGAGCTTGACGCAGGTGACGATCTGCCTTGCCCGAGCCGGTTCCGGCAAAAGCTGCTCCCAGAGGACCAGGCACAAAACCGGAATCGTGTAGACGAGGCTCTGGACGGCCAGCATCGGAATTGTGCCGTTGGCCGCGGCAAGAAATTCGACCCGCGTTTCGAGCCGCGGACAAACCTCGCTCGAGGTCGTCGACAGCAGCAGAAAGACGAACGGCCCGAGAAACCAGAAAAAGAACAGCGACGGCCAGAAGACGGCTGCAAGCAGCGCCCGGACCGCCAATCTGGTCAAACGGCCTGATCCATGAAGCGCGGGAACCAGCCCTCATGGGCGGCGGTCAATTCGCTGACCGGGATCGTGCGCGCTTCGCCGAGTTTCAATTCGCGACCGCCGGTCGTACCGATCCAAGGCGCGAAGATGCCGAGCATGCCCTGCTCCTCGCGGATCCTGTCCCATTCGCCGCTTTGCGGGTCGATCGAGAGCGTCAGCAGGTAGCGGCCCTGGTCCTCGCCGAACCAGACCGGGATCGGGTCGGTGCCGGTAAGCCCTGGAATGGTGGCGCCGATGCCTGACGCCATCGCCATTTCGGCGAGCGCCACGGCAAGGCCGCCATCGGATACGTCGTGCGCGGCCGTTACGATACCGGAGGCGATCAACGCGCGGACATGGTCGCCGACGCGCTTCTCATGTTCGAGATCGACCGGCGGCGGCGGGCCGTCGGTCCGGCCGTGGATGTCGCGCATATAGACGGACTGGCCGAGATGGCTGCCCCAGCTTGCCGGCGCGCCGACCAGCACGATCATCTGGCCCTCGGCGGCGAAGCCGATGCGGGCCATCTTCGACCAGTCGGCAATCAATCCGACGCCGCCGATGGTCGGCGTCGGCAGGATGCCGCGGCCGTTGGTCTCGTTGTAGAGCGAGACATTGCCGGAGACGATCGGGAAGTCGAGCGCGCGGCAGGCATCGCCGATGCCCTTCACCGCGCCGACAAACTGGCCCATGATCTCCGGCCGCTCCGGATTGCCGAAATTGAGGTTGTCGGTGGCGGCGAGCGGCAGCGCGCCAGTGGCGGTGAGATTGCGCCAGCACTCGGCGACGGCCTGCTTGCCGCCCTCGTAAGGATCGGCTTCGCAATAGCGCGGCGTCACATCGGAGGAGAAGGCCAGCGCCTTGGTCGGATGGCCGTCGACGCGCACCACGCCGGCGTCGCCGCCCGGAAGCTGCAGCGAATTGCCCTGGATCAGCGTGTCGTATTGCTCCCACACCCAGCGGCGCGAGGAGAGATCCGGCCCGCCAAGCAATTTCAGCAGCGCGTCCGCGACATCGGCTTTCGGCGCATCGCTGGCCGCGAGCGGCGCAGGCTTCTTCGCTTCAACCCACGGGCGGTCATATTCCGGCGCCTGGTCGCCCAGTTCCTTGATCGGCAGGTTCGCGACCTCGTCGCCCTGGTGCAGGACGCGGAAGCGCAGGTCGTCGGTCGTCTTGCCGACGATGGCGAAGTCGAGGCCCCATTTGCGGAAGATCGCCTCGGCCCCTTCCTCTTTTTCGGGGCGCAGCACCATCAGCATGCGCTCCTGGCTTTCCGACAGCATCATCTCATAGGCGCTCATGCGCTCCTCGCGCACCGGCACCTTGTCGAGATCGAGCTCGATGCCGAGATCGCCCTTGGCGCCCATCTCGACGGCCGAACAGGTGAGACCGGCGGCACCCATGTCCTGGATGGCGATGACGGCGCCCGACGCCATCAGCTCGAGGCAGGCTTCCAGCAGGCATTTTTCGGTAAAGGGGTCGCCGACCTGGACGGTCGGCCGCTTCTCCTCGATCTTGTCGTCGAACTCGGCCGAAGCCATGGTGGCGCCGCCGACGCCGTCGCGCCCGGTCTTGGCGCCGAGATAGACGACCGGCAGGCCGACGCCCTTGGCCTGCGACAGGAAGATGGCGTTGGTCTTGGCGAGGCCGGCCGCGAAGGCGTTGACCAGGATATTGCCGTTGTAACGCGCGTCGAAATTCACCTCGCCGCCCACCGTCGGCACGCCGAAGGAGTTGCCATAGCCGCCGACGCCGGAGACGACGCCGGCGACCAGATGCCGGGTTTTCGGATGGTCCGGCGCGCCGAAGCGCAGCGCGTTCATCGCTGCAACCGGCCGCGCGCCCATGGTGAAGACGTCGCGCAGGATGCCGCCGACGCCGGTCGCCGCGCCCTGATAGGGTTCGATATAGGAGGGATGGTTATGGCTCTCCATCTTGAAGACGACGCAGTCGCCGTCGCCGATGTCGACCACGCCGGCATTCTCGCCCGGCCCTTGGATAACCTGCGGGCCGCTGGTCGGCAGCGTGCGCAGCCATTTCTTGGACGACTTGTAGGAGCAGTGCTCGTTCCACATCGCCGAGAAGATGCCGAGCTCCGTGAAGCTCGGCTCGCGGCCGACCAGATCGAGGATGCGCTGGTATTCGTCGGGCTTCAGCCCATGCGCGGCGACGAGCTCGGGAGTGATCGGCACGGAATTGGAAATGGTCATGGGCGGCGATCGGTATCCGTGGGAGAGGGGATTTTTCGAGTCTCCTCTTATCGCAAGCTTTCGCGCGATACACCCCACCGGATAACGAAAAAACGCCAGAAAACCACCGCGTCGGCGCATGCTCGACCGACAGCGCTGGGCGGGTCAGGAAAAACTGTCGTAGCCGGCGCGGCCTTCGTCGAGCAAGCGGCGGATGACCGCGACGCCGCGGGCGACATCCTCGCTCTGCCGCGGCTGCGATACGCCAAAGCGGACGCTGTGAAAGACCTGCTCGGAACGGCCGGCCTTGAATTCATCCTCGTCGTCGATGAGCACACCCTGCGCCAGGCAGGCATTCTTGAAGGTGCCCGACAGCCACGGGTCCGGCAAAGTCAGCCAGACGAAGGGCACATTGTCCCTTGTCTTGAAGTCGAACCCCGCCAGCGTCTCGCGCACAACCTGGAGACGGGCCTGGATCTCGGCAATGCAGCGTTGGCGGATATCGCCGGCCTGGCCGGACATCACCAGCCTGGTTCCAACCTCCGCCAGCAGGAAGGGCAGGCCGCCGGTCATCATCTTGTGGGCGACGCGGATGCGGTGGCGGTAGGCGGGCGGACAGGAAAGCCAGCCGCCGCGCACGCCGGCCGCGACCGATTTCGACAGGCCGCCGGCGACGATCGTGCGCTCGGGGGCATATTCGGCAAGCAGCGGCGTCGGATCGTCGGTCAATTCGCCATAGAGGTCGTCCTCGATCAAGACGACATTGTACTCGCGCGCAATACGCGCGATCGCCTGGCGCCGCTCCGCCGACAGCGTCACCAGCGTCGGGTTCTTCGCCGTCGGCATCACGAACATCATCTTGGGGTGTTTCTGCGCGCAGACGCGCTCGAAATCGTCAGGGTCGATGCCTTCATCATCCGCCGACACCAGCGCGGTGCGGCGCCCGATCAGCCCGGCGCTGCGCGAGATCTGCGAATAGGTGAGGTGCTCGAAGACGACATAGTCGCCGGGCGTGGTGAGCGCGGCGATCGCCGCCATCACGGCGGCATGGGTGCCGAGTGTCGGAACAATCGAATCGGGCGAGGGGCGGAAGGCGTTGCGCGACAGCCATCGGCTGCCGGCCTCGTACCAGCGTTCGGGAAAATCCCTGGTGTAGCTCGCTATGTCGTGCGGATGTTCCTGCGCGGTGCGCGCCAGCAAGTCCGCGATGACGGCGCCCTGGCCGACATCGGGTGCCGCGGTACTGTCGAAGCGCAGCTTGCCCGTCGGGGCATCGATGGCGCGCGTGCCTTGGACGGCGGGCTCGATATCCGCTTTCGGGATCTCCGTGCGTTGTGCGAGCACATAGGTGCCGCGCCCGACCTCGCCGCTCACCAGCCCGCGTTCTCGCAGCAACTGATAGGCCCGGCCGATGGTGCCGACAGTGGTGCCGATGTCATAGGCGAGGTCGCGCTGCGGCGGCAGTTTTGCACCGGCATCGATAATGCCCTTGTCGATATCTGACTCAATGCTGTCAGCAAGACGCTGATACAGGGGGCCGGAGCCAGCGGAAAGATCGGGGAGCCAATTTGTCATGGTGACAATTTTCTATATTGCACCGCGCGATGAGTCAATCGATATGACATCACGGGTGGGAAGGGTACAATTCATCAGTTTGGCAGAACGAGATATGAATACAATTGATGCATTCCATCGCGACGGCGCTGAATTGTATGGCCATTCGTCGGTTCGGCGCGGCTTCGTCGGCCGGCTGACGCTTGTGCTTCGTTCCGTCGCCAGGCAGATCGGGCGGATGCTGGAGCGCCGTCGCGGGCGCCTTGCGCTGCTTGAGATGACCGACGAGCAGCTCAAGGATATCGGTGTCTCACGCTGCGACGCCCATCGCGAAGGCATCAGGCCGTTCTGGGACTAATCGCTTCCGGAGCGGCTGCGGATCACTTCCGCAGGCGGGCGACGCCGTGATCGGCAAGCACGGCGAGCACGCACAGGCCGAGAAACAGCGCGGTCGTGGCCAGCGCCGAAATGGCGACGCCGGCCGCGCCGTTCTTCGCCACATCGAGGAACGGGTAGGGCACTTCGCCGGCGAAGGGTGCGCGTATCAACACATAGACGAGATAGGCGAGCGGATAGATCATCCACCAGGAAATGTCGCGCCAGCGCGTTTTCCCGTCGGCGCCTGCGATCAGCCACCACAGCACGAAGATCAGCGGCGCCACATAGTGGAGCAGGATATCGCACAGCAGGAACAGGCCTTCCGGCGCCCAAAGGCGTGCCAGCACGGTCGAATAGACGATGAAGACCAGAGTTATGGCGACCGCGACGCCGGCCCGCATGCGCCGCCGGGCGAAGGCCGGGAACCAGGCATAACAGGTTGGTGACAGCAGCGAAGCATGCACCAGCACCGCGGCGACGTTGGTCAGGATGGTGAAAAAGCTGAAATAGAAGACGATCGAGCCGAGCAGGCTGCGACCTGCCGCCATGGACGCGGGGACGGTGATCGCGAATTGCAGGACGAGCCCGATAAGCCCGATGACCAGTCCCGCCATCTGCAGGAACCGGCTCATGGCAGGCTCACGCGGCGGCGGCGCAGGAGGGGTTGCCGGCCTGCCAGCGGGCGATGTCGGAGCCGATACGAGCGCCGAGCGGTTCGGCCATCAGCGGCCCGAACACATCCACCTTGCTGGAATTGCCCTGTGCCTGCACCACCAGCAGCGGCTTGCCGCCATAATGCTTGGCCGGCACCAGCAGGAAGCGCGGCGTGCCGCTGTAGGAATTCAGCTCATTGGCCATCTGGTAGGACTTGAAGGCCGGATCCTTGCTGGCGATCCAGCATTTATGCGCAGCGATCGCGACCTGCTCCATGGCAAGCAGCGAGGCGCTCTTGCCTGACGGCGACGGCGCGGTCTTCGGCCCGGACTGGCAAGAGGCAAGCGCCAAACCGGCGGCAGCCAGGAGAGCAAGGCGGGCAATCGTCAGTCTCATGGTCAAGCCGCCCGTTGCTCTGAAATAATTGTTCTGAAGGAAACGTCCGGAAAGGATCAAGCGGCGACGCCAAGCGCGCCTTCGAACAGCGCGCGGCCGTCGCTGCCGCCATGCGCGGCCTCGATCAGGTTCTCCGGATGCGGCATCAGGCCGAGCACGTTGCCCTTTACGCTGACGATGCCGGCGATGTCGTTGATCGAGCCGTTGGGATTGGTGCCTTCGGCGTAGCGGAACACCACCTGGCCTTCGCCTTCGAGGCGCGCCAGCGTTTCAGCATCGGCGAAATAATTGCCGTCGTGGTGCGCGACCGGCGAGCGGATGATCTGGCCCGGCTGGTAGCGGCGGGTGAACATGGTGTTGGCGTTGGCGATCTCGAGCTTCACCTGTCGGCACACGAATTTCAGCGAGGCGTTGCGCATCAGGGCGCCCGGTAGCAATCCGGCCTCGACCAGGATCTGGAAGCCGTTGCAGACGCCGACAACCATGACGCCCTTGGCGGCCTTTTCGGCCACCGCCCGCATGACCGGCATACGCGCGGCGATCGCCCCGCAGCGCAGATAGTCGCCGAAGGAGAAGCCGCCGGGAATGGCGATCAGGTCGACATCGGGGATTTCGGTATCGGTCTGCCAGACGGTCGCCGGCGCCTTCCCGGAAATCTTGGTCAGCGCCGCGATCATGTCGCGGTCGCGGTTGAGGCCAGGCAGGAGGACGACGGCTGATTTCATTGTCAGGCGATCTCCACCGCGTAATTCTCAATCACTGTGTTCGCCAGAAGCTTGTCGCACATGGCCTTGAGGTCGGCTTCGGCCTTGGCCTTGTCGGTGCCGTCGAGCTCGATGTCGAACACCTTGCCCTGACGCACCTGGCCGACGCCGTCGAAGCCCAGCCCCGACAGCGCATGCTCGATCGCCTTGCCCTGCGGGTCGAGAACGCCGTTCTTGAGGGTGACGGTGATGCGGGCTTTCATCGATACTCCTGGGTGGTCGGTGGCGCTGGCGGCGGACCTGCCGTTGCCGGCAGGCCGCTTGTAATCAGTGCTTCATGCCCTTGGGCGGCTCGGAGGAGGCGACGAGCACCGGACCCGTCGGGCGCGGCGGCTCGTTCTCGTTCATGATGCCGAGACGGCGGGCGACTTCCTGGTAAGCCTCGACCAGACCGCCCATGTCGCGGCGGAAGCGGTCCTTGTCGAGCTTGTCCTGGGTAGCGACATCCCACAGCCGGCAGGAATCCGGTGAAATCTCGTCGGCAACGACGATGCGCATCATGTCGCCCTCGAACAGGCGCCCGCATTCGATCTTGAAGTCGACCAGCTGGATGCCGACGCCGAGGAACAGGCCGGAGAGGAAGTCGTTGACGCGAATGGCCAAAGCCATGATGTCGTCGATTTCCTGCGGGCTTGCCCAGCCGAAAGCGGTGATGTGCTCTTCCGACACCATCGGGTCGTCGAGAGCATCGGCCTTGTAGTAGAATTCGATGATCGAGCGCGGCAGCACCGTGCCTTCCTCGATGCCGAGGCGTTTCGCCAGCGAGCCGGCGGCAACGTTACGCACCACCACTTCGAGCGGGATGATCTCGACTTCCTTGATCAGCTGCTCGCGCATGTTGAGCCGGCGGATGAAGTGTGTCGGGATGCCCATGCGATTGAGGTGATTGAAGATGTGCTCGGAAATGCGGTTGTTGAGCACGCCCTTGCCGTCGACCACCTCATGCTTCTTCTTGTTGAAGGCGGTGGCGTCGTCCTTGAAGAATTGAATCAGCGTTCCCGGCTCAGGCCCCTCATAGAGGATCTTGGCCTTGCCTTCGTAAATGCGGCGGCGATTTTTCATCTGATTTTTTCTCTGGATTGGCGGGCAGGCGGCAAGCGACCGGTTCCTGTCCGTCTGCCTAAATTAGTTGCGGCGACGGTGGCGTTCAATGCCGGTGTCTATAGCAATCGTAATGTTTGCTCAATCGGCAAATCCAGCCGATCAACCGGTTTCGGGACTGAAATGCCGCAGCGCAGCATACGATGTAGCGTATTGACCGGCCGGCAGCCTTTTGGTTTGTGCTGGGTAAGCACACATATTCATCGCCAAGCGAATCGATTTGACCGGAGGGACGTCATGAGCAGCATGAAAGACCGCGAAGAGGGCTTCGAGCGCAAATTCGTCTTCGACGAAGAGCTTCGCTTCAAGGCCTCGGCGCGCCGCAACAGGGCGCTCGGCCTCTGGGCCGCCGAAAAGCTTGGCAAAACCGGCGCCGATGCAGAGACCTACGCCAAGGAGGTGGTCGTCTCCGACATCGAGGAAGCCGGCGATCACGACGTCTTCCGCAAGATCCGCAAGGATTTCGACGCGGCCGGCGTCAACCAGTCGGACCATCAGATCCGCCGCACCATGGACGAGCTGATGGCGCAGGCGATCGAGCAGATCAAGAACGCCTGAGTCTTTATGAGCATGATGTCGTCCGAAAACCGCTTCACACTTTTCGGCATCATGCTCTAGCTGGACCAATCGACCGCCCGGCCGAGTCGGGCGGTTTTTCTTTGCCTTGCCGCCGTTTCCGGCTGAAACTGCATTGGAGCGACATGCGTCCTTTTGGACGCACAAAATACGCTCCAACGCTTTGGTCTTCGCATCGTGCTTTCCGAAAATCGATCCGATTTTCGGGCCGATGCGTTGTTAACAAGGGAAGTTCCGATGTCGCTCAAATCCCGCCTGGCTGCCGACGAAACGCTGTTCACCGCCTGGTCCGGGGTGCCGGATGCGCTGACGGTCGAAATCATCGCCAAGCAGGGCTTTGATGCCGTCACCCTCGACATGCAGCATGGCGGCCATCACGAGGACAGCGTGCTGCGCGGCCTGGTGCCGGTGCTGGCCGCCAACAAGCCGGCCCTGGTGCGCATTCCGGTCGGCCGCTTCGACATGGCGAGCCGGGCGCTCGATTTCGGCGCCGAGGCGGTGATCGCCCCGATGGTGAACTCCGTCGCCGATGCCAGGCAGTTCGCCGCCGCCATGAAATACCCGCCGATGGGCGAGCGCTCCTGGGGCCCTACCTATGCCTTCCCGCGCCACGGCAAGGGCGACCACGCCGAATGGCTGCGCGACTCGAACCAGCGCACCATGGCCTTTGCCATGGTCGAGACGCGGGCGGCGTTCGAGGCGCTGGACGGCATCCTCGAGACGCCCGGCATCGACGGCATCTTCGTCGGCCCATCGGACTTCTCGATCGCCTGGTCGAACGGCACCACGGTCAATTCGACGCTGGAAAGCATGATGGAGACGGTGGCCTCGATCGCCGAGCGGACGCGCAAGGCGGGCAAACATGCCGCGATCTACGTCATCGAACCGGCCGTCGCCGGGCGCGTCGTGTCGATGGGCTACCGGCTGCTCGCCATGGGCTCGGACCACACGCTGATCTCGCTCGGCGCCAAGACGCTTTTGAAGAGCATGCGGGATTCCATCGGCGCCTGAGCGCGCCATATCGTCTTGACTTTGCTCAAGGTTCCTTCAGCTCGGTCAGGAACTTGGCGAAGGTCATCGAGCCTTCCGGCCAGGGGCCGAAGCCTGAATCCGCGTTGAGATGGCCGGCCTCGCCGGCGTCGATGAACAGCGACCCCCAGGCGGCGGCAATGTCCTCAGCGACGTCGAAAGCGCAGAACGGATCGTTGCGGCTGGCGATCACGATCGACGGAAAGGGCAGGGGCTCGCGCGCATAGGGGCCGAAGGTCATCAGGTGCTTCGGCCTGATCTCAGGATTGGCGACATCGGGCGGTGCCACGAAAAAAGCGCCGGCGACTGGCCTTTCGAATTGCGGAATGGCCTGCACCGCCGCCGCCACGCCCAGCGAATGCGCGACGATCACGACGGGCCGCTCGGCCTCGTTGACGGCCTTCGCCACGCGTGCCGTCCAGTCCTCGCGCACTGGCTTCGACCATTCGGCCTGTTCCACCCGGCGCGCCGTCGATAGCTTCGACTGCCAACGGGTCTGCCAGTGCTCGGGGCCGGAATTGGTGTAGCCCGGCACGATGAGAATATCTGCGTCCTTGACTTTCATGGCGCCGATGTAGCGAGCGGCCCTGTCTCATGCAACCGTGGCGGTCGGGCGCAGCGGATCACAAATGTGAACAACGTGTTCGATTCTTTCCATCTTGTGTGAACGATCGCGATGGACAATCTGAGGCAGGAAACAGAAGTACCTAATAAAAGCTGGTGTGGCCGCTACCGGGAGGTCGCCGCCAGAACGGAGAGTTTGATGAGCGAACTGCCTTTTGCCGCGACCACGCCGGTCAGCGTCTCGCGTGTCGGTCTGAAGGCGCGCGACGCCGAAAACCTTGCCGCCTATTACCGCGCGGTCGTCGGCCTGCAAGAGCTGAGCCGCGCAGAGGGCGCGATCACGCTTGGCGCCGCCAACCGTCCGCTGCTGGTGCTGGAGCAGGATGCCTCCGCGAAGCCCGACGATCCGCGCAGCGCCGGCCTTTTCCACACCGCCTTCCTGCTGCCGTCGCGCGCCGATCTCGGCCGCTGGATCAACCACGCCGCCGCCAACCGGATCGGCATCGAGGGCGCGTCGGATCATCTGGTCAGCGAAGCGCTTTATCTCACCGACCCCGAGGGCAACGGCATCGAGATCTATTCCGACCGCCGCCCGCAGGACTGGAAATGGAATGGCGACAGAATAGCCATGGCGACCGAGCGGCTGAACCTGCCTGCGGTCGTCGCCAGCGTGCCGGCGGGTGACGCCGGCTGGCAGGGCGCTCCGGAAAACACCATCGTCGGCCACGTCCATTTGCGGGTCGGTCGTCCGGAAGAGGCGGAAGCCTGGTGGCATGACGAGTTCGGCTTCGACACCGTCGCCAAATATGGCGGCCAGGCCGTGTTCCTGTCGTCCGGCCATTACCACCACCATATCGGCGCCAACGCCTGGCACAGCGCCGGCGCCGGCCGCCGCGATCCGGCCCGTTCGGGCCTCGCCTGGGTCGAGATGCGCTCGGACAATGTGAAGGCCGAGACTGTGCGGGAAGACCCGTGGGGGACGGTGATCAGGACTGTGCCAGGCAAGGCTTGACGAAGCCGTCGGCGAAAGCGCCTTTCTCCCCGTCACTATACGGGAGAAGGAAGCTTGTCTCAGCCCTCTCCAAACACTCGCTTGAAGATCGTGTCGACATGCTTGGTGTGGTAGCCGAGGTCGAATTTCTCGCGGATCTCGGCCTCGGGAAGCGCTGCCGTGACATCCTTGTCGGCAAGAAGTTCCTCAAGGAAATCAGCGCCTTGTTCCCATACCTTCATGGCGTTGCGCTGCACCAGGCGGTAGGCGTCCTCGCGTGACACGCCGGCTTGCGTCAGTGCCAGCAGCACGCGCTGCGAATGCACAAGGCCGCGGAACTTGTTCATGTTCTTCAGCATGTTGTCAGGATAGACGAGCAGCTTGTCGACGACACCGGTCAGCCGCGACAGCGCGAAATCCAGCGTCACCGTCGCATCGGGGCCGATCATGCGCTCGACCGAGGAATGCGAGATGTCGCGCTCGTGCCAGAGCGCGACATCCTCCATGGCCGGCATGGCGTAGGAACGCACCATGCGGGCAAGGCCGGTGAGATTTTCGGTCAGCACCGGGTTGCGCTTGTGCGGCATCGCCGACGAGCCCTTTTGTCCCGGCGAGAAATACTCTTCCGCTTCCAGCACCTCGGTGCGCTGGAGATGGCGGATCTCGATGGCCAACCGCTCGACCGACGAGGCGATGACGCCGAGCGTGGCGAAGAACATGGCGTGGCGGTCGCGCGGGATGACCTGCGTCGACACCGGCTCCGGCTTCAGTCCGAGCTTCTTTGCCACATGCTCTTCGACATAGGGATCGATGTTGGCGAAGGTGCCTACGGCGCCCGAGATGGCGCAGATGGCGATGTCTTCCCTTGCATGCACCAGCCGCTCGCGGCAGCGCGAGAACTCGGCATAGGCCTGCGCCAGCTTGACGCCGAAGGTCGTCGGCTCGGCATGGATGCCGTGGCTGCGGCCGATGGTGATGCTGTCCTTGTGCTCGAAGGCGCGGCGTTTCAGGGCGCCAAGCAGCGCGTCGATGTCGGCAAGCAAGATGTCGCTGGCGCGCGTCAATTGCACTGCAAGGCAGGTGTCGAGAACGTCGGATGAGGTCATGCCCTGATGGATGAAGCGGGCATCCGGGCCGACGAATTCAGCAAGATGGGTGAGGAAAGCAATCACGTCGTGTTTGGTGACGCGCTCGATCTCGTCGATCTTGTCGACGTCGAATTTGGCGGCGGCGCCCTTTTCCCAGATGGTTTTCGCCGCTTCCTTCGGGATGACACCGAGCTCGGCCAGCGCGTCGCAGGCATGCGCCTCAATCTCGAACCAGATGCGGAAGCGGGTTTCGGGTGACCAGATGGCGACCATTTCCGGTCGAGAATAGCGAGGGATCATCTTTTCCAAGTCCTGCCTGGGAGAAGCTTTGGCCGCGTCCTAACAGAGGCGGGCCAAATGCTCAACGCCGCTGGCGCGCGAACCAGATGCTGGCCACGGCAAGGGCGAGGAAGCCGAGCGGGAAATAGAGCCGCACACCCAGGACGACGAACTGATAGAGCGCCGTCAGCACGGTGAAGACGTACTCGAATGCCCAGGTCAGCGTGAAGGCCGGCGCGTGCCACTCGGCGTAATAGGAACGGTATTGCAGCGCGAAAAGGCCGCCGGTGAAGCCAAGCGTTGCGCCGAGCAGGCATACGAAGGCGGCGGCAAGCGCGGTTTCCCAGTGACGGCCGCGCGATACCAGCCTGGCGAGCGTCAGACCGACCGGAAATGCAAGCGCGCCGCCGATGAAATACAGAAACACAACGAGGCGGACCCTGTCCGACGTCTCCCAGTTATAGAGCAGCAGGTTGCGGAACGCGCTTGCGCCCATCGCCATGCCCCAGAGCAAGGCGCCAACGCCAGCGGTGCCCGTCGAGGGTAGGGCATCGCGCAGGCGGTTTCCGAGGCGAAAAGAGCTTGGCCGCAGCGGCGTCACGGGCAGCAGGCCACGTCGCATGGCGAATGGCCGTTCAGGTTGCGTGTCGCTGGCGATGCAGTCTGTCTCATTGGCGTCATGCCTATCACGCCATGGTGAACAAGAGGTGGCGCTCGATGCATCCAATCCGGCGCTCGTTTGTTATTGTCGGCCGTCTCACGTCGACAGGGGCGCGGCCATCCAACGGAGGACCAGCATGACCACCGACATCAGCAAGATACGCGAGCACATGGAAGTGATCGGCGCCGATGGCGTTCATATCGGCACCGTCGACAAGGTCGATGGGCAGCGCATCAAGCTGACCAAGGCCGACAGCGGCATGGGCAGGCATAGAGGCCACCACCACTACATTCCGCTCAGTCTCGTCGCGGAAATCGACGAGAAAAAAGTCTGGTTGTCGGCGAATTCGGATGTCGCGGTGACGTTCGAGGAAGAGAAGTCCGACCCGACCTGATCCGCGGACGATCGTCAGCGGGACGACCAGACCGGAAACAGATCGCCCTCGGCGGGCGTGGCCGCATAGACACCGCGGCTGACGGCGCGGGCCATGGTGGCGCCGGCGGCCGCATAGAGATCGATCGCTGCGTCGGCGCTGAGCTCGATGCGGCTGCTGCCGGTCGCCAGCGCGAAGACCAGGTCGCCGTCGGCCGGCGTGTGAGTCGGCCAGATGGCGCGGGCGAAACCATCATGCGCCGCAATCGCCAGCCGCTTGGCGGCGGCCTTGGTCAGAACCGCGTCGGTGGCGATGACCGCAATCGTTGTGCTGCCGCCTTCCGCTTGTGTCCCGACATGCCGGTCGCGGTATTTCAAAAGGATTTTTCTGGCGTCTTCCGGCATCGGGTCGGGATAACCCAGGCCGCCGAATTCGTCGCCGATCTCAAAAGGCGCCGCCCAGAAGTGGCGGCTGCGCCCGACCGTCACCGAGCCGGTCGGGTTGACGGCGGCGAGCGCGCCGATGGTGACGCCGCTATCGAGCACGGTCGAAGCCGACCCCAGCCCGCCTTTCAGCCTGAAAGTCAGCGCGCCGGTGCCTGCGCCGACCGTGCCGATCGGGAAGCCGGCCGTTGCCGCCTGAACCGCCGCGTAGCCGAGCTCGCGATAGGGCGGATAACGGCCCCAGTCCTTATCGCCGCCATTGCGCAGGTCGAACAGGATCGCCGCCGGCACGATCGGGACGCGGAAGCCGCCGACCTCGACGCCGATGTTTTTCTCCCGCAACGCTGCCTGCACGCCGGAAGCGGCATCGAGCCCGAAGGCCGAACCGCCGGACAGCACGACGGCGTGGATGGCCTCGATGGAATTCTGCGGCTCGAGCAGATCGGTCTCGCGCGTGCCGGGCGCGCCGCCCAGCACCTGGACGCCGGCCACCGCCGGCTCCTCGCAGAGCACCACCGTCACGCCCGATTTCAGCCCGGCGTCGTCCGCATTGCCGACGCTGAGGCCGGCGACATCGGTGATCAGGTTACGGGGTCCGGTGCGGAACATCACTTTTCCTCCAGCGGAACGAAATGCGTCCCGTCGAAGCGGAAGGCGCGGAACGGGTTCTGGCTGAGATCGCCCTTTTCGTCGAAGCGGATGGTGCCGATCGCGGTTGCGAAATCATGCCCGGTCAGGGCCTCGACGAGCGACTTGCCGGAGCTTTCAGCATCGGCCGCTGCCGCTTTCGCCACCTCTACCGCGGCATAGGCCGGCAAGGTATAGCCGTCCGTCACGATCTTCCTTTCGCCAAAGGCCTGCACGACCTTGGGGTCTGCGATTTCCGCCCATTCCGGCAATGCGATCATCAGCGTGCCTACCGCATAGGGAACATCGCCGGCCGGCGTCCGCAACGTCTCGCCGCCGGCGAAGGTGATGCCGGCATCGAGCTGCGCGGCGTCGCGCCCCATGATGGCGATGTCGTCGCCATCGCCGCCGGCGAACACCTTGGTCGCGCCTGCCTTCTTCAAACGGCCGATCAGCCCGATCTGGTTGTCGAGCTGCGGCCGAAAGGTGTCGACGAAGACCGGCTTCAGCGCCGCCTGCTCAGCCGCCGCGCGGAAGGTCTCGGCGACCTCTCGGCCATAAATGGTGCCGTCATCGACAATGGCGAACAAGTCGTTCTGCCAAAGCCGGGTGAGGATCGTGGCCACGGCATTGCGCTCGTCGTCGCCGCGCGGCCCGAGCCGGTAGACCGGCCAGCCGGTCTTGGCGCGCCTGTCGGTCAGGCTTTCGGTGCGCACGCCAATCGTGACGACGGGAATATTGGCGTCCTTCAGGATCGGCAACGCCGCCTCGATCGCTTCGGTGCAGAGAAAGCCCACAACGACACTGACTTTGGCGTCCACGAATTGCCTGGCGGCCGCCGCGCCGCCGTCGGCGGTGCAGGCGTCGTCGACGGTATTGACCGTGATGCCTTGGGCCTCCGCCGCCAGCCCGCTTCCTGCCTCGATCTGCTTGCCGAGGATCGCCGACGGCCCGGAGAGCGGCGCGGCGACGCCGACCAACATATCGGCATTGGCGCTCGCGGCCAGCGACAGCCAGAACAGCGCGGCTAATGTCGTCGTGATATGGCGCATTCGGGCGAAGAGGTTCCCCTATGCCGGAGTTACAGTCCGGCACTATTCCAGCAAAGACCTAAAGGCTGGCTAATCCCGGCGCAACACGCGAATTTCAGGACTGCGGTCAAGCACTTCGCCCATGCTAGGCAACTTGTGGCGTGCAATATGTGGCCATATATAACGGACTTGGTTTTGACAGGTGGAATCATCGGGTGCTGAAGATCAATGACATCGGGCCACAGCACTATCGCGATGCGATGGCGCATTTTGCCGGCCATGTGCATGTGGTGACCACGGACGGCCCGGCGGGCAAACGCGGCGCAACGGTGATTGCCGCCTGTTCGGTCTCCGACACGCCGCCCACCGTGCTTGTTTGCCTCAACCGCGAAAATCCGAAGAACGAACCGTTCATCAGGAATGGCAACTTTGCGCTGAACACGCTCGCCTCGGACCAGGAGGCGATCTCCGTGGGCTTTTCCGGCATTACCGGCCTGCCGCCCGAAGAACGCTTTGCGCTCGGCGAATGGGACGTGATCTCGACAGGCGCGCCGACACTGAAAGGGGCGCTCGCCGTGTTCGATTGCCAGATCGTCGATGCCAAGGATTTGGCCACCCACCGTGTGCTTTTTGGCAAGGTGACAGGCCTGCGCATCGGCGATAATTTGCGGCCGCTGATCTACCACAATCGCGACTACCACGTTCTGTGAAACGGGTGCGCGGGATCCACGGAGACAAAATGACCGTGCCGCGGCCCGCGCCGAAGTCGATCGACGAGACGCTCGATCTCCTGACCGGCGCGGATTATGTCGCGGATCGCTCGCTGGCGACGGTGCTGTTCCTGTCGCTGCGCATGAAGCGGCCGCTGTTCCTCGAAGGCGAGGCGGGCGTTGGCAAGACCGAGATCGCCAAGGTGCTGGCCGATGCGCTCGGCCGCCGGCTGATCCGCCTTCAATGCTATGAAGGGCTCGACGTCTCCTCCGCCGTCTACGAGTGGAACTATGCCGCCCAGATGATCGAGATCCGAATGGAGGAGGCGGCCGGCAAGGTCGTGCGCTCCGACATGGAGCGCAACGTCTTTTCCGAAAAATACCTGATCCGCCGCCCGGTGCTCGATGCGCTGACCGGCAAGGCAGGGGCGGCGCCGGTGTTCCTGATCGACGAGCTCGACCGTACCGACGAGGCCTTCGAGGCGTTCCTGCTCGAGATATTGTCGGACTTCCAGGTCACCGTCCCGGAACTCGGCACGATCAAAGCGGAAGAGCCGCCGATCGTCATCATCACCACCAACCGCACGCGCGAGATCCACGACGCGTTGAAGAGGCGCTGCCTCTATCACTGGGTCGACTATCCGAACGCCGAGCGCGAGCTGGAGATCGTGCGGCGCAAGGTGCCACAGGCGAATAGGAGGCTGTCGGCCGAGGTGGTATCCTTCATCCAGAAGCTGCGCCAGGTCGAGCTGTTCAAGGCGCCGGGCGTCGCCGAAACCATCGACTGGGCCGGCGCGCTGACCGAACTCGACAAGGTGGCGCTCGATCCGGAAACCGTATCCGATACGATCGGCGTGCTGCTGAAATACCAGGACGACATTGCCCGCATCGAACAGGGCGAAGGCCGGCGTATCCTCAATGAGGTCAAGGCCGAGCTTTCCGCCGCGGAGTAGGCGCGATGCCATCGCCACGCCCGGAACCCAGAGAGGCGCTCGCGGACGGGCATATCGCCGACAACATCGTCTATTTTGCGCGGGCGCTGCGCAAGGCAGGCATGAGCGTCGGGCCGGCCTCGGTCAAGGACGCCATCGAGGCTGTGCTTGCCGCCGGCATCGGCTCGCGCGACGATTTCTATTGGACGCTGCATGCGGTGCTGGTCTCGCGGCACGAGGATCATCCGGTTTTCGACGAAGCCTTCCGCCTGTTCTGGAAGTCGCACGAATTGATCGAGAAGCTGCTGGCGATGTTTTCGCCGGTCGCGCCCGACGATCGTGAAAAGCAAAAGCCCCGCGCTGCCGAAAACCGCGTCAGCCAGGCGATGTTCGAAGGCCACCACAAGAACCAACCGGTGCGGGAAGTGCCGGAGATCGAGGTCGATGCGCGTTTCACCTTCTCTGGCAACGAGGTGCTGAGGGCCAAGGATTTTGCGCAGATGGATGCGGCCGAACTGGCCGAGGCCAAAAAGGCGATCGCGGCCTTGCGGCTACCCTTCGATCTGGTGCGCACGCGCCGCTTCAAGGCTGATGCACAGGGGCGTCGCATCGATCCGCGCGCCATGATGCGCTCGGCCGCGCGCACCGGCGGCACGCTGATCCTGCCGAAATTCCGCTCTGCCCGCGAAGTGCATCCGCCGCTGGTCGTGCTTGCCGACATTTCCGGCTCGATGAGCCAGTACACGCGCATCTTCCTGCATTTCCTGCATGCGTTGACGGAAAAGCGCCGACGCGTGCACGCTTTCGTCTTCGGCACGCGGCTGACGAACCTCACTCGCCAGATGCGCCATCGCGATCCCGACGAGGCGCTGGCCGAATGCTCGGCAGCTGTGAAGGACTGGTCGGGCGGCACCCGCATCGGCGATGCGGTCGCCGAATTCAATCGCCTGTGGTCGCGCCGCGTGCTGGGGCAGGGCGCCGTGGTACTGCTGATCACCGATGGGCTGGAGCGCGACGACGTCAGCGGCCTGTCGGAGGAGATGGAGCGGCTGCACAAATCCTGCCGGAGGCTGATCTGGCTCAACCCGCTGTTGCGCTTCGACGGGTTCGAGGCGCGCGCCCGCGGCGTCAAGGCGATGCTGCCGCATGTCGACGAGTTCCGCGCGGTGCATAATCTCGATGCTCTGGCCGATCTTTGCGCTTCGCTTGACCAGCGGCCGGCGGCTTCGGTCGACCCGCGCCGCTGGCTGCAAACTGGCGAGAGGCGCGCCGCGTAGCCATATGTTCGTGGGGGAAAACTAAAGTTTCCCCCCGAAAAACAGACTTTGTGAGAAGCGACAATGGACGAGAGCATTTATCTCGATGAGGCCCGCGATCCCCTGATCATCGCGGAAGGCTGGATGAAGGACGGCAAGGATGTCGCCATCGCGACCGTGGTCGAGACCTGGGGTTCGGCGCCACGCCCGGTCGGCAGCCATCTGGTCATCGACGCCGAGGGGAATTTCCACGGCTCTGTTTCCGGCGGCTGCGTCGAAGGCGCGGTGGTGACCGAGGCGGTCGATGTCATAGACAGCGGCAAGGCCAGGATGCTGGAATTCGGCGTTGCCGACGAAACGGCATGGCAGGTGGGCTTGTCCTGCGGCGGCCGCATCAAGGTCTATGTCGAGCGGCTGGGCTAGAGCATGATCCCGCAAAGTGGGAACCGGTTTGCGGACAAGATCATGCTGCAACAAGAGACTTTCTTATGGACCCGTACGTTCTCAAGACACTCAACGAGGAACGCCGCGCTCGCCGCGCAGCAATGCTGGTCACCGATCTCGGTGACGGCCGCGACCGTATCGTGCGCGAGGGCGACCATGTTGCGGGCGATCTCGGGGCGGCGATCGCCAGGGCATTCCGCACCGGCAATTCGGAATCTGTCGAGGCGGAAGGGCGGACCTTCTTCCTCAACGCGCATTTGCCGCGCCCGCGCCTGGTGGTGATCGGCGCCGTGCATATCAGCCAGGCATTGGCGCCGATGGCCAGGATCGCCGGCTATCCGGTCGAGATCGTCGACCCGCGCACTGCCTTCGCCACGCCGGAGCGCTTTCCCGATGTGGCGCTGCATGCCGAATGGCCGGAGGATGTGCTGAAGCGCGAGCCGCTCGATAGCTACACCGCGCTTGCCGCGGTCACCCACGATCCGAAGATCGACGATTTCGCGCTGAAGGCAGCGCTCGATGCCAAGTGCTTCTATATCGGTGCGCTGGGCAGCAGGAAGACCCATGCCAAGCGGGTCGAGCGACTGCTGGCGCTCGGCGCCAGCGCCGACCAGATCGCCCGCATCCACGCGCCGATCGGTCTCGACATCGGCGCCGCGAGCCCGGCCGAGATCGCCGTCGCCGTCCTTGCGCAGGTCATCCACGCCTTCCGCTCGCGCGGTCTCGAAGCGAAAGGCGCCGTGGCGTGAAGTTCGGTCCGGTTCCGATCGATGAGGCCGAAGGCGCGGTGCTGGCACATGCGACCACCGCCGGCGAGCGGCGGTTGCGCAAGGCGCATCGGCTGAGCGGCGAGGATATAGCCGCGCTGAAGGCGGCCGGTATCGGCGAAGTCGTCGTGGCCGTTCTGGCTCCCGATGATCTTGGCGAGGATGCCGCGGCCGAAAAGATCGCGTTGAGCATGGCTCATCGCAACGTCGAGACGAAGCCCGCCGCAACAGGACGCGTCAACCTGCATGCCGAAACCGCAGGCATCTTCACTGTCAGCGTGGAAATGATCGACGCCATCAATGCCATCGATCCGTCCATCACCATCGCGACGCTGGCGCAGCACGCGCCGGTCGAGAAGGGCCAGATGGTGGCGACGGTGAAGATCATCCCCTTTGCCGTCGCCGCAAGCCTGGTCGATGCGGTGGTTAAGATCTGTGCCGGCGGCGAGATATTTGCCGTCAACGCCTACAATCCGGTCAATGTCGGCGTCATCCAGACGGTGCTCCCCAGCGTCAAGCCAAGCGTGCTCGATAAGACGCTGCGCGTCACCGAGGCGCGGCTGGCGCGCTCGGGCGGCCGGCTGACGGCGGAGCGGCGCACGCCGCATGAGATCGCGCCCGTCGCGGAAGCAGCAAGCGCGCTGGCCCGCGACAACGATATGGTGGTGATCTTCGGCGCCTCGGCGCTGGCCGATTTCGCCGATGTCATCCCGGCCGCGATCGAACGCGCAGGTGGTACCGTGATCCGCGCGGGCATGCCGGTCGATCCCGGCAATCTGCTGGTGCTCGGAACCTTGGCTGGCAAGCGCGTCATCGGCGCGCCCGGTTGCGCCCGCAGCCCCAAGGAAAACGGTTTCGACTGGGTGCTGGACCGGCTGATCGCCGGGCTCGAAGTGACCGCGCGCGACATTGCCGGCATGGGCGTCGGGGGTCTCTTGATGGAAATCCCGACCAGGCCGCAGCCGCGCGAGCCGCTGCCAGCGTCACAGTCGGCACGATCGGAGCCGAGGGTCGACATCGTGCTTCTTGCTGCCGGCCGCTCCAGCCGCATGGGCGGGCCGAATAAGCTGCTGGCACTGTTCGACGGCAAGCCGCTGGTACGCCGCACGGCCGAGCGGGCGCTGGGCTCGAAGGCCGCCGCTACCATCGTCGTCACCGGACATCAGCGCGAGCGCGTGCGTTTGGCGCTTTCCGGCCTCGATGTGAGGCTCGCCGACAATCCGGACTTCGTCGACGGTCTGGCCTCGTCGCTGAAGGCGGGTATCGCGCGGGTTGCGCCCGATGCCGCCGGCGCCATGATCGTGCTCGGCGACATGCCGGGCGTCTCGTCGCGGGATCTCGACAGCCTGATAGACGCCTTCCGCCGCTCCGGTGGTCGCGCCGTGGTGCGCGCCGCGCATCTCGGCAAGCGCGGCAACCCCGTGCTGTTGCCGCGTTCGCTGTTTTCCGCCGTCGCGCATCTCGAGGGTGACACCGGCGCGCGTCATCTGGTCGAGGCCGAGGGGCTCGACGTCATCGATGTCGAGATCGGCCAGGGCGCGTCGATCGATGTCGACACCCGCGAGGCGCTGGAAGGGGCGGGCGGCGTGCTGCAGGATTGACAAACCGAAGCCGAATTTCGCATGGCTCTGGGCATGTCTTTCCTGTTTCGTCGCCGCTTACCCCTCTCCGGCCTGCCGGCCATCTCCCCCTCAAGGGGGGTATCGACACTCTATGCCTGTCTGATTTCGCTGCTTTTCTTGTCCGTCAGCTCAGCGGACGCGCTTGAGCTAAAACCCTTCAAGGACGACCTCTTCGCCTATCCGGCGACGCTGTCGACCGGCGACAACGGCACCTACACGGTGCTCGACTATCGCGAGATGCGCGACATCAACCAACGCGACGAGGTGCCGGAAAAGCGCGTGCATGCGCAATACACCGATCCCGGTGTGCGCAAGGTGCAGCAGGATCTGATGCTGAAAACCGATGCCGGCGACGTCAGGCATATCGCGGTCGGCAAGACGGAAGGCGCGGCCATCATCGTGCTTTACCTGCATGGGCAGGGCGGCAGCCGCAAGCAGGGCGTCGACGACTTCACCTTCGGCGGCAATTTCAACCGCATCAAGAATCTGATGGCCGAAAATGGCGGCCTCTACCTCTCGCCGGATTTTCCCGATTTTGGCGACCGGGGCGCCGCGCAAGTGGCGGCGCTGATCGACCACTATGCCGAGAAATCGCCCGGCGCCAAAATCTTCGTCGCCTGCGGCTCGATGGGCGGCATACTCTGCTGGAAGCTTGCTGCCCAAAACGATACCGGCCGGCGTATCGACGGGCTGCTGCTGCTCGGTTCACTGTGGGATGAAAGTTTTTTGTCGAGTCCCGCCTTCAGACGCCATGTGCCGGTCTTCTTCGGTCAGGGCAGCAAGGACCCGGTATTTCCTGTGGAGAAGCAGGAAGCGTTCTTCCGCTTGATCATCGCCAGATCGAAGGCCTACCCGACCCGCTTTGTCCGCTTCGAGACCGGTACGCACGGGACGCCGATCCGCATGGTCGATTGGCGCGGCACGCTGAACTGGATGCTGAGCAAGGCGCCTTGATCAGGGCGGCGTGTTGTAGTCCAGGACCGTCTCGGGGTTGATCTCGCCGTCATAGGACGCGTCGACGTCGTATTGCACCAGCGAGAAATTGCCGTTGCGGAACAGATAGGTGCCGGCCGATGAAGCGTCGCCGACGCCGCGCCACTTGTTCATCGAGCTGATCGTCTTGGTCTTGTCGTCATAGTCGGAATTGACCAGTTGATCGTCGGTCTGGAAGCCGATGATATGGATCCCCTCGACCTTGCCCTCGCTGTTGTTGTTCTCGTAGCGGATGTCGAGCTCGGGTGAGGCGAATTGCAACTGCCTTACACCGTTGACGTCATCATAGATGTAATAGACCGCGCTTTCATTGTAGGCGGCCATCGAGCAGAAGAATCGGAAGAGGCGCGCCTCGCGCTCCGGCTCGTCGGCTCCGGCGTCCTTGTAGTGGATGGAGTGGGTGTCGGGCTCGCCGACCGGTTTGCCCTCCGGATTCTCCTTGTCACACTGTTCGCCGTAAGTGGCGAGGAAGGCTTTCTTGGCCTGTTCCAGCGCTCCATCCTTCTTCGGCGGTGGCGGGCCGTCGCCGCAGTTTGCCGGTACAGCGTCCTCGAAGTCCGAGCTCGACGGTTTCAACGCGCCCTTGTCGATGAAGATGGGCTGGAACGGCGGCTCCTGGATCTGCGCGTTGACCTGGCGCAGCATGTAGCAGCCGGCAAAGACTTTTGCCTCGCCCTTCTTGTCGGTCGCCTGGATGGCGACGGGAACGCTGTAGTAGATGCTGCCGGCGGCACCCTCGTTCGAAACGGCGCCGGTCTTGACCTCGACCGTATCGGTGTTGTCGTAGCCCTTGACGAAAGCGTTGAAATCTTTAGCCGGCTTTGTATCGCCGAAATAACCCCAGGCGCGGGCGAATTCATGCCGGCTGATGGCGCTGTAGAGCGAGCGGACGACCGCCTCGGCGCTGGATCTGTCGTCGATATAGGGCGCTTCGGCGGCGAGCGCCGACTGGCCGATGCCGGCAAGGGAGAACAAGGCAGTCGCTGCGAGAAAGATGCGTCTCATCAGGGAATCTCCGCTCGATAACGAAAATACTACCACGGCGATTGCGGCGGCGCGGTGACGCCGGGGCAGAGCTGCTTGAAGAATCGGGTCGGGAGGCACTAGCTGATCATCCGCGGCGCTGAGGCCGCCCAGGGAGATTACTCACGTGACCATATCCATGTACGACATTTCCGTGGCCGTCTTTTCGGCCCGGCTGAAGGCGCTGGACAGCGTGCTGGCGCTGGCCGAACAGAACGCTGCCGATCGCAAGATCGACCCGCAGGTGTTCCTGTCCGCCAGGCTCGCGCCCGACATGTTTGCCTTGACCCGGCAGGTGCAGATCGCCACCGACCATGCCAAGGGCGCGCCGTCGCGGCTTGCCGGCCGCGAAGTGCCGAAATACGAGGACAACGAGTCAAGCTTCGAAGAGCTGCACGCCCGAATCGCCAAGACGCTCGATCATCTGGCGAGCTTCTCAGCGGCCGATCTGGATGGCTCGGAGGAGCGGACGATCGAGCTCAGGCTTGCGGGGCGCGAGGTGTCGATGAGCGGGCTGCAATATCTGTTGCACGCCGCCATGCCGAACTTCTACTTCCACATCACCACGGCCTACGACATCCTGCGGCACAACGGCGTGCCGCTCGGCAAGGCGACGTTCCTGGGACGCTGAAGACCAAGAGGTTTCCCGGTGCCGGGAAACCTCTTTTCATCGTCAGCGTATCGACATTTCGCGGGCGATACGCGGGAAATCGGCCGGCTTGATGCCGATATCGGCGCGGTCGGCATTGCTCATCGCGTTGAGAAGCGCGAGCGCCGAGCGGTAACGCTGCTGTTCCTGCGGGCGTGGCCGCGCGAACATTTCGGTGAAGAACCCCATATCCCAGGCCCCTAATTTGTCCTCCACACGCCGAGCATATAGTGATTTGTTAAAATTGTGCAGTGCAGCAATTGCATGGCAGCCATGCCTGGCGAATTTTTTCATCACAATCGATTCTTTCTGAAACTTTCGCTGACGCTCTGCCGTACGCCTCGATGCTGGCGCATGGCCGGCTTTTTCCTCGCCACTCCTGGCGATCTTGCCGGGCTGCACGAAAATGCAGCCCGGCCTTTTATTTCGGCGAGTCGGGCAACGGGTTTCGGAGCTGAAAAGGCCGCAATTGTTAACGTCGCCGGCATTCATTTTTAACGAGAGCGATCTATGGTCGACGGCAGAATGAATGCCGTGACGACAAGAGGGAGGCTGAGATCGGCACCGGGAACAAGCTCGATTTCGCTTCGTTGCTCGACGACCTGATCATCGCCTCGGAGAAGGGTGAGGACGGGGGCGCCCGGCCATCCATTCCGTTCGACTACCTTTCGGTGGCGGACGAGCTTCACTCCGGCCGTATCAAAGTTGCCGGCGAGAGCGTTGCCGCTGAATATCGTGAGGCAGGCGCTGACCTTGCCGCTGAGTTCGCGGCACTTCTCGACCAGGCTAAGCCCGCGCTTGCCGACGAAGAGCACGGGCCGGAAGAAAAGCTGCCGCCGGTCGATCCCGAATCGATTGCCGGCGAGCTCGGCCTCGATCGTCCTGCCAAGAATGCCGATTTCGGCCGCATGCGCCGCAACTTTGCCTTCTCCAACCATCCCGACCGCGTTGCCCCGCATCTGCGCCAGCGCGCCATGATCCGCATGCAGGTGGCCAATATGCTGATCGACGAGGCCAAGCGGCGGGCGCTGGCAGGGGCTAGGCGGTAGTTCCCTCGACACCGGTATTTGAGAGGTTGCAGGCTTGTCGGCGGGCGAAGATTTCGCCGTTCGTTTCCGTCAATCGGCGCAAGCGCCGGGGATTGGCTGAAGCATCCCCAACCTCATCATCCAGGGCGAAGCAGGCGCGCAGCGACGCAGCGCAGACCCAAGGATGACGAACTGACTGCGCTTCGGCCCATGTCCGCACTGTGCGATTTTGCCAAACGACTGTGCGATTTTGCCAAACGCAAGCATTTTGCTTTATGCTTGAATTTCCCTCCCGCGCAGCCCGCGCAAAACCTCCCGCCGGAGACATTCCATGCAAAAACGCCGCCTCGGTCGGACCGATCTCCTTGTTTCGCAAATCTGCCTGGGCTCGATGACCTGGGGCCAGCAGAACACCGAGGCGGAAGGTCATGCGCAGATGGACCTGGCATTCTCGCGCGGGGTGAATTTCATCGACACGGCCGAACTTTACCCGATCCCGCCAAAGGCGGAGACGCAAGGATGGACCGAGAGGATCATCGGCAGCTGGATGAAGGCGAAGGGAAACCGTGACAAGGTCGTCATCGCCTCGAAAGTGGTCGGCCGCACGGCCAACACGTGGTTCCGCGGCGATCGGCCATCGAAGCTGGTACGCGCCGACATCTTTGATGCGGTCGAGAAGTCGCTGGCCAAACTCCGCACCGACTATATCGACCTCTACCAGATCCACTGGCCGGACCGAGACATTCCGTGGGGCTCGAATCCGACACGCGTCGGCGCGGTTGCACGGCGGGCCGACGCTGCCGGCGCTCCGGCGGGCGAGACGCCGATTGCAGAGACGCTCGCCGTCTTCGAGGAGCTGGTGAAGGCAGGCAAGATCCGGCATCTCGGCCTGTCGAACGAGAGCTCGTGGGGCGTCATGCGTTTCCTAGCCGAATCCGGCAACGGCATCGGCCCGCGCGTCGCCTCGCTGCAGAACGCCTACAATCTGGTCAACCGCACCTTCGAGGTGAACCTGGCCGAGGTCTGCGAGCGCGAAGAGATTTCGCTGCTTGCCTATTCGCCGCTGGCGCAGGGCTATCTGACCGGCAAATACGATCATGGGGCGCGGCCGCAGGGCTCGCGCTCACAGCTCTTCAATCGCGGCCAGCGCTACGAGACGCCGAATGCGGCAGAGGTGCTGCTCGAATACAATGAGCTGGCGCGCTCCTTCGGCATGGAGCCGGCGCTCTTCGCCAATGCCTATGTGTCGAGCCGACCGTTCGTGACCGCGAACATCGTCGGCGCAACAACCGTCGCGCAGCTCGACACGGCGCTGTCCTCCGCCGAGGTCAGGTGGACGGAGGAGATGCAGAAGGCTGTCGACGCCATCCATCAGCGCGTCGGCAATCCGTGCCCGTGAGCGGAAATCATTAGAAAAGACAAAGGGATGGAGACAATGGCAGACTTTCCGATCGAGGTCGTGCGCGGGAAGTTTCCGGCACTTTCGCTGACCGACAAAGGCCGCCGCCGCGTCTATCTCGACAATCCCGCCGGCACGCAGGTGCCGCAGGCGGTGGCCGACGCCGTGTCGCGCTGCCTGCTCACTACCAACGCCAATCTTGGCGGTTTCTTCGAAACGACGGTCGCAGCGCAAAAAGTGGGCGACGAGGCGCATGCTGCGATGGCCGACTTCCTCGGTGCGGCAAGCGTCGAGGAGATCATCATCGGCGCCAACATGACGACCTTGACTTACCACATGTCGCGAACGCTCGGCCGGACGATGAAGCCGGGTGACGAGATCATCCTGACGCGCATGGACCATGAGGGCAATGTCTCGCCCTGGCTGCAGCTTGCCGAGGATCTCGGTCTTGTCGTGCGCTTCCTGCCGTTCGACGAACGGAGCTGGCAGGTCGAGGAAAACGCTTTGAAGGCGCTGCTTTCGGAAAGGACGCGGCTCGTGGCGCTGAACTATGCCTCGAACCTCACCGGCTCGATCAACCGCGTGAAGGCACTGACGGCGATCGCCAGGCAGGCCGGCGCGCTGGTCTATGTCGATGCCGTGCAGTTCGCGCCGCACGGGCTGATCGACGTGCAGGAACTCGGCTGCGATTTCCTGGTCTGCTCGGCCTATAAGTTCTTCGGGCCGCATATGGGCATACTGTGGGGCCGTCGCGACGTCATCGATACGCTCAAGCCATACAAGTGCCGCTGCTCATCGAACGGCCTGCCGGAGCGTTTCGAACTCGGCACGCCGCAGATCGAGCTGATGGCCGGCCTCACCGCCGCGGTCGATTATTTCGCCGATCTCGGCGCTGCGGCTGGCGAGGGCGGCTCACGGCGGCAGCGGATTGCGAAAGCCTTCGAGGTGTCGATCGCCTACGAAAACGCACTGGCCCGGCAGTTGATCGAAGGCCTGTCAGATATCGCTGGCCTGACCATCCGCGGCATCACAAATCCGGAGCGTTTCGGCGAACGCGTGCCGACGGTTTCCTTCACGGTCGAAGGCATCGCGCCGGAGACGATCGTGCGGCAGATGAACGCCGAGAACAATTTTCTCTGGTCGGGCCATAACTACGCATGGGAAATCGTCCACCAACTCGGCATTCCGCCGGAACAAGGTGTCGTGCGCATCGGCATCGCCCATTACAACACGGCGGCAGAGATCGGCGAGACGCTGGAAAGCGTGCACCGCGTGATCGCGATGCTGAGGCAGCAGCGCTCTTGAGCTAACCCTTCTTGCCGCCGAAGCCGGTCAGGAACGCGGTCAAGTTGTCGCCGAGCGCATCGCAGAGATAACCGCCCTCCTGGACGATCACCGTCGGCAGGCCGAGCCCGGCAATCGCCTCGCCGATGCGCGCGAAGCCGGGCGTCGTCACAGAAAGCCCGCCGAACGGGTCGCCTTCGAAGGCATCGAGCCCGAGCGCCACGACCAACGCCTCGGGCGCGAAAGAGTGGACGCGCCGGAAGGCTGAGGCCAGCGCTTCGAGAAACGCAGCGTCGCCGGATTTGCGCGGCAGCGGCAGGTTGAAATTGTAGCCGAGGCCGGGGCCTTCGCCGCGCTCGTCGGCATGGCCCCAGAAAAAGGGATAGAAGCGCACCGGATCGGCGTGCAGCGAGACGGTGAGCACATCGGGCCTCGCGTAGAAGATGCCTTGCGTGCCGTTGCCGTGGTGCAGGTCGACATCGAGGATGGCAACCCGTGCCGCTTGTCCGCGCAGGACCTGTGCGGCGACCGCCGAATTGTTGATGAAGCAGAAACCGCCGGCGATGTCCGCGAAGGCGTGGTGGCCGGGCGGTCGGCAGAGCGCATAGGCCGAAGGCGCGCCGGCCATCACGGCTTCTGCAGCCTCGACCGCGCTCCAGGCGCTCCACAGCGCGCTGTTCCAGGTCTCGGCCGAGATCGGGCAGGCGGTGTCGGCCATGTGGTAGCCGGCCTGGCCGACCGCCGAGGCCGGATAGGAGCCGTCGCGGGCGATCGGGTGGATGTTCGGAATGACCTCTGCCGAGGCGCCTTCGATACGCTGCCAGCGTGCGAAGATGTGCTCGAGGAAGTCGAGATATTCGGGCGTGTGCACGGCGGCGATCGGCCCGAGGCCATGATTTTTCGGTCTCTCGATCGTCAGGCCGGCCGATCTTGCGCCGGCTAGCAATCTTTCGACCCGCTCCGGCTTTTCCGGATTGGGCTGGGGAGCGCCGCTGGAAAGGAAGGCCTTCGGGTCGTGGCGCTTCTGTTCCTCGGCATAGAAGGCTTTCATCGTTCTTCCTCCGGCGCGTCGGCAAAGGCGAAGAAGGCGTCGCCGACGATCTTTTGCACCTGCTCGTAGCTCGACCAGCCGATGCCGAGCTTTTCATAAAAAGCCTTGGCGGTCTCGTTGTCGGTGTCGACGGAGAGTCGGAGATAGATGCCGCCCGCCGCGCGGCATTCCCTGGCCACGCGCCGCAGGAGTTTCTCGCCGATGCGGCGGCCGCGAAAGCGGTCCTCGACATAGAGGTCCTGCACGTAAACGCCTGGCCCGCCCATCCAGGTCGAGAAAATCGGGAAATGCAGGCAGAGCCCGGCGAACTCGCCGCCGACCTCGGCGATCAGGGTCGAGAAGGCGGGGTTTTCGCCGAAGCCGTAGCGGCGCAGGTCATCGGGGGTGGAGGTGATTTCCTGATGCGCGCCGATGTGGGTGCCGAGGCGGAGCAGGGCGGCGTGGATGGTTTCGATGTCGTCGATACGGCCGGGGCGGAGGGTGATTGCCTGTGAGGGTTTACTCATGGAGAGGATGGCGCCAAGGCACCCCCCTCTGGCCTGCCGGCCATCTCCCCCTCAAGGGGGGAGATCGGCGGTTTCTGCGCTGCCGCCCACCCTGCGACGTTTGGGATTTGCGAAGGCTGTCGTGACGGCCAATCTCCCCCCTTGAGGGGGAGATGTCCGGTAGGACAGAGGGGGGCGCGAAGGAACGCAAACATCTCAGGATGTCTCAACACGCCACCCGATCCTATCTTCCCACCGGCAGATCGAGTTCCGCGGCCAGCGTTTCCAGCGCGTCGCCAAGGACCGCGATAATCTCGCCGATTTGCTCGCGGGTCGTGATCAGTGGCGGGCAAACCATGAAATTGTCGCTCACCGGTCCGCCACGCACGCGCCGCGAGTAGATGATCAGCCCGCGTTCAAACGCCAGGTCGATGAGCCGCAAATTGGCGTTGAGGCTTTGCGGCAGCGGCGTCCTGGCTACGGGGTCGGCGTAAAGCTCGGCGCCCATGAACAGGCCCTTGCCTCGCACGTCCGCTATGAAAGGGAAGCGGCCGGACAAGGTTTCGAGCTCGCTCCTCAACACCTCGCCCATGGCGGCGGAATTCTCGGTCAGGCCAAGGCGGTCGACCTCGCCGAGGACGGCAACGCCCGCCGCGCAGGCGACAGGATTGCCGCCATAGGTATGGCCATGCAGGAATCCACCCGCCTCAACAACCGGCCCGACAATCCTCTGGGTCGCGGCAAGTGCGCCGAGCGGCGCATAGCCAGATGAAAGACCCTTCGATAGCGCGACGATATCCGGCCGGCAGGCCCAGTGGTCTCCGCCGAGGAATTTGCCGGTGCGCCCGATGCCGGTCATCACCTCGTCGTGGATGAGAAGGATGCCGTAGCGATCGCAGATTTCACGGATCCGCGGGAAATAGCTGTCGGGCGGGACCAGCGCCGCGGTTGCGGCGCCGCCGATCGGCTCCATGATGAAGGCGAGCACGCTTTCAGGCCCTTCCTCCAGGATTTTTTCCTCCAGCATGTTCGCGTAGCGGACGCCTCGCTGTTCTATCGAAAGATTGTCGTGATCGCGATGAACAAACGGAGCCGGTACCAATGGCATGGGCCGGCCAACCGGGTCGAATGTCTTGGTGAGGACGTCATCGCCGGTCACGGCAAGCGTACCGAGCGTGATGCCATGATAGGAGGGCATACGCCCGATGGTCTTCCAGCGTTTGTCCTGACCTGTCGCCACCGCCCATTGCCGCGCGAGCTTGACGCAGGCCTCGACCGCCTCGGAACCGCCGGATACGAAATAGATGCGGTCGAGCCCGTTCGGGAGCCGGTCGGCCAACCCCCGCGCGAGTTCGATGGCCTGCTCGTTCTCGAATTGGAAGATGTAGGCGAAGCTGACGCGATCCAGCTGCCACTTCATCGCATCGATGACATTGCGGTTGCCATGACCAACGTTGACGTTGACCGCGCCGCTCGATCCGTCGATGTAGCGGCGGCCGCTCTTATCCCACAGGTAGATGCCGTCGGCGCGGTCCACCATCGGCTGAGGCCGCCGCGTGAAATGGAAAAGGTTCTGTCGGCGGTCGGTTTCGACGGACTGCATGGCGCTCATTCACCCTTCTTGTCTCGGCCAAGATAGCGGTCGAGAACATTTTTGGTCACGCGTTCGACCATCGCGTCCTGCCTTAGCAGGCCGGCGACCCATTCGCAGCTTCCGGCGTGGAAGACCTCGCCCTTGCCGCGCGGGAAATTGACGATCATGCCGTCGCCGCGCTTGACCTTGTCGAGATTGGCGTCGCTGGCCTCGCCGAACAACGTCTCGGCGGTGAAGCGCCCGTCCTCGTCGGTGAGGAACTGGTCCTCGATCGGGATGTCGGCGCTTTCCTCGACCTGGCTCGCCATGCCGACCGCCAGCACCTGCAAGCCGTCCGGCGCGCCGCTGGTGGCGGTCGGATAGGGCAGGCCGCCGCGGATCTCGAAATCGAGCCCGTCGACCTCGTAGCCATAGACATGGCTGTCGGCGCCGAGCAGGTCGCCATAATAGATGCCGGTGCCGGCAAAGGCCCAGTGCTCGGGCCGGTAGACCGGGAAGCCGCGCACGCCGCGCGGCGCGCAGCCGCCCCAGCCGGCATAGACGCCCCTGGTCGCGTTAAGGCCGAAGGTGGCGCTGCCCGGACGGCCGATCTCCGGTGCTTCCCAGGAATTGGTGGCGCGGGTGACATCGCCGCCGCGATAGGCGGGGTCCTCGGCGCGGGCTCGGTACTTGTAGCAGACCTGGCGGCGGCCTTCGTCCTCCAGCCTGGTCTGCCACATGAAATTGCCGGCGAAACGGGCGGCACGACCGCCTCGCTCGACGTAGTTGTCGACCGCGTCGCGCATCTCCCAGGTCCAGTATTCGTCATGGCCAACGAAGGCGACGCAGTCATAGCCGTCGAGGATTTCGGGCGAGAAATGCAGCTCGTGCTGGCTGGCGATATCGATTTGATAGCCGGCGCGCTCGGCGAAGCGGAAGAAATGGCTGTCGTAGCTCGCCCAGCCGGAAGAGGCGTATTTCTTCGAATGGCCAGTCGCGAAGGCCCATTCCATATGCGGATAGCGCGGCACCGTCTTCGGCGGCACAGCGACTTCCAGCGGCACGCGCGGCGCCTCCTTCGGCAGCACGACGAAGCCGCGGCACCAGGGGCGCTGCGTGGAAACCATCGTCGCGTATTGATCGCGGTTCGGGCCGGTTATGCCCTGATAGTGGTTGGAGCCGCCCCAGGTGTTGTAGGCAAGCCAGGTGCCGGTCGCCGCGACCTGCAGCAGGCGGCCGGGTTTTTTGCCGGGCAGGGGCGCGACGAGGAAGAGATGGTGGCTGTGGATCGGGCTGCCGTCCCGCCCTTCGGCCGATAGGGTGACGCGATAGGCGCCCGACGGCCAGTCGTTGCCGATGCGGAATTCGAACGAGGCCTCCCAGCCGCAGCCTTCGACCGAGCATTGATCGGGTGTCTCCTGCCAGCGTGCCGAAAGGCCGGTCTTCTCGAAGACCTTGGTTTCGCTGCCGCCGTCGCGGATGACGACGATGCCGAATTGCGGTGCCGTCGAGCTGACATGCAGCACCACGGTCTCGCCCGGCCGATAGGAAAAACGGTCGCTGTAGCACCAGATCTCGCCGCTCGAGCCATCCATGCCCGGCCATTCATAGTAATGGCCGCGCACCGCCTCGCGGCGCTGCTCGGGCGTCAGCCCGAAATCGGGAAATTCGGTGGGCAGTCGCGTCAAAGAGCACCTGAAACCAAGACGCCGCCATTGAGACCATCAGCCGGCCAAGCGTCAAATGGAAACAATCGGGCCAGCGAGCGCTTGGCCATATGCGGCAAACCAACTATTTCATTCTAGGGTCTATCGATATTCAGGTGAGGCCGGCCTGCGAACGGCAGTTCCCTGAGCTTCCGGTGCTCACGTACTTCAAGTACGCTCCGCTCCGGTTCGCGGAAACTGCCCTTCTCGGCTCGGCCTGACCTGAATCTCGACGGACCCTAAGGCAAGATTTCCGCACTGGGAGCCGACATGCTGCGCGTGCAAAAGGTCAAGGTCGACGACATCTACGTGCCAGCGGCGCGCCGCAAGACGCTGCATCCCGAGACCGTGCGCCATCTTGCCGAGGACATCCTCGAGAACGGCATGAAGATGCCGATCCAGGTGCGTCACGACGGCAAGCGCCATGTCCTGGTCGAGGGGCTGCATCGGCTCGAGGCCGCCAAATGGCTCGGCGAAACCGAGATCGATGCCTACCTCGTCCAGGCGCGGCGCCACTAACCTTCCTTTCTCCACTTGGGCTCGAGACGCAGCAACTCGCCGCCCGTTTCCATTTTTTTTGGGCAAGCCATGTCGGCTTGGGCTTTGTCGCCGCGTCCTTGGGCACACAGACGGAGGAGACCAAAAGTGTCCAAGACCCTGCTTTTAGCCATTCTCGCGTCGGTCGTGGCCCTAATTGCCGCGCCGGACGCACAATGCGAGGAGTCCAAGCCTGCCATGACCACCGAAGCCAAAGCCCTTTTGAAGCCGGAAAGATCCGGCCTGCTGCCGATCGACGGCCTGAACTATTACTTCGCCATCTACGGCAAGGGCGAGCCGCTGCTCCTGCTTCACGGCGGGCTTGGCTCGACCGACATGTTCGCACCGATCCTGCCGAAATTCGCCGAGCATCGCACCGTGATTGCCGTGGACCTGCAGGGTCATGGCCGCACCGCGCTCGGCGAACGGGCATTCGGCCTTGAGGCGATGGGCAACGATATGGCGGCCATCGTCAAGGCGCTCGGCTACGACAAGGTCGATGTCATGGGCTATTCGCTGGGTGGCGGCGTTGCCTTGCGCATGGCCGTCCAGCATCCGGAAGCCGTGCGCCGGCTGGTCATGATGTCGACCGGCTACGCCGCCGATGGCTTCTACGACGAGATGCGCCCGCAGCAGGCGCAGGTGAGCGCGGCGGCCGCCCCGTTCATGAAGGACACGCCGATGTACAAATCCTATGTCGCCGTGGCGCCGAAGCCAGAGGATTTCCCGAAGCTGCTCGACGCGCTCGGCAATTTCATGCGCAATGACTATGATTTCTCGGCCGATGTGCCGAAGCTGAAGATGCCGGTCATGCTCGTTTATGGCGACAGCGATATGTACAAGCCCGAGCACGAGATCAAGTTCTTCCAATTGCTCGGCGGCGGGCTGAAGGACGCGGGCTGGATGCGCGAGAACCTGTCGCAGAACCGGCTGGCGATCCTGCCCAACCGCACCCACTACGATGTCTTTCTTGCGCCGGAACTCGCTGCCACCACGCTTCCCTTTCTCGACGGCCAGACCAAGGTGAAAACCTGGGACGAGATGGTCAACGAGTAACCCTTGACCGCTGGCTGCCCGAGGGAAGGCGGCCAGAGGCATCACGACAATCGATAGCATCCCATCAAAGCTTTTTGATTGACCACGCCATGCCGGCCGCTACCGTGCCCGCACTCCCACGAACCGAGTGCTTGTGATGACCAAATACCAAGGCGGATGCCTGTGCGGCGCGGTGCGCTATCGTGCCGAGGCCGAGCCGATCAACGAGCGCATCTGCCATTGCCGGGTCTGCCAGAAGGCGATCGGCGCCGCCTTCAACGCGCGGCTCCTGTTCCGCATCGAAGACGTGACCGTCGAAGGGCCTTTGGCGACGGTCAATTCATCGCCGGATCTCGAGCGCGGCTTCTGTCCCGCCTGCGGCACGACGATGTTTTCGCGCCGCGACTCCAGGGGCATTCTCGGCATCACGTCCGGCTCGCTCGACGATCCGTCCGCGTTCAAGCCAGACATGCATTTCTGGACGGCGTCCATGCAGCCTTGGGTCCGGCTCGATGATGGTTTGCCGCAATATGAGGGCGCGCCTCCGGCTTAGAGTTTCTTCCTCCTCCCCTTGCGGGAGAAGGTGGCCGAGCGAAGCTCGGTCGGATGAGGGGTGTTCCAGCTTGGCAATGCGCTTGAAATTGCCGCCGCCTCATTCCTTCCAACACCCCTCATCCGTCGCCTTCGGCGACACCTTCTCCCACAGGGGGAGAAGGGGAAAACTGCACAAAAATTTCATCTTCGATTCACGAGATAGCCGGCAAAGCGTCATTGGCGGGCCATCATTGGCTGCCTATCTAACCGCCATGCGGGAAGGCATCGAGGAGGCGACGGATGAGCGAGAGCATCAACACCCTGGACGAGCTTTTGAACGACCCGATGATCCAACTCGTGATGGAACGCGACCGCGTGCGCCCGGCGGAACTCCGCATGCTCTTGGAAAAAGCGCGCGACAGGGCCGCCGACGATTCCCGGATCGACCAGCCTATGGTGCCGCCGGCCCATGTCGTGGCCAGAAGCTGCCTTGCGCAATGGCTGTACCGCTAGAGCCGTGAAGGGCTCTAGCTCGAATGCGCCGGCAAATAGCTGTAATGGTTGCGGAAATAGGCAATTTTAAAACCGAGCCGCGCGTAGTTGCGGTAGGCCGGACCGTCGCGGTCGGGGTGTGGCGCCTCGATATCGGCGACGAACAGTTTCGCGCCGGCGGCGATGCCGTCGCGCACCAGCATTTCGCCAAGCACGGCGTCGAGATCGAAACTCGGCGCCATAATGCCTGGAACCGGCGCGTCGATGCCGCTCCAGGCGGCGCCGTCTGAGATGAACAGCGAGCGCACCGCGACCACCGCGGCATCTCGTTTCAGCATGTAGTGACGCCAGCCCTTGCGGCCGACCAGCGCCATGAGCCAGGGCGAAGTGGGCAGTCTGTACTTGCCGTCGATGAAGGCAGCCCATTCCGGAGCCGTTTTGGACGTGACCTCTTCGACTGACACATCGTCTGACGGGAAGAGTGGTTTGGCCGGCAGCGGCGTCGCGTCGCGGAAGATGCGTTCCCAGCCGCTCTGATGCTGCAGCCCGCGTGCTTCCAGCCAGCATCTCAACCGCGACGGCTCGGTATGCGGACTGGTGTAGAACCAAGGCCGCAGGATGCCGGCCGCGCGATAATGCGCCAGCAGCGCATCGAGCTGAGCCTCCGAAGCCGGAGCCTCGACGCCGATGTTCTTCGCGCAGTTGAAATGGATGAATGGGATCGTCGTGCAGGTGGTCCAGACCAAGTCGCCGTCGCGGGCGATCGACAGGCCGTGCCGGGCGGCAAAATCCGCGGGCGCCGCGTCATAGAGGTCGAGCCAGGCATTGACCTCGGCGCGTTCGATGGCGCGGCTCAGATCGCGCGAGACATCCTCGACCGCAATTTCCGGCAGGTGCGGCTCCGGCGGTGGCTGCAGTTCCGAGAGGGCGGCGGTCGACATGGTGGTCTCCTCCGATCTACCTTACAGTGTAAGATTAGCGGATGATAATATGGAGGCGCCCATTGTCAAGCAAGATTAGCGGCACCTTACAAATCCGTGAGTTGGATTCCCGGTTTCGCGCGGTTAAGGCTGTCCTTGAGGGGCTTTGCGAATGACGATGCACTTTGTTCTGGGGAAAGGACCGGGATGACCGACGTCTGCACGCAGGGACTGGATACGGGCTTTGTCGGCCTGGGTTATGCCAAGGTGGCGTTTCTCGGCATCGTGCAAGGCATAACCGAACTGCTGCCGATCTCTTCAACGGCGCATATGCGCGTCGTGCCTGCCGTGCTCGGCTGGCAGGATCCCGGCTCAGCCTTCTCCGCCGCCATGCAGCTTGCGGCCTTGGCGGCGGTCGTCAGTTATTTCTGGAGCGATGTCAGGGATGTCGCGGTGGGTTCGCTGTCGGCGCTCGCAAGCCGCGATTTCGCCAACCGCTACTTTCGCCTGGCGGTCGGAATCGTGCTCGCGACCGTTCCGATCGTCATCGCCGGCCTTGCGCTTTCCGGTGTTCTCAATGCCTGCAACTCGCCGCTGCGAGGGCTGGCCGTGATCGGCTGGGCCTGCATCGTCATGGCCGTGCTGCTGGCGCTCTCCGAAATCTATGCCCGCCACAGGCTGACCCTCGAAAAGGTGTCCGTGCTCGACGCCTTGCTGGTCGGCGTCGCCCAGGTCGGCGCCCTCATCCCCGGTGTGTCGCGCTCGGGGTCGACGCTGACGGCGGCGCTTGGACTTGGCTATGCCCGGCCGGAGGCGGCGCGGCTCTCCTTCCTGCTCGGCCTGCCGGCGATCGCGCTTGCCGGCCTGAAGGAGCTTTGGGAGCTGCATAAGATCCATCTCGGCGCCTATGGCTGGTCGGTCCTGGCCGTCGGCCTTGTCGTCGCCTCCATCTCGGCCTTCTTCGCCATATGGGGGTTGATGCGGGTGCTCGAGCGCTTTTCCGCCTGGCCGTTCGTCATCTACCGCGGACTGCTGGGCATCGTGCTTTTGATCGGCGTCGCTTTCGGCTGGTTGAGCTAGAGGCCCTCACAGAATCCGCTATACCGGCACCTGGACATTCTTCGGGTGCGCTGATGGATCTCGCGACGCTTCTGCAATCGGTGCCTTTGCTCGCTGCGCTGGTGAAATCGGCGCTGCCGGCCGCTTTCGGCGCCGGCTTAGGCGCAGGCCAGTGGCTGGCGGCGCTGCCGCCATGCCGCGACCACACTTTCGAAAGCGCGGCCTATCTGGTCTGCGAGGCCGATCCGAAGCATTATTCGATCGAGTTGTTCTGGAAGAACAAGGACGGCGATCTCTATCGCTCGCTGCACAATCTGCGCACCGCCGAGCAGGCCGCCGGTCGCACCATGCTCTTCGGCATGAATGCGGGCATGTATCACCCCAACCTTGCGCCGGTCGGGCTCTATGTCGAGCACGGGCAACAGATCACATCGGCGAAGACCGGGGCAGGCAGCGGCAACTTTTCCATGCAGCCGAACGGCATCTTTTATCTCGGCGACGGCAAGGCAGGCGTTCGCGCGACGAAGGACTTTTTGAAGCGTTCGCCGCGCGTGGATTACGCAACCCAGTCCGGGCCGATGCTGGTCATCGACGGCAAGCTGCATCCGAAATTCCAGGCGGGCAGCCCGTCGCGAAAAATCCGCGACGGCGTCGGTGTGCGCGCCGACGGCGTTGCCGTTTTCGCCATCTCCAACGACGTCGTGACCTTCCACGAATTCGCGCGCCTGTTCCGCGACGAGCTCGGCTGCCCGAACGCGCTGTTCCTCGACGGTTCCATATCCAGCCTGTACGCGCCAGCCATCGGCCGCAACGACGATTTCTGGAATCTCGGGCCGATGATCGGGGTGTTCAGGCGAGGCCGGTAGGCACCAGCGTAGGTTACCGCGGCGCGGATAGCGCCGCGGTTGCGTTTAGCTGGACGCGTCCTGGATTGCGGACAGCAGCCATCGCCCACCGGCCTCGCGGGTGAAGGTCCACAACTCGGTGGCTTCGACCGGATTTCTCGGGTCGCCTTTTTCGACGGCGCCGGTCTGGCGGTTGCGCATGACATCGATGGCCGACCAGCGCATTGCCGCGGTGGCGTAATCGCGCGAGCCCTCTCGCCACGCCTCCGCAATATCGGCTTCCAGCAGCTCGAGATTTGTGACATCGTTCTTGAGGCCATGGGTTGCGTTGTCCGCCAGCTCCTCCGAAAGGTAGGAAACCATCTCGGGCGTCGTCAGCCTTCGCAATCCCTGGTGATCCTCGCGACTGAATGCGGCCTGCACGTCGCCGAGGATATTTTCGAACGCGTCCCGATCGGCATCCGTGATGCCGATTTCGTCAGCGCCGGATGCGCCGAAACCCGTGGTGCGGGATGGGTGGCTGTGCTGCGCGCCTCCCCAGTCTTGCCGGCCGAAGGGAAAGCCGGAGCTTCTCATATTGGCCGGCGCGGCATTATAGCGGCTGAAAAACCGCATCGCCAGCATGACGAGGCCGCCGATGAGCAGCAGCTGGAAGATGAAGCTGAAGCCGCCGCCGATGCCGCCGAAGCCATGGCCGAGCATCATGCCGAACAGGCCATTGAAGAGCAGTCCGCCGACCAGCCCGCCGACCAAGCCGCCGCCAAACCCATTCCAGAATCCCGGGCGCGCCTGGCCTGGAAACGACTGCGACGGCGGGATCGACTGGGTGGTGTTCGGCGTCATCGAGCGCGTCACGGGCGCGGTATAGGGCGCTGTCCTGGTCGGGGCCGGGGCTTGGAAAGTCCTGCTGCCGCGGCTGCCGAAACTGCCGCCCATGCGCGCCTCCGCCGGGCCGATGGTGACGCTTCCGAGCGCCATCAGCAGGATCAGGAAGATCGATGCAACTTTGATCGCCCGTGATTTTGACATTGGTGACAATCCTTTGGTCGGAGCGTTTCAACGCATCTAGTGAGCCTCCTATATGGGTACGAATTGGGGCAGGGTTAGACCCCGACTTTCAGGACATAGGTTGTAGCGGCCCACAGCCCCATCCGATCAGCCTGTTGCTTTCTCGAATTCACGGCGACGCGGCCGGCCGCGAATCGCTTCCCCGACCAAAAGTAAATTTTGATTCAAACTTTGTTGGTAATTTCTCATTAGGAAAGGGGCTTCCGGCGGCGCCGTTCCTGCCTTCGGTCTGTTTTGTTTTGCGTACAGGTCAAGATGCGGATTTTTGGCGTCGTCAGTTTCGTGCTCGCAGCGCTTTGCCTTGCCGGCTGCTCGTCCACGTCGGGCGTCGATGCCTTGCAGATGCCGTCCAATGAGACGACCAGCTCCGTGGTCAGGCCGAGCGCGCCGGTGACGAAGGCCGTGAGGACGGCTGAGACCGAGACAACCGTTGAGACTGCGTCGATGTCGGGCGCCACCCGCTTCGAGCCGCCTGCGCCGTTGCCCGAGGACAACGCGCGTCCTGACGACGAGAATTCGCGTCTTGACGACGAAAATTCGCGTCCTTTCGGGCTGGCCGAGGAAGAGACGGTGGCGTTTCCCACGCCCGATCTGCCAGGCAGCGTCGAGCCGCCGGTTCAGGAGGCGGCGCTCGTGTCGCCGCCGAAGCGGCTATCGCGCGCGGCACCGGCAATGATCGCGAGCCCGGTCACCCGCTACGCTTTCCGCGATGCCAAGCCGATCAATTTCGGTCGCTCCTCGCCGCGGCACCTTGCCGTGCACGGCGTTGATGTCTCGCGCTGGCAGGGCAACATCAACTGGGAAAAGCTGCGCGCCCAGGGCGCCAATTTCGCCTATATCAAGGCGACCGACGGCGGCGACCATCTCGATCCGATGTTCAGGGCGAACTGGCGCGGCGCCGATGCCGCCGGGCTGAAGCGCGGCGCCTATCATTTCTTCTACTGGTGCCGCACCGCCGGCGAGCAGGCCGACTGGTTCATCCGCAACGTGCCGCGGGTCGAGGGCGCGCTGCCGCCGGTAATCGATGTCGAGTGGAACGGCGACTCCTCCTGCAGGCGGCGGCCCTCGCGCGAAAAGGTGCTGGAGAAGATGCAGGTGTTCATGGACAAGCTGGAACGCCATTACGGCCAGCGGCCCATCATCTACACCAGCCCCGACTTCTATCGCGACAACCTGCGCGGCGCCTTCCTCGACTATCCGTTCTGGCTGCGCGCGGTGGCCGCGCATCCCTCAAAGGTCTATCCGGGCCGCAGATGGCTGTTCTGGCAGTATTCCGGCTCCGGCCTGTCGCATGGGGTGAGGGGACGCATCGACCTCAACGTCTTCCACGGCGACGAGCGGCAATGGCGCGCCTGGTTGGGCGGCGGGCAAATGGTGGCCGACGCGGATTAGGGTGCGTCCGCTCATGGCTGGCACGATGCGCCACGCCACGATCTCACCGCCGGCGGCTGAGCCGGCCGTCCTTCCTTAAGATCCGACAGGACGAAAACAATTCCATGCGCGCCGCAACTCGCTGGCGCCGCGGAACGATCCGGTGCGGCATTCGTTGGTGGTTGCGGGTTGCGGTCTTGCGGCGTCAAAAGCGGAAGGGACCAACATGCCATTAACACTCACCAGTCCGGCCTTCGCCGACGGCGATCCCATCCCCGAACGTTTCACCCGCGATGGCCAAAATGTTTCTCCGCCTCTGAAATGGTCCGGGATCCCTGACGGGACCAGGAGCCTGGTTCTCGTCGTGGACGACCCCGACGCACCACGCGGGACGTTCGGCCACTGGGCGGTGTTCAACATTTCGCCCGACGTCGAGCAACTCGCCGAAGGGGAGGACGGGAAACCGGGAACCGAAGCGCTCCATCAGGGGAAGAACGACTTCGGCAACGCCTCCTACGATGGCCCGGCTCCGCCCGCCGGGCATGGCGTCCACCATTACCATTTCCGGCTGGCGGCTCTCGATGTGCCGAGCCTCGGCATTCCCGGCCAGACCGGCGTCAAGGAAATCTGGAAGGAGGCCCGGCGCCACGCGATCGAGGCGGCGGAACTCGTGGGCACCTACGAACATGCCGCCTGAATGCAAAAGGTGATCTTTTCAGCTGGGCAACGCTGGCCGCATGACTCAGGAGGCCTGCAATGAACAATCCAGACCCGAACAATCCCGAACCGATGCCGGGCGATCCCAATCCCGAGCCCGCGCGGCCTCCAACTCCGCCGGAAAACCCGCCCGGAGAACCACCGGGCGTTCCTCCACCTTCACCCGATCCCATCCCGGGACCGGGGAGGGGACCCCCTGATATTCCGCCGGACGCGCCACCTGAGTTCCCGCCGGAGGAGCCGACATCTCCCAGCCCGAGGGCAGGAGAGTTCCGCCGACGTGTTCAAATCAGATCGCCGGAACCCATTTCCAGAACACGCCTTCCATCCTCTCGGGATAGTACTTGAATTCACATTCGAACCGTCGTCCGTAGCTGGCGGCGGCAGCAAGCGCTGCTTTGCTGACGGGCCGCATGCCCGTTCCCGGCGCGAACCAATCCTCCAGCAGATCGTCGGGCACATAGGCGCCGATCCTCAGCGGCAGTTGTTGCAGGACGACGTCCATTTCCTTCGGCGGCACCGCGTTCATTCCCTTCCGGCTCCTCCCGGGTGCGGTGAATTTGAAGTTCCTGCGATTGCGAAATCACACTAGTGAACTGCGTTCTCGGTCTCGAGTTCCATGAGAACCGGCAGGAACGCTTCTTCCCTTCTCCCCTTGTGGGAGAAGGTGGCCGCGAAGCGGCCGGATGAGGCATGCTGGATGGAACGCCGCCCCTTGGGCTTCGCGCCTCGTAGCGCGCCTTCGTCATCCTCGGGCTTGACCCGAGGATCCATGCCGTGACCGTTGTCGTAGCGCGCAACGGTGCAGAATTCTGAACCGCTGCAACGCCTTGATGCAATGGCATGGATTCTAGGGTCTGCGCTGCGTCGCTTCGCTCCTTGCTCCGCCCTAGAATGACGAAGCCGAAGGCTCGTTGATCATCGCCTCGATGTTGTAGCCGTCGGGATCGAGCACGAAGCAGGCGTAGTAATGCTCAGCATAATCCGGACGCGGACCGGGCGCGCCATTGTCCTTGGCACCTGCCTCGAGCGCCGCGCGATAGAACGCCTCGACCTCCGCCTTGCTCTTTGCCCGGAAGGCGACATGCAGATGGGTGAGCGGCGGCTTCCCCCCCGTGCTCTGGATCTCGAACAGACAGCCAGTGCCGACATCGAAGGCCCAGAAGATGCCGTCCTTGCCGAAGGAGAGGCCATAGCCCAGAGGCGCAAAGGCTTTTTCGTAGAAGAGCTTGCTCTTATCGAGGTCGCTGACTTCGATCGTGATGTGGTCGATCATGGCTATTTCGAAACCTTTGTAATTGGCCGTCGACATGCCCGCAGGTGTTGTACGTCGAATCCTCCCTTCTCCTAACCAGGAGAAGGGAGGAGCGGCCAGTTTCTTAGGGCTTCGGTCTACTTATCTTTCTGCTGTTTGCGACGTCCCGCCTCGTCCGCAATCAGTCGGGCTCTTATGGATTGCCACCTATCAGCAATCTCTAGGCACGAAGCTGCCAGCAGTTTTCGCCGTTGGCTATAGTTACGAGGTCCGGTGAAGATTTTCTGCGCAAAAACGTCAACGACAAAGCACAACTCCGGGCGAGGTTCGCCAGCACCAACGAACGACTCCTCCGCGTACCAATGCAGCAGGGTACCGTGGAGTGCGGAGGTTTCCGTAGTTAACGGCAGCGTTTTGCAAATGTAGGGCTTGATCAGACCGAAAGCTGATGACTTTTTTCCCACCTGCGGCAACTTGAATGAGTTCGTCGGTCGAATGCCAACCGCGACGCCCCCAAGAGAGAAACGCGGCTGATTATCTGGAATGCCGACTATCTTTGCAGCCGCAGGTAGCTTCGCCAAGCTCATGGTACGGCAAAGCTCTATTGCGTCATGCGCCGTGAGCAGCCTTTGCTCATCATGAGAGGTGGCAGGCTTACGAGACAACAGAGCTTTGTCGAGCTGCGTCAGTCGGGTGTCGTCTTTCCCATGAGACTCAATGAAATACATCATTGAGCGCTCTATCTCGTTGTAGCGCGTGTCGAGAAGGAAGTTCTTTGGTTTAATGATATCTTCGATAATCGCAGTTCTTCGGGTTGATCGCGCGAAACAATATTCAACTAATTTGTTGGCGCTTATTTGTGGCTCGATTTTCATATACGAGAAATCCTTCTCTAGATTCGTTAAGTTACGGAAAGTGCCGATGCCTTCTCGACTCTGAGATGAGAATCTCCATATAATAACCTTGTCACAGGAGATGGGATTCTCGATCTCGTCGCCCCGCGTGGGCCTCGGCTTTTCGCGGTATCCAAAGCCGATCCCGAGGGGTCGGCTTTGGTGTTTTTGAGCGCATTCGCGCAATTTAAAGTCTTTAAGGCTGTTTCCCTTTTTGTTCCCTTTGCCATTTCGGCCCGATCTTACGACCGGGCCGATGATGTTGCGTTTTAGTTAGCGTTTCAGATTTCAGCTGCACCCGCTCGTCGAACCACAGGTGTCGCACTTCTCGCAGGTGCCGTTCCGCACCATGGTGAAGTTGTGGCATTCGGAGCATTCGTTGCCGGTGTAGCCCTGCAGCAGCGACTGCTGGCGACGGGTCGCGGCGAGCTTCTTCGCTTCGGCCGCTTCGTTGGCGGCGGCGTCGGTGAAGAGTGCCTCGGCGCCGCCGGCGGCTTCGGCTTCCTGTTCCACCATCTCCTCGGCCAGTTCCCTGGCGCGCTCCTCATAGTCGCGCTTGTAGGCGAGGGCTTCGTCGCTCGCTGGCTTCAGCGCCAGCACGTTGGAGCCGGCGAAGGCGGTAGGTGCTGCGCGGGCAGGGGCGGGCGTCGGGGCCGAGCCGCCAAAGCCCTTGGGTTCGCTGCCGATGCCCGACACCAGCTTCACCGGCGAGGCGCCGCGATAGAGACCCTTGGAGAAGGGCGTTGCCTTGCCTTCGGTGATGCCGCGGCCGAGCGCGGTCTTGTCGAAGTCCGACTGGTCGACATGGGCGAGGTCGTGGCGGCCGAGATAGGACACGGCGAGCTCGCGGAACACGTAGTCGAGGATCGACGTCGCGTTCTTGATCGCGTCGTTGCCCTGCACCATGCCGGCCGGCTCGAACTTGGTGAAGGTGAAGGCCTCGACATATTCGTCGAGCGGCACGCCGTATTGCAGGCCAAGCGAGATGGCGATGGCGAAGTTGTTCATCATCGCGCGGAAGGCGGCGCCTTCCTTGTGCATGTCGATGAAGATCTCGCCGAGGCGGCCGTCGTCGAACTCGCCGGTCCTGAGATACACCTTGTGGCCGCCGACCACTGCCTTCTGCGTGTAGCCCTTGCGGCGGTTCGGCAGCTTTTCGCGGTCGCGGTAGAGACGCTCCACCACGCGCTCGACGATCTTTTCCGTCACCTGCACGGCGCGCTGCGCGGCGGGCGCCGCGATCAGCTGCTCGACAGCCTCGTCCTCATCCTCGTCGTCATCGGCGAGCAGCGAGGCGTTGAGCGGCTGCGACAGCTTCGAGCCGTCGCGGTAGAGCGCGTTGGCCTTCAGCGCCAGCTTCCAGGACAGCATGTAGGCGTTCTTGGCGTCCTCGACCGTCGCCTCGTTCGGCATGTTGATGGTCTTGGAGATGGCGCCCGAGATGAAGGGCTGCGCCGCAGCCATCATCAGGATGTGGCTCTGGATCGACAGCGACCGCTTGCCGATCTTGCCGCAGGGGCTGGCGCAGTCGAACACCGCGAGATGTTCGGCCTTGAGGAAGGGGGCGCCCTCCAGCGTCATCGCACCGCAGACATGGATGTTGGCGGCGTCGATGTCCTTCTTCGAGAAGCCTAGCGCCGGCAGCATCTCGAAGGAGAAGTCGCCGAGCTGCTCATCGGTGAAGCCAAGCGTCTCCTTCACCCAGTCGGCGCCCAGCGTCCACTGGTTGAACACGAACTTGATGTCGAAGGCCGACTTCAGCGCCGCGTTCAGCGCCGCGATCTTCTCGTCGGTGAAGCCCTTGGCCTTCAGCGTCGACGGGTTGATGCCGGGCGCCTGGTTGAGGTTGCCGTGGCCGACCGCATAGGCCTCGATCTCGGCGATCTGGCTCTCGGAATAGGCCAGCGTGCGAAGCGCTTCCGGCACGGCGCGGTTGATGATCTTGAAGTAGCCGCCGCCGGCGAGCTTCTTGAACTTCACCAGTGCGAAATCGGGCTCGATGCCGGTGGTGTCGCAGTCCATGACCAAGCCGATCGTGCCGGTCGGCGCGATCACGGTCGCCTGCGCGTTGCGGTAGCCATGTTCCTCGCCGAGCTCGATGGCGCGGTCCCAGGCGGCGCGGGCATGCTCGGCCAGCGCCTGCTGCTTGAGGTCGGACGCGACCAGCGGCACCGGGTTGACGGCGAGCTTCTCGTAGCCGTCCTTGTCGCCATAAGCGGCGCGGCGGTGGTTGCGCATGACGCGCAGCATGTTCTGAGCGTTGCGGTCGTAGTCCGGGAAGGCGCCGAGCTCGGAGGCCATCTCGGCCGAGGTCGAATAGGCGACGCCGGTCATGATCGCGGTGAGCGCGGCGCAGATGGCGCGGCCCTCGTCGGAGTCGTAGGGAATGCCCGAGGTCATCAGCAGGCCGCCGATATTGGCGTAGCCGAGGCCGAGCGTGCGGTAGTCGTAGGAGAGCTTGGCGATCTCCTTCGACGGGAACTGCGCCATCATCACCGAGATTTCGAGCACGATGGTCCACAGCCGCACGGTGTGCTCGTAAGCCGCGATGTCGATCATGCCGTCTGCCTTGCGGTAGGGCAGGAGGTTGATCGAGGCGAGGTTGCAGGCCGTGTCGTCGAGGAACATGTATTCCGAGCACGGGTTGGAGGCTCGGATCGCACCGGCGGAGGCGCAGGTGTGCCAGTCGTTCATCGTCGTGTTGAAGTGCAGGCCGGGATCCGCCGACGCCCAGGCGGCGTAGCCGATCTTTTCCCACAGGTCCTTGGCCTTCAGGGTCTTCAGCACCTTGCCGTCCTTGCGGGCGGTAAGCTGCCAGTCGCCATCGGCCTCGACAGCGCGCAGGAAGTTGTCCTTCAGCGACACCGAGTTGTTGGAGTTCTGGCCGGAGACGGTGAGGTAGGCGTCCGAATCCCAGTCGGTATCGTAGGTCTTGAACGACATCGAGGTGTAGCCCTGGCGGGCGAACTGGATGACGCGGTAGATGTAGTTCTCCGGCACGGCGTCCTTCTTGGCCGCCTTGATCTCGCGCTTCAGCGCGGTGTTCAAAGCCGGGTCGAAGCAGTCGTCGCCATCGCCTTCGCAATTGACGCAGGCCTTCATGATCGCTTCGAGGTGCTTCTTGACGATCTTGGAGCCGGTGACCAGGGAGGCGACCTTCTGCTCCTCATTGACCTTCCAGTCGATGAATTCCTCGATGTCGGGATGGTCGGCGTCGACGATCACCATCTTGGCGGCGCGGCGCGTCGTGCCGCCCGACTTGATGGCGCCGGCGGCGCGGTCGCCGATCTTGAGGAAGCTCATCAGGCCCGACGAGCGGCCGCCGCCGGAAAGCTTCTCGCCTTCGCCGCGCAGCATCGAGAAATTCGAGCCGGTGCCGGAGCCATATTTGAACAGGCGCGCCTCGCGCACCCACAGGTCCATGATGCCGCCCTCGTTGACGAGGTCGTCCTGCACGCTCTGGATGAAGCAGGCATGCGGCTGCGGGTGCTCATAGGCCGACTTCGACTTGGTCAGCTTGCCGGTGAAGGGGTCGACATAGAAATGGCCCTGGCTCGGACCGTCGATGCCATAGGCCCAGTGCAGGCCGGTGTTGAACCACTGCGGCGAGTTCGGCGCGACGCGCTGGGTGGCGAGCATATAGGCGAGCTCGTCGCGGAAGGCGCGCGCGTCCTCTTCCGACTTGAAGTAGCCGCCCTTCCAGCCCCAATAGGTCCAGGTGCCGGACAGCCGGTCGAAGACCTGGCGGGCATCGGTTTCCGACCCATAGCGTTCAGCCTCCGGGAGCTTGGCGAGTTCGGCCTCGTCGGCGACCGAGCGCCACAGGAAGGAGGGAACGTCGTTCTCCTCGACCTTCTTCAGGCGCGCAGGCACGCCGGCCTTGCGGAAATACTTTTGCGCCAGGATGTCGGCCGCGACCTGGCTGAATTGGGCCGGCACATCGATGTTGTCGAGGCGGAACACCACCGAGCCGTCGGGATTCTTGATCTCCGACAGGGCCTTGCGGAATTCGATCTCCGCGTAAGCTGCCCTTTCTTGACCTGCTTGTTCTGGCTTGGTGAAGCGACGCTCGATGCGCATTGGTCCGGTCCCCTTTTGTCTACATATAGCGCTTTTCCCCAGGGATTTCTGCCCCGCATGGCTAAAAGCGCAGTCCGCCGTTTGCCGGCATCGCAGGCGACGCCGGCACTCTCCTCGTCGCAAGTGCCGGCATGCAGACAGCAATACGCTTCCCCAAGCGCTTACCCGGGCTGCAGACCGACCCTCGCGGGTCCCTAACTGAAACTTTTGTCGATTCCCTCAGAAGAGGGAGGTTCACACTATCTAGGGTCGAGCCTGCCTGCAAACACTAAATATAGTGTTAACAGATCATTTTTTCAAGGCCGACAATTCTCCCTTTCGCCCACCCAAGCCCCAACATTCCCAACGCTTCCGCCGGCCTCGTGAACAGGCGGAAATGCGGGCAAAACGCACAAAATCCGGGAAAAAAGACCGGCCTCTGAACTTTCCGGTCACGCCCGCAACAGGAGCGCATGGCCTATAAAAAGCGACTCGTTCTGACCCGTCAAGGATTCGTTTTTGTAGGTTTTGTGACCCCCAATATGTTGTGTGTCACATATGTGGATAACGGGGACAGAAACGGCCGACGCGGAATTCGCTTCGGCCCGATTGAAAGCCGCTCCGCACCGCAAATCGCGACCCGTTCCGCGCCCCCTGACGACGCGAACATGCTCAAGCGCCTTGTGCGGCGAGCGCCCGACCCGTGTTCCAGACGCAACCATTGCAAATTCCGAAAGACCTTGACGCAGCGATATCCCGATGCACTAATTAGTCCGTAACTAAGATATAAATTCCATAAATATGGAATAGCAGAAGGGAACCAAGATGAAGCGCTTCGTGAAAATTGCTGCTTCGCTGGCGGCGCTTGTGCTTTCGGCAACGGGCACAGCGTGGGCCGAGCCTGCCAAGGGCGGCGTCATCGACGTGGCCACGATCGGCGAGCCGCCGACACTCGATCCGATGGCGTCGACGGCCGATCTCGTCGGCATCGTCACCCAGCACATTTATGAGACGCTTTACACCTTCGACAAGGATTGGGGCATCACTCCGCTTCTCGCGGCCGACATGCCGCAGATTTCGCCCGACGGGCTCGTCTACACGATCAAGCTGAGGGCCGGCGTGAAGTTCCACGACGGCAGCGATATGGACGCCACGGACGTCATCGCGTCGCTGCAGCGCTGGATGAAGATCGCCACCCGCGGCAAGCAGGCCGCCGAGGTGATCGCCTCGGTCGACAAGGTCGACGACAACACGGTCAAGATCACGCTCAAAAAACCCTTCGCGCCGCTGCTGGCGCTGCTGTCGCTGAACAACGCGGCCGCCATCATCATTCCTTCTGAGAACGCCAAGCAGGACCCGCTGACCAGCTTTGTCGGCACCGGGCCCTACATGCTGAAGGACCGCAAGCCCGACCAGTTCATCCAGCTTGCCCGTTTCGACGGCTACAAGTCGCGCGACGGCGAGCCGAACGGCTATGGCGGCGCCAGGAAGCAGTATCTCGACGAAATCCGTTTCGTGCCGGTTCCCGACGCCAACACGCGCGTGGAAGGGGCGGTCGCCGGCCAGTTCGCTTATGCCGACGCGCTTCCCGTCGAATCCTTCGACAAGATCTCCGGCGGCAAGACTGCGCCCGTCATCCTGAAACCGTTCGGCTGGCCGGTCTTTGTCCTCAACACCAAGCAGGGGCCGAACAGCGACATCCGTATCCGCAAGGCGATCCAGGCAGCGCTTGCCCCCAACGACATGCTGCTCGCGGCGTTCGGTTCCAAGGATTTCTTCGCCGCCGACGGCGCGCTCTATCCGGAAGGCTATGCCTGGCACAGCGATGCCGGCACCGAAGCCTACAAGCCGGATGGCGACACCGAGGCGGCCGCGACCCTGCTGAAGGAGGCCGGCTATGACGGCAAGCCGCTGCGCATCCTCACCAGCCGCCAGTACGAGTTCCACTACAAGATGGCGCAGGTCGCGGCGGAATATCTCAAGGCCGCGGGCTTCCAGGTCAAGCTGGACGTGGTCGAGTGGGCGACGCTGACCAAGAACCGCACCGATCCGGCGCTCTGGGACATCTACATCACCCACAGCCCGTTCCTGCCCGAGCCGTCGCTGACCGGCATCATGTCGGACTCTTCGCCCGGATGGTGGGTCTCCGATCGCAAGCACAAGGTGCTCGACGCCTTCAACGCCGAGCCCGATCCGGCCAAGCGCGTCACATTGTTCGCGGATGTCCAGAAGGCGGTCCTCGACGAGGTTCCGGCAGTCAAGATCGGCGACTTCAACGCACTGGCCGCCCAGGCGCCGACGCTCAAGGGCGTGACCCCGGCGCCGTGGCCGTATTTCTGGAACGCTTATCTCGAAGGCAAGTAGGTTTCCTCCCGCATGTCCCGGCGCGCAACCGGGGCAGGCAACAGGGTGCCGGCCAGTTACGGTCGGCACCCAAAAACTTCGCTAGACCACCGAAGAGAGGCTGAACGCCGATGCTGCGCTCTATCCTCAACAGGCTTCTCGGCATGATCGTCGTGATGGCGCTGGTCGTCACCATCGTCTTTGTCATCGTGCGGATAACACCCGGCGATCCGGCCGCCGTGATGCTCGGCCCGGATGCATCCGCCGCCGACATCGCGGCACTCCGCTCCAGGCTCGGACTCGACGGCTCGATCCTGGAGCAGTTCGGACGCTACGTGCTTGGCGTCGTTCAAGGCGATTTCGGCCAGTCGATCTTCCTCAACGAGCCGGTCACGACAGCGCTCGCCCAGCGCGCCGAGCCCACCTTCTTTCTCACCGTGTTCTCGCTGCTGATCGCGACGGCGATCGCCTTGCCTGTCGGGATCCTCGCCGCCTACAAGCGCGGCTCGATCTTCGACCAGGCGACGACGACGGTCGCCATGTTCGCGGCCAGCGTGCCGAGCTTCTGGCTGGGTCTTTTGTTCATCCAGTTCTTCGCCGTCCGGCTCGGCTGGTTCGACACGTCGGGCTATGGCGGGCCGGGCGCATCCTTCATTGTGCGGTTGAACCATCTCGTGCTGCCGGCGCTGGCGCTCGGCCTGGTCAGCTCGGCGCTGATCACGCGCTTCACCCGCGCCTCGATGCTCGACGTGCTCAACGACGATTACGTGCGCACCGCGCGCTCGAAAGGCATGAGCGAATGGCGCGTCGTGCTGAAGCACGCCTTCAAAAACGCGCTGATCCCGATCATCACCGTCATCGGGCTCACTGCCGCGCTGCTCATCTCGGGAGCCGTGGTGACCGAAACGGTATTCGGCCTGCCGGGCGTCGGCAGTCTCGTCGTGTCGGCGGTGCTCAGGCGCGACTATCCCGTCATCCAGGGCGCGCTGCTGGTCATTGCCGGCCTCTATGTGCTGGTCAATTTCGCCATCGACATGCTCTACCTCGTCGTCGACCCAAGGGTTCGCTACTGATGGCCGCGATCTCCGTCCCGATCCACTCCGAACCCAACATCCTGTCGCGGCTGATTGGCCGGCCGACATCGGCAATCGGCCTGATCGTGCTCGTGGTCATCGTTCTGGCGGCGATCCTGGCGCCGGTCATCGCGCCCTATGCGCCGTCGAAACTCTCGATCGCCAGCCGGCTGCATCCGCCTAGCCTCGATCATCTGTTCGGCACCGACGATCTCGGTCGGGACGTGTTCACCCGCATGCTCTATGCCGCGCGCACCTCGCTCAGCGTCGGTTTTGCGGTGGTCGTGCTGTCGTCGATCATCGGCACCATCTTGGGGCTGACGGCAGGCTATTTCAAACGTCTCGACACGCCGGTATCGCGGCTGATCGATGCCGTGATGGCGTTCCCGGACATCCTGCTGGCGATCGCGCTGGTCGCCGCGCTCGGCCCGACGGCGGTCAATGTCGTGGCGGCGCTGGGCATCGTCTATGCGCCAAGGATCGCTCGCGTCGTGCGAGCCTCGACGCTGGTCATCCGCGAGCTTCCTTATGTGGAAGCGGCGCGGGCGCTCGGCGTGCCGACACCGGTCATCCTGATCCGTCACGTGCTGCGCAATGTCACTTCGCCGCTCCTGGTGCAGGGCACCTTCATCTTCGCCAATGCCATCCTGGCGGAGGCCGGCCTGTCCTTCCTCGGCGTCGGCATTTCGCCCGACATTCCGACCTGGGGCACGATGATCGCCACCGGCCGCCAGTACATGGACCAGGCCGGTTGGGTGATGATGTTCCCTGGCGCGGCGATCGTCGTGACGGTGCTGTCGCTGCAGCTCCTCGGCGACGGGCTGCGCGATCTTCTCGATCCACGTCTCGCCAAGGATATCTGATGTTTGCAAACCGTTTCCCCCGGGCCGACCGGCCATTGCTGATCAAGGGCGCCAGACCCGTCGGGTTCGGCGACGGCTTCGATCAGCCGATCGACGTCATGATCGACGAGCATGGGCGGATCGCCGAAGCTGCCTCCGCCATAGCCGCCGGCGATGGTGTAGAGACCGTCGACGCCAAAGGTATGTTTTTGTCGCCGGGCTGGACCGATCTCCATGTCCATGTCTGGTATGGCGGCACCGATATCTCGCTGCGCCCCGAACAATGCGGCGCTGCGCGCGGCGTGACCACCATGGTCGACGCCGGCTCGGCCGGCGAGGCTAATTTCCACGGCTTCCGTGAGTTCATCATCGAGCCCGCGAAGGAGAACGTCTACGCCTTCCTCAACATCGGCTCGATCGGCCTTGTCGCCTGCAACCGCGTCAGCGAGCTGATCGACATGCGCTCGATCGATTTCGACCGGATCATCGCCACGGTCGAGGCCAATCGCGACGTCATCATCGGGCTGAAGGTCCGCGCCAGCCACGTCATCACCGGCGGCTGGGACCTGACGCCGCTGCGGCTGGCCAAGAAGCTCGGCCGCATCCTGAAACTGCCGATCATGGTGCATGTCGGCGAGCCGCCGCCGCTCTATGACGACGTGCTCGGCCTCTTGAGCGAGGGCGACATCGTCACCCATTGCTTCAACGGCAAGGCCGGCGGCTCGATCATCGAGGACGACGACCTCTACCGGCTCGCCGAGCAGGCGGCGGCGCGCGGCATCGTGCTCGATGTCGGCCATGGCGGGGCGTCTTTCTCCTTCGATGTCGCCAAGGCCGCGCTCGAGCGCGGCCTGCCGCCGGCGACGATCTCAACCGACCTCCACAACCGATCGCTCGACACCTCCGTCTGGGACATGGCCACCACCATGTCCAAGCTTTTGTCGCTTGGCATGAAATTCGAGGACGTGGTGGCGGCATCGACCACGGCTCCCCGCCGCGCTATCCGCCTGCCGACCGAAAGGCTGCTGGACAAAGGCAAGCCGGCGGAATTCACGCTGTTCGACGTCGTCGACGCGGACCTGACCGTGCGCGATTCGCAAGGCGCTTTGAGCACGCTGCATCGCCTGTTCGAACCGCGCCATGCCATCCTGGGCGCAGAAGCTGTTGCCGCGCATCGCCATGTGCCGGCGGAAGGCGAGGGTGGTTCCCATGCCTGTCCGCATTGCGGGTGGAAATCATGACCGAGCCTTTAGCCAGCGACGTCATCCTCTCGGTCCGCGATCTCAAGACCTGGTTCGTGACGCGCCGGGTGACGGCGAAGGCGGTCGATGGCGTGACCTTCGATCTGAAGCGCGGCAGGACGCTGGCGGTGGTTGGCGAATCCGGCTCCGGCAAGTCGGTCACCGGCCTCTCCATCATGGGGCTGCTGTCGCGGCCGGGCCGCATTGCCGGCGGCAGCATCCTGTTTCGCGACCGGCAGGAGCGCGTCCACGACCTCGCCGGCTTCGGCCAGCGGCAGTTCCGCAAGCTGCGCGGCAGCGAGATCGCGATGATCTTCCAGGAACCGATGACCAGTCTGAACCCGCTGTTCACCGTCGGCGACCAGATCGGCGAGATGATCGCGCTGCACGAGCTGGTTGACCACCGCGAGGCGCGCAGGCGCGCTTTAGCCATGCTGAAACATGTCGAAATCCCCGACGCGGAATCGCGCCTGGACGACTATCCGCACCAGATGTCGGGCGGCATGCGGCAACGGGTCATGATCGCCATGGCGCTGTCCTGCAGCCCCTCGCTCTTGATCGCCGATGAGCCGACGACCGCGCTCGACGTCACCATCCAGGCGCAGATCCTCGATCTGTTGCGCCGGCTGCAGGCCGAGATGGGCATGTCGATCCTCTTCATCACCCACAATCTCGGCGTGGTGGCCGAGATCGCCCACGATGTCGTCGTCATGTATGGCGGCCGCGTCGTCGAGCAGGCGCCGGTCAACGATCTCTTCGCGCATCAGCGCCATCCCTACACCAAGGGCCTGCTTGCCAGTACGCCGAATGCAGCGCGCGACATCGATGCAGCCGGGCAACGCCATGCGCTGCATTCGATCCCCGGCAGCGTGCCGCCGATCACCGACCTGCCGCCAGGCTGCGCCTTCGAGCCACGCTGCGATTTCGCCATCGCGCCTTGCCGGGCCGCGCCGCCGCCGCTTGTGCCCGCCGGTCCGCATGGTGCGTCCCGCTGCATCCGGAGCGCCGAGCTATGAGCCCTGCCACATCCGTCGAGGCGAAGCCCCTGCTCAGCGTGCGGGGCCTGACCAAGCATTTCCCGGCCAGGGGCGGCCGCATCGTCCACGCCGTCGAGGATGTCAGCTTCGACATCCAGCGCGGCTCGACCGTCGGCCTCGTCGGCGAATCCGGGTCCGGCAAGACCACCGCCGGCCGCGCGCTGCTGCGACTGATCGAGCCGACCGGCGGCAAGGCGCTGTTCGACGGCGTGGACCTGTTCTCGCTGTCGCAGCGCGAGATGCGCGGCTACCGGCAAAGGCTGCAGATCGTCTTCCAGGATCCGTTTTCGAGCCTCAATCCGCGCATGCGGATTGGCGCCATCATCGCCGAGGCCCTTGACGCGGCCGGCTATCCGCGTGGCAGGCGGCGCGCCGAACGCGTCGGCGAGTTGCTGACGCTGGTTGGTCTCACGCCGGAGCATGCCGGCCGCTACCCGCATGAATTCTCCGGCGGCCAGCGCCAGCGCATCGGCGTTGCGCGGGCACTTGCCGTCGAACCGCAATTCATCGTCGCCGACGAGCCTGTCTCGGCGCTCGATGTTTCCGTGCAGGCACAGGTGCTCAACCTGTTCGGCGACCTGCAAAAGAAGCTCGGGCTCACCCTTCTGTTCATCGCGCATGACCTGTCGGTGGTCGAATATCTCTGCGACGAAGTGGTGGTCATGTATCTCGGCCGCGTCATGGAGCGTGGGCCGAGCCGGCTTGTCTATGCCGCGCCGCGCCATCCTTACACCAGGGCGCTGCTCGCAACGGCGCCGGTGCCCGACCCGTCGCGCCGCCGCACGCATACGCCTTTGCACGGCGACATCCCGAGCCCGATCGCGCCGCCCTCCGGCTGCGTCTTCCGCACCCGCTGCCCCGAAGCCGTCGCCGCCTGCGCGCAAGCCGTTCCGCCGGTCGAGCATATTGGCGGAGGACACCACGTGGCGTGCATCCGCCACAATGAGAAGCTGCCTGATCTGAACCGGGTTGACCACCACCGGGATGCTGCCCTTTAGATCATCGCGATCAACATTTGAAACCACATGACTGCTGACGTGAGAGACCAAGACCTGAGCCGCACCGAAGTAGCCGTCGAACCGCGCCGGTCGCGCACCAGTGGCATCGACCGCGTGCTGCAGATCCTGGACTGCCTGCAACGGCGGGGACGCCCGGCAACCGCCTATGAAATCGCGCGCGATATCGGCGCGCCGCTGTCGACCGTCTACGTCATCGTCGACGACATGGTCGAGAAGGAGCTTCTCGATCGCAAGGATGGCGGCCTGCTATGGCTCGGGCCGAGGCTTTATCAGTACGGGCTGACTTATGCCCGCACGCTCGATCTGCTCAATGTGGCGACGCAGGAAATGCACGAACTCGCCCAGGGATCGAAGGAAACCGTCCAGATATGCGGCCGCGACAGCGACTATATGGTCGTCTTGGCCATGGAGGAGGGCAAGGACCATTTCCAGGTGACGTCGCGCGTCGGCACGCGCACGCCGCTCAACTGGACAGCGTCGGGCCGGTTGCTGGTCGGTCACCTGCCCGAGGACGAGCGTCTCGCCATTTTCGCTCGTTCAGCGATCGCTTCACCAACAGGGCGTGCCGAAACGGACAAGGACGTGCTTTCTAGAGCCTCGGCAGCGGCGCTGACGGAGGGGCTAGCGATCCAGGCCGGCGAGTCGGATTTTTCGGTCGCCTGCATCGCGGCTCCGATCCGCGACAACCTTGGGGCGTGCCGGGCGACAATCTCGATTGTCGTACCGGATGTGAAACTTCGGCAAAAAGATCCGGATTTGACGTCGCTGGTCAGGCAAAGCGCCAGGCGTATCGAGGAGCGGCTGGGCTGGCGCCACGGAGCCCGGTAACGCTACATCCAGACATCGGCCGGCAGGCTTTTCATTTTAGCTGGCTTGCACTATCTCTTGCCCTTGCGCGGGGGCGTGTCTTGTCAACCGTAAAAGCATTCGTTACGCCCCGCTCATGACAGTTACCGTCCGTTTCGCACCGTCGCCGACCGGCCGCATCCACATCGGCAATGCGCGCACCGCTCTGTTCAACTGGCTTTTCGCCATGAACAACAAGGGCCGCTACATCCAGCGCTTCGACGATACCGACGTTGTCCGCTCGACACAGGAATTCGCCGATTCGATTCTCTACGACCTGCACTGGCTCGGCATTTTTCCCGATGTTACCGAATACCAGTCGCGTCGCTCTGAGATCTATGAGGCGGCGGTCGAGCGGCTGAAGGCGGCGCGCGTGCTTTACGCCTGCTACGAAACGCCGGAGGAACTCGACCTGCGCCGCAAGGTGCGCCGCACGCGCGGCCAGCCGCCGGTCTATGGCCGCGAGGCGCTGACGCTGACGCCGGAGCAGGTGGCCGAGTACGAATCGGACGGGCGCCGGCCGCATTGGCGCTTCCTGTTGCCGAACTTCACCAGCGACCCGCTGCAGCCGGAGCGGACCGAGGTGCACTGGAATGACCTGGTACGCGGCGAGGAGACCGTCGATCTCGCCTCGCTGTCGGACCCGGTCCTGCTGCGCGAGGACGGCACCTATCTCTACACGCTGCCGTCCGTGGTTGACGACATCGAGATGGGCGTCACCCATGTCATCCGCGGCGACGACCACGTCACCAACACCGGCGTGCAGATCGCCTTGTTCCAGGCGCTGGGCGCTGAACCGCCAGTCTTCGGACACCACAATCTCTTGACCACGGTGTCGGGCGAGGGGCTGTCAAAGCGCACCGGCGCGTTGTCGATCGAAAGCCTGCGCGGGGACGGCATCGAGCCGATGGCGGTCGCCTCGCTGGCGGTGCTCGTCGGCACGTCGGAAAACGTGACGGCAGCCCACGATCTCGGCGAACTCGCCGGGCATTTCGATCCGGCGGCGACGTCCAAGTCTGCCGCCAAGTTCGACCCGGACGAGCTCTTCGTGCTCAACCGGGCCCTCATGCATCACATGCCGTTCGAGGAAGCGCGCGACCGGCTGATCGTGCTCGGCATTTCCGGCGACAGGGCCGAGCCGTTCTGGCTGGCGGTGCGCGGCAATCTGGACCGGTTGTCGGATGCGGTTGCGTGGTGGCGAATCCTGAGCGACGGGCCGCAGGAGGCGGCGGAATTCTCCGGCGAGGACCGCGACTTCCTCCACCAGGCGTTCGACCTGTTGCCCGAGGAGCCATGGAACGGCACCGTCTGGAAAGACTGGACCGGCAAGATCAGGGAAGCGACCGGGCGCAAGGGCAAGCCGCTGTTCATGCCGCTGCGACTCGCTCTTACCGGGCGCTCTTCCGGGCCGGAGCTTGCAGATCTATTGCCGCTGATGGGTCGGGAAGGAACGCTGGCCCGACGACCCTGACCTTGCGCTGTTCCGGCGGTAGTGACGATACAGGCGATACCGGTGTCTTGGTGGTCAGGCGCTTGATCGCCTCGCGGTCGAGTCCTCCTTCGACATTGGCGAGGGTTTCGGGATCGGCGCCCGGATCGGGCTTTGAGGCCGGAACCGGGACGGACGGCGTCATCTCGCTGTCCGGCTGCGACTGTTCCGGATTGGGCGGATTGCCGCCAATGATCGTGAAATTCTCAGCCTGGGCGTTGCAGCCGCAGGCGGCTGGCCGCGAGAAATTGGCCTGCTTGTAGAGATAGGCGGTAGGCAGCTCGCTGTAGGGGCGGCCGGTCACCGACGAGGTCATCGTGCCGGAATCGTCCTCCATTCCACGCGAGTAGAAGACCTGCATCTCAGTGCCGGGGCAGCTCGATTCGCAATTCTTCTGATCGCGTTCGAAATCGCCGTAAGAGGCGGCGTTCGACATCGGGAAGAAATAGCCGTCGCAGGTGCGCACGCAAACCGTGTGGAACTCGCCGTTCATGCTCGGCAGGTCCATGCCGTCCGGCTGATTGATCACGCGGCGGATGTTGCGCACGCTGGGATCGTCCGGCGGAACATCGGGCGCTTCAGGCGTGTCGAGCCTCTCGGTCTCCTGGTCGCCGCGGCCGAAAAGCTGCTCGAACAGATTGCCATTGCCGTTGTCGCGGGCGGCCTCCTGAATGGGAGCGTGCCGCGGAGCGATCTCGTCGTCGCGGCAGCCATTCGCGTCGAGCGCCGCAAGGATGCGGCTGCGGTCGCGCCGCGTGCCGCCGCCAGCCAGGCGCTCGCGCTTCATCTGCAAGGTGTCGAGATTGGCGTTCATGCGCTCTATCGAGGCATTGATCGCCGCGCATTGGCTGACATTGCGCGAAAACAGCGTGAAGCCGCAATCGGCATCGCTTGCCCGGCTGCGTGCCTTCGCCAGTTGCTCGCGCTGGCGTGTGATCGCGTCGTCATATTTGCGGATCAGGCCTGGCCCGCCGCCGCCACCGCGAGCTGCGCCGAGCTCGGCTTCGAGCTGGCGGCACGTGCGGGAGGCTGCCTGCGGTTCGGTCACGGCTACAGCCGACCCCGCCAACGCTGCAAGCAGCGCTGCAAGGTGGGTCAGCTTCAACCCCGCGCCTTTCATTCGCCTGAAACCCCGATTGCCTGTGGCCGGAAAGCTACCGCGTTCGTGGTTAACTGTCCCCTAGTAAGGCAGGTCGGGCCACACCGATGCCAGCAAAAGCAGGACGATTCCAACAAATGCAACGTTCCAGACGAGCGAGCGGAGCAGGGGAACGCCGAATGCATAGAGCGGAAGATAGACCAGCCTGGCCGAAAAATAGAGTCCGGCTCCCCACTTGCTGAGCGCGGTCTCGTGGCCAACCGCGTGGACAAGAAAAACCGCCGCCACGAATACCGGAAATGTCTCGACGAAGTTTCGCAGTGCCCTTTCCAGCCGCCCCGCCGTTCCTGTGAGCGGAGGGACTTCGGCGTCTCGGGCGCTGGCCGTCCAGCGGTAACCGCGCTGGAAGCTCGCCGAATGGGAGGCGAGAACTATGTGAATGAAACAGAGCACGCAGCTTGCGGCGAGCATGGCTAGTTCGAAGCTCATTCAACCCTCGCACCTGCCCATTCGACTTTCGCCTGAATATCGAAAACGCGACAGTGTAGCCGCGATGGCCAACTTACGATGAAGCACCATCGGTTTTCGGCCGGAGTCGTCCTCAATCCAAATGGGCGATCGCCTGCGCCTTATGCGCCGCCTCGACAACGGCCAGCGCCGTCATGTTGACGACGCCGCGCGAAGTCACCGAAGGCGTCAGGATATGCGCGGGCTTGTCGGTGCCGAGCAGGATCGGACCGACATGCAGCGCGTCCATCATCGCGCGCAGCGCCGTCAGCGTGATGTTGGCCGAATCGAGGTTCGGAAACACCAGCAGATTGGCTTCGCCCTTCAACCGCGAATGCGGGTAGACGCGCTGGCGCAAATGTTCCGAGAGAGCGGAGTCGGCATGCATCTCGCCGTCGCACTGCAGGTCCGGCGCGATGCGCGCCAGGATCGACGCCGCCTGGCGCATCTTCAGCGCGCCGGGCGAATCGCGCGAGCCGAAATCCGAATGCGACAGAAGCGCCGCCTTAGGCTCGATGCCGAAACGCTGGATTTCCTCAGCCGCAAGCACCGTCATCTCGGCGATCTCCTCCGCCGTCGGATCGACCGAGACATGGGTATCGGTGAGGAAGATGATGCCGCGCTGCGAGATCAGCATCGACAACGTTGAGAGATCGCGGTCCTTGATGCCGGGACGCGGCCCGATGATCAGCGTGACATTGCGCAGATGCCGCTCGAAGCGGCCCTCGAGCCCGCAGATCATCGCATCCGCATCGCCCCGCTTCAGCGCGAGCGCCGCGATCACCGTATTGTTGGTGCGCACCATGGTGCGGGCGGCCTCCGTCGTTATACCGCGGCGGCCGGCAAGCTCGATCAGGAGGTCGACATAGTGCCGGTAGCGCGGGTCGTCTTCCGGGTTGATCAGGCCGAAATCGACGCCAGGCCGGATGCGCAGGCCGTAGCGCTTCAGCCGGACTTCCACGACATGCGGGCGGCCGATGAGGATCGGCTCAGCGATGCCTTCCTCCAGCACCACTTGCGCGGCGCGCAGCACGCGCTCGTCCTCGCCGTCGGCATAGATGACGCGCTTGGCGCTGGAGGCCTTGGCCGAGGAGAACACCGGCTTCATCACCAGGCCGGAACGGAAGACGAAGCGGTTGAGCTTGTCGATATAGGCAGAGAAGTCGGCGATCGGCCGCGTCGCCACACCGGTTTCGCAGGCTGCCTTCGCCACCGCCGGCGCGATGCGCAGGATAAGGCGCGGGTCGAAGGGCGAAGGGATCAGGAAATCCGGGCCGAACACCGGCGTCTCGCCGGAATAGGCGCGCGCCGCGACGTCCGAAGGCTCCTCGCGGGCAAGAGCCGCGATCGCCCTGACCGCCGCCATCTTCATCTCCTCGTTGATGGCGCTGGCGCCGCAGTCCAGCGCGCCGCGGAAGATATAAGGAAAACAGAGCACGTTATTGACTTGATTGGGAAAATCGGAACGCCCGGTGCAGATCATGGCGTCCGGGCGCGCCGCCCTCGCCACTTCCGGCATGATCTCAGGCGTCGGGTTGGCGAGCGCCAGGATCAGCGGTTTCGGCGCCATATGCTGCAGGAGGTCGGGCTTGAGCACGCCGGCGGCGGAGAGGCCGAGGAATACATCGGCGCCCGGGATGACATCGGCCAGCGTGCGCGCTTCCGTGTCCTTCACATAGGGGTCTTTCCAGCGGTCCATCTCCTCGGCGCGGCCCTTATAGGCAACGCCGAAGCGGTCGGTGACCCAGATGTTTTCCACCTTGGCGCCGAGCGAGACGAGCAAATTGAGGCAGGCGAGCGCCGCGGCACCGGCGCCGGAGGTGACGATCTTGATGTCGGCAATCCTCTTGCCGGAGAATTCCAGCCCGTTGAGCACCGCCGCCGCGACGATGATCGCCGTGCCATGCTGGTCGTCATGGAAGACCGGAATGCCCATGCGGGCCTTCAGCCGCTCCTCGACCTCGAAGCATTCCGGCGCCTTGATGTCCTCGAGGTTGATGCCGCCGAAGGTCGGCTCGAGCGCGGCCACCGTCTCGACCATGCGCTCGATCTCCGGCGCGTCGATCTCGATGTCGAAGACGTCGATGCCGGCGAACTTCTTGAACAGCACCGCCTTGCCTTCCATCACCGGCTTGGAGGCGAGCGGGCCGATATTGCCGAGGCCGAGCACCGCCGAGCCGTTGGAGACGACGCCGACGAGGTTGGCGCGCGCCGTGTAGTCGGCGGCGGTCGCCGGGTCGTCGCGAATCTCGAGGCAGGGCGCGGCGACGCCCGGCGAATAGGCAAGCGCGAGATCCCGCTGGTTGCCGAGCGGCTTGGTCGCCTGGATCTCGAGCTTCCCCGGGGTGGGATGCTTGTGGAAGAAGAGCGCGGCCTCGTCGAGGTCCGACCTGGCCGTTTTCTTGCTCTCGCCGTCCATCCTGCCCCTCCCTGTGCTTTCTGCTTTCGAGCCTTTTAGAGCAATTCCAGGAAAAGTGTGAAACGGTTTTCCGTCCGGAATTGCGTCAGGCAGATACATGCGGCGACGATTCTTCGCGACGCCAAATTTTGGCTGATGCGTTCACATTGCCGAAGCTGAAATAGCTAAGCTATTTCAGTCGGTTGGAGCGAAACTCTCTGGCTTTTTGCGGCAGCCGCCGACCAGCCCGGTCAAAACGCACTGACATAGAGCCCGCCGTCGACCGGAATGTTCTGTCCGGTAAGATAGCCTGCGTGGACCGAGCAGAGGAAGGAGCAGATCTGGCCGAATTCCTCCGGCGTGCCGAGACGTTTTGCGGGCACATCGGCGCTGATGCGGGTTTTCCGCGCGGCGGCGGCTGCCGGGTCTTCCGGCGTGCCGGCCTCATGCGGGCCGCGCAGCCGGTCGGTGTCGAGCTTGCCGGGCAAAAGGCTGTTGATGGTGACGTTTCGGTCGATCACCGTGCGCGCGACGCCGGCGAGGAACGAGGTCAGCCCGGCTCGGGCGCCCGACGACAGGTCGAGCCCGGGGATCGGCACATAGACCGACAGCGAGGTGATGTTGACGATCCGGCCGAAGCCGCGCTTCGCCATGCCGTCGATCACCGCCTGGATCAACTCGATCGGCGTCACCATGTTCTGCGTCACGCCTTCGAGGATCTTTGCGCGGTCGAGCTCGCGGAAATCGCGAAGCGGCGGGCCGCCATTGTTGTTGACCAGGATGTCGGGGTCTGGGCAGGCGGCAAGCATTGCCTTCTGCACCTCCGGCTTCGACACGTCGCCGGCGACTTCGATCACCTTGACGCCGAACTTTTCGCGGATTTCCTGCGCGGTCTTTGCCAGAAGCTCGGCGTTGCGGCCGTTGACGACAAGGTTGACGCCGGCTTCGGCGAGCGCGATCGCGCAGCCGCGCCCAAGTCCCTTGCTCGAGGCGCAGACGATGGCTTTCTTTCCGCGAATGCCGAGATCCATGGTGATTTCTCCTTTTTCGAGGGCGGCAAGCTAGCGCCTGGGCTGGACCAACCGCAACCGTCATACGGTTGTTGCATGAATCGAGGCATAGGCACGCGAAAGCAAAGGGTGAAATCGCGATGTCCGGTCCAGAGCCCCGTACTTTTCGCACGATGTTCATTTCCGACGTGCATCTCGGCTCGAAGGCGGCCAAGGCCGATTTCCTGATCGATTTCCTGCGCCATCACGACGCCGATACCATCTATCTGGTCGGCGACATCGTCGACGGCTGGCGCCTGCGGCGCAGCTGGCATTGGCCGCAGAGCCACAACGACGTCGTGCAGAAATTGCTGCGCAAGGCGCGCAAGGGCGCCTCGATCACCTACATCGCCGGCAACCACGACGAATTCGCCCGTCAGTTCCAGGGCGTGCATTTCGGCGGCATCGTCGTTGCCGACCGCGCCATTCACGAGACCGCCGACGGCAGGCGCTTGCTGGTCATCCATGGCGATCAGTTCGATACTGTCGTGCACAACCAGCGCTGGCTCGCTTATCTCGGCGACTACGCCTATGACGCGGCAATGCTGGTCAACCGGGTGGTGACCAAGCTGCGCCATCTGCTCGGGCTGCCTTACTGGTCGTTCTCGTCCTGGGCGAAGGTCAAGGTCAAGAAGGCGGTGAACTTCATCGGCTCGTTCCAGACGGTGCTCTCCGAGGAAGCGCGGCGCTCGCATGTCGACGGCGTCATCTGTGGCCACATCCACCATGCCGCGATCGAAAACTATGGCGATGTGCAGTACATCAACACCGGCGACTGGGTGGAGAGCTGCACGGCGGTGGTCGAGCATTTCGATGGCAGCATGGAAATCCTGACCTGGGCGCATGTGCTGCCCGGGGTTCCGGCAGGCAAGGATACGCTGGTGCCCGTCGATATCGTCGATCTCAAGGGCAGGGCGGCCCGGGCTGCCTGAGCGCCTCGCGCATCGATCTCAAGCGGCAACCGCGCTGCGATCGCGGCCATACTGGCGCGGTGAAGCACCCATCACGCGTTTGAAGGCAGTGCTGAAGGCGCTCTCGGATACGTAGCCGAGCGAGAGCGCAATGACCGAGGTGTGCTCGCTGGAATTGGCGAGCCTTTCGCCGGCGAGCAGCATGCGCCAGCGGGTCAGATATTCCATCGCCGAGGTTCCGACCATCTCCTTGAACTTCAGTGCGAAATTCGACCGCGACATGCCGGCGCGCTCCGCCAGTTCCTGCAGGGTCCAACGGTGCGCAGGATCCTCGTGCATGGCGCCGATCGCGGCGCCCATCTGCTTGTCGGCAAGGGCAAAAAGCCAGCCGACACCGCCATTCGGCCCTTCCGCCATGTGCAGGCGCAGCGCCTGGACCAGCATCATTTGCGAAAGGTGCTGCGCCACCAGGAAGCCGCCCGGCTGACCTTCGCTGAGCTCCTGCATCATCCGCTCCACCGACCAGCGGAGTGCGGATTTGTCCTCTTCCCGACGGATATGGATAATCGGCGGCATCATCTTGAGCAAGATGTCGGCGTGACGGCCGCTCAGCACGAAACGGCTGCCGACCAGGAAGACATCGCCGCCGCCATTGTAGGTGACGACGCCGCCGGCGCGGGCAGGGGGAAAGATGGTGTGCGCACCGACCGGTGTGAGGCTGATGTCGCTTGTCATACGGAACGGTCGCCCACCCGGCAGCAGGAAGCAGTCGCCCGCGGTTAGATGCACCGGCTCGGGCACGCCTTCCACGACCAGCCAGCATTGGCCCGAGACGACCGCGTAGCATTTGATGCCGATGTTGCGGGGGAACTCGATCGACCAGTCTCCGCCGGCATCGAAGCCGGCCGAGACGTTGCTCTGCGGTTTCAATAGCGACAGCACGTCAGATAGCGGGTCCATAGGCGGTCCTGGACGATTGCAAAGATAATTCGGACTTTGCCGCATAGATCGTCTTTCCTCAAGCGCTTATTTGAACGCGACGGGCCGCCAAGGCAGCGGCACCGGTCAAATCAAGCAAAGGAAACTGCAATGCGTGTCTTCGTCACCGGAGCCACCGGCTTTGTCGGCTCGGCCACCGTCCAGGAACTTCTCGGAGCCGGCCACCAGGTGCTCGGCCTTGCCCGTTCGGATGCCGGCGCCGATGCTCTCGCCGCCGCGGGAGCCGAGGTGCTCAGAGGAAATCTGGAGGATCTCGACAGCCTCCGGCGCGGCGCGGCGCGGGCGGATGGCGTTATCCACACCGGCTTCAACCACGACTTCTCGAGGTTCAAGGAGAATTGCGAGACCGACCGGCGCGCCATCGAGGCGATGGGCTTGGAGCTTGCCGGCTCCGACCGGCCGCTGATCGTCACCTCCGGCATCGGTCTGGTCCAGCCCGGCCGTCTCGCGACCGAGGACGTTCCGTCTGCGTCCAATCCATCGATCCCGCGTGTGTCGGAGCAGACGGCCTATGCCGCCGCCGAGAAGGGCGCGCGCGTGTCGATCATCCGCCTGCCGCCATCGGTCCATGGCGCCGGCGATCACGGCTTCGTCCCGATCCTGATCGGCATTGCCCGCGAGAAGGGCGCCTCGGTCTATACAGGCGAAGGCCTCAACCACTGGCCGGCCGTGCACCGGCTCGATGCTGCCAGGCTCTACAGGCTGGTGCTGGAGAAGGGCCGGGGCGGCGCCCGCTACCACGCCGTCGCCGAGGAGGGCGTGCCGTTTCGCGAGATCGCCGGCGTCATCGGCCGCAGGCTCGGCGTTCCGGTGGTGAGCAAGAGCCGGGAAGAATCCGCCGAACATTTCGGCTGGTTCGCGCATTTCGCCGCGATCGACAACGAGGCCTCGAGCGCCCTGACCCGGCAGGAACTGGGTTGGGAGCCGACCCAGGCCGGGCTGATCGAGGACGTCGACCAGCCGACCTATTTCCAGAACTGAGCGAGGAGCACGGCAAGCCCGGGGCGCAGGAGCGCCACGGGCCTGAGATTTCTTTGTCTTTCAACAGCTTTAGCTTGATCGATTGGTCCAGGCAGTTCCGCCGCGTCTTGCCGCATGATAGGGATCGAAACGCGTTGCAGGTCGTGGGATGCAGCGTAATTGGATCGATTCATGTCGCTGCCGCCGCTTTCGCCTGAGCAACTCGTCAAGCCGAGCCATTTCGAACTGCGCATGAGCCTGATCTTCGCGACATTGTTTGTGTCGCAGGGCACGCATCTGCCCTATTTTCCGCTCTGGCTGGAGGCGAAAGGTTTTCATGCCGAGCAGATCGCCGTCATCCTGGCCGCGCCGATGTTCCTGCGCGTTGTGACGACGCCGATGCTGACCGCGCTTGCCGACCGGGCGAAGGATCGCGCCAACGTCTATATCGCGCTTGTCGCGGCCACGATGATCATTTCGGCCGGCTATTTCCTGCCGGCCACCTATGTGGGCGTGCTGGCCGTCTCGCTGTTGCTCTCGATCCCTTGGACGCCGCATTCGCCGATGGCCGATTCGCTGGCGCTGTCGGGCGTGCGCCGATTCGGCTCGAACTACACAGCCATGCGCAAATGGGGTTCGATCTCCTATTTCTGCGCCAATATAGTGGGCGGCTTCATCCTGGCAGCCACCGGTCCTCAGGCCGTTCCGGTGATCATCTTCGTGGCCCTTGCGGCGGCCCTTGTCGCCGGGTTGTGGGCGCCGCGCATGGGCAAGCCTCGCAAGGCGTCGCCGCTGTCGGCGACCGATATCCAGCATTCGGCCCCGAGCCTTCTCAACGCCTATTTCCTCTATTTCACCCTCGGCGTCGGCATCATCACGGCCAGCCACGCTTTCCTCTACGGATTTGTGTCGATCTACTGGAAGTCGATCGGAATCGACGATTCCGTCGTCGGCCTGCTGTGGGCCTGGGGCGTGATCTCCGAAGTCTGCATGTTCCTGTTTTTCAACCGCATTTTCGCCTCTGTCTCGGTCGTCAGGGTCATGGTGATCGCCGGTATCGGCTCGATCGTGCGCTGGATCGCCTTTCCGCTGGTCTGGCCGCTCGGGCTGGGCGTCGCCGGCTTCTTCGGCGTCCAGACGCTGCATTCCGTATCGGTGGCTATGGTGCTGATCGGCCTGCAGAAGATGATCGGCGAAACGGTTTCCGAAGAGCGCACGGGTGCTGCGCAAGGCATTGCCTATTTCTTCAACGGTTTCTTCATGGCGGCGGTGACGCTCGCTTCCGGCCCGCTCTACGATCGTCTCGGCGTTGACGGGTTCCTGGCGATGATCCCGATCGCGATTGTCGGCCTCGTGCTGATCGGCCTTGCCGCCCGCTCAGCCCCACAGCGCCCGGTCGGGGGGTGACACCAGCGATCCCTGGTAGACCAGGCCGGGCTCACGGTCGCGCGCAAGCAGCAGCGGGCCGTCGAGATCGACGAAATCGGCGCCTTGCGCCAGCAGCACCGCCGGCGCCATGGCAAGCGACGTGCCGACCATGCAGCCGACCATGATGCCGAAACCCAGTTCGCGGGCGCGGTTGCGAAGGATCAGCGCTTCGGTCAGGCCGCCCGATTTGTCGAGCTTGATGTTGACGGCATCGTAGAGGCCGGCAAGCGCTTCGAGGTTCTTCGCCTCATGCACACTTTCGTCGGCGCAGACCGGCACCGGATGCGCGATCCGACGCAGGATGTCATCCTTGCCTGCCGGCAGCGGCTGCTCGACCAGCGCGATGCCGTACTCGGCAGCAAAGGCAAGGTTGGCTTCGACATTGTCGTCGGCCCATCCCTCATTGGCGTCGAGGATGATGCGGCTTTGCGGAGCGGCTTCGGTCACCGCACGTATCCTTGCCATGTCGTTGTCGCCGCCGATCTTGACCTTGAGCAACGGCCGCGAGGCGTTGGCGCGGGCCTGCGCCGCCATCGCCTCGGGCTCAGCGAGCGAAAGCGTGTAGGCGGTTTCCAGCGCCTTCGGCGAAACAGCGCCGATCGCGTCCGCCACCGGCCTGCCGCTGAGCTTGGCCTCGAGGTCCCACAAGGCGCAGTCGAGGGCATTGCGCGCCGCGCCGGCCGGCATGGCGGCGAGCAGGGCGGTGCGGTCGATGCCGCCGATGATCCGGCCGCGCATCGCCTCGATTGCGGCGTGCACGCCCTCCATCGTCTCGCCGTAGCGCTTGTAAGGGACGCATTCGCCGCGCCCGACGTGCCCGTTCTCGCCGATCGTCACCGTGATGACCTCGGCCTCGGTTTTCGATCCGCGCGAGATGGTGAAGGTGCCGGCGATCGGGAATCGCTCGGCCTCGACCGAAATGACACGCGCCATATTTTTCTTCTCCGGCTGTGCGACACCGGTCTGCCGGCAAATCGACACGCCAGTCCCGTCACGCTAAACAGGACGCCATGTTGACTATCCGCAAACGCGACGCAAGCGCCGCCGCCAAGGACAACCACCAGCCGCGCATCGCCGTCGGCGAGGAGTCCGGCGTGCTCGGCTGCGCTTTTTCCGGTGTCTGGACGACGCGGACCGTGGCATCGGTCGATGCCGAGATGCGCAAGATCGAGAAGCGCAGCGGCGCCAAGCAGCTGATGCTCGATCTTTCCCATATCGAGAAGATGGATACGGCCGGCGCCTGGCTGATCGACCGGCTGGCCAGCGCCTTCGAGAAGAAAGGCGTCGAGGTCCATGTGCAGGGGCAGAGCGAGATCGCCTCGATTCTGCTCGGCGCGGTCGGCGACGCGGTGCGGCGCGAGCCCGAATCGGGCCCGGCCGGGCCGCCCAACATCATCCTGCGCGCGCTGGAGCTGGTCGGCCGCCGCGTCTACGAGATGCGCGACGACTTTCTCGCCTCGATGAACATCCTCGGCGCCACCATCCGCGGCGCGCAGATGAAGCTCGGGCGCGGCCATGCCGTCAATCCGGCCGCGATCTTCAACCAGATCGACCGCATGGGCGTCGGCGCCATTCCCGTGGTGGTGCTGATGTCGGCGATCGTCGGCGCCATCGTCGCCCAGCAGGGCGCCTACCAGCTCAGCTATTTCGGCGCCGACATCTTCGTCGTCGATCTCGTCGGCGTGCTGATCCTGCGCGAGCTCGGCGTGCTGATGACGGCGATCATGCTTGCCGGCCGCTCGGGCAGCGCCATCACCGCCGAGATCGGCTCGATGAAGATGCGCGAGGAGGTCGATGCGCTGAAGGTGATCGGGCTCAACCCGATCGGCGTGCTGGTGTTCCCGCGGCTCGTCGCCCTGGTGATCGCGCTGCCATGTTTGACGATCATCGCCAATTTCGCCGCCCTTGGCGGCGGCATCGTCGCCGCCTGGCTCTATTCCGACATTCCGCCGGCGGCGTTCATCGACAGATTGCGTGTCGCCATCGACCTCAGCACCATCTTCGCCGGGCTGATCAAGGCGCCGTTCATGGCCATGATCATCGGCACCATTGCTTCCGTCGAAGGCATGAAGGTCGGCGGCAGCGCCGAATCGCTCGGCCGGCATGTGACCGCCTCGGTGGTGAAATCGATCTTCGTCGTCATCATCCTCGACGGGCTTTTCGCCATGTTCTACGCAGCGATCGAGTTCTGAAATGGCAATCGCGAACGGCAACGGAGCTCAGACGACGCAGAACGCGGATGAAAGCGAGATCGTGCTTTCGGTTCGGGACGTCACCGTCGCCATCGAAGACAAGCTGATCCTCGACAAGCTTTCGCTCGACATCAAGCGTGGCGAGATCCTGGGTTTCGTCGGCGCGTCCGGCGCCGGCAAGTCTGTGCTCTTGCGCACCATCCTCGGGCTGATGCCTAAGCAATCGGGAACCATCAAGCTGTTCGACGTCGACGTGGACAAGGCAAGCGAGGTCGAGCGCCTGCGCATCGACATGCGGCTTGGCGTTCTCTTCCAGCACGGAGCGCTGTTTTCGGCGCTGACGGTGCAGGAAAACGTGCAGGTGCCGATGCGCGAATATCTGGACCTGCCGAAGGCGCTGATGGACGAGCTCGCCATGCTGAAGGTCGAACTGGTCGGGCTGCCGCCCGATGCGGCGCAGAAATTCCCCTCCGAGCTTTCCGGCGGCATGATCAAGCGCGCGGCGCTGGCGCGCGCGCTGGCGCTCGATCCGGATATCGTCTTTCTCGACGAACCGACCTCGGGCCTCGATCCGATCAGCGCGGCCGAGTTCGACGAGCTGGTCGTCAAGCTGCGCGATACGATGGATTTGACGGTCTACATGGTCACGCACGACCTCGATACGCTGTTTACCGCCTGTGACCACGTGGCGGTGCTCGGCAAGAAGAGGGTGCTGGTCGAAGGCACGATCGACGATATGCTCAAGAGCGAGGAGCCGTGGGTAAAGTCCTATTTCCGCGGAAAACGCGCTCGGCAACTTGATCTTGCGGCGCGCGCATAGCCATAAGTGAGGCAATGGAAACCAGAGCCAACTACGTCATTGTCGGCATCTTCACGCTGGCCGCGATCCTCGCGGCCTTCGCCTTCGTCTACTGGACCGCCGCGATCGGCGAACGGGGTGAGACGACACTTTTGCGCGTGCGCATTCCCGGTTCCGCTTCGGGCCTTGGCCGCGGCAGCTTCGTGCTGTTCAACGGCGTCAAGGTGGGCGACGTCAAACGGGTCTATATCGACGTCGACAATCCGACCGTCGCCATCGCCGACACCGAGATCGACCGAATGACCCCGATCACCAAGTCCACGCAGGCCGATATCGGGCTCGCGGGCCTTACCGGCCAGGCCAATATCGAGCTCAGGGGTGCCAATCCGAAGGAAGTGAAGCTGCTCGACCAGGCCGAGAAGGAAGGCCGGGTTCCGGAGATCGTCGCAAATCCGTCGGCCGTGACCAACTTGTTGCAGACGGCGCAGAACATCTTCACCCGCGCCGACAAGGTGCTGTCCGAACTCGAGGGCTTCACCAAGGACGTTCGCGGCCCGCTGACGCAGACCGTCAAGAATGTCGAGACCTTCTCCGACGCGCTGGCCAAGAATTCGGACGGCATCGACAAATTCCTGTCCGCCGTGAGCTCGCTTTCGGAGCAATTGCAGAATGTGTCGGGCCGACTCGACAGCACGCTGAAGGCGGCCGAGGGGCTGCTCAACTCGGTCGACAAGGACCGGATCAAGAGCATCGTCGCCAATGTCGACACGGTGACCGCAAACCTGAAGGAAACCTCGAAGCAATTCGACTCCACCATCGACAACGTCAACACGGCGGTTGGCTCGATCAACGACTTCGCCAAGCAGACGCAAGGCACGCTCGCCAAAGTCGACAACGTGCTCGACGGCATCGATCCGGCCGACGTGCGCACGGCGATGGCCAATATCCAGAAGGCGAGCGACAGCGCCAACAAGGCGGCCGCCGACATCGCCAAGGTCACCGACAAGATCGCCAACCGCTCCGACGACATCAACGACACCATCAAGAATGCCCGCCAGCTTGCGCAGCGCCTCAACGACGCTTCGGTGCGCGTCGACGGCATCCTCGAAAAGGTCGACAAGCTTCTCGGGTCCGGCGAGGCCAACGGCGTGATGGCCGACGCCAGGGCGACGCTGAAATCCTTCAAGCAGGTCGCCGACACGCTGAACGCTCGCCTCGGCACCATCACCGACAATCTGGCGCGCTTCTCGGGCTCGGGGCTGCAGGACGTGGAAGCGCTGGTGCAGGACAGCCGGCGGTCCATTAGCCGCATCGAGGAAGCAGTGACCGACCTCAGCCGCAATCCGCAGCGCATCCTGACGGGCGGCGAGGGAGAGGTTCGGCAATTCGATGGCAGGGCGCGGCGTTGACTTCGGATGCTGCGAACGTCAAGAACATGGCTTGCAGCTGTAAGTTGATCGTAAGGTCCGGGGACAACGGGGATCGCGCGTGAAGTCGGGTAGAGGGTGGTTGAAGCCGGTTGCCGCCGCGGCGCTCGTGTTGGCGCTCGCCGGTTGCGCGGCACTGGCAAGCAAACCGGCGCCGCTCGATACGTTCGAGCTTTCGGCTCCTTCGGTCGAAATGCGCGGCCACAGCCGCCGTCAGATCCTGATCGCTCAGCCTTCGGCGCTGAAGGCGCTGGACAGCCAGAACATCGTGATCAGGCCCTCCGACCAGTCGATCCAGTTCCTCAAGGGCGCGCAATGGGCGGACCGCCTGCCGCTGATCGTGCAGGCCAGGCTCGCCGAGACCTTCCAGCGTTCCGGCAGCTTCGCCGGCGTCGGAAAGCCGGGCGAGGGGCTGGCGATCGACTATCAGATCATCGTCGAGGTCCGCTCTTTTGAAGTCCGGGTCAATGGCGGCGAACATGCCGATGTCGACCTGTTCGTGCGCGTCCTCAACGACCGCAATGGCGAGGTGCGCGCCTCGAAGAGCTTCACGGCGAGCGCACCGGTCTCCGGCAGCGGCAATGCCGCCTATGTCGGCGCGCTGGACAACGCCTTCGGCCAGGCGGCAAAGGACATCGTCCGCTGGACGGATTCGGTGATCTGATATCGCTCACTGAGGCGAACGACAGCCGATCTTCGCGCCAAGCCAGAACGAGATGCAGGGCGGCAAGCTTAGCTAAATTAAGAGACGCCGGCGCTGCCCCTCATTGCCCTGCCGGGCATTTCTCCCCGTATAGAGACGGGGAGAAAGACGCCGTCACCAATGATTTCGCCAAACACCAGCGTTGCAGGAAGGGGCCGGCGGACGATCAGCCCCTTCTCCCCGTCACTATACGGGGAGAAGGTGCCGGCAGGCGGATGAGGGGCGGCGCCTACCGACGATATCTATTGCAGATCGCGTCACGAGCTTGCTGCCAGGACAAAAAAGGCGGGCTTTTGGGCCCGCCTTCTTGTGTGCTCTCGCTCCGCCCGGCTTAGTGCAGGCGGCCGCTGGCGTGGGCCAGCATGGTGTAGACCTTGCCGGTGTCCGACGTCAGATAGGTCTGCGCCATGATGTTGTCGCGGTCGTTGCGTGACACGTCCTTGAGCAGTTTCTCGAAATCGTCGCAGTAGCGGTCGACGGCGGCGCGGAACTCGGCTTCGGCCTGATACTTGCGGCGGATCTCGTCGAATGTCTGCTGGCCCTTCAGCGTGTAAAGCCGACGGGTGAAGACGTCGCGCTCGCCGCGGCGATAGCGGTTCCACAACTCGATCGAGGCGTCATGGTCGATGGCGCGCGCGATGTCGACGGACAGCGAGTTGAGCGACTCCATGACATGCAGCGGCGAGCGCTGGGCAGGCGCCGCGCGCGGCGCTTCCGCCGGCGCCGCCGGCTTCAGCTCTTCCTCACGCGAGGCATTGGTCAGGAGATCACGCACCCAGCCGCCCTGCGCCGCGCGGCCGTTGGGATCGCGGCGCGGCGGCGCCTCCGCGGGACGCTCGAGATCGAGCGTGCCGCGCAGCGTCGTCTCGGCGAGCGGTGGCTGCGGCGCGCGGCGCTCAGCTTGAGGCTGAGGCGCCGGCGGACGGCGCAGCGGCTGTTCGGCGGGGCGGGCAGGCGCCTGCGGCGCGGGGCGCAGGGCGCGCGGCTCGCCGGTCTCGCTGCTGCCGCTGCGGCCGGATTTCGCAACGATATCCGACAGTTCCTTGAGCGCGTTGATCTGCTCGGAGACGGCGCGGCGGATAGCCGAGGTCGATTCCTTGGCTTCCTCCGGCATCTCGATGACGCCCTTCTTGAGCTCGGCGCGGGTCAGGTCGAGCTCGCTCTTGATCGAGCCCGCGGTGCGCCGCATCTCCTCGGTCGCGTCGGCGAAGCGCCGCGTCGCCGAATCGACGACCTCGGCGATGGCCGTGCGGATCTTTTCCGCCGATTCCATCGTCCGGCCTTCGGCGTTCTGCATCGTCTGGCCGACGAGGCTCTCGAACGAGCGCATGACCTTCTCGAGGTCTTCCGATTTCTTGACCAGCCCGACGGCAAGGTCTTCCAGCGAAGACTGCCGCTCCAGCGTGTGCTCGAGATTGCTCTGCGCGGAGCTCAGCAGGTCCGAGGCGCTTGACAGCAGGCGGCTGTGCTCGTCGAACTTGGTCGCGATCGAGGCGACCTCGCGCAAGGTCGCCGAGGACAGATCGGTGAGCCGCGTCGTGTTCGAATCGACGAGACGTGCCGAGCTGGCGAAGGTTTGGGCGGCCTTTTCCGTGGTCGTGGCGAAGCTCTGCGTGCTGCCGGTGAGGCGTTCCTCGACCTGGCCGAGATTGACGGCCGCCTGGTCGATCAGTTGACCGAGCTGCGCGCTGGAGGTGGACATGCGGCCGATGAGGTCGGCAACGCTGTCGGCCAGCGTCGAGCGCGCGCCTTCGACCGCCGAAAGCGTCTCGGCGGTTCGGTTGGCAAGCGCGTTGACGAGGTTTGCGTTTTCGCTGCGCAGCTTCTCGGTCGCCCGTTCGGTGACTTCTTCCATACTCCGTTGCAGCTCGGAGCCGCCCTGGGCGAAGCGCTCGACCAGAGGCCGCGCCGTCTCGTCGAGGATCCTCGACATTTCGGCGGAGCGCGCCGCAAGCATGGTGTTGAGCTCGCGGGTGTTGGCGCCGATGGTCTTTGCCGCCTCGTTGGTGCTCTGGCCGATATGCTGGCCGACCGCCGTGAAGGTCTCGGCGATGACATTTGCGCGCGAGATGAGCTGGGCCTCGGCGCCGGAGACCTGCTCGTTGAGCTTCTGGCCCATCGTTTCGGCGCCGTAGGCGAGGCGGTTCTCGACGCTCGCAACCTGCTCCTCGACACGGGCCGCCGCGGCGGCGGCGCTCGACGCCAGCCGCTCGTCGGCACCGGCAAGCGCCTGCTCGATCTCGCGGGCGTGGACGGCGAGCTCCTGGCCGGTCTGCCGGGCACGATCGGCGACGCGCTGCTCGGTGGCGGCGAATGCACCGACAATCGCGTCAGTATGTTCGCCGATGGTCGAGCTGCTGCTGGCGATGCGCGACACCAGGCGGTTGTCCGCGTCGTCGAAGATGCGGGCAATTTCGGACGCCCGCGACGACAACGCTTCCGAACCCTCGGCAATGCGCGAGATCAGATGCTGGTCGGCGGCGTCGAAGATGCGGCCGAGATCCGATGCACGGGCAGCCAGCGCTTCAGCCGATTCGCTGATGCGCATGCTCAGCCGCTCGTCGGCGCCTTCGAAGTTGCGCAGGATGTCGCCGGCGCGTGCCGCCAGCGACTGCGCCGTTTCCACCGCGCGAGCCACCAGCTTCTGGTCCGCGGCGTCGAAAGTGCCGGCGATCTCGCCGGCGCGGGCCGCCAGCTTGTCCGCGGTTTCCTCGGCCCGGGCCATGAGCGAATTGGACGCATCGTCGGCGCGGGCCATCAGCATGCTGGATGTATCCTGAGCGCGCTCGTGCAGGCGGCGGTCGGCCGCCTCGAAAGCATTGGCGATGTCCTCGGCCCTGGCAAGCAGCGCAGCCGAAGTCTGCTCGGCGCGTTCGGCGATCTTGCGATCGGCGTCGCTGAAGGCAGTACCCGCCTGCTCATGCAGGGTGCTGGTGATTTCCATGACCTTGTCGCGCAGGGCGCCGGCAACGAAGACGGCGGTCTTTTCGAGAACGCCGCGGACATTGTCGACACCGGTCGACAGCGCACGTTCCATGGTGCCGGCGCGCTCCTCGATGACGCCGGTCTGGCGGCTGAAGGCCTGCTCGATCTTCTCGACATCGGCAGCGATCGCCGCCGAGATGTCGCTGCTTTTGGCCGCGATCTGGTCGATGTGGCCGGACACGGAGCGGTCGACGTCCTTGCGCGCTTCGGCGAGCTTGGCGAGATCGTCCTCAAGCGCCCGGGCCAGCATGTCGCGGCCCTCCGACAGTTTGCCGACATGGCCGGCAATGACGCCGTCGATCTCGGAGCGGCTTTCGGCCAGCTTCTGCAGGTCGGCTTCGAGCGCACGCTTGAGGATATCGCGACCCTCGGCAAGCTTCTCGACCTGGCCGGAGACCAAGCCGTCGATCGAGGTGCGGCTCTCGGCAAGCTTGGCCAGATCCGCTTCCAGGGCGCGCTTGAGGATATCGCGGCCTTCTGCGAGCTTCTCGACCTGGCCGGCGACCAGCCCGTCGATCGAGGCGCGGCTCTCGGCCAGCTTGGCGAGGTCGTCCTCCAGGGCCTTGGAAAGCGTCGTACGGTCCTGCGAGAGCCTGTCGGCGTGGGTCTGCATGAGGCCGCTGGCATTGGCCATGTCGGCATCGAGGGCGCGCGACAGCTCGGCGCGATGGTCGCTGATCTTCTCCGAATGGTCGACGATGGCACCCTGGATGGTATTGAGGTCCGCCTCCAAGGCGCGCTTGAGGATATCGCGGCCTTCGGCGAGCTTCTCGACCTGGCCGGCGACGAGGCCGTCGATGCTGGAGCGGCTCTCCGCCAACTTGGCGAGATCGTCCTCGAGCGACTTCGACAGCACCGAACGATCCTGGACGAGTCTGTTCTGGTGATCGGAGATCGCGCCGCTGACCGTCTGCAGGTCGGCCTCCAGGGCCTTCGACAGCTGAGCGCGTTCCTCCTGCACCCTCTCGGAATGCCCCGCGATGGCACCCCTGATGGTATTGACGTCCGCTTCCAGGGCGCGCTTGAGGATATCGCGCCCTTCGGCGAGCTTCTCGACCTGGCCGGCGACGAGGCCGTCGATCGAGGCGCGGCTTTCGGCGAGCTTGGCGAGATCGGCCTCCAGCGTCTGCGACAACAGGCTTCGATCGTCCGCGAGTTTGCCGGCATGACTGTCGATCAGGCCACGGATACCGCCGAGGTCGCTCTCCAGCGCGCGGCTGAGTTCGCCCCGGTCTTCGGCGAGCTTGGCGGAATGGGTCTCGATCAAGTTCCGGATGCCGACGATATCGGTCTCGAGCGCTTTGGCGAGCACCGCGCGACCTTCGGCGATCTTCTCGACCTGGCCAGCGACGAGGCCGTCGATCGAGGCGCGGCTGTCTGACAGCTTACCGAGATCGGCTTCCAGCGCGCGCGCCAGAATGTTGCGTCCCTCGGCCAGCTTGCCGACATGGCCAGCAACCATTTCATCAATCAATGTACGAGCTTGCACGAGTTTGCCGGAGTCTTCGTTCAACGCCTGGGACAGGCGGTTGCGACCCTCTTCGAGCTGTTCGAGGTGGCTGCCCAACGAAGCATCGATGGCGGCGCGCGACTCGTTGACCTTGCGCAGGTCCTCTTCCAAGGCGCGCGAGATCAGACCGCGGCCTTCCGCCAGCTTCTGCACCTGATTGGTTACGGCCGCATCGATCTCGGCACGACCCTCGGCGAATCTCGCAAGGTCCTCCTGCATCGCGGCGGCCATGCGGTCGCGGCTCTCGGAAAGCTTTTGGCTGTGGTTTTCGACGGCTTCCTCGATGCCGACGCGGGCATCGGCAAGCCGCTGGATGTCGGCGTCGAAGGAACGCGACACGACGTGGCGTGCGGCCTCCATACGACCGGCGAAATCGGTAGCACGGGCTTCGAGCATGGACGAGGTCGACGAGATGATGTCGGCCATATCCGCGCCGATCTGGGTCTTGCCCTGGTCGATCATCGACGACAGCTGGTCCTTGCTCTCGGCGAAGGTGTGGGCGATCTCGCGGGCGCGCTCGACCAAGGTTTCGTTGATCTGGCGGGCGCGGGCCTCGAGCGCGGCGTTGAGCTTCTGCGTGCCGGTGTCGAGCGCCTCGGCGCGCGTCTGGAACTCGCTGATCAGCGCCTGGCCGCGCTCGGCCAGCGTCCGCTCGATGCCGGTGAGACTCGCTTCGAACTCGGAGCTCAGCGTGCGCGCGGCGCCGCCGAGCAGCGAGACCATGCCGGTGGTGCGGTCGTCGAGCAGATCGGTCAGCGAGCGGGTGAGGCCGTCGGTGGTATCGGTCAGCTTGGCGATGCGGGTGTCGAGCAGGCTGGCGAAGGCCTCGCCCGAGGTCGACAGGCGGTCGGTGATCGTATCGAGCCGGGTTTCCACCGAATCGAAGATCGACATCGAGCTTTCATTGATGCGATCGATCAGCGTGTCGCCGGAATTGTTGATCGTCATCGACAGTTTGGTCGAGGCGTTGAGGATCGAGTCGCGAATGATGTCGCTGGCCGAGCCGATCTCGTCGCGCAGCGTCTCATGCGCGCCGTGTATCGAGGCGCGCACGCGCTCTGCGTGGCTCACGACGGCTTCGCGTTCGCTACCGAGCCCGTCGACCAGCGAGCGGATGCGGGCCTCGTTCTCGGAATAGGAGCGCTCGATCTGGCTGACTTCGCTGTGGACGAGGGTTTCGAGCTCGACGGCGCGCGCCAAAGTGCGCTCGATACCTTCGCCCATGGCCGCCACCTCGCGGCGAACGGCCTGGCCGATCATCATGACGCGGTCCTGGGCAAGGTTTTCCGGCTCGGCAAGGCGGAAGGCCACTTCGGTCATCGATTGCGCGGCGATGCGCATTTCCTGGGCACGCCGGATCATCGCGGCGAAGGCCCAGAACAGAATGACCGGGATAATCGCGGCGACCGCCAGCCCGATCAGCTCGGGGCGGGCGAAGAACTGGTCGAAGGTGCGGATCTTCCAGATGCCTGGGCCGAACAGAAGGTTGGCGAGGCCGCCGGCGCCCGCGATCCAGGCGAGCGAAATGAACGCTATCACCCAGTAGACGGTGCTCGACGCACGCCGGTTGAGGCCGTGCAGAAGCGTCCGGTAATCCTTTTGGCGATCGTCATTGGCCGGCGTGAAAGCGGCAGGAGCCGGCGTGAAACCGTTCGGCTGCGAGGCGCGCGATTCGACCGGGCGCAACTCCGCCGGCTTCGGCTGAGGTGCCGCCTTCGCCGCCTGAGGCTCATTTGCAGGCTCTGATCTCTGGCTGCGGCCTTCGCGCGCCAATTCGTCCGCGGCCGCCGATATCTGGGCCTCGAGATCCTCCATCGACGCCGCCATGTCGAGCCCGCCTTCGTCGCCGTTGAGGTCAAGGTCAAGCGCCTTTTCCAGCTCCGCGGCTACGTCGCTCTCGAGGGATTTGGTCGTCGTCGGTTTCTTAGCCATGCCTTCGCTACCCTGTACTAGCTGCCGCGGGACTTATGATTTTGGCCTGATTCTGGCTTGTCTGGTCCCAGACAGGAGGCTGAAAATGGACGTTCGTATCGTAATGACACACTGGGGTAAAGAAAACATGCATTCCGGGCGATACGTAAAACTTTAAATATAAGGTTAACGGAAGCGTGATTCAGGCTGCCTCCGTGACAACATTTTTCCCGGCCAATCGTTAACCCGATGGCGACGCGGATCGCCTATTTTTGTGGGCGCCAGCCGCCTTTTTAGGGAGTTGCAGTGCGTATGCGTGGCGAGAGTGGAATCGCGTTTTCCATGCCCGGCGGCGACGTGTCGGGAACGGCAGGGTCGCGACCTGTGGATATGGCTCATCTTGCGCGGCAGACGATGGATGACCGCGCGCTCGAACAGGAAGTGCTGGCGCTGTTCGTGCAGCAGGCGCTTTCGGTGCGCGACAAGATCCTCGACGCCGATGCCAAGGAACGGGTGCTGCTTGCACACAGCCTGAAAGGCTCGGCGCGCGGTATCGGCGCCTTTGCCGTCGCCGAATGCGCCGCGACCATCGAAAAGCAGCCCGAGGACGCCCGCACCGTTAAGAAACTTGGCGTATTGATCGAGGAAGTGCGGGACTTCATCGCCGCCATCAGCCGCTAGCGCCGGCAAAGCGCGCCTTCTGAAAAAACGTCATGCGGTGGCGTTTTCGCGCCGCAGTTGACTTGTCCGGTGGAGTGATTATCTCGGCTGCGACTCCTCAGGTGACAAATGACCAAGCTGACTTACATCGCCAATGACGGCACTCAATTCGACGTGGAGGCCGAGAACGGCTCGACCGTCATGGAAAACGCGATCCGCAACGCAGTGCCCGGCATCGAGGCGGAATGCGGCGGCGCCTGCGCCTGCGCGACCTGCCATGTCTATGTCGACGAGGCTTGGACAGCCGAAGTCGGCGAGCCGGAAGCGATGGAGGAGGACATGCTGGACTTCGCCTACGACGTTCGGCCGAACTCGCGCCTGTCCTGCCAGATCAAGGTGCGCGACGCGCTCGACGGTCTTGTCGTCCGCGTGCCCGAGCGCCAGGGCTGAACCAACTCTCGATTTTCCAATTTTGCCCGTGGCTGCTTGGCAGCGGGCTATAGGTCATGCACTGTCCCCACCATTTCACTACAGCGCCGCGCGCCCTCTTGGACGCGCAAAGGATACTGTAGCACTTTGATTGGCGCATGATCCTTTCCGAAAATCGATTCCGATTTTCGGGGTCATGCGCGATGGGGCGGAGCTGATGACGGACATGATCAAGACGGACGTACTCATTGTCGGGGCAGGGCCAATCGGCCTGTTCGCCGTATTCGAGCTCGGCCTCTTCGATATGAAATGCCATCTCATCGACATCCTCGACCGTCCGGGCGGGCAGTGCGCCGAACTCTACCCGGAAAAGCCGATCTACGACATTCCCGGCTGGCCGATGATCACGGCGCAAGGCCTGGTCGACAAGCTGATGGAGCAGATCCATCCGTTCAAGCCGGAGTTCACCTTCAACCGTATGGTCTCCAGCCTCGAGAAGCTCGAGGACGGCAGTTTTCGCGTCACCACGGACGAGAACGAGGTGTTCGAGGCCAAGGTGGTGGTGATCGCCGCAGGCGGCGGCTCGTTCCAGCCGAAGCGCCCGCCCATCCCGGGCATCGAGGGCTATGAAGGCAAGAGCGTCTTCTATTCGGTCCGTCGCATGGAGGATTTCCGCGGCCACGACCTCGTCATCGTCGGCGGCGGCGATTCGGCGCTCGACTGGACGCTCAACCTGCAGCCGATCGCGAAAAGCGTGACGCTCGTCCACCGGCGCCCGGAATTCCGGGCAGCGCCCGACAGCGTCAACAAGATGTATGCCATGCAGGAGATGAAAGAGCTGGAATTCCTGGTCGGCCAGGTGAGCGGCCTTGCCGGCGCCGACGGCGAGCTGTCGTCCGCGACGATCAAGGGCGGCCCGGACGGCGACATCGAGGTGCCTTGCACCCGCATGCTGCCATTCTTCGGTCTCACCATGAAACTCGGGCCGATCGCCGAATGGGGGCTGAACCTGCACGAGAACCTTATCCCGGTCGACACCGAGAAATTCCAGACATCGGTTCCCGGCATTTTCGCCGTCGGCGACATCAACTCCTACCCCGGCAAGCTCAAGCTCATCCTGTCAGGCTTCCACGAGGTCGCCCTGATGGCGCAGGCCGCAAAACGCATCGTCAGCCCCGGGGAACGCATCGTCTTCCAGTACACGACCTCGTCGACAAGCCTGCAGAAGAAGCTAGGCGTCCACGAATAGCGCGTTGCGGGAAATCAAGCGCGCTACTCCGAGAGCACCGGCGCGGCGTGCTCGGCCTGGCCGCGCAACGGCTTTTCCGGCATCAGCGCCAGCGCAATCAGCGCCAGGACAAGCGTGATGCCGGCGGTGACGAAGATCATCACGAAAGGTGTCACCGAGGTGACCTCGATGCGGGTTAGCGAGCCCTCCGCTGCGAGCGGCAAGCCGTAGCCGAGCGCGACGGCGCCGAGCATGGCAACGCCAAGTGCGCCGCCCAGCGAACGCAGGAAGGTCAGCACCCCGGTCGCGACGCCGAGATGCGCGCGGTCGACCGCGTTCTGGACCGAGACGGTGCTGACCGGGAAAGTCGTTCCGGTGCCGAGGCCGATCAAGGTCGTCAGCACCTCGACTTCGAGCAGCGAAGCGTGGCCCGCAATGGCACTGAGCGCGCCGATGCAAAGGATCGCGAAGGCGATGCCGAACATGGCGATGCGCTTGTAGTGGACGAAGCGCGGGATGGTGCGGCCGCTGAACGTGGCGCCGGCGACGGTGCCGAGCAGCAGTCCAAGCATGGCCGTGCCGGACTCGCTGACCGAGAGCCCGACGACCGCCTGCAGATAAACCGGCAGATAGACCGAGATGCCGATGCTTGCCGCCTGCAGCAGGAACATCGACAGCGTGCCGGCGAGCACGATCGGATTGCTCAGCACTTCGAGCGAGACCAACGGTTCGGCGGCGCGGAGCAATCTGACCGCGAACAGCGCCCAGAACACGGCCGAACAGGCCACCAGTCCAAGGATTTCCGCAGAGAGCCAGGGATAGCTGCTGCCGCCCCAGTTGAGCGCCAGGAGCAGCAGCGCCGTGGCGATCACCAGCAGCGCTGCGCCAAGCCCGTCGATGCGGTGGTGTTTCGCCGCAATCGGCAGCTTCTTCAGCGGGTTGTTGATGATCGCCATCGCCAGGAAGCCGAGCGGCAGGTTGATCCAGAAGATCAGCGACCAGTGCAGGTGCTCGGCGAAGGTACCGCCGAGCAGCGGCCCGGCGACGCTGGCGACCGCCCATGTGCCGGCAATCCAGGCGGCGTAGCGGGCCCGCTCGCGGGGCGGTACGAGGTCGCCAATGACAGTCTGCGTCAGGGCGAACAGGCCGCCGCCGCCAGCGCCCTGGATGGCGCGACCGATGACCAGCACCAGCATGTTGGGGGCGAGAGCGCTGACCAGCGATCCCAGGAGAAAAATGAGCACAGCGGCATAGATGACCGGCCGGCGGCCATAGACATCGGAAATCTTGCCGTAGAGCGGCGCCATCGCTGTCGCCGTCAAAAGATAGCCGGTGACGATCCAGGGCAGATATTCGGCGTGGCCGAGCGCGCGGCCGATCGTCGGCAAGGCGGGCGCGACGATGGTCTGGTCAAGCGCCGCCAAAAGCATCGACAAAAGCACGCCGCCGATGATGGCGTTCTTCTCGCTCTCGCTCATCGGCGGCGCGGCTGTCGTTGCCGTGCGATTGTCGACGGTCTGGTCCATGCGTTATTCTTTCAAAGGCTGGCGCGCGGTCCGCAAGAAGCGATCCGTCAAGGGCGTCTTCCGCCTGTCGTTCGTGTCTCGGTTTCCAAAGCCCGCCTCGGGCGAACCCGGTATATGTCGTTCGATATAGGCCGTTTTCGACCGCCGCTCGCAAGTTTTTCGGATCTGGCACTATGTTTCGCCGGCATTGGCTTTCGCCGGCACACCGATCCGGCAGTCAAGCCGGCGGCAGTTGGCCGCTTTGGATGCGCTGCATCCGGTAGCGCAAAAGCCGGATGATCCGGCTTTCAAAGTTGACGCCTTCGACACGGTCGAACTGGACCTGGGCGCGATCGTGCCTGGCGAGGATGGTAGCCGAAATCTCGGCGGCCTTCGCCTTCGCGGCTTCGCAGGTCTTTTGCGGATAAGTCGCTTTCAGCGCGTCCTCGAGTTCACGGGCATGGTTCTTGGCGATCTCGACATGGCGCTCCTCGTGGCGCTTGATGTCGGCCGAAAGCGTGTCCCAGAACAGCCTGACGTCCGGATCGGCCTTGCGCGGCCGCCGCCATTCCGGAAGGATCACCTTGACCTTCACGGTCACCTGCGCATTCGCGATCCGGCAGGAATTGGCCGTCTGCGCGTAGCTGACGCGCGTGGTGAAAGCCATCTGCGTGGCGCCAGGATGCCTGGAGCCGGTGCTCTTTACCTCGGGACCGTTTTTCGTCAGCTGCTTTTCGATGTCGTCCAGCGTGCGGCCGCCGACGCTGAAATAGCTGTAGGTCTTCACCAGGCTAGCCGCGCCGGCCGGCATGGCGGCGAGCGAAAAGATCAGGGCGCAGAGCAGGGAACGGTTCATCATGTTGCCTCTTCAGCCACCTTGCTTTACGGCCGTTGCCGGCGCAACGGAATTGATTTCGCGCGGATCACGCATGGTTGATGGACAATGACGACAAGGCGATGGCAGCTCGCGCACGGACGCCATCTCGACCTCGGCCCGAAAGCGGTCGTGGTCGGCATCCTCAACGTCACGCCGGATAGTTTTTCCGACGGCGGGCTGTTCATCGCGCCGGAGAAGGCGATCGCCCAGGCGCGTCGCATGGCGGAAGAGGGGGCGGCCATCATCGATGTCGGCGGGGAATCGACGCGGCCGGGTTTTGCCCCGATCACCGCCGAGGAAGAGCAGGGGCGGGTGCTGCCGATCATCGAGGCGCTCGCGGGATCGGGCGAGGCGCTGATTTCGGTCGATACCTATCGCGAGGACACCGCGCGGCGCGCCGTCGCCGCCGGCGCGCATATCGTCAACGATGTCTGGGGCCTGCAGCGCGAGCCCGGCATAGCGCGTGTCGCGGTCGAGACCGGCGCCGGCCTCATCATCATGCATACCGGACGCGAACGGCAGAAGCTGCCGGACGTGATCGAGGACCAATTCCTGTTCCTGCGCAAATCGCTGGAGATTGCGCGCGCCAGCGGCGTTGCCGACAGCCAGATCGTGCTCGATGCCGGCTTTGGCTTCGCCAAGGAAACGACTGAGGAAAATCTCGATCTGATGGCACGGTTCTCCGAGCTTCAGGCGCTCGGCTTTCCGCTGATGGCGGGGACGTCGCGAAAGCGTTTCATCGGCGGCGTCACCGGGCGCGAACCTGCCGGGCGAGCGGCCGGCACCGCGGCCACCAGCGTCATCCTGCGGCTCAAAGGGGCCGATCTTTTTCGCGTCCACGATGTCGCAATCAACGTGGATGCGCTGGCGGTGGCCGATGCTATGCTGGCGCGAGAAAACGACATTTCTCCCGGACGCTGACCATGTATGTCATCCGCATGAAGAACTGCGCCTTCTTTGCCCGGCACGGCGTGCTGGACGAGGAGGAGACGCTCGGCCAGCGTTTCTATGTCGACGCTGAACTGACGGTCGAGCCCAGCCGCCCGCTGGAGGAAGACTCCATCGAGGACACCGTCAATTACGGCATCGCCTTCGCGGTGATCGAGAAGATCGTCACCGGACACCGCCGCTTCCTGATCGAAGCGCTGGCGCTGGAAGTGGCGAAGGCGCTTGCCGCGCGGTTTCCGCAGATCAGGAAGGCCGAGATCACGGTGCGCAAGCCGAACGCCCCGGTGCCGGGCGTGCTCGATCATGTCGAGGTGACCGTTGTCTGGCCCCAATAGCGCCGTCTACCTCAGTCTCGGCGGCAATCTCGGCGACCCCGCGAAATCCATGGCCGCGGCGCTGCGCATGCTGGACGGCGACGACAAGACGCGCGTCACCGCCGTCTCCTCGCTTTATCGCACGCCGCCCTGGGGCAAGCTCGACCAGCCGGATTTCCTCAACGCCGCGGCCGCGATCGAAACGGCGCTGTCGCCGCGCGCCTTGCTCGACCTTTGCCTGGACGTCGAAAGGCGGTTGAAGCGGGTGCGCGAGGAGCGCTGGGGGCCGCGCCTGATCGATATCGACATCCTGGTGTTCGGCGATCGGGTGATCCACGAAACCGGGCTCGAAGTGCCGCATCCGCGCATGCTGGAGCGGGCCTTCGTGCTGGCGCCGCTGGCCGAGATCGCGCCCGACCTCGTTGTCGGCGGCAAAAGCGTGTCGGAACGGCTCGGCGCCGTCGACATTTCGGGGATAGAGCGCCTGCCGTCGGGCCGGGAGTGGTGGCTTAATTAACTCCGAAATCGATCAGCCGGAGAAACCGCCGCCGTCGAGAAAGGCCTTTTCCTCGGGCGTCGTCTCGCGGCCGAGCATTTTGTTTCGATGCGGAAAGCGGCCGAAGCGCTGGATGATTTCCAGATGCTCGTTTGCGTATTTGAGGTAGTCCGGCGCCCTGGCTGCGGTTAGGTCCACGGAACGCTGCTGATCCGCAAGCGCTTCGGAATGCTCGAAGGGCAGATAGAGGAAGACGCGAACGACCTCGTCGAGGGCCAGATCATGGCCTGCGGCGATCGCCCTGTCGGCGAAATGCCTGGCCAGCGGATCGGTCGCATACATGTGCCCGGTGCCGCGGAAGCAGTTGCGCGGAAACTGGTCGAGCAGGATCATCAGCGCCAGCGATCCTTCGGCATGCGCGTTCCAGTCGTCGCATTCGCGCCTGGCGGCGGCATGGTGGAACTCGAGGAACTGGTTGCGGAAACCCGCGTCGAACGCGTCGTTCTTCTCGAACCAGGCGTCCTCGCCGGCGTCGCGCCAGAATTTGGTGACGGAAAGCGCCCGCGCGTCGAGCTCTGCCATGTGTTCCCTCTCAGCTCTTCGTCTCTGCCTTGTTCAGAACGCCGGCGGTCTCTTCGTTCAGCGCCCGTCCGGCGCGCCGCGGCTGGGTGAGCGGCGTCGGAATGGGCGTGCCGATATTGCCTTTCAGGAAACGCTGGCCGGCCCGCACGCCCTCGGCCAATTGCGTTTCGAAACGGGCCTCGTCGCGGCGGCGGACATCCTCGATGACCTCCGCGACCTCTTCCGGGTCTGCGCCCAGCGCCTCCAGCGCCGAGCCGCCGAAGACCAGCGCGGATTCGAAGGTCTCGCGCAGCTGATAGTCGACGCCGGCGCGCACGAGCTGCAGCGCGGTGCCGCGGTCGAAGGCGCGCGCCAGGATGGTGACTAAAGGAAATTCCGCCTTGATCAGCTGCGCGATGCGCACCGCTGCGTCCGGCTTGTCGACACAGATCAGCACGGCGCGCGCCCGGCCGGCGCCGGCTGCATGCAGGATGTCGAGCCGCGTGCCGTCCCCATAGTAGACCTTGAAGCCGAAATCGGCCGCTGCCTGGATCATCTCGACCTCGTTGTCGATGATCGAGACGTCGAGGCCGCGCAAAAGCAATGGCTGGCTGGCGATCTGGCCGAAGCGGCCGAAGCCGATGATCAGCACGCTGCCGGTGAGGCCGTCGGCGATGTCGACGCCTTCGAGCGATTGCTCGTCGCGCGGCGTGAGGTAGCGCAGCGCCACGATCGCCAACGGCGTCAGCACCATGGAGATGATGATGATGGCGGTCAGCGTCGCATTGGCCTGCCCGTCGATGATGCCGACAGCGGCCGCCGAGGAATAGAGCACGAAGGCGAATTCGCCGCCCTGCGCCATGAAGACGGCGCGCTCCAGCGCTTCGCGGTGGCCGCTCTTGAGCATGCGTGCGACGATATAGATGCCGAGCGCCTTCATGATCATGTAGGCGACGACATAGATGGCGACGAGGCGCCAGTTCTGGGCAACGACGCCGAGGTCGAGCGACATGCCGACGGCCAGGAAGAAGAGGCCGAGCAGAATGCCGCGGAACGGTTCGATATCGGCTTCGAGCTGATGGCGGAAGGTCGATTCGGACAGAAGCACGCCGGCGAGGAAAGCGCCCATCGCCATCGACAGGCCGGAAAGCTGCATGGCCAAAGCCGACCCAAGCACCACGAGCAGGGCAGCGGCCGTCATCACCTCGCGGGCGCGGGCTTCCGCCAGGATGCGGAACAGCGGGTTGAGCAGATAGCGGCCCGCCACCACCAGCCCGACGATCGCGGCGATGCCGATGCCGACCTCGGTCAGCCGCTCGGACAGGCTGGTGTCGGCGCCGCCGGGCGCTAGGAATGCAACCAGCGCCAGAAGCGGCACGATCATCAGGTCTTCGAGCAGAAGGATGGAGACGATGCGCTGGCCTTTTGGCGTGGCGATCTCGCCGCGCTCCTCGAGCAGCTGCATGACGATCGCCGTCGAGGTCAGCACGAAGCCGGCGCCGGCGACGAAGGACTGCGCGATCGGAAAGCCGCCGGCCAGCCCGACGCCGGTCAGAAGCAGGGAGCAAAGACCGACCTGCAGCGCGCCGAGGCCAAAAATCTCGCGACGCAGGCCCCAGAGCCGCGACGGCTGCATTTCAAGGCCGATGATGAACAGGAACATGACGACGCCGAGCTCGGCGACGTGGAGGATGGCTTCCGATTCGGAAAAGACGCGCAGCCCGAACGGCCCGATGACCACGCCGGCGGCGAGATAGCCGAGGATGGAGCCCAGCCCCATGCGCTTGAAGATCGGCACGGCGACCACGCCGGCGGCAAGCAGCGCCACCACCTGTACGAGATCGCTGCTCGATGCTTCAGCCGCCATGCCTGTCGTCCCGTTGTCTCGAAGCACTCCTTGCATGCAGCGGGAGCGCGAGGCAAGGGCAGCGAGCCTGGCGGGAAGGGTAGGGTGCCGTTGAAGCGGCCTCCGCTTGCGTGCCGGACGCTTGGCATCTATAACAACCAAATGCCTGACTATTCGTCCCGCCCGCCTCCACATATCCCGATGGATGCGCTCAGCGAAGTCCTGCAAGACTTTCGCCTGAGTGGCGTCAACTATGGCCGCTGCGAGCTCCGACATCCATGGAGCATCGCCTTTCCGCAACAGCCACTGCTTCGCTTTCACTTTGTCGGCCAGGGTCCATGCTGGATTTATACCGAAGCGGAGGGCTGGCAGGAGTTGCGCGACGGCGATCTGGCGCTGCTGCCGCAAGGCATCGCCCATCGGCTGGCCAGTGCGCCGGACGTTGTCGGCGATTCGCTCGAGGGTTGCCAGGTGAACAAGTTGGGGAGCAATGTCTGCGAAGTGGTGCGGGAAGGGACGGGCCCGACAAGCACCCTTTTCTGCGGCTCCATGGCCTTGGGCGTCTGTGCGCTCAATCCACTGATCGCGTTGATGCCGCCGATCATCAAAGGGTGCGACGTGGCTGGCAACGATCCGGTCGTCAGCCCTTTGCTGGCGGCTATGACGGCGGAGGCCGCGCAACCGCAGATGGGCAGCGCCACCATCTTGTCGCGCATGGCGGACTTGCTGACAGCCCGGCTCATCCGCTGCTGGGTCAATTGCACTGGAGCCTCGACCACCGGTTGGCTCGCCGCTATCCGCGACCCCCATATCGGCCGCGCGCTGGCAGCCATGCACCGAGACCCCGGCTATAACTGGACCTTGGAAAGCCTTGCTGGCCTGGCAGGCCAATCGCGGTCGATTTTCGCCGAGCGCTTCAGCGCTGTATTAGGGGAGGGTGCTGCACGCTATCTCGCCCGTCTGCGTATGCAGCTTGCCAGCGAGTTGTTGGGGCAAAACGGCTTGTCGGTTGCCGAGGTCGCTACCCGTTTGGGCTATGATAGCGAAGCATCCTTCGCGCGCGCGTTCAAGCGCATCACCAACGTCTCGCCAGGCGTTGTGCGCCGCACAATTCCCGGACGAATGGACATGAATTTCGGATTTTAAGATACATACCATCCGAAAGGACTCGTCTATTGAAGACCTCCAGACCTTGGAGATCTTTCAGTGACAGACACAACATTACAGCTTGAAGACGCAGCGATTGACGTCGATGCCGCCGCGCCAACCGCGTGGAACGCAGCCACGTGGTTCGCGGTCATTTCATTGGCGGCCACCAGCTTTGCCCTAGTGTCAGCCGAATTCCTGCCGGCAGGTCTGCTGACGCCAATGGCGCGCGATCTCGGCATCAGCGAAGGAACGGCCGGACAGGTCGTCACCGCCACCGCTTCGGTCGGCGCTGTGACGGCCATGTTGAGCAATGTTCTCATCGGCCGACTGAACCGCAAGACGGTGCTGGTTGTCCTCAGCGCCTTGGCGGTCGGTTCCAACCTCCTTGCAGCGCTAGCGCCCAATTTCTGGCTGTTGCTGTTGGGCCGGGCCGGACTCGGAATCGCTCTCAGCGCATTCTGGGCACTCTCGGTTGCCGTTGTGGCTAGGCTGGTTGGCGCCAATGCGACAGGTCGGGGCATGGCTATCGTCACCCTCGGCGTCTCGCTCGCCACCATTGCCGCACCATCTGCGGGTGCGTTGATCAGCGACTGGCTGGGATGGCGCAGCGCCATGGCCTTGACAGCGGGGCTGGCCGTGATTGCCATGCTGCTGCAGTGGCTTAGCCTGCCAACCCTGCCTGCCACAGCCAGCAATAGCCTCGCGGATGTATTTCGGCTGACACGGCGGCGTGGCATTCAACTCGGCATGCTGGCCATCCTTTTGCTGATGACAGGGCATTTTGCCGGGTCCGTCTATGTACGCCCCTTCCTCGAACATGTGACACTCCTTGCAACCGGGCCAATTGCCCTGGCGCTGCTCGGATTTGGCGTCGCCGCTGTGGTCGGCAATATTGCCGGTGGCCGCATGGCCGATGCCAATATCCGCATGGCTCTCGTGGGCAACGCCGCGTTGATGGCGTTTGCGGCGCTGGCATTGGTGCTTTGGGGCGTGCACATCGCCGTTGCCTTCGGATTCGTCACGCTTTGGGGCCTGGCATTCGGCATGGCGCCGGTGGTGCTGCCGACCAATCTGTCCCGCGCGGCGCCTGATGCGCTGGAGGCAGCGGGTAGCCTGATGGTCGTCTCTTTCCAGGTTGCCATCACCATCGGCGCGGTTGTCGGCGGCTATGTCGTGGACACCTATGGTGCCTCGGGGCCTTTGACCCTTACCGTCGTCCTTGCTGCATCTACACTCATGCTGGCGCTGCTACAGCCTCGTAGGTGAACTTTGCTACAGCTGACCTAAAGCGCGTCGCGTCTGAACGGCCTCACGCGACGCGCTTTAGGTGTTTGTCTTTATGCATGTCGTTGTCCCAAAACCGCTGCGCACTTTTGGGCGACATGCATTGGGCGGCCTGAATCCGGAACGCCGCGATATTGCAGCCTGGTTACACAAGTTTACGCGGCCCGGTCGTTGCGTGCCGCCACAATCAGAGGTTATGGCACGGTCGGCTTTGGCCATTGGGCTTCGGCCATTGGGAGGCAGCGGCGATGGGCCGCTGCCTTTTTTGAGGAGATGACTGACATGAAGAAGTTTTTGCTCGTTGCCGTTGGTGTTGCGGCACTGGCCGTTTCGGCCTGTTCGAAGGGACCGGAATGCACGCAAGAGATTGCTACCAAGAAGGCGCAGGACATGGCCGCCGCGCTTCAGGAAGCGATCACCAAGGATCCGAGCAAGGCGGCCGATCTGACGGCCAAGGTGCAGGCCGTGACGACGAAATACCAGAACGCCACGACGCTCGACGAAGCCTGCAAGGCCTATGACGAAGTGACCGCCGCCATCAAGGGTTGAGCTAAGTCAAAAACGAAAGAAGGCGGTAGCCACCGGCTGCCGCCTTCTGTCTGCCTGGCTGAGCGCGCTTGCTCAGTTTTTCGCGATGGAGCCGACCTCGACAGAGTCGACCCGTTTCAGGCTCATGCCGATGACCGGCACCAGTTGCTTGTCGACACGCACGGCGACCGTCACGGTCATCGAATTGTCGTCGGGGATACGGGCCTGCATGACGCCGTTCAACTGATTGCGGTTGATGGTGAAGACCACCTTCTGCGGGTCGACGACATTGCCACCGATGATGTCGAGCCCATTGCCGGCCGAGCCGCCCATGAAGTTGCCTTTGTAGCCCTCGCGGCCCTTGCGTTCCACGGTCGCGGACATCTTCTGCGTGAAGACGCCGACCCGGCAATCGCCGTCGAGGCTCATGCCGACCTTGCCGTCAGGGGTGGAGCCGTTGAAATTGCAGGTGAATTTCGTGCCCTTGTATTTGCCGGCGATGATTTCGCCAGGGCCGACCCATTTGCCTTCCACCGAACGGAAGAACTGCTTGTCCGGTTCTGCCCCAAGGGCCTTTTCGACGAGGCCGAGCGGTGCGGCGAGCGCAACTGTCACGGGCAGGACGCAGGACAAGATCACGCTTTTCATGGACGACACCCGGCACGACAGAGTCTGTTCTTGGGACAGAAACGACCATGAACAAGATTGGTTAATGCTTCGTCACCGGCGGCGGTTTCGGCATTTGCCTTACTGCTCCATTTGCCCATCTTTTCGCGTCGCGAACGAGGTCAGCGCCGAGAGGAAATCGCCAAGGCCAGGGCGCCTTGCCGCGATGAATGGCAGCGGGCGCGCCGTTTCCATCGCCGCGATGCCGATGCGCGCCGTCATCATGCCGTTGACCACGCCTTCGCCAAGCTTTGCCGAGAGCTTCGCGGCCAACCCGTGGCCGACGATCTGCTGCACGAAACTGTCGCCGACGGCGATCGAGCCGGTCACCGCCAGATGAGCGAGCACGCCGCGCGCCAGCCGGAAGAAGCCCAGCGTGCCGGGACGGCCGCCATAGAGTTCCGACAGGCGCCGGATCAGCCTGCCGGCCTCGAACACGACATAGGCGACGTCGACAAGCGCGCGCGGGCTGACCGCCGTCACCAGCGAGACGCGCTTTGCGGCCTCCAGGATCATCGTCTTGGCGCGGGCGTCGAGTGGCGACAGAATCTCGGTTTCGGCAAGTCGCACCAGATTGCCGCCGTCGATGATTTCGCCGCGCAGTTCGGCGAGCGAGCGGCGGCCGGCCGCCGTCTCGGGTTTTGCCGCGACAAAGGCGGAAAGCTCGTCGACCAGGGCGCGGGCGGCCTTGGGGTCGTCGCGCGCCACCGCATCCAAGGCACGTCTCTGCAGCTTCTCGACTTCGGCGAGGCGAGCGATGGCCAGGAATTCGCGGATTAGGATGACCAGCAGCGACAAAAGCGCGACCGCCGCCATGCCGGCCGCCAGCCATCCCAGCCATTCGGCGCGCGCGAATAGATCGCGGATGAGCTGGTCCGTCCACAGGCCGACCGCTAGCGAGACAAGCACGCCGAAGGCGCCGAAGAACAGGCGGGCGAGCAGCGAGCGTTTCCTTGGAGCGGTCGCTGGCGGCGGCGCGGCCTCTCCGATATCCGGCTCGTCGAAGACGTCGACCTCGGAAGGAATGACGACCGCGACATCGGACCTGGCGGCTTGCGGCTTGCGCGCGGGCCGTTCGTCGGTGCGATGCTTCGGCGGTGGCTCCTGCCTTGGCGCCGGCTCCGGCTCGATGCGGAAGGCCGCCGGTTTGCGGGGCGGGGTCATGCCAGGTAATCTCCGATCAGGAACTGCAGCGCGCGGTCGAGCCGGATATGCGGCAGCGAGAGCGTGACGCCTTCGGCCGTGCGCTCGAGCTTCGGCGGACGGAAGCGCACGAAACGGATCGCCGGCTCATTGCCGTCGGCCTGCGGCCCGGAAGGGTCGAAGACCGAATCGGCCTTTTCCGGCAAGTCTCCGGGGAATATGGCGGTTTCGGTTTTGCCGTCGAATGTCTCGCCGTTGATCTTCTCGCCTTTCAAGGGGGTGCCGATGATCACCGGCAATGTCTCGCGGCCCTGCTTGACCGTGCCTTCGCGGGTCGAGCGCACGGCCGCCATGGCGACGACGTCGACATCGGCGCCGCTGAAGTTCGCTCGCGCGACGGCGCGGTCCGCCAGGCGGCGCACGATCGCCTGCAGCCGGTCATGGCTTTCGTGGTGCAACTGGTCGGCCTTGGTTGCCGCCACCAGGATGCGGTCGATGCGCCTCGAAAACAGCTCGGTGACGAAATTGCCTCGTCCGGGCCGGAAGCAGGAGAGGATTTCGGTGACGGCCCGTTCGAGGTCGGCCATGGCAGCCGGGCCGGCGTTGAGCGCCTGCATGGCGTCGATCAGCACGATCTGGCGGTCGAGGCGGGTGATATGCTCGCGAAAGAACGGTTTTACGACATGCGTCTTATAGGCCTCGTAGCGCCGCTCCATCATCGCCTGCAGCGATCCAGGACGCCGCCGGCCGGACAATTTCATCAGCGGTGCGAAGGTCAGCGCCGGCGAGCCCTCCAGATCGCCAGGCATCAGGAAACGGCCGGGCGGCAGTGTCGAAAGCGCGCGCTCGTCGAGCTTGCAGGCCTTGAGGTAGGCGGCGAAGCTTTCGGCGAGACGGCGCGCCGTCATCTCGTCGGCGTCGGCGTCCGGATCGATCGAGGAGGCCAATTCGCGCCAGGCTTGCGATAGGCCTGACCGCACGGGCAGTGTCGCCAGCTCGGCCGCCTCGCGCGAAAAATCGGTGAAGGACTTGCCGAGCAGCGGCAGGTCGAGCAGCCATTCGCCGGGATAGTCGACGATGTCGACCGACAGCTTTCCCGCCGAGAACAGCCGGTTCCAGCCGGAGGCCGATTCGTATTCGATGGTGAGCCGCAGTTCGGAAATGGCGCGCGTCGAATCCGGCCAGACGCGGTCGTCGACCAGGGCGGCTATATGGTCCTCGTACTGGAAACGGGGAACGGCGTCGTCCGGCTGCTCCTCGAGGAAGGCGCGGGCGATGCGGCCCGACTTTTGCGCCTGGAACAGCGGCAGCCGGCCGCCATGGATCAAGTTGTGCACGAGAGCGGAAATGAACACCGTCTTGCCGGCGCGGGAAAGACCGGTGACGCCGAGACGCAGCGATGGGGAGAAGAGCCCTGCGGCGCGGCCCGACAACGTATCGAGCGCAATTCTCGCCTCGTCGGTGAAAGTGGTCAGCGATGATGCCAAATCTGCCTCTGGGTCGCACGTCAGGGTCCGATATAGGCCTTGGGCATGGCGTTTGAAATGGTGTCAGAGATCGGCGGGGGTCAGAAAGGCCTCGAGATAGCCATTGCCCTGGCCTGCTTCATCGAGATCACCGGGAAAGCGCACCACGGCGAGGCCGGAGGTCGGAAAACCGTGGTTCAGCATGCCGCGCGCGGTCTCGTCGCCGTCGCCCGACACCGCCATGGCGAGATCCTCCGTCATCGGGTTGTGGCCGATCACCAGCAACGAGCCGGCCCCGCCATTCTTGCGGATTATGTCGAGGTAGCCGGCGGCATCCTCGCTGTAGAGCGTGTCGAAAAACAGCACCCGGCCGGTGTCGGTGCGGCCCGCAAGACCCTCGAGCGTCTGCCGCGCCCGCTTGGCATTGGAGCAAAGCGTGACATCAGGCACATAGTTGCGGGCCCGCATGGCATCGCCCATCGCCTCGGCGTCGGCCATGCCCGATTCGTCGAGCGGACGATCGAAGTCACGAACGCCGGGCAGCGCCCATCCGGCCTTGGCATGCCTCAACAGATAAAGTCTGCTCAACCCGATCCCTCACTGGCGCCAAGCAACGAAAATTCGCCCAAGGCGTTATGGGATTAGCCACGAGAAGCGTCCCATGCACAATGGCCGGCATCGCTCAAGCATAGCGAATCGTACAGGAATTTGGCTGTGCCCTTACTGCGATAGGGCCTGTCTGTGCTGGCCTCCCCCGCACTAACAATTGCGTGAAACTGTCGCCGATTGCGCTTGTGCAGCCTTCGGTCCGCGAATATATAGGCGCCAAATTTGGGGTTGTTGGGTGAGTCGAATGAACGATATCGTTACCGCCGATTACGTACCCTCCGAAGACGAGCCGTTCATGAACGAACGGCAGAAATCTTACTTCCGCATGAAGCTTATCACATGGAAGAACGACATTCTTCGCGAAGCGCGTGAAACCCTCGAAATCCTCCAGCAAGAAAACGCCAACCATCCCGATCTAGCCGACCGCGCCTCTTCCGAAACCGACCGTGCCATCGAATTGCGCGCCCGCGATCGCCAGCGCAAGCTCATCTCGAAAATCGATTCCGCGCTGCAGCGCATCGACGAAGGCACCTACGGCTATTGCGAGGAAACCGGCGAGCCGATCGCGCTGAAGCGGCTCGACGCCCGCCCCATCGCGACGCTGTCGATCGAGGCGCAGGAGCGCCACGAGCGCCGCGAAAAGGTCTACCGCGACGATTGAGGCGGCATGCAGACAGAGATTGAAAATGGCCGGGTTTCCCGGCCATTTTCTTTTTGGGCAGCGTTCGCAGGTTGTAAAATGGGCATTCGCCGGCCGGCATCTACTCGCCCAGAGCACCCATAGTCAAGTTGACGGTGGTTCCCGTCATCCCGCTTGCCCGGTCAGAGGCCATGAAGGCGGCCATATTGGCCACCTCGTCGAGTGCCATGATGCGCCTGGGGTGCGTGGTGCCGGCGAGATAGGCCTGGAACTGGTCCCAGTTCATGCCCGAGGCCTCTGCCTTGAGCTCGAAGAGGTTCCGCATCGTGCTGGTCTCCGGAATGCCGTGCGGCCGCAGGCTGACGACGCGAATACCTTGCGGCGCAAGCTCGTAGGACAGGTCCCGGGTAAGCGCCTCCTTGGCGGCCTGCGCCGGTCCGTACCCACCGTTCAGTGGAGTCCCGATCCGCGCGGGCAGGGCGGTAACAGTCATAATCACCCCAGCCTTGTTGGGGATCATGTGTCTGGCGGCTGCGCGCGCGGTCAGGAAGTAGGACGTCGTGTAGGCTACTATCGGCAACGAAAATTGACCGATTTCCATTTTAGCCAGTGGCACGCCCAACATCGCCGCATGCGCCACACCGACGGCGTTGAACGAGATGTCGATCCGACCTGCCTTCTCGACCACGGATTGGAGATGTGTCTCCACGGCCTGTTCATCGAGCGCATCGACAGCCTCCGCTTCGGCGACACCACCCGCCCAGACGATGTCTTTCGCGGCGGCCTCGACGGGTGCTCGGTTGTGTCCAGTCAGAAAAACTTTGGCGCCCTCGCTTGCAAATGCGCGTGCGACGGCACCGCCGATCGCGCCGCCGGCGCCATAGACCACCGCAATCTTGCCCTTTAACAACATGTCCTGTTCCTTTCGGTTTTGGTTCCTGGCCGCTCGAACGCATCAGCATTGGAGCCGTCCGCCGATAAAGACACCGCCGCGCCGCGAAACTGGGCGCCGCCCATTTCGAACCTCGGCCGGTGTCTAACGGGGATGGCGCGACAGGAGACGCGGGAGAGCGCGATGACGAGTATGGCCGACCTGATCGAGATGGCCCGGGCGGGCGACGGCGATGCATTCCGGGACCTGATCGCGCCGCATAGGCGCGAGCTCCAGTTGCATTGCTACCGAATGCTCGGATCCTTCCAGGATGCCGAGGACGCTCTCCAGGACACGCTGCTCTCGGCCTGGCAGGGTTTTCACGGCTTCGAAGGGCGCGCATCGCTGCGCACATGGCTCTACCGGATTGCCACCAACCGCTGCCTCAACGCACGCCGCGCCGCCAGCCGGCGGCCCGCCAAGGCGTGGGACATTCCCGGCGTCGAACCGCCCGAACCAACCGGGCTCGGTGAGGTCGTCTGGCTGGAGCCGTTTCCCGACAGCCTGCTTGACGGCGCCTTCGACGCGCCGCTCGGTCCCGATGCGCTCTACGAGCGCACGCAGTCCATTTCACTGGCCTTCATCACCGCCATGCAGGTGCTGCCGCCCCGCCAGCTTGCCGTCCTCATCCTGCGCGATGTTCTCGGATTCGATGCAAAGGAAGTCGCCGAGATGCTGGATTCGACGGTGGAATCGGCCAACAGTGCCCTCAAGCGGGCGCGCGCCGGGCTGCAGCGGCGGCCGCCGCCATCCGCCGGCCGCGAGCCGCCGCCTGTCGCCCATTCAGAACAGGAAAAGGCGATCGTGGCGAAGTTCGTCGGAGCCTATGAAGCCGCCGACCTCGACGCACTGGTGACGCTGCTGACGGACGATGTCTTCATCTCGATGCCGCCGATGCCGCTCGAATACCAGGGTCGGGATCTCGTGCTTCGTTTCTGCGCCGGCATCTTCAGCGCGGGGCGCAGGTTCGACCTGGTGCCGACCAGGGCCAACGGCCAACCGGCCTTCGGCGCCTATCTGCGCGGATCCGACGGCATCAGCCACGGGGTCGGTCTCGTCGTGCTGACCCTGTCCGGAAAAAGGATATGCGCCATGACCAGGTTCGAAAACAGCGTACTGCCGTGGTTCGACCTGCCTAGAACGCTGCCGGGCCGATGAGCCGCCGGCCAACCAGGGTCGCGCGCTGCCGCGTCAGCGTTTGTGGCTGGCAAGCTCGCCGAGAAGTTTGGTCATCTCGTCATCGAGCGAAGGCCTCGCCGCCGGCTTGCTGCTTGCCGGCTTGGGGTGCGACTCGTCCAGCGATGCCTCGAGTTCATTCATCAGCGTATCGTCGATAGAGTCGTTGGAGGGCGGCGGCGGGACATGCCGGACGCTGCCGTTCGTTCCATAGGCAGGGAGCGGCATGACCTTCGCCGTCGGCTGGCTCGGCGCCACTGGTTTGGGCGCGGCTGCCGTCGAGCGCGGACGCGCCGGGGGCTCGGTGATCGGCGCCGGCGCAGGGGCTGGCGGCTGCCTAGGCGCTGGCGCGGGCTGCGGCGCGCGCGGGCGTGGCGCGGCGGCCTGTTGTTGGCCGCTGTCGCCGGTCAGCGCCGGGCGGCGGGGCGCGGCAAGCCTTATGTCGCGTTCGACCACGACATCGGTCGGGCCGCCGATCAGGATCAGGTGCTCGATATCGTCGCGCCGCACCAGCACCAGCCGGCGGTGGCTGTCGACAGCGGTGGCATCCATGACGGCGAGCCGCGTCTTGCGGTTCCTGCCGCCGGCCACGAAGGTGCCGAAGGTCAGGTTGCGGACCACCTTGATGACGAGGAGGACGACGACCAGCAGGATGAGGGCTGCAAACGTCCACAGGATTGCAGCGACATAACCCGGACCCGCCACGCTATCCAGCCACTGTAGCATCGGTGCACCCAATCGCCATTTGTGAGGCGCCATTCGTGAGGTGAGGCGACACTAGACCGTCGCGGCGTCTCGCCGCAAGTTCGCATCACGCATCGTGAACAGTTTGAAACATGAATCGTTGATTTTATCGGACATTTGCCGTCTGGGCCTTTTCCGCTACAGGAGAATGTGATTCAACCGGCCGTTCGCGGTGTCGGGGCATCGGAATCACGAGCAGGGGGCACATGGCCAAGGAAACGCGCGGCGATTTCTATCCGGTACCGATCGTCGACCAAAACACGCGTCCGGGCGCCGTCACCAGGCTCATCATCTTCATCGTCGTCTTGACCGGCGCCGCGATCGTCTTCGGGCTGTTCCGCGAGCGCCTCGGCGACCCCTTCCTGCTCGGCATGCTGGGCGTGCTCGCCATGATCGGCGTCGGCTTCCTATTTGCGACGGCGATCGGCTTCGTGCAGATCGCGCCGCGCTCCACCGGCGACGAGTTGTCGAAAGCCTTCGTCGATTCGATGTCGCAAGGTCTCCTGGTCACCGACACCAAGGGGCGCGTCGTCTACGCCAACCGGGCCTATGCCGACATGACGGGTGCTGCTTCGGCAGCCGACCTCAAGACGGTCGAAGGGCTGCTTTCGGATGTTCCCGAGGCCTCGATGACCATCTACCGGCTGGCGTCCGGTCTGCGCGACGGCCAGGCCGGCGACGGTGAATTCCGGCTGGCGCAGTCGATCAAACCGGGGGCCGAGCCTGGCGCGCGCTGGTACCGTGCCCGCGCGCGCGCCTTCAACGTGCCCGGCCAGCGGCTGCCGATGCTTGCCTGGCAAATCGCCGACATCTCGCAGGAGCGGGCGGAGCAGGAGCGGTTCTTCCTCGACCTGCAAAAGGCCATAGACCATCTCGACCACGCGCCGGCCGGCTTCTTCTCGGCCGACCAGGAAGGCCGCGTGACCTATATCAACGCCACCCTTGCCGAATGGCTGGGCATCGACCTTGCCAGCTTCACCCCGGGCGCGGTGACGCTGCCGGAAATCGTCGCCGGAGACGGCATGGCGCTCGTCCGCTCGGTCAAGGCGGATCCCGGCACCACGCGCAATGCCGTCATCGACCTCGATCTCACGACAATGAGCGGCCAGGCGCTGCCGGTCCGCTTCATGCATCGTGTTTCGGCGAGCCGCGAAGGCGTGAACGGGCCGACCCGCACCATCGTGCTCAACCGCACCCAGGGCGAGGACGCTTCCGCCGATCTCCGCGCCTCGGAAGTCCGGTTCACCCGCTTCTTCAACTCGACGCCGATGGCGATCGCCGGCGTCGACGCCAGCGGGCGCATCCTGCGCACCAACGCGCCGTTCCTGTCGCTGTTTTCGTCCGTCGTCGACCGCGACGCGGTAGACAGGCGCGTGCGCTTCGAGACCGTAATACATGAGCGCGACCGGCCGGCCTTCGCTGCCGCCTTCGAAAAGGCGCGGCAGCGGCAGGCCAATATCGAGCCGATCGACTCGCTGCTGCCCGGCAATGACGATCGCCACGTCCGCTTCTACGTCAACGCTGTCGCCGATGGCGCCGGCGGCGAAGGGGTGGAGGAGTCCGCTATCGTCTACGCGGTCGAGACCACCGAGCAGAAAGCGCTCGAAGGCCAGATGGCGCAGAGCCAGAAAATGCAGGCGGTCGGCCAGCTTGCCGGCGGCATCGCGCACGATTTCAACAACGTGCTCACCGCCATCATCATGGCGTCGGACCTTCTGCTCACCAACCACCGTCCGTCGGACCCGTCTTTCCCCGACATCATGAACATCAAGCAGAACGCCAACCGCGCGGCGTCCCTTGTCAGGCAATTGCTGGCCTTCTCGCGCAAGCAGACGCTGCGGCCGGAAGTGCTCAACCTGACCGATGTTCTCGCCGATCTGCGGATGCTGCTCGCCCGGCTGGTTGGCAACGACATCCGCCTGAAGATCGATCACGGCCGCGACCTGTGGCCGGTCAAGGTCGACATCGGCCAGTTCGAGCAGGTGGTGGTCAATCTCGCCGTCAACGCGCGCGACGCGATGCCAGCCGGCGGCGACCTCACCGTGCGTACCCGCAACGTCACGACCGAGGAGTGCAGATCCTTCGCCTATCGCGAGCTTACCCCGGCCGACTATGCGCTTGTCGAGGTCGAAGATACCGGCAGCGGCATCGCGCCGGACGTGCTGAAGAAAATCTTCGAACCCTTCTTCACCACCAAGGAGGTCGGCAAGGGCACGGGCCTTGGCCTCTCGATGGTCTATGGCATCATCAAGCAGACCGGGGGCTTCATCTTCTGCGATTCCGAGGTCGGCAAGGGGACGGTGTTCCGGATCTTCCTGCCGCGACACATCGCGGAGGTGAAGAAGGCGAGCGAGCCTGCCGACACCGCCGCGGTCGCCGCGGTGCCGGCCAAGTCGGCCGATGCCGTCAAGGACCTCTCAGGTTCGGCGACCGTGCTTCTGGTCGAGGACGAGGATGCCGTTCGCATGGGCGGGGTCAGGGCGCTGAACTCGCGCGGCTACACGGTCCATGAGGCGTCGTCCGGTGTCGAGGCGCTGGAGGTCTTCGAGGCCCTCGGCGGCAAGGTCGACATCGTCGTGTCCGATGTGGTGATGCCGGAAATGGATGGGCCGACGCTGCTCGGCGAGTTGCGCAAACGGCAGCCGGACATCAAGTTCGTTTTCGTTTCCGGCTATGCCGAGGACGCGTTCGCCAAAAACCTGCCCGCCGACGCGCATTTCGGTTTCCTGCCCAAACCTTTCTCGCTCAAGCAACTGGCGACCATCGTCAAGGACGTGCTGGAATCCTAAAACAGCTATCGCTTGCACATTGCCGGGAGCCTGCCATGATGGGGCGGGGTAAGTTTGCATGACAGGGAGGTAGCGTGACGCCGCACATCGAGGCGGGCAGGGGCGATTATTCCGAAACGGTGCTGCTGCCGGGCGACCCCGAGCGCGCTCAATGGATGGCGGAAACCTTTCTGGAGGCGCCGCGCTGCGTCAATCGCCGCCGGGGCGCCCTCGGCTTCACCGGCGGGTTTCGCGGCAAGCCCGTCAGCATCCAGGCAACCGGCATCGGCGTCTCGTCCTTCCTGATCTACGCCCATGAGCTGCTGGATTATCATGGGGTGAAGACGCTGATCCGCACCGGCACATGCGGCGCCCTATCGGAGGATGTTCCACTGCGCGGCGTGGTCATTTCCAGCGCCGTGCGCGCCGAGGGAGCAATCAGCGGGCAGGTTTTCGGGCTGTACCAACCGGCAGGACCGGATCAGGCCCTGCTTGCGCTGGCGCTGCGGCGGGCTGCCGATCTCGGCATCGCCTGCAGCGCTGGGCTGACCATCTGCAGCGACGTGTTCCACCATCCCGATGGCCGCGCCCGGTTCGACGAGCCAAGGACGCTCGGCGCGCTGGCGGTCGACATGGAAACGAGCGCGCTCTACCGCATCTCCGCGCAGTTCGGCGCGCGCGCCCTGTCGCTGCTGACCGTGGTCGACCACGTCGCCACGGACGAGCAGACCGACTATTCCGAACGTCAGGCGCTGTTCACCGACATGACGCGCCTGGCGCTCGAGGTCGCGGCGGCAAGCTAAAGCGCGTCGCGCTGAAACGGATTCAGGCGACGCGCTTTTAAAAGTCTTTGTTTTTATGCATGTCGTTTTCGCAAAACCGCTGCGCACTTTTGCGCGACATGCGTTAGGCGGCGACCTGTTTCAGCGCAGCCTGTTCCCCCACTGCCGGCCGGTGACGGCGCAGATAGAGCGCGCAGGTCGTGCGCAGCATCGAGGCGAAGTTCGGGATCTGGCCGTTGATCTCGATCGCCTCGTCATAGAGGGTCGAGATGAATTTGGGTGTCGTCAGGCCCTGGCTTTCGGCGATCTCGTCGAGCAGCGCCATCTTCGACAGGCCGGTGCATATGTATCGCGGCACCACTATGGCCGGCATCATCCGCGACGAGGCGCGTCACGATCCGTCGCGCGGCTTCGTCGGCGGCTACGAGATGGAGACGCTGTCGCTCGGCCTGCCGTTCATGGCCGCTTTCCTCAACCCCGGCGGCTGGGGCCGCTCCTTCACCACGGCGCTCGACCGCTACGACCACATGGCGGGCCTGTGGATCGTCGGCGAGGACATGCCGCGCGAGGAAAACCGCATCACGTTGCACAAAGACGAAAAGGACGAGCACGGGATGCCGATCGCCGACGTCCATTTCGACGACCATCCCAACGACACGGCGATGCGTGATCATGCCTACAGCCAAGGCCAGGCTTTGTATGCCGCCGTCGGCGCGACCACGACCTTCCCGACGCCGCCCTATCCCTCGACCCACAATCTCGGCACCAACCGGATGAGCGAGAAACCGGCTGACGGCGTCGTCAACAAGCATGGCCAGACGCACGACATCAAGAACCTGTTCGTGTCGGACGGCAGCCAGTTCACCACCGGCGGCTCGGAAAACCCGACGCTGACCATAGTGTCCCTGGCCATCCGCCAGGCCGACTACATCGCCGCGCAGATGTCGGCGAAAAGTATTTAGTCCTCCCGACTGCCTGCTGGCGCGGGACCCGAAAGGGTTCCGCGCCTTTTTTGTCGATCAGCGTTTCGTGCAGGTCGAGGCCGTGAAGGCGCCGTCCTGCTGCTTTAGGATGATGTCGAAGGAGGGGCCGCCCGGATCGTCCAGCGTCGCTTGCGTCAGCGAGATCGAGTTGCCGCCGCTGGTATAGCCGCCAAGCGGACCGAGCCAGCTGATCTCGCCGTTGGCGTCCATCTGGTAGTTATAGGTTCCCGAAGTGCCGAAGGTCACCGGGCCGCTATAGACATTGCCCTTGATGGTGATGTCGCCGAGGTTGAGGAACAGGCCGAGCAGGTAGACCTCGCAGTGATAGGTCCCGTCGGGCAGCTTGCCGTCGGTGAAGTCTGCGCGAGCGCCGCCGGCGGCGGACACGAGAAGCAGGAAGCTCAGGATGATGATGTGTAAGGCCATGACGTCGCTCGTTTGCGCGGCGACCTTGCCCCATTTTGCCGCCGTCCCGCAACCGTCGGCAGATTGCGGTTATGCGGAGCCGCGATTAAAGTTTGGGCATTTTTACCGTGTGAACAAAATCTGGGCAGATATGCGCAAAGTTTTCTCAATCCGTCCGCACGAGAAGAGTCCTGACATGTTCGACGGCTATGCGATAACCGATTGTAAACACTGATCTATCGCTCTGTCTCCTACCAAGCTGCCGCGTTTGGCACGTCGCTTGCACCGCTATGTTGTGATGCAAAACAACCAGCTTGGGAGCGTGGAACATGAGGGGTAATTTCTCGGCAATAACAAAAATGATTTCGGCCGGCGTGATCGCTGCCGGCCTGTCGATGTCGGCTCCCGCGAAGGCGGCCGACGACACGATCAAGGTCGGCATCCTCCATTCGCTGTCGGGGACCATGGCGATTTCGGAGACGACGCTGAAGGACGTCATGCTGATGCTGATCGAGGAGCAGAACGCCAAGGGCGGCCTGCTCGGCAAGAAGCTCGAGGCGGTCGTCGTCGATCCGGCGTCCAACTGGCCGCTATTCGCCGAAAAGGCGCGCGAACTGATCTCGAAGGACAAGGTGGCGGCGGTGTTCGGCTGCTGGACCTCGGTGTCGCGCAAGTCCGTGCTGCCGGTGTTCTCGGAACTCGACAACATCCTGTTCTACCCGGTCCAGTATGAGGGCGAGGAGAGCGAGCGCAACGTCTTTTACACCGGTGCGGCGCCGAACCAGCAAGCGATTCCGGCCGTCGACTATCTGATGAGCGCCGACGGTGGCTCGGTGAAGCGCTGGGTGCTCGAAGGCACCGACTACGTTTATCCGCGCACGACCAACAAGATCCTCGAAGCCTACCTCAAATCGAAGGGCGTTCCGGCCGAGGATATCATGGTCAACTACACGCCGTTCGGCTTTTCCGACTGGCAGACCGAAGTCTCGGCGATCAAGAAGTTCGGCTCGGCCGGGAAGAAGACGGCGGTCGTGTCGACCGTCAACGGCGATGCCAATGTGCCGTTCTACAAGGAGCTCGGCAACCAGGGCATCAAGGCCGAGGACATTCCGGTCATGGCCTTCTCGGTCGGCGAGGAAGAACTGGCCGGCCTCGATACCGGGCCGCTGGTCGGCCATCTCGCCGCCTGGAACTACTTTGAAAGCGTCGACACGCCCGAGAACAAGACGTTCATCGACGACTGGCACAAGTTCATCAAGAACGACAAGCGCACCACCAACGACCCGATGGAAGCCCACTATATCGGCTTCAACATGTGGGTGAAGGCGGTCGAGAAGGCCGGCACCACCGATCCGGACAAGGTCATCGACGCCATGGTCGGCGTGTCGGTGCCGAACCTGACCGGCGGCTATTCGACGATGATGCCGAACCATCACATCACCAAGCCGGTGCTGATCGGCGAGATCCAGGCCGACGGCCAGTTCGAGACTGTCTCGCAGACGCCGGGCCTGGTGATGGGCGACGAATGGTCGGACTATCTGCCTGACTCCAAGGAGCTGATCTCCGATTGGCGCGCGCCTCTGTCCTGCGGCAACTTCAACGTCGCCACGGGCAAGTGCGGCGGCAAGGGCACCAACTGATCACGGTCCGGACCTTGGTCCGTGACCCCTGTCGGGTTGCGGAGTGGTCCCGCGACCCGAAACCGCTGCCCGGGCGGGCACTTCGGTCCGCTCGGGTGAAATCCTCAAACCCTTGAGAGTCGTTTTGAAGACGATGACCTTGTTGCGCGCAATCGGCATGATGCTGCTGCTGACGATGGCAAGCTTGTTGCCGTCCAAGGCAGCTGAAGCCGATCTCCGCGCCATCATCGCCAAATTCGCGGCAGCTGCCAATTTCTCAGCGACCGAGGCCGTGGTGCACGAGCTTGCCGCGAGCGGCGATTCCGCCGTCGAACGCCCGCTCTCGGCGCTCGCCGACGGCAATCTCTATATCCGCAAGGCCGATTCCCAGGTCTTTGTCGGCAAGGAGGCAGGAGGCGGCATCGAACTGCTCGATCCGCTAAGCGGCGAGAAATCCGCCGACGCCGCCAAGACCGACCTCACCAAGATCAAGGTCAACAATGGCCTGCGCCGCGTCATCCGCGATGCGCTGGGCACGCTGACTTTGCGCGCCAAGGACCCGGGCGTGCGCCTCGCCGCTGCGGCGACCATGTTCAAGACCCCCGACGCGACAAACATCGAGCCGCTCGATGCCGCGATCGCCGGTGAGGCCGAACCTGCCGTCAAGGCCTTGTTCGAACAGGCGCGCGCGGCGTCGGTTCTCGTTTCCGACAGACCGGAGGCCGACAAGCTGGCCGCGATCTCGATCATTGCCGGGCGCGGTGACCGCGATGCGCTCTCGCTGCTGACCTCGGTCGAGGCCAACGCTCAAGGTGCGGTCAAGGATGCGGCGACCGGTGCCATCGGCCGTATCAATTCGACGCTGGCGCTGTGGGATGCCGGCCAGAACATCTGGTATGGCGTCTCGCTCGGATCGGTGCTGCTGCTGGCCGCGATCGGCCTCGCCATCACCTTCGGCGTCATGGGCGTCATCAACATGGCGCATGGCGAGATGGTGATGCTCGGCGCCTACACCACTTTCGTCGTCCAGCAGGTCATCCGCACGTCGTTTCCCGGCCTGTTCGACTGGTCGCTGGTGATCGCGCTGCCGCTCGCTTTCCTTGTCGCCGCGCTGATCGGGCTGGCTATCGAGCGCGGCATCATCCGCTTCCTCTATGGTCGCCCCCTGGAGACGCTTTTGGCCACCTGGGGCGTCTCGCTGATCCTGCAGCAGGCGGTGCGCACCATCTTCGGACCGACCAACCAGGAGGTCGGCAATCCGTCCTGGATGTCCGGTTCCTTCGACATCGGCCAGCTGGCCATCACCTGGAACCGGCTGTGGATCCTGGTGTTCGCGCTCGCGGTGTTCGGCGTGCTGCTCTACGTCATGAAGCGGACGCCCTGGGGGCTGCAGATGCGCGCCGTCACCGCCAACCGCCGCATGGCCGCATCCATGGGCATCAAGACACCGTGGGTCGACGCGCTGACCTTTGCGCTCGGCTCCGGCATTGCCGGTATTGCCGGCGTCGCACTCAGCCAGATCGACAACGTCTCGCCCAATCTCGGCCGCGGCTACATCATCGACAGTTTCATGGTCGTCGTCTTCGGCGGCGTCGGCAATCTCTGGGGCACGTTGGTCGGCGCCTTCTCGCTCGGCATCGTCAACAAGTTCCTCGAGCCCTATGCCGGGGCCGTGCTCGGCAAGATCGTGGTGCTGGTGCTGATCATCCTCTTCATCCAGAAGCGCCCGCGCGGCCTGTTCGCGCTGAAGGGCAGGGCGGTGGAAGCATGATCACACGAGGCTTCTTCGGCGCTGACCGTCGCATCGCGATCACCGTCCTGGTCCTGCTGGCTGCGGCGGTCGTCGTGCCGCTGCTCAACCTTGCGGTCTCGCCGACGAGCGCGCTCTATGTGCCGCCCTACATGGTGGCGCTGCTCGGCAAATACCTCTGCTATGCGCTGCTCGCCTTGGCGCTCGATCTCGTCTGGGGCTATTGCGGCATCCTCTCGCTTGGCCATGGCGCCTTCTTCGCGCTCGGTGGCTATGCAATGGGCATGTATCTGATGCGCCAGATCGGCTCGCGCGGCGTCTACGGCAACCCGATCCTGCCCGATTTCATGGTGTTCCTGAACTACAAGGAGCTGCCCTGGTTCTGGTACGGCTTCGACCATTTCTGGTTCGCAGCAGCGATGGTGCTGGCCGTGCCCGGCCTTCTTGCCTTCGTCTTCGGCTGGTTCGCCTTCCGCAGCCGCGTCACCGGCGTCTATCTGTCGATCATCACCCAGGCGATGACCTATGCGCTGCTGCTTGCCTTCTTCCGCAATGACATGGGTTTTGGCGGCAATAACGGCCTGACCGACTTCAAGGACATTCTCGGTTTCAACGTGCAGGCCGACGCGACGCGCGCGGCGCTGTTTGCGGCGAGCGCCGTGACGCTTGCGCTGGCCGTCTTCGTCACCGCGACCATCGTGCGATCCAAATACGGCAAGCTCCTGATGGCTGTGCGCGACGCCGAGGGCCGTACCCGCTTCCTCGGCTGGCGGGCGGAGAACGTCAAGCTGTTCGCCTTCACCGTCTCGGCTGTAATGGCCGGCATTGCCGGCGCGCTCTACGTGCCGCAGGTCGGCATCATCAATCCCGGCGAGTTCGAGCCGGCCAACTCGATCGAGGTGGTGATCTGGACCGCCGTCGGCGGGCGCGGCACGATCGTCGGTCCGATCATCGGCGCACTGCTCGTCAACGCCGGCAAATCCTGGTTCACCGGCGCGCTGCCGGAATTCTGGCTGTTCGCGCTGGGCGGGCTGTTCGTCGCCGTAACGCTGCTGCTACCCAAAGGTATCGTCGGCATGTGGGATTCCTGGCGCGGCAAGGCCAGGGCGCTGCACGCGGCCTCGCTCGCGGCGGAAGCCGGCGCCGATCCGGAAAAGCCAAAGCCGAAGATCGTCCGCTCGGCGGCGAGGACCCCGGGCTCCTGGTCCGCCTCCGGCCCAGAACCGCAGCCGGCCGAGTGAAGGAACCATGAGCAAGTCGAACACCATCCTCTATCTCGACGGCGTCTCGGTTTCCTTCGACGGTTTTCGCGCCATCAACAATTTGTCGCTGGTGCTCGACAAGGGCGAGATGCGCGCGATCATCGGTCCCAACGGCGCCGGAAAGACGACGATGATGGACATCGTCACCGGCAAGACGCGGCCGGACGAGGGCGAGGTGTTCTTCGACGGCCAGGTCGACCTTACCCGGCATGACGAGGCCGAGATCGCCATGATGGGCATCGGCCGCAAGTTCCAGAAGCCGACCGTCTTCGAAAGCCACAGCGTCGAGGACAACCTGATGCTGGCGCTGAAGGGGCCGCGCTCGATTTTCCCTGCTTTGTTCCACCGCCGCTCGGCCGCCGAGGCGCGGCGCATCGACCACATTCTCGGCATCATCCGTCTCGGCGACAAGCGCGAGGAGCTTGCCGCCAACCTAAGCCACGGCCAGAAACAGTGGCTGGAGATCGGCATGCTGCTGGCGCAAGACCCGAAGCTGCTGCTTGTCGACGAGCCGGTCGCCGGCATGACCGATGCCGAGACCGAGGAGACCGCGCACCTGCTCAAGGATATTGCGCGCGACCATTCGGTGATCGTGGTCGAGCACGACATGCATTTCGTGCGCGAGCTCGGTGTCAAGGTCACCTGTCTGCACGAAGGCTCGGTGCTGTCGGAAGGCACGCTCGATTTCGTTTCGGCCGACGAACGTGTCGTCGAAGTCTATCTGGGGCGATGAACATGGTCTGGCGGGTTCCGTTCCACCGTTTCGAGTTCGCTTTCCTGAAGCGGCGGAGAAGGGGCTGACCATGCTCGAAGTCTCCAATGCCACGCTCCATTACGGCGCCGCGCGGGCGCTGCGCGGCGTTTCGCTGAAAGCCGGCGCCGGCAAGATCACCTGCGTGCTCGGCCGCAATGGCGTCGGCAAGACCAGTTTGATGAGATCGATCGTCGGCCACCACCGGCTGACGAGCGGAAGCGTTGCCTTCGAGGGGAAGGCGCTCGACCGGAGCGCGGCGTATGACCGCGCCCGGTCGGGCATCGCATTCGTGCCGCAGGGCAGGGAGATTTTTCCCCTGCTCACGGTGCGCGAGAATCTGGAATCGGGATTCGCGCCGCTGAGGCGCGGCGACCGCACCATTCCGGCGCATGTCTTCGAGCTGTTTCCGGTGCTGAAGCAGATGCTGTCGCGGCGCGGCGGCGACCTGTCGGGCGGTCAGCAGCAGCAGCTCGCCATCGGGCGGGCGCTGGTGATGCGGCCGAAGCTTCTGGTGCTTGACGAGCCGACGGAAGGCATCCAGCCGTCGATCATCAAGGATATCGGCCGCGCCATCCGCTATCTGCGCGACCAGGCGGGGATCGCCGTGCTTCTGGTCGAGCAATATCTCGATTTCTGCCGCGATCTCGCCGACGAGATCAACATCATGGACCGCGGCCAGATCGTGCACACCGGTCCGGCCGAAGATCTCGACAGGGCGGACGTGAGGAAGTTCCTGACGGTGTAGTGCAGCTCAGATGTGCGGCGGCTCCGGCATCGTCATCAATGGGCGAAGCAAGGAGCGAAGCGACGCAGCGCAGACCCATGCCGTGACGTCGGTCGAAGAGTGCTGCGCTGCAGAATAGATTCATTGTTCCGCGCCATGCCGAGTTCCGCGCCGTTACTGACGCTTGGAAGTAACGGCATGGATCCTCGGGTCTGCGCTCCGCTTCGCGTCGCTACGCCCAAGGATTGTTTGAGAAGGATCGGGTAGTTTGGCGGCCGGGACTGCAGGCCCATCACAGCCAGCAGTCCCGGCGGCAGGCGACCGTCCTAAGGACCGGGTAACACCCGACGTCATCATGGTCCCTGCCGTCTTTGTCCGCCATCGCTTGGAGAGTTGATGGCCGCTGGCCTGAGCCACGCCCGCAAACAATCCGAAGCCTTTTAAGGATACCACCAGCATGGCCTTCTTGCACCACCAGCCGCAGCTGTGCCTCGGCTTCGACATCGCCAAGGACACCATCACCGTCGCCGACGGCACCACCACCCGCACCATAGCCAATCAGCGGCGTGC